>JBBRPT010000025.1:0-65339 GCA_038227635.1 Leptolyngbyales cyanobacterium | reverse complement strand
AGCCATTTATCTGGTTCAAAGTCCCCCAATTTTGGCAGGGCTAATTTAAGGTCGAGAAAGAAAATATGTACCCTTTATCTTGCGTCGAGGCATCATTTGATGCTGAACGAAGACCCAAGCTTGTAGATTTTATCTGGTGACAACTAATCAGCCCTGCCAATTTTGGGGGATTTAGGGGGCTGAAGCCGACTCAAAAGAAGCTATAAGGACTTGTGTGTACACGGTAGCCCGATGGAGAGGGAACAAGATTTCTAGCGCCCCTCTCCCGCGGGAAAGGGGTTGGGGGTGAGGGCAAATTAGTTGCCCATCGCGTCAAATAGCGTTTTTCTAACGATGGTAAATGCTCTACCATAAAAACGAGCAAATCGTGGAATCACGGATTATGGCAAAGCGCAAAAAAGACGATCTGCGATGGATTAAAGAAACCCTCGAACTCAAAGACGATCATCGCTGGCAGTGCAGCCCTGGCTATAAAGTGTTTGTTGCCGATCGAGGGGCTGTCCGGTTCGATGTGCCGCAGCACTGGTTTTTTGAGCCAGATGTCAAATCGTTTAAGTTTCTCGATCATCAACCCCCCGATGATGATTGTCGTCTCGAAATGTCATTTAATCGCCTCCCTGGAGCAGATTGGAGCCTATTTCCGCTCAAACACACGCTCAAGAAAATTCTACAAGACGAAAAACGTGACGTGATTGAGCGCGGAGAAATCATCACCCTTAAACGTCAAACTGCGCGCATTGTCTGGGCAGAAATCAAATTCATTGACCAGCAAGACAGCCGCGAAGCCTTTTCTCGCACCTGCATTGGCTTAGGATCAAACGTTCAGTGTTTGATCACGTTCGACTATTGGGCAGACCAAGCTGAGCAGCTAACCCCTGTTTGGGATGAAGTCCTACGATCGCTGACCCTCGGTCTATACATTCGCGACCCAATGGTCGGAACTGCGTTTCCAGACTAACCCAGCGTTACCTAGAACATCCAAAAAACATTGATTCAGCATTCAGGGAATTTGATATAACTAGCCCTCTTGCAGAAACCAAGTCGGCTGATGCAAGAAGGCTAGAAGCGATCACTGAAACTACTTAGTTTCAGTGCCTACGTTTGCTTTATCAGCCGACTTTTCGATTTTCTTAGCAGCTTGAGCGAGGGCTTTGCCAACTGTGTGCAAAGGTCCTTTAACGCCTCTTCCAGACTCATCTCCGATCGCAGTGGTTTGTTCACCCAGTTGCTCTAAAACAGCAGCAATTTCACTGGTCTCAGACTTTTTGCCCTTCAGAAGTTTCTTCAATTCTTTAAGGCTAGCAGAGAGTGCTTTGACGTTATCTTCCTTGTGACCTTTAAGAAAGTTGACCCACAGATCAATAGATTCGATCGCGTCTTCAGACTCAAGTTCAGTCACATCACTGTGCAAGACCTCCACGAGAGAATCAACATCAGGAGATGCGTCATCTTGGTCTGCGTCTGCGTGCTTTGCTTCTGCTTGATGCGATGCTGTGGATTGCTTTTCTTCCATTGCTGAGTCGTCTTGCTTGCCTTTAGATTCTTTTTGAGATGCCATCTTGGTTGTTCCTTTTATTAAGCGTGAATCGTGTACCTGAATACTAAAGTAAGCACTCAGCAAAGGCTTTCCCTCTCTCTTGAGAAGAGCATTAAAATCACGGCGAAATCGTTCGATAGGAAGACGCAGTTTCAACGCTTGCTGAACCATGCCACTGATTCAACAAGTTGAACTGCATCAGTACAGTCACAATCTAGCTTGCGTGTTTTTGCCGACCATCTGGGGCATCGACCCGGATCAGTACCGTGGATCGACGATGGTTTGTCACTCTTCATAAATAGAAAATAAACTCAACGCTGAAGTGGATGACGACCCCTAAAAAAGATGATGACAACTCAAACTTCTCTTCGTTCTCGTGGCATGGAACTCTTGGTGTCTTACCACCACAAGCCCTCAGTTCGGACTCGGAATCAGTTGGTGCAGTTAAATGCAGGTCTTGTCCGTAAGATTGCACATCGGGTTAGCCACCAGTGCGCCGAACCCTATGAAGATCTAGAACAAATTGGCTACCTTGGTTTAATTCGTGCGATCGAGCGGTTCAATCCGCATCAAGGCTGTGCCTTTAGCTCGTTTGCAGTGCCCTACATTCGCGGCGAGATGCTGCACTTTTTGCGCGATCGTGCTGGCACCGTTAAGATTCCCCGCCGTTGGCAACAACTCAACAAAGAGGGACAACGAGTTCGCGAAGGGTTAACGGTGGATCTGGGTCGTCAACCGACGGATGAAGAAATTGCAACTGAGTTAGGGGTCGGTGTCCACGAGTGGCGCGAGAGCAAACTAGCTGCTAGAAACCGTTTGCCCCTAAGCTTAGACGCGACGATTTGCCAACAGCTTGATTCTCCGATGACGTTGGGCGATACGTTGCCTGATGCCCACTATCAGCAGATTCAGCATTTAGAAGAAGACCGTCAACAGTTGCAAAAAGCGCTGAATCAGCTAGAAGACAAAACTCGGCAGGCGATCGAATACGTTTTTTTGCACGATTTGTCTCGAAAAGAGGTAGCTGAACAGATTGGGGTCAGCCCAATGACAGTGACTCGCCGCATTCATCGAGGCATTCAGCAGATGGTTAGCTTGCTACAGCCTCAAGTTTTGCAGTCTGATCCCTAATGCTTGACTGGTTTTGATCAGTTGTTCATCATCTCTAGATATGCCGGGTTGAATTGAGTTCAGTCCGGCATTTTCTATAAATCTCTATCGAGCTTTCATGTCTGCGATCGCGTTTCGCGTCATAGAAGCAATCGCCTGATCGGTAGCTTTGGGTAGGTGATAATACTTCCCTCCTGCCTGTTTTGCGAGTTCTTTGGCAAAGCCTGTCGAGACAAATTTATTTTCGGTATCGATCACGAGCAGTTGAGTACCCATCGCGCGGATTTTGCCCGCAATATCCAACAGTTCAGCTTTGATGTCGGGCTTTTCTCCATCGGGAATCGTTTCGCCTAGCGATCGAGCCAGCGGCACATTGCCTCGACCATCTGTAATCGCCACAATCACGACTTGACCGACATCGCCCGATTGTTGAGCATTAATACCTACCCGGACGGCTTGAGTTAATCCGTGCGCTAAAGGAGAGCCTCCACCGCACGCCATACGATCGAGGCGACGTTTGGCAGCTTCGATCGATCGTGTAGGTGGCAGCAAAACCTCAGCCTGTTCACCTCTAAACGGAATGAGAGAGACTTGATCTCGATTTTGATATGCCTCGGTCAACAGCGTCAACACAGCTCCCTTAGCGGAATTCATGCGGTTGAGCGCCATTGAGCCAGACGCATCAACGACAAAGATAATCAATGCTCCGGCTTTACGAGCAAGTCTTTTCTGACGGATGTCACTTTCTTCGACAAAGACGCGTTTGCGAGATGCCGCACTGGCTTCGGGTTGGTTGTCTGCGGCGCGTTGACGACGAGATTTTTGATAGGGAGCCGCCGATCGCAGGGTTGCGTCTACTGCAATTCGCCGCACTTTTCCTTTGGGCAACATCGGTTTGATGTAGCGACCCCGATCTTCAGAAAAGATGATGGTGCGGCTGCCTGATTTGCCCTGACGACTTGCCATTTGAGCAAAATAAAGCACGTCTGGGTCGAGAATCACGCCTTCTGCATCAAAAACAAACTCTTCGGGAATGCTCGGTGGCTCTTGCTCTTGCTGGTCTTCGGGTTCTTCTTTTTCTTCCTGCTCGTCTTGATCTTGGTCAGAGTCGTCTTGAGGTTCGTCTTGGGGTTCGTCTTGATTTTGAGGCGGTGGTGGCGGAGGCGGAGGATTTTCGTCGGGTGGGGTTTGCACGATCGTCGATCGCGGCACAATCACCAGCTCAACGGCTCGCCGCAAATCGTCTGCAATCACATCCGTCCGTCCGTCGAGAGCGGCGTGAGCTTTGGCAACTCTGAGAGCAAACAGTTCGGCCCGGTGCCCCTGCACGCCGCCTCGAATCGCTTCGTTAACTAAATAATTGATCTGCTCAGTGCTGATACGCACGTCTTTGAGCCACTCTCGCGCCAGGATAATTTGAGTTCTCAATGAGTCGAGATCTTCGTCATAGTCCTTGAGAAAGGCTTGCGGAGAGTCAGCATAGCGAGTAGCTTGCTCGACAGCTTGCACTCGATCGTCCAATTCTAAAACTGCGTCGGCAGAGAGGGCGATCGCGATCCGATCCAATAAATGTTCTCTCAGTGACCCTTCTTCAGGATTGTAAGTGGCGATCAGTAGGGGTTTGCACGGATGCTGAAAGCTGATGCCTTCTCGCTCAATCTGGTTACGTCCATCGGTTAAAGCGGTCAACAGAAAGTTGGAGATCTGATCATCGAGCAAGTTGATTTCGTCGATATAGAGAACGCCGCGATGTGCCTCGGCTAACAGTCCGGGCTGAAAAACGGTTTCACCTTGTCTAATCGATTGACTGACATCAACAGAACCGAGCAGTCGATCTTCGGTAATACCAAGCGGAATCTGCACAAATGGCGCACGAATAACCTCAGTCGGGATGTCAGACAAATCGGTTACTTTTTCTAAAGTCAGATCGTCCCAATCTTCGGGGGTGTTGGGGTCGCAATTGCTGAGAGAATCTTTGACGACCTCGATCGGCGGCAGCAACGCATGAATCGCCCGCGCCATCACAGATTTTGCGGTGCCTCTCCGTCCAGCAATCACGACTCCTCCCAGAGTAGGATCGACCGCTGCTAACAGGAGTGCCATTTTGATGGCTTCTTGACCTACGACCGCAGCTAGCGGAAACGTGGTAATCGGAGTTTCAACTACAGACATTTAATCTTGGGGATAGTTCAGAACATTTAGCGGAGCAAAGGCTAGAAAGGTTGGTTCGGGAATTATGCTTAGGATCGTGGATTAAATAACCTGTAGGACTTGTGAGCGTCTTTTGCCCTCCTCACAGAGTGGGGCGAAGTCCTCGCCAACCCTTCTCCCCAAGGAGAAGGGAGTTAGAGCCTTGTTCCCTCTCCTTGGGGAGAGGGCTAGGGTGAGGGTGAGACGTTGCACCTTAATAAATCCACGTTCCTTACTATCCTTCATCTTTTTGGGATTGTTGAATCACAGCACTCCAATCGTCGTTTTCAACAGCGGCTTCTAAGTTCTGACGACGATCGGCTTCTGAAGTTGAAAGCTGATCTAACTCTTTGTTGAGCGCCTGATCTGCCATTGCTTTGCGGAGCTTCAATTTTTTCTCCTCATAGGCTTCTCGTTCAGCCGCAGACATCGCCAGTTTTGCCGCTTCTGCAACGGTGCCAGCCCAGCGATCGTTCTCTTCCCCGTTGCCCAGTGGAATAGTCTCGTTCTCAGCAATCCATGCGTCTCGAAGCTGCTCCATCTCTTCGCGCCTGGGAAACTTGAAGGTTTTGAGTCGCAAAAATGCACAGGCGTTTTCACCCACTTGAGTCAGATGACCACTTAGAGAAAGGGGTACATTGCGTGAATAGCCGACATATTGAAGGTGACGATCGCAATTCAACACCGCATACACCCCTGCGACTTTTGCGTTCACCGCTTGGGCAGACCACTCTGCAACTGACATAATTTCATCGCCCTGACTTTCCAAATTAGGAGCGCTGGTCGTAGTCTCGGTGTGCTCGTCGTTAGAGCTATATAAAAAGCTGTGCAAGCCCTGGTGCGCTTGAGGGACATTTTGATGTTCGATCGCGACTAGGTTATCTGCTTCCACTTGAGTTGATCTCCGTTGCGCACGTCTTCACTATAGAGTTCTATTATCAGAGATCGAGGTGTAGGAATTTCGTAAGTTCGGGGATCATCCCCTCCCATTCTTCCTAAACATGGCGTAAACTTTTGTAATAAAGTTTTAAGGTAATTTTCAGAAATGGCAACTCCTGCTGGATTTGGGAAGGCGAAACCGCAGACACAGAAGCAACCGACTAAGGGTGCGGCGAAGCGGGCTGAGGCATCGCAGCTCTACGATCAGTTCAAAGACGACGGTACGCCTGAATATGAGATTTACATCCGAGTTCAGGGTAAAAAAAGCTGGTTTCCAGTCGGCGCGATCGCGGTGAAGCGCTCCAACCAAATCAATCACGCCATTTTTGACAACTTAGAAGAACTGCAAAAAGGCGCGTTTCGGCTGTTTCCGGTACTTAAAAAGAATCAGGCTCAGTTGGAGTATGGCTATCGGCTCAAAGGGTTTAAGGATGACGAGATCGAGTTGGCTCAACGCCCCTCAGCCGGATCAAATGCGGGGATCGGGGTACAAAATGCGCTGTCGATGATCGGCGATCGTGTCTCCTCAATTTTTAAGCGCAAATAGAATTTGTCGGCTCTCACAAAAAAACCGCCCGTTACTCCAAAGTGATGGGCGGTTCTCTATGCGGAAAATCAGCCTAGATTTCTCTGTAGCTGCAATCCCAAAAGTCCAGTTTTGACGTGTTCTAAAAGGCTGTCTCTGCCGGAAGCTCGATCGCATTGAATCAATGGTTTCCGCAAGTTTTTAGCGACTCGCTTTGCGCTGATGGTCTGCTTGTGAGGCGTGCCCCGTCCGGTAATAATCACGACGAGATCAGCCTGAGCAATATGACTTTCGGTTTGTTTTGCCCACTGATCGCCATCTTCAGCAGTACACCAGACCAAATTGACTTTTGATTGACGTAGACACTCTTCGACCTGCACTTTTACATTGTTTTGACCGCCAAAGATCACCACTTTTCCAGCCAGATCTGCATAGGGATCAGGAGTTTCATCAGACTCGTCGCAGTCGTCAGAAGCCACCGTCCGAGCGCGAGAACTAGAGCCTCCACCCGGAACTAACGTCAAGTGGGGAGGATATTTTTGTTGACGTAGTTTGGTCGCCTTCTCATACATCCGAGACAGCTTCCATTCAGCGGTTCCGGCAATGACGATCGACTTACCTTCCCGGTTGCAGTCGTTGATTTTGTTGAGTAAGGCATTGACGACTTCTTCGAGCGCTTCAAGCGACTTCAGATCTTCTTTCGCGTAGTGAACCTCGATCGCTAGATCTGACGCTTCGTAATAATCGTCTTGCTCAGCGATCGTAGCGAGGAGCTGCCGCTTTTTCTCTTGTCGTCGTCGCTGAAGTTCTTCTCGATCACGCCGTCTCAATTGTGTGTCAGCCTCTTCTCGCTCCTGCCGTTGTCGTCGGTCTTCAATGATTTGCCCGATCCAATCAATGGCTTCTAAAGGGTGAGCCTGACGATTTTCTAATAGATTTTCTGCCAGCTTTGGCAACTCATAGTTAAGCTGATAGCGATAGTGGCGAATTCTAGTTTCTAACTGCTGATAGCGATCGTCGTCAGTTGGTGTATTGACGCGTTGGAGTTCCTTTTGAATGTCTTCTAATTTTTTGCAAAAGTGTTCTAACCTTTGCTGAATCTCAAGACAGGCTTCTCGTTTGACAATTTCTGATTCATAACTTTGGACAAATTGCTCAAACGGATCAAAGCTTTGCATAGGGGTAAAACCTTTTGTGAGTTGATGTAGAGTTTGTTTGAGGGCGATCCCAGCAAATCGCTGAGAGACTGCCTAAAAGATAAATATTCTTAATATCTCTGCCTAAACTAGAGAAGATCAGGCGTAGAAATACGGAATCCTTCCTTATCTGCGGTCAATCAAGTCCTTGTCTTTACTTACAGTTCATGAAATACAGACGTTTTGGGCGCACTGAGCTACAGATTCCAGTGTTCACCTGTGGAGGAATGCGCTATCAGTACAAGTGGCAAGATGTGTCGTATCGAGAAATCCCTGCTGATAATCAGAAGAACTTAGAAGCGACGATCCACCGTTCTTTAGAATTGGGGATCAATCATATTGAGACGGCTCGCGCCTATGGCACGTCAGAGTTGCAGCTCGGCAAGGTGTTGCCTCAGTTCGATCGCGACTCGCTGATTGTGCAAACCAAAATTGAGCCAATGACAGACTCAAAATCGTTTTTAAAGACCTTTGAGCAGTCTCTCCGATTTTTAAATCTCGACTATGTAGATCTGCTATCCATTCACGGCATCAACTTAGAGAGCCATTTGGAAGAATGCCTACGTCCAGGCGGCTGTTTTGAGGTAGCCCAAAAGCTGCAAGCTCAGGGAAAAGTTCGCTCGATCGGGTTCTCAACTCACGGACCTGTCGATGTGATTGTGAAAACGATCGCGACCAATCAATTCGATTATGTCAATCTGCACTGGTACTACATCAATCAGGTGAATTGGGCAGCGATCGCGGCAGCTAACCAGCTTGATATGGGCGTGTTTATCATCAGCCCTTCTAATAAGGGAGGATTGCTCTACAATCCCTCACCCCGACTGGTAGATCTCTGTATGCCTCTGAGTCCAATAGTGTTTAATAATTTGTTCTGTCTCAGCCATCCTCAAGTTCACACCCTCAGCATTGGGGCTGCCCGTCCCGAAGATTTTGATGAACATCTCAAAACTCTAGAGGTTCTCGATCGTGCCGACGAGTTTCTTCCCCCAATTTTGCAACGGCTAGAAGAAGCTGCGATCGAGCGATTAGGCTCTTACTGGGTTAGCACTTGGCGAACTGGATTACCCTCGGTTGATGAAACGCCCGGTCGGTTAAACATCCCGATCATTTTGTGGCTACGAAATCTCGCGATCGCTTACGACATGGTGGACTACGCCAAAATGCGATATAACCTGTTAGGTCAAGCGAGTCATTGGTTTCCGGGTGCGAGAGCCGATACGATCGACCCAAACTCTCTACGCAAATGTCTGGCAAACAGTCCTCACGCCGACAAAATTCCAGATCTTTTGCAAGAAGCCCACGAAATGTTAGGTGGAGAGATTGTTAAACGCATGGGTAGCTCATAAAGTCATTAATCTCCCACGATCGCTCTATTTTTGCTCAAAGCACGCTTACTTATGACCAGGAAACGTTGCGCTGCGCCATCAACTTTAATGGAAAGGCTGAGCTTTATTTTGATTAGCGCCACTCCTCAGCAAGGATCGTGAATTAAATCAGATCGGTCATTGCAAAGTGGGTTTGCGATCGCCCCCAGCCCTCCCAGTTTGGGAGAAGGAGCAAGAGTCCGGTTCCCCTTCTCCCAGCTTGGGAGAAAGGGTTATGCGAGGACTTTGCCCACTTCGTGAGGGGCAAAGTCCTCGACATTAATAAATCCGCGTTTCTAAGCAATCTATCTCAATAAAGTTAGGATCTCTTCCACCTAGACGAATTACTCTGGTGCTCTAATTCCACTTTATCTTTTGAATAAGTTAGACTTTACTTTTAAAATTTCTATCTAAGGTTGTATGTCACAAGCCAGACCTGTGTATCAAGCAACTCAGCCTATGCTTAGGAGCAATTATGAATTTATTCAGTTACGTCCGTCTTTTAGAGAAATTGCAGGTAGTGATTTGAGCGAGTTAATCAGTTAATCCCTGAGTAATCGTCTCAATTTCTGCACTGCAGGCTGTTTCTCTACTGGCGTGCTTTGTTACCTTCTAAAAATATGGGAGCTTATTCTGATGGATACTGATATTCGGATCACTCTTATTGAAGATCATGACCTGACTAGGGTTGGCATGAGAACGGCTCTCCAGCAAAGAGAAGGATTTAAAGTCGTTGGAGAAGCCGCAAACGGAACAGACGGCTTAAAACTCATGACCTCTACAAAACCCGACGTGGCGATCGTAGATATTGGCTTACCTGATATTGATGGCATTGAGCTGACTCGTCGCTTTCGCCAAGCTCAGGCATTGATGGAAAGCGGACCTGTCACTAAAGTCTTGATTCTAACCCTGCAAGATAACGAAGATGTTGTGCTAGCTGCGTTTGCGGCTGGGGCAGACTCTTACTGCATGAAAGACGTAAGTCTAGACCAGCTGGTAGAAGCGCTGCGTGTTACCCAAGAGGGCAACTCCTGGATTGACCCCGCGATCGCTCGTGTGGTGTTGAAACAGGCACGAGACACTCAACCCGAAGACAGCAACGCTATTGAGTCGAAAACGGTTTCTATTAGTGCTGCGGAGCCAGAATATAACCAAATTATTGAAGCATATCCCCTGACTGAGCGAGAGTTAGAAGTCTTACAGTTAATTGTTAATGGATGTAGCAATGCAGCGATCGCTGAGAAGCTCTACATTACAGTTGGCACTGTCAAAACTCACGTTCGCAATATTTTGAACAAGCTGTGTGCCGACGACCGCACTCAAGCCGCCGTTAGAGCGCTGCGCTCAGGCTTAGTGGGATAAGCCCAAGATGTGAAAAGACTGGGAGTGTGTTTTCAGGAACTTCTTATGCGATCGCTCATCTGCTGGGCAACCGTCTTTGTTGTTTGCGTGGCGTTTTTGGTGAGTCCGATCGCTAGCTTGGCTGCACCTGCCAACCGCCCCGATGCCGAGCTTTCTTCTACTGCTCTACCAAGCAACAGCTCTGCTAGACCCGACACTAACAACATTCCGTCTGAAAAAGTTATTCAATTTGTCAACGTCTATCTAAAAGTCGTAGCACTCATTGAGCGACGAGAAGGAGAGCTACAGGCAGCCGAAACTGAGTCTGAGTCACTCCGCATTCAGCGCGATATTGAAACGGACGCGATCGCTTTGATTGAAATCGCAGGCTTAACTCGTCAAGAATATTTGCAACTTTTAAGTCTCGCCAACGTTGATCCTGAGTTTGGCGAACAAGTTGCAACGCTCATACAAGAGACAGCGAACTGATCCCCGGTGATTAAGCGTGAGTTAAAGGAACAAAGGTCTGAAGTTTACGAGTGACTAGAGTCGCACAATCGAGAATGAGTGATTAAATAAGAAGACAGATTTAGACGGTGTTGATCTAAAATTGACCACTTGGACTGTGGTGACACAGCTATTGGTTACGATCGCCGCTTATCTAAATCTGGCTAAAAGCAGATCGGGTGGATCTGTCCTGGACAGATCCATTAGTCTTGGCAGTAGGCGTTCATCTACTTGAATGTCTATTCGCCCATTTTCAGATTTGTTCGGTGAGCACCTAAGATGACTAGCATTGCCCCCGTTTCTCAAACTGAGTTAGCCCAGCGACGGCAAAAACTGCGCCGCCAGCGACGGGTTAGGTTCTTCCAAGCGAGCTGGCGTAGTCTTGCAGTGGTAGGTTTGGCGAGCGGAGCGGTTTGGTCAGCTACTCTACCAGCTTGGGTGATTCGCAAACCAGAGCAAGTTACAATCAAGGGCAATCAATTTATCTCTGCTCAGACAATCCGCGCTCTGCTGCCGATCGCTTACCCTCAGTCGTTGCTTAAAATTCAGCCTCAAGCCCTTGTTGACGCACTGAAGTTAAAAGCCCCAATTTCAGAAGCAGTGGTTGATCGTCAACTGTTTCCCCCAGGGTTAATAGTGAGAGTTCAAGAACGCAATCCAGTTGCGATCGCTCAACCAAGTTTGTCTGAAGCTTCGGTGTCTGCCACAAAAAGCAGTGCATCCGCTGCCAACGCTGGGCAAGCAAGTCCCGCTCAAGCCGGATTGCTCGACGCAAATGGTACCTGGACTCCCCTTGAAACCTACACATCGCTCAATCAAAGCTTTAAATTGCCAACTCTTAAAATTACGGGGAGGCTATTGCACTATCGTCCCTATTGGGCAACCCTTTATTCATTACTCAGTCGAAGTCCGGTAAAAGTTTTTGAGGTTAACTGGAACGACCCTAATAATTTAATTCTCAAGACCGAGCTTGGTTTCGTTCACTTCGGGGGGTATGGTTCTAGTTTTGCTAATCAACTGAAAGCACTTGATCAAATGAGGAGGCTACCTAATCACGTTAATCCGAGCCAGGTTTCATACATTGATTTGAGAAATCCAGATGCCCCATTTATTCAAATGAATCTGAATCCTTCAAAAACTCCTGTAAAATTAGGTACTCCTTAAAGGATGTTTAAACTGTTTTTGGCTGTGATGGTAGAGACTCAGCAATTCACCAACTCTTTCTCAGAAGAGAGCGAATTTAAAGTTTGCCCTCTGCTACCCGTAATCGAGCATTTCAAATCTCTTCTTAAATCAAACCGATAGGAAGACTTGCAAATTGGCTACTAGAAACTTAACCTGATATCGTTAATCTAAATACTTTTTCGCCGCGATCGGTGTGGCAGCATCGTTCATTCTCACGTTTTCATCGCTGATCATCTAGATTTGTCTAGCCCTGATCTCTTGTTCATAACCATCGCTGAAATTCTAATGACGCTTAACAATGAGTCAGACACCCCAACAACCCTCGACAGCCGATTAGAGCGCGGCTATGAAGGTTCTCACACTGAAGGACAGTCTAGCTTCTCATCCATGGCAGAAAATTCTAATCCGTTTGGCAGCAACTCCAGCCTATATTTAAATCAAAACTCCAGCCTCAAAGGGTTGCCTGGAGAAGAGTCAAGGAGTGGTGATATTGTGCCAGGTAGCGTAGCAAAGATTAAAGTCATTGGAGTTGGCGGGGGTGGGGGCAACGCGGTCAATCGCATGATTGCCAGCGATGTGTCGGGCGTTGAGTTTTGGACGGTCAACACCGATGCTCAAGCGTTGGCTCAAGCCCAGGCTCCCAAGCGTCTGCAAGTCGGTCAAAAGTTGACGCGAGGATTAGGGGCAGGAGGAAACCCGGCGATCGGGCAAAAAGCCGCCGAAGAATCTCGTGATGAAATCGCGACAGCGCTAGAGCATTCAGATCTGGTCTTTATCACAGCAGGTATGGGCGGCGGTACGGGCACAGGTGCGGCTCCGATCGTGGCAGAAGTCGCAAAAGAATTAGGCGCGCTCACTGTCGGAGTAGTGACTCGCCCCTTCACCTTTGAAGGACGGCGACGCACCACTCAGGCGGAAGAAGGCATCGCAGCCCTTCAAAGCCGAGTTGATACGCTGATCATCATCCCAAATGACAAGCTGCTAACCGTGATTTCTGAGCAAACGCCCGTTCAAGAAGCGTTTCAGACGGCAGACGACATTTTGCGGCAGGGAGTCCAGGGCATCTCGGATATCATTACGATTCCGGGTTTGGTGAACGTAGACTTTGCAGACGTAAGAGCGATCATGGCAGATGCTGGCTCAGCGCTGATGGGCATTGGCATTGGGTCGGGCAAATCTAGAGCGAGAGAAGCGGCGATCGCTGCCATCTCTTCGCCATTGCTAGAAGCGTCGATCAACGGTGCAAGAGGGGTTGTGTTTAACATTACGGGCGGCACTGATATGACGCTTCATGAAGTCAATGCAGCCGCCGAAATCATCTATGAGGTGGTCGATCCGAATGCCAACATCATTTTTGGTGCAGTCATTGATGAACGGCTTCAGGGTGAAGTCCGAATTACGGTGATTGCGACGGGGTTTTCTCCAGAAGCACAGCAGCAGCAGGTTACAGTCAAACCGACTGCGCTACCAAAACGAGCGACGACTTCTGCGACTCCGATCGCCCCAACCTCAACTCCCGATCCAAAGGGCAAACCTCCCGGTTTAGATATTCCTGAATTTTTGCAGAGGCGCAGAGATCCTAGATAGAAGCCAAGACCTTACTGGTTGATTTCGTTTCCCCGGTAGAGGCATCTCATTAGATGTCCCTACCAGGGAATTTTTTTAATGAGTATTTACGGCTAGGTTTGGAGAACCTGAATAGGATCTCCGGCTGCGATTTGGGTTTGCCCGATCGGAATCATTCCTAAACAGTTTGTGCCAGCTAGATTAATCAGATTGCCGGAACTGTGGCTACCGGGGGCTAGAGAAAACTCATACAGCCTATTCACCAAATGAAGTTGTCCCCAGAGATACGATTCTCGTTTGCCGTCCGATCGTAAGTCTTGTTGAGCTTTTGCTTGCACAAAGGTTGGTTCCCATCCATGAGGCAAGCCTGACATCTTTCTCAACGCGGGCTGTACAAATCGCCAGAACGTCACCAACGCCGAAACGGGATTGCCAGGAAGTCCGAAATAAAGGGCATTAGGAAACGTAGCAACGGTGAGCGGCTTACCTGGTCTAACTGCAACGGCTCGGATGTGAATCTCTGCGCCTAGTTCTGCCAAGATGCGATCGACATAATCATAATCACCGACCGAAACGCCTCCAGATGAGAGAACCACATCCGCGATCGAGACAGCATGAGCGATCGCGTCTTTCAACACTTGGGGTTGGTCTGCCACAATGCCTAATAGAATGGCTTCTCCGCCCATCTGCTCAACTAATGCAGCCAGAGCATACTGATTAGAATCAACGATTTGCCCCGGCTGCAACGGGCGATCGGGGGTGACTAGCTCACTGCCTGTTGATAAAATTGCCACGCGCGGACGACGATAGACACGCACTTGATTGCACTGCGCGGCAGCTAATACCGCAATTTCGGGTGCTTTGAGCACTAATCCCGCGGACAATAACGGCGAACCTGCGTGATAGAAAGCGCCGCGATGTCTCACAAACGCTTGAGGGTTAGCAGGAGGCTTCAGAATCAAAATCTGCCCGTCGTGCCGCGTTGTCTCTTCTTGAATGACGATCGTATCTGCCCCGTCTGGCATCACAGACCCGGTGAGAATTCGGGCAGATTGACCTGATTGAATGACTTTTTTGGGCTGACATCCAGCAGGAATTTCTTCTACGATTTCTAACACAGCAGGAGTCTCAGCACTCGCGGATTCGACATCCTCAAACCGCACTGCATAGCCGTCCATCGCCGAGTTGTCCCAGTGGGGAAAGTCTAGATGACTCGTGACCGAGGCTGCCAAGATGCGATCGCGGGTCGATCGTAAATCCACGTCTTCTGCATCTAATGGCTCGACTAACTTGAGAATGAGTTCTTCTGCTTGCTTCGCGGGCATCATCATTTACCTTACCGCCGCTCTCGACTACTCAGTCAGCGTAATCGATCTCCAGCTTGAGACTCAAACAGGTTTCTACACAAGTTCACCTTCTTGTGAAATAATAGATCTTTGTGTCCAAATTCAGGTCTTCAGAGTTAATCGATCATGGCTAAGAATAAAGGAGTCAGAATCGTGATTACGCTGGAGTGCACCGAGTGTCGCACCAACCCTGACAAGCGATCTCCCGGTGTCTCCCGCTACACCACGACTAAGAATCGTCGCAACACGACAGCACGACTAGAGCTATCTAAGTTTTGCCCCCACTGCAACAAACACACCGACCACAAAGAAATTAAATAGAGGGTTATCATCCAATCCTCTAAAATTAGCTGTCAGCAATGAGCTGGTAACCTCTTGCCCGTAGTCATTCAGCCCGACTACTGACCACTGACCCATCACCAAGGAATCACTATGAGCTATTATCGTCGCCGCGTCTCTCCTCTCAAGCCTGAAGAACCGATCGACTACAAAGATGTCGATCTGCTGCGGAAATTTATCACCGAGCGAGGCAAAATTCTTCCTCGTCGCATTACAGGACTCACTGCTAAACAGCAGCGTCACCTAACCGTCGCAATCAAACGCGCCCGGATCATGGCGCTATTGCCCTTCATCAGTCAAGAAGGCTAGTCGTCAGTCAACGTTAAACTTAGAAGGATGAAGGACGAGGAGTGAAAAACGATTCTACTTCGGCTCATCCTTCATTCCTCATCACAATATCCCCATCGCGCTGACTTTAATGGAGAAGGGAACCCTAGTTGAATTTCGCTTAAACAGCGATCGTCGCCTCGCCGTTGCTGACCGTCCAGAAGGAAAGAAACACTGGATAGTAACAGACGATCGTGGGCAGCCTCACACCCTTCATCCTCGCCAAGTCACCTACGAAATTCTCAACGAAACCTATAAACCTGGTGACATTCCAAGCTTTCTGCGCGAGATTCAGCCTTATCTTGATCCGTCAAGCTTAGAGGTGGCGTGGGAAATTTTGAGTGAAACAGGCGAAAGCACCAACCCAGCAGAAATGGCGATGCTGCTGTTTTCTGAGAAGACAGCACCCTTATGTTATGCAGCCTACTGCTTGCTTTCAGACGATAAGCTTTACTTTAAGCAGAAGAGCGATCGCTACGAGCCTCGACCTGCCAGCCAGGTTGCCGAACTCAAACATCAGATTGAGATGGAGGCGCAACGGCAGCGCGAATGGGAGAGCTATCTAGAGCGCATTCAACAAACTCTCAACGGTGAAGCGGTCGAATGGCAGGCTAGCGATCGCTCTCGCCTCGATGCCATTGAGCGATTTGCTACTCTGGGAGATGAGGCAACTCACCGCACTCCCGCATTAGAAACTCTAGCAGCCCTGAAACGGTCAGAAACCCCCGAATCTGCTTTCCAGCTTCTCATTGATCTGGGGTTGTGGAGTCCTCACGAAAATCTGTCCCTGCGGCGCAGTCAGATCCCTACTCACTTTTCTACAAAGGTTCTGGAAGTGTTGCACCACCGCTTAGAGTTTCCGCCCGTTGACTCAAATGCTGATCGCCTAGACCTGACTCATCTCAAGGTGTATACGATCGACGATGAAAGCACCCGTGAAATTGACGACGGCTTAAGTCTAGAGATTTTGCCCGACGGACAGCAGCGTCTGTGGATTCACATTGCCGACCCGACTCGCTGGCTCACGCCTGGAGACGATCTTGATTTAGAAGCGCGTCGTCGCACCACTACCCTATATTTGCCGACGGGAATGATTTCCATGTTTCCGTCTGAGTTGGCAACAGGTCCAATGAGTTTAAACCAGGGTGAAGTTTGCTGTGCCCTCAGCTTTGGCGTGATTTTAGACGAAACGGGCGGGGTACAAGACTTCAGCATTCACACTAGCCTGATCAAAGCGACCTATCGCCTCACCTACGATGATGTAGACGAAATGCTGCAATGGGGCGTGCAGGCAGAATCAGAGTTAGAAGCGATCGCGCGTTGGGCAAAACGCCGAGAACAGTGGCGGCAGTCTCAAGGTGCAATCAGCATTCACATGCCTGAATCGTCGATCAAAGTCAACAGTGACGGTGATGTGAGTGTCTACGTTCTTGAAGATTCTATCTCTCGACAACTGGTAGCTGAGATGATGATTTTGGCAGGAGAGGTCGCTGCTCGCTATGGGCAAAAACATGGCTTGCCTGTGCCCTTCCGCGCTCAACCCCAGCCTGAGCTGCCCCCCGAAGGTGAACTTCTGCAACTGCCAGCGGGTCCTGTGCGATCCTGCGCGATTCGACGTTGTATGCCTCGCAGCGAGTTGAGCATTACCCCTGCTCGTCACGCCAGTTTGGGGTTAGATACCTACACTCAAGTCACGTCTCCTATTCGTCGATATAGCGACTTGCTGACCCATTTTCAGATTAAAGCTCATCTTCGCGGAGCAGATTTGCCGTTCTCCCCAGATGAAGTCAAAGATTTGATGTTGACTATTGCCAGCACGGTTCAAGAAGCCTCCTTAGTCGAGCGTCAAACTAATCGCTACTGGAGCTTAGAGTTTCTACGTCGCAACTCATCTGAAGTCTGGCAAGCGTTGATGTTGCGTTGGCTGCGAGAACACGAAAACCTGGGACTCGTGCTGCTCGAAGATTTAGGGTTAGAGATCGCAATGCGGTTCAATCGGCAGATCGAACCGGGCGATCGTCTCAACTTAAAAGTTAGCCACGTTGATCCCAAACAAGATGTCATTCAGTTTCAAGAAGTCGCTTATCAGGAATCTCCTCAAGCGGTTGTCTAAAAGTGCTTTGGTGAGAGACAAAAAACTCGATATGGATCTGGCTTAACGAGATTAAGTCACCATCCATTAACGATCGCCGTTCTGAAATCGGAATCCGCTGTCGATTGATTGCCGTTCCATTGCTGCTGCCCACATCGGTAATGTAAAACCCCTGGGTTGGGCTATAGCCGATCACGGCATGACAGCGAGAAATGGAGGGGTGGAGAATTGCAATCGCGCAGGTGTTGCTGCGTCCAATCAACCAGGTTGACGCAACATCTGTCACCTTTGCATCTTCGAGGCTTGACACGTTGGTCGTCAAAAATGCCAATGGGCAGAGTGAGGTTGAGGATTGCCCTAAGACGATCGCTTGAATATAGTAGGCAATAGAACTGCTTACTGTAGACGACTCTACGGTTGCCCCACCTAGCGTTGAGGCTTTAACTTCAGGAGCATCATCCGCCTGAATGAGGGTTGAAGGACGTTGACCGAGCGAGCGTCCAGTGACTTGAGGCTGATAAACACTAGAAATATTTTGAGCAGACTGATTGGGTGACGGCGAATCTAACATAGAACGTGTTAAACAATAACCACAACGCATCGACACATTGACTTGAGCCGCCAGGATGTCAACTTGAAAAACTATTGGTAAATGCAGTGAGGCTAAGGTATCAGCCTTCAGATAGAGCGAATCCGTCTGAGCGGCTGATCATAACTGATGTCTTTAATAAGTTGATTCAGAATATTACAGGCAGTATATGTGCCTACTATAGAAAAATGCTTCTTTGTGCAAGCTTTACGGAATCGGTCATTAAGCCCATATTCTTTAAAGTCTTTTAAAATTTTCGGGATATTGCTTAAGCGTACTGAAGGCAAACAATCACGAGGTTGCTAAAAGGACAAACTTCCCAGTGAAATCTTGACTATCGATGTTTGCTGCCCCATCTGCGAGACAATAAGGTAGCTATCCTAGGATAAGCATCCTGATAACTTCTCGTTGTGGGAATGCCATCTGATAGAATTTTGAAGGTTTTTATAACATTAGCCAATGGGATTGACGCGGGTACGAATTGCAATTGATGCGATGGGAGGGGACAATGCCCCTGCTGAAATCGTGGCAGGAGCGCTCAGAGCACAAGAAGAGCTGGGTGTAGATGTGTTGCTGGTAGGTGATCCTCAGCAAATCGAAACTGCTTTAAAGCATCACACCCAATCCTCGTCGCTAGAAATCGTGCCCTCCGATGGCACGATCGAAATGTCTGAAGAGCCCCTCATAGCTCTGCGCCGCAAGCCCAAAGCCTCGATTAACGTAGCAATGGATTTGGTGAAGAAAAAGCGGGCAGATGCCGTGGTTTCCGCGGGTCACTCTGGTGCAGTGATGGCGGCAGCTTTATTGCGGCTGGGAAGACTACCTGGGATTGATCGTCCGGCGATCGGAGCCGTTTTACCCACGATGATCGCAGGCAAACCCGTCCTGATCCTCGATGTTGGCGCAAACGTAGACTGTCGCCCTAAATTTCTAGAGCAGTTCGCTTTGATGGGCAGCATCTATTCTCAATACGTGCTAGGAGTCGCAGAACCCAAGGTCGGCTTGTTAAACATCGGCGAAGAACCCAACAAAGGCAACGAGTTATCAATTCAAACCCATCAACTTTTAGAAGAAAATCCCAACAGTCCCTTTATTGGCAACGCCGAAGGACGGGATGTATTGTCAGGTCACTTCGATGTGATTGTCTGTGATGGCTTTGCGGGCAATGTGCTGCTAAAGTTTGCTGAAGCAGTCGGAGAAGTTGCCCTGCAAATTCTCCGACAAGAGCTTCCCCGTGGCTTGCATGGTAAGGTAGGCGTTTCGATTCTGCGCCCTAACTTAAAGCGCATTAAGCAACGAATGGATCACGCCGAGCATGGAGGCGGTCTGCTGTTGGGCGTTGCCGGAATTTGCATTATCAGCCACGGAAGTTCTCAAGCACCGACCATCTTCAATGCTGCACGGTTAGCAAAAGACGCGATCGACAACGAAGTTCTCGATCGAATTGCCGTGACCAGCCGCTTGGCAGAGAGCTAATCTAAGACCCTGTAAGGATGGAGAAGGAATCTTGGAACAGTCAGGGGTAGGGATTGCAATTACGGGGAGTGGCTCAGCGACTCCGACCGTTGTTCTCACAAATGTTGAGTTGAGCCGAGTCGTTGAAACGTCGGATGAGTGGATTGCGTCTCGCACAGGCATTCGTGAGCGTCGATTGGCAGAACCGGGATGCTCACTCACAAAGCTGGGCGTTGAAGCGGCAAAGGGCGCGATCGAGATGGCTAGCATCGATCCGATAGATCTCGATTTAATCATTTTGGCAACGTCAACAGCAGACGATCTGTTTGGCAGCGCTAGTCAAATTCAGGCACAATTGGGCGCATTTAAAGCGGTTGCTTTTGATTTGACGGCTGCCTGTTCTGGCTTTGTATTTGGCATGGTGACCGCGTCACAATTTATTCGCACAGGCGTTTATAAAAATGTGCTGCTGATCGGAGCCGATGTGTTGTCTCGCTGGGTCGATTGGTCAGACCGTCGCACCTGTGTGCTGTTTGGCGACGGTGCAGGAGCCGTCGTGATGCAGGCAAGTGAGCACGATCGTCTTTTAGGGTTTGAACTCCGCAGCGATGGCACTCAAAACAACTGTCTCAACTTGTCTTATCAGTCAGAGCCAAACGAGTTGTTGACTGGCGTGACAATTAACCAGGGAACCTTTCACCCGATCACAATGAACGGTCAAGAAGTCTATCGCTTCGCCGTCAAGAAGGTGCCTGAAGTGATTGAGAAAGCTCTATTTCGGGCGCATTTAAGCGTTGAGGACGTTGACTGGCTCTTGCTCCATCAAGCTAACCAGCGAATTCTCGACTCAGTTGCCGATCGTCTTAAAATTCCTCCCGAAAAAGTGATCAGCAATCTGGCAAAATACGGCAATACATCCGCTGCGTCAATTCCTTTAGCGTTAGATGAAGCCGTTCGACAAGGCAAGATTCAACGAGGCGATACGATCGTGGCTTCTGGTTTTGGAGCAGGCTTAACGTGGGGCGCAGCCATCTTTCAGTGGGGGTAGCAAGATTATGACTAAGACAGCGTGGGTGTTTCCAGGGCAGGGTTCTCAGGCAATTGGAATGGGAACAGACTTGCTTGAATTGCCTGAAGCAGTGGCAAAGTTTGAGCAAGCCGAGCAGATATTGGGCTGGTCGGTGGTTGAGGTTTGCCAGAGTCAGGATGATAAAGTCTCTCACACACTCTATACGCAGCCTTGTTTATATGTTGTGGAGAGCATTCTGGCGGATTTGCTCAAGGCAAATGGGCAACACCCTGATTACGTTGCAGGTCATAGTTTGGGAGAATATAGTGCCCTTTATACGTCAGAAGTCTTCAGCTTTGAAGATGGGCTACGCCTGATCAAACGTCGTTCAGAATTGATGGACAGCGCTTCGGATGGCATGATGGCAGCCTTGTTGGGCTTCGATCGTGCCCAGCTTGAAACGGCGATCGAGCAGACTTCCGATGTTGTATTAGCCAACGATAACAACGCAGGTCAAGTGGTGATTTCTGGAACTTTAGAGGGAGTTGAAGCCATTCTGAATCAGGTCAAATCTAAACGAGCCGTGCGGTTGAATGTTAGTGGAGCGTTCCATTCGCCTCTGATGGCAGATGCCGCCGCTCAGTTCAAAATTGTTTTGGATGCCGTCCCGTTTGAGTCTGCCCAGATTCCCGTTCTCTCAAATGTTGATCCGACTCCCAGCACGGAGCCGACTGTGCTTAAAGATCGCCTCAATCGTCAAATGACCGGATCTGTGCGCTGGCGCGAGATTTCGCTGCAATTGCCGCTAGAAGGAGTCGATCGAGTCGTCGAAGTTGGTCCTGGCAAAGTCTTGACTGGAATTATCAAACGCACCTGCCCTGATTTAGTGCTAAAAACAATCGGTAGCCTTGCAGAGCTTTCTTCATGAGTCGTGCCTCCCTGTTAGAGATAACTCCCGATCGAGAGCCTTTAATCAGTCTCCTGCTCTATCGTCTGTTTAAGTGGTCGATCGTCAGCCCTGTGCTGCACACCTACTTTAAAGGACGGGTCTACGGAGCCGATAATGTGCCTAAAAAGGGACGCTTGCTGGTCGTGAGCAACCATGCCAGTGATTTTGATCCGCCTCTGTTGTCTTGCTGCGTGGGTCGTCCGGTTTCTTATATGGCAAAAGAAGAGCTGTTTCAGGTTCCCGTTCTCAAACAGGCAATTCAGGTATATGGAGCCTATCCTGTGAAGCGAGGTTCTGCGGATCGCAGTGCGATGAAAGCGGCGATCGCATCAATTCAGTCCGGTTGGGCAACGGGCGTGTTTCTTGATGGCACTCGCACCCCTGATGGACGCATTGCTGATCCCAAACTTGGCGCAGCTTGGATCGCAGCAAAGACACAATCGCCTCTACTCCCCGTTAGCCTCTGGGGAACACATGCCATCTTCCGCAACGGCTCCAGCATTCCTCGCCCTGCTCCTGTAACAGTGCGAATTGGCAAATTGATCCTGCCACCTTCTTCTAGCGATCGCTCAGAGCTTGAAGCCATCACTCAACGCTGTGCCGCAGAAATTAATGCCCTTCATGACTTGGGGCGATAAGTTGAATGTTGAAGGTCTAATTGCTAGGGTAGACTTCTGTCTCTCATCCCAGTTTTTGAAATGTCAGATTTAAGATCAGAACTCACCAAATCTTTGGATCAAGCTGAATGGAGTTGGTTGATTCCTCACGTCGATCGAGATGCTGTGATCGTCGTGGCTCCAGAACTGAACTTGGTCGATGTCGGGCTGGCAATCGTCCATGACAACGCAACCTCTGTGCAACATTGGATTGCTGAAAGCTTAATTTATAAACCCTCTGAACAACAAAAAGCAGACTGGAACGCCCACCAGAATAAGCGATTTAATGCTTTGATTGTGCAGCCTTACGTGTTGGTGCAAGACGCGATCGTGGCTTAACTCTATCTCGACCAGTCAAGCGTTCCATCAGCTATAAAGTCATTGTCCCCCATGTAATCGACTCCAGCTTGCACCCGTGTGCCCAGTTGTTACCCAGAGGACGGCTCTACCCCCATCTCGAAGTGCCTTGGATAGCGGTTCTTCTGGCTGCTCAGAAGGCACCGAGACAGGCTTGAGATGAATTCCTCGGCTACCCAGCACAATCTCACCAATAATTTGAGCACGCCGCATGTGATAGTCAGAAGTCACTAGATAAACGCTTGTGACTCCTTGCTGCTTTAACTCATCGACTAGGGTTGTAAAGTTAGTCACTGTATCAACCGCTTGATAGTCTAAGTTGAGCCGACGCAAATCGACTCCTGCCTCTGAAAACACCTGCTCTGTGTAGTCTCGTGGGCTACCTGAAGAAATCCAAATCGGCAACCCAGGATGCTCACAAGCAAACTCAGCCGTAAACTTCTCACGCTCCAACGCCGTCGTAGAACCGCCCAAAACCAGGATTGCTTGCGGTTTCTCAAAATAGATACGAACGGCTCGAAAGCCAAACCAAATTACCAACGGTAAGATGAACAGCGTCCAGGGAAATCGTTTCCGTTTCGATCGAGCCACCTTTGAGCGCTGAAGCGGCTGATTCTGAAAAGCTCCTCTCGATCGCATGATGACACCCGAACTCAATCACTGACTTGATTTAGTCTACTGCACACTTGCTTATTGCTCAGGTCTCTGAGGCTGGGCTGGAGAGGCTGATTGTGCTTGAGCGATCGTCGCTTGAATTCTTGGCACAGACAAAAACTTCTGAGTTGCTGCTAACAGCTTCTCACCCCACAGATTTTCCTTGAGAAACTTCAGGTCACCATAGCGACTATCTAACCGAATCGCCGCTTCGCCCAGGGTTAACCCTTGCTCACGATCGCCTTTGTTATAGAGTGCGACAGCAACGGCTAATTTTGGTTCTGCCGCTTTGGGATCGATCGTCACAGAAGACCGCCATAGACGAATGGCTTCGTCGATCTCTCCCTGCTCATATTTAACCAGCGCCACATTGTTAATGGCAGGCCAATAGCCTTTGTCTTGAGCATAGGCTTTCTCGTAGCTGGCGATCGCGTCTCGATTTTGCTTCAGCATCAGATAGGCATTGCCTAGATCAAACAACGCTCCCGGAACGTTTGGTTTCAGCTTCAGTCCAGACTGGATGTACTCGATCGAATCTTTGTAGTTCGCTTGCTGAAATCTCGCCGTTCCTAACGCAAATAGAATCGCGGCATTGCGGGGATCAAGAACTTGAGCACGCTTTAGCGCATTGATTCCAGGATCGATTTGATTGACTTGAAGATATAACCCACCTAAGACTGCCCACGCTTCAGGAAGTTTTGGAGCTAGCTGAGTCGCTAACCGTGCCCGTGATAATGCCAGATCAAACTGTTGAAACTGAGCCAGTTGAGTGGCTTCTTGCACCAGACCAATGCCCTGCTGCTCTAGCTTTTTAGTGTCGAGCTGCACCATGTGAGGCACCAACGCCTGTCCAAAAGCGGGATAAGCGGCAGTCCACACGCTCAAAATAGTTAGGGCAGAAAGAAAGGAGATACGTTTGGGCACGATGGGGCTTGTCCGAAAAACAGTGGGGTTTCAGCTAGCTTAATCCATCTTGTGAGAGATTGGGGCGAAAACGCACTCGAAAAGAATCGAAAATTTAACAATCAAAAGTTCAATGTGGGGCGCGATCGGAGCTAATCTTATTAACCTCAAACAATTTGTTCTCAATCGCCCAAGGCTAACCTGGCTCCCCACTATGGATCGTTTTAAAGTCGAAGTCATTTCTCAAACTCCCAACCCGCAGCAGACCATCTATGCGGCAATGCACCAAGACTATGCAGAGAATTTTGTCTGTGATGAGCGCGATCGGTTTCCTGACGAAGCAAAGTGTGGCGAGGTCATCATTAAACAACTCTTGGCAGGCAACCGAGGACATTATGGACCCTTAGAGCATCCGCAAATCGTGATGAACTGCGGCTGGTTTCCCCACAGCACGATGCAGCAAATCCGCACCCATCGCGTCGGAATTTCTTTTGATGTCCAATCTTTTAGGTACACAGGGCAAAGACTCGTTGATGTGATTGAGCAAAAGCGTGAGGTCGAAGAAGTCTTTTATCTGCGTCCGTTGGGGTTTTATAGCGATCGCCAAGGCAAAAAATACGAATACACGCTAGAACAACGTCAACAAGATATTGAATGGTGCATCACCGCCTGTCAGCGCTATAAAGACCGAATTGATCAAGGGTTTTCAGAAGAACACGCAAGAGGGTTAATTCCGTTTGATGTGCGGCAGCATTGGGTCATGTCGGCAAATGTGCGATCGATGATGCACTTGATTGATCTGCGCTGGAAGGCAGATGCCCAGCTAGAAGCTCAAAAGCTCTGTGAATGCATTTGGGAGCCGTTTCAGAAATGGGTGCCAGAAATTGCCAACTGGTACGAAAGCAATCGCCTTAAAAAAGCGCGTCTGGCTCCTTAAAACTTGTTCTTAACTTCAAACAATGCCGAGTTCCTTGATTCAATTTTTACATAGATCTGGAACTTGTCTAATCTTCGATCGTTCATGTGAGTGAAAGGATATCGAGTTTCAAATAAGTCGCAAAACCTAGTTAAGCCTAGCTAAAAGTTAGGTTCTCTCTGGTTGTAGAGACTCAATTTTGGACTTGTTAAGCTAATCATTCACTCGCGAATACTTATGATAGATTCTGCACTTAGTTCTAATGGCTACGTCAAGAAGTCCTTTTGGAGAAGAGCCTCTGTTGCATTGATGGCATCCACATTGCTTCTAGGAAGCTATGGCACTCACAAGGCCGCGATCGCTTCTTCTACCCAAGTCAGTCAACAACAAGGCTGGAAGGCTTCTTTAAACGTTGCTCGCCTAGTGACCAATCGCCAAGACTCTGGGCTAGTTCTGCAACTAGATATTCTCAACAAGCCAGAGACCAGCTATGCCAACGCGGTTTATCAAGTGTTTGCACGTCGGAACAATCAGTGGGTGCAGATATTTACCAGCACAGGGGCACGGCTGATTACCAGCTACGCAGGGCAAGTTACCCTGCCACCTGAAGTGATCTCTCTCAACAACTTGCGGCAACAACTCGGCGACAACGTAGACCTGAATAACCTAGAACTGCGCGCAACCACACAACTGCGCTACGACATCCGAGGCGGACAGCGAGATCAAGCCGTTCGCTTTGAGGAAACTCAGTCATATCGCACGATCGCTCAAACCACCAGCGCTCAACTCGTCAGTAGTACCTCTACCGCTACCTCTTCAACCAGCCTCAACGCCGGAAACTTTAGTCTGGCGATTTTGCAGAAGCAAGCCACTCTTGGTAATGTGATTGCGCGTGTTTCTGTCCGCAGCAGAACGACGCGGGGCTTTTCTTCTGAGCGCTTTCTTGGAGACTTTCGCTACAAAATCAACAAAAAAGCGAAGTTTGTCAAAGGATTGAAGGCGGGAGATCGAGCAATTGTCCGGCTCTTCGATACTGAGAACCAGTTCATCGGCTACAGCGAATTTGAACTGCTGTCAGAAAATTCTGCTGTGACTTTGGTTCTGCCTGATCGTCCTGCGACCACTCGCATTGTCCGCACGATCTATGGTGCTGACGCAAACCAGGACAGCACGATCGATTCGGGAACTCAGACCTATGACTATTTCACTCAAGTTTCTCAAGTCACTCGTCAAAGCTACCAAAGTGCCCGCGTCTCCTTCTTCAGCAGCGTGCAAAGCCTTAACGTCAATACCTTCACGCTGGCAGAGTTGCCTACTCCTCGCCCGACCTGTGCTTACCCCACATCTTTTTCAAGCGGCTCGTTTTTGCTGGTAGATCGCTCGATCGAGGTTTTTCGCTCTGGTCTAAGTTCTGCTCTGATTGCCCTTCCGGGTCAGCAGGTTCAGACAATTAATATCAGCAGTACCAATCTCTCGATTTACGACGTGAATCAGTTGTTTGTCACCTATCAAACCATCAACAACTCCCAAGAGCGGACTGTTGTTGCCGATCACGATGACGATGATAAAAAGGGCAGAAAAAAGCGTCACTGCAATCAGGGCATTGGCAACGGTTCAGAAGGCTGTGATCCTGGCAACTCTCATCCTCACGGTGGCAGCAACGATGAGGGCGACCACAAGGAGGGCGACTACAAGAAGGGCGACCACAAAGAGGGCAAGCATCAATAGTTAGATAAGTTTCTCTTCAAACATCTCCCTAATCAAACTCCACAGCAACTGACTGCTTGGAGTTTTTCTTTTTCTCAAAGCATTCTTTGCTGTGAACCAAATCAGCCATACTTTTGTAAAGAGCGATGAGATTTCTCAGCGGTGAAATGCCTCAAATTTATGGGAGGCTATAAGCCATGATTTGCTTTGGACGAATAGAAGGAAGCGCAAACGATGAACATCGTAGAACTATTTCAAAAAGGCGGCGTAACGATGATCCCGTTATTGCTACTCTCGATTTTGGCGTTGAGTGCAATTATTGAGCGATCGTGGTTTTGGTTTAACGTTCTCAATAAAGAAAAAGAAACCGTGAATCGCATTCTCGATGCCTCTCGCAAAGATTGGGAGATGGCAGGCGAGATTTCTCGGCAAGCCTATGACCAGCCGATCGGCAGATTCCTCTACGCGGGTCTCCGACTGCAAAAGCCCGACCCAGAGCTGTTTCAACTGGCGCTTGAATCATCGGCTGACGAAGAGATTGTCTCTATGCGCCGAGGTGACAAAATTCTGGAAGCAGTGATCGCGATGGCTCCTCTATTAGGATTGTTAGGAACGGTGATTGGTTTGATCACGTCCCTACGATCAATTCGCCTCGGTGACATCGGGACAGCATCGACCGCAGGAGTCACAACAGGTATTGGGGAAGCTCTGATCAGTACAGCAACAGGGTTAATCGTCGCCGTTTTCAGTGTCGCCTTTTATCGAATCTTTCAAGCCCTAGTCTTCAATCAAGCAAAAGTTTTTCGCAGAGCCGGAAACGAATTAGAACTGCTCTACCGACAAACCTGGCAAGACAGCCATCGCTAGAGAAGTACAGATGTCGCGATCGTCTAGATTTCTTGCCGTGTTCACCCTTCACCCTTCACCCTGCCCATGAAGCTTAATCTCGACTCTCCCCAAGACGAGGCACAAATTCAGATCATTCCTCTGATCGACGTAATCTTCTGCATTTTGACCTTTTTCATCCTGGCAGCTTTGCAACTCACTCGTCGAGAAGGCATGAATTTAGATTTGCCCAAAGCTACTACAGGCACACCTCAAAACCAGGAGATGCTGGTAGTGAATGTTGACTCTACCGGGCTAACTTCAGTTAAAAATCAACCGCTCGATCGAGTTCAGCTTTATCAAGTCCTACAAACCTATCATCAGCAAAATCCAGAGGGGTTGATGGTTTTAAGTGCTTCTCAGACTTCTTTCTACAATGATGTGATCCAAGTTTTAGATGTTTTAAGAGCAGTGGGTGGCGATCGCGTTGCCTTAGAAACGGCTCCTCAAACCAGCCCATCTCCCAATCAAAATCTGGTCGTCCCCAGTCCGAATTCCTCTCCAGGATTAACCACCCCTGCGCCTACGATCGACCCCCTCAATCCTCAACCCTCTCTAAATCCGATTTCACCGACTAGCCCTAATTTACAGCCGACTAATCCCAGTCAGTTGCCTGCTACCCAATCTCCCGTTTCTCCTCAAAACTCTACTCCAGCCCCTTTAATTCCTCCTCAGTAAAGGCACAAAAAAGGGTGAGATGAACTCACCCTGAAACAAGGACTCGTGATTTATCTTAGTGACGACCTTTGCGGATTGGTGTCCCACATGGATAGGTAGGGACAGGCTCATTTGACACAGACCCTACTGAAACTGGCTCCAGGACAGAATTCGAGGGCTGTAGTTTAGCTGCTTCGTAGTCTACCTTGAGTTTTGCCAGCAGTTGATCGCGTCGATCGTAGAGCCGCTTTAACGGACGAGGCTCACATTGATTGATTACATAGGCAGTCAAAATCGGCAGGGCGATCGTGCTGTCGGTGTAACAGACGACCGTATTGGGTAGTTCTTCGGGGTCAACCTTACCCCAGCTCACCGCTTCATTGGGAGTTGCCCCTGATAGCCCACCTGTATCAGGTCGCGCGTCAGTGACTTGAATGAAGTAGTCATGTCCTCGTTCTTCTAAACCGAGAACCTCGTGCAATTGTGGCTGAGTTTGCAGCAAGAAGTTTTTAGGACTGCCGCCACCGATGATCAGCGCAGCACTCTTGCCCTCTACATCGGGACTATCGGACTCGCGTGCAGAGTAAACGATCGCAGCCGTTTCGTTGACATCCAGCATCGGGTCAATGATCAACTTTGAGCCTTCTAAAGCCATTGCTGCCACGTTCATACCGATCGAGCTATCTCCTGGCGAAGAGGTGTAAATAGGAACGCCACACTCATAAGCTGTAGACAGCAAAGAAGGATGTTTCACGCCCACTTGCCGCTCCACTTCCTGCACATACTTGCCAAGCAGATAGTGAAACTCAGCCGTACCCATCCGCTTCTGAAATGGGTCGGCTTTGAGAATTTGCCGAATGAACGCATCCGTTCCTAGCAGCACGTCGTAGTCAAAAACAATGTCATAAATGCGAATGCGCCCTTCTTGCCGCAGTTTCACATCATCTAAGAATGGGCTGCTGGCGTAAAGTTCCAGCCCTAGCCCGTAGTGCATGTCGTGGTAGAGATTAGCACCTGTGCTGATGATCCAGTCAACAAATCCATTTCGCATCAGGGGTGCCAATACCGAAACGCCTAACCCGGCTGGGGTCATTGCTCCCGACAAGCTGAGACCTACCGTGACACCTTCTTGCATCACCTCACGGCTGAGAAGGTGACAAATCTCTCGCAGCCGCGCCGAGTTGTAGGCTGTAAAGTAGCCATCAATCAGATCAACAACGCTGATCTCAGAGGGCATGGGGGAGGGTGTGATCTTTTGGCTGAGAAGTTTGGACATTCTTTTACTCCAGAAGGCTTAAGAAGCATAAAGTGAGAGCTAAACAGTGTGAGGCAGCCCGTCATCGGACTGAAATAATTGCAGCAAATCGCTGAAATGCAAAAAGCTTTGAGACCTCATCCAGTTCAGGAAATGAGGACTTGATCACAGATCGTTACTTAGTAAAACTAAGTGATCCTTACAAAAGCTGAAAACCAAATAGCATCAGACGCAACTGATCGTTTCAGTCACTGAGCTAGAGAATTCTCCTTAAAGAGAACTTGACCGATCCAGTTCGAGTGAGTGTTGAGAGCATCTCTGCTTTTAGAACTAGAGTCAACAACAAGCAGACGCGAACCTTGAGTTACAGATCGGTCATTTCATACTGGGAGCTTCACAGCGATCAACCCACGAGAGTGCAGGGTCGCATTGCCGCTTCCGCTTTAACTTCATTTCGAGATACCACAAAGGTCGCCAAGGGTATCCAGTCAAAGAGAAAAATTTCAACGCTCTTTACGCAACCTTTTAATCACGAACGTTACTATTCTATCACCTTATCTAAAACACAGTAATCGTCCAAAATACTTAGACTGCTCCAGTTATCTGCAGTGAGATCTTTCTGTTGGTAGTCTAGAAGCAGTGGTCTTGCAACCCTCTGCTCACATCGCTCACTTTGGTGTCTTATGACTCTCGACTCTCAATTTGATATGACTTCAGAGTCAGCTTCCTCTGAATCTGGAGACTCCCCTGAGGCAAATCAGCACCGCAAGAAAATGCAGCGACGTAAAGCGGTGCAGGAGCATCGCCTCGCAGCTATGACCTCCGAAAAAGGACTGATCATCGTCCACACGGGAAATGGCAAGGGCAAAACAACGGCTGCCTTGGGGATGGTGCTGCGATCGCTGGGTCATGGCTATAAAGTCGCGATTGTGCAATTCATCAAGGGAGCTTGGGAACCCGCAGAGAAAGCTGCGTTTGAGCACTGGGGCGATCAGCTTGAATTCCATGCGTTGGGCGAAGGCTTTACTTGGGAGACTCAAGATCGCGATCGCGATATCTTCAAAGCAACTCAGGCGTGGGAGACAGCGTTAACATTTATCAAAGACCCTGCTTTCAAACTGGTGCTGCTGGATGAGATTAATATTGCTCTCAAACTAGGCTATCTAAATATTGAATCTGTGATCGCTGGGTTATCTGAGAAGACGGAAGACTCGCACATAATTCTGACAGGTCGTGGTGCACTTCCAGAACTTCTTGAGCGAGCCGATCTCGTAACTGAAATGACTCTGGTTAAGCATCCCTTTAGAGAGCAAGGTGTCAAAGCACAGCCAGGAATCGAGTTTTAAGAACCCAAAAGCTCACGTGGCATAAAAATCCCCTCAGCGAAGCCGATTGAACGCGCTTCACAGGTTTTGTAACAATAACTGACACGACTTAGCTTTTGGTTAGAAGCTATTCAGTAATAGTCCTGAGGCATTGGTCATTATATTTGTATAAATTTAGACTCAAGCGCTGCTCATTTACGCAAATTATTTCAGTCGATCCACTCCCAACTTCACTCAAATTCTGCCCTGGTTTAATTTTCAGTCAGAATTTGGGAACACTATAGACTCTAATCTCGAATCTCGGTCGAACCTGTTATTAGCTCACAGAGAACTCAGCCATGCCTACCGATAATAACTCCTTTGCTACGGCTACCTCAATCACTAATTTGATTGGGACACCCCCTCTTTCAGGGCTACTCGATGCAAGCGATAAAACCGATTTCTACAAATTTACGCTTAACGGTAGCAGTAACATAAGCGTCACGCTAACTGAGCTCACAGGCAATGCGCGTCTGCGTCTCTTTAATAACAGTCAGGCTGATGTCACTCCGGTTACAACAGGTGCTCCTAAACAGCTTTCAGAAGCGCTCTCGACCAATCTGACCATAGGAACTTATTATGTCCAGGTTGACTTAGATTCAAATGACGTTGCTGCTACAGATGCCAACTACAAGCTCACGCTCTCAGTCAGCACCGATGCAATCCTTAGCAATCTGGTTTGGCGTAGTAAGGTAACAGGTACTCCCTCAGTTGTGCAGACAGATGGCAAAACAGTACAAGCTGACAGTGCAATTAAATTTGGTGGTTCCAATGTCAGTCTCTCAACGACCGATTGGATCAGTCAGTTTGCTGACTTCAACGGTGATGGTGAAGACGATATTCTGTGGCGAAACCAGAAAGATAGCACCGTCGCGATTTGGTTAATGAAAGGCGATACCATTCTGCAAGTTGCCACCTCTCCCTATAAGGTTTCGGCAGATTGGCAAGCGACTCTGGGAGATTTCAACAATGACGACCACGCCGACATTTTTTGGCGTAACAAACAAAGCGGTTCGACAGCAATTTGGCTAACAAACAACGCAGGCTTAGGATTCGACACGTATACGCTCCTTCCTGGGCTTTCTGGTGATTGGGATCCTGCTTTAGGCGACTTTAATAAAGACGGGAAAAAGGACATTTTCTGGCGCAACTCCAAGTCTGGTGAAGCGGCAATTTGGCTGATGAATGGCACTCAAATCGTCGCAGGTGGTGCAGCATTTCTGCCTAGCGTTTCGAGCGCGTGGAAGCCTCAGTTAGGCGACTTTAACAAAGATGGAAAAACAGATCTTTTCTGGCGGAATACTCAGACTGGTGAAGCAGCAGTTTGGTTATTGAACGGCACCCAGATTGCTACAGGAGGTGCGGCGCTCCTTCCAAGTGTGCCAATCGAGTGGACGGCTCAGATAGGTGACTTCGATGGTAACAGAGCAGATGACCTCCTTTGGCGCAACAATCAGACGGGTCAAGTAGCCGTTTGGCTATTGAATGGCACCCAGATTGCCACGGGAGGTGCAGCGTTTTTGCCTTATACTCTCCAATCCAGGTTTAACATTGAGAAGCTGGTTGACTTTAACAATGACGGCAAAGCTGATCTTCTCTTACGGGACTCAGCTTCGGGTGAAGTCGCAGTTTGGCTGTTAAACGGCACAAGCGTATCAGATGCAGCGTTTCTACCCCAGCGCGCTAGCAGCGATCAATTTGACGGCATTCAGCGTCGTCGATTTGTGTCTACGATTCAGAGTATTGGCGGCAGCACAGAGTTATCTGCTTTCAACATCGGAACTCTCAACGCGGCTGGAGTCTATGCCGACTCAATCGACTCTACTGTACCTGATTACTTCAAATTCAAGCTTGCCGTTAAGTCCACCCTAGTTTATTCTGCCACCGACTCAAGTAGTCAGCCGCTCAACTCAGTTCAGTTGAACCTCTATAAAGCGGGTGTGAACGGTAATGCTTCGACTCTTGTGAATTATGCAGGACAGACGCTAGATCCTGGAGACTATTACATCAAAGTCTCTACTAATTTAGATGGCATCAACTATCGACTCAACGTTGAGGGCAAACCACAATTTACGGAGCTTATTGGCAACGCGTTCACAACCAGTCAACCTTCAGTTATCCTGACTTCTGGAGAAGCGACTGGCACTGATCCGGTTACGACTATATCGGTCAACTACAGTGCTCAGAATGTTGGAACCATTGCTGCCAACGGGGTCAAAGTTGCTTTCTACATTTCACGGAATCAGATACTCGATGCATCTGACTTTCTCATGACGACGACCACCACTGTAGATCTTCCGGCAGGTCAGTCTAGTCAGGCGCAGTCTTTAACTCTGAGTCTACCCTCATGGAAAAACAATTTTTGGAGCGTGGATGGAACCTACTACCTGCTCGCCTTTGTTGACTCGAATAATGCTTTTCCAGAAACCAACGAAGCTAACAACGTCACCGTTTTGAATATTGACGTTCAACAGATTCCTACGATTAACCTGAGAGGTAAGAGTCTAGCTGTCAGTGGAACAACCTTTGCGCCTACCGGAACCGTAAGTGCAACGTTTGTGACTGAAAATAACGGTTTCAAAGCCGAACCCAATGGAAGTGAGGTCGGGTTTTATCTATCGACAACTCCTGTTTTCAATACAACCGATACATCTGCTTGGCGATTTACCCCGAAAGCCATCAGTGGTATCGCAGGTAAGAGTGTCTCAGTCACCCAAAACGTCAGCTTGACTCTTCCTCCGAAAAGTTGGGCTGGCTGGGCAAATCTCTCCGGGACGCAGAAGGTATACATCGGCATGATTCAAAACAATGACGGCTCAGTGAATGATGTTGATCAAACTGATAACCAAAACCGGGGTCTGGGCATTGACTATGTGGAGATTCTGGTGAACCTATAGTAATTGCGCTCGATTAATCTAAGGGGGAGGGAAGCAATTCTCCTCCCCTTTTTTCGTTTACTCCTCTAAGACGGCAGGGGTTGAGCACTGAGTCGAAATTTCCTGAGTCTTTGGATAGAAGCTCAACAGGCGCAAAAAATAGTCACCATCAAAGCTTCTAGGATCTATGCGTTGGCGCGAACGATCGACAGCTCGGTGAGTCGTAATTCGCGCTTCGGGTACACCCGTCTTTGCTACCAGCCATGCCAGCGACTGATATTGTGCTCGCGTGTAACCACCGTGTCGCGTAGCATTGTTGCGACCATCAGGCGGAGTGACTAGAGAGATATGATAGGCAAAGTTGTTGACAGATGGGGGAAAGTCTGGGTTTGTTTGAACAGCTTCTTGACCCGTATCCCCTACAAAAATCGAGTTTCCGGCTCCAAACGCTCGTCTGTCGGGGGGCACCAAATAGACGATCGTGCCATCTGCGGTAATCAATGTGTGATAACTCACTTGATCATCATCATTGGGGTGAGGCGTTTGAAAGAAGCCGATCGTCGATTGAGCAGACCCGACGGTTTCATGCAGAACCACAATCAGCTCATTGGAGGCAGGTTTGCCGTAAAAATCTTGCACAAACCGCCGACCGAAGTTAGACGGGTGTGCAAGGGCAACGACTTCGCTCGGAGCGTAAACAGGTGCTGACTTGATTGAAATTTCTTTGGACTGGTCAGCAAGGTTAGGTTCTTGTCTAAATCGGCTCAAGGGGATGGGTGTGCGTATAGCAGCAACAACAGCCCTTGATTTATTTGCTTTAGAGACTGGCTTAAGAGCACAAGCAGAAGACAGCGTAGGACTAGAATCAGCGACTTCTTGAGCTTGTAAACTCAAACGTGGCAAGCCCAGAAGCTGAATTTTTCGACCTTCAATGAGTTGAGCATTGCCAGAATTGATGGTCAAAATCAGGGTAGCGATTCCCAAGGTCAGAATAACAAAGACCTGCAGAACTTTTTTCATGACGAATTTTGTTGCCGAATGGTCAGCAGTTAGTGGAAAACTGCTAGAGATTTCACCTGCTAAAGATAAACGCTTTTAAGCCTACTTTGTGAAAAAAGTCTACGAGAACTTTTAAGAGGCGTTGCTGAATTGATCTATGAAACACAGATTTTGCCCTCACCCTAGCCCTCTCCCGCAGGAGAGGGAACAAGATTTTTAGCGCTCCTCTCCTGCGGGAGAGGGGTTGGGGGTGAGGGCAATTCATATCTGCATTCAGCAACGCCCTTTTAAGATTTGAGGACATTTGAAGTACAAAGACATGAAAACTCTTCATTTAACAGAGCGATTCGTAGCCCCTAAGCGACGTTCTATTGCAGTGAGGCGTGTTTCTGTCGCCGTGACTCTCTCTTTGAGTTCGATTAGCAAGGTAGCTAATCTGTCGAATTGAGGATCAGTCGAAAGGCTCTGTTGGTCTCCTCGTCGATCGCCAGAGGGCAAAATGGGTGCAGGCACAGAAACGCCTGGTCTCGAAAGGCTAGCTCCTAGTTGGCTGAGGCGACTTTGAATGCCCAGTAATTCAGTCTCTAGTCTTGAAACGCGTGAATCGAGTCCTGCTTGAGCTTGTGCAGGAATATGGGGCTGCAATGAGAGAGCCAGAAACCCTAAGAAAAAGAGGGCGATCGCAAGAAGCTTGGGCATGGTCGGTTTGGGATTAATACCGTTAATCAACCCAATCGCATTCAAAATGCCCCTACGTCTAGCTGGAGAATGATCTGCGGAGAGGGGAGACGTTTCCTTGTGATGTCTCAAGAGGGGTCGTATCGTTGCCAGCCCGTGTGCGTGAGGTCACTCTACGTAAAGTAATCTTAATAGGTAATACAATAAAGCATAAGGAATAAGACATATTATTACAAAGTATAAAGAAGTTCTATGACCCAAATCAGGCAATTAAGCTATTACGATAGAGAGTAAGCGTTACAATCGTTCCAGCTTAATATTTATTCCGTTTAGCCTAGCCAATCTCAATTTTAACTACCCAAATTTCTGTTTTTTCAGCCAAACCGATCAAGCCGGGAGTTGACGGCTCTTTACAATCTGTTACAAACTAGTAAAGAACCGTTGCAAATAGAACTATGCTCAATGGCTTCACAAATCTAAAAAACGCTCCGGGTGCCGACTTTGGTGAACGGATGCTGAATAAGGTTGCGAGTGAATCCATTCGTCACCTTTTTTCAAAGAGCGAGTCAGTTGATGTCTCGATTCGCTGCTCACCTTCTAGCAAGTTGTTGCAGGGTAGTCTAGACAGTTTCAAGATGGGTGGGCGCGGACTTCTAATTCGTAAGGATTTTTGGGTCGAAGAGATGCGCTTTGAGACTGATGCGGTGGCGATTGACTTCGGTTCAGTTCTGAGCGGCAAAATTCGACTAAAGCAACCGACTCAGGCAGTTGCCCAAGTCACCTTGACCGAAGCGGGGATTAATGAGGCGTTTAAGTCTGAGTTGGTGGTCAAGCGGTTGCAGAATGTGACCGAACCTGCGCTGATGAATTTGTCGGGAGGTGAGCCTGTCTCTTTTTCAGATATTGCGCTGAAGCTTATGCCTGACAATAGAATTCAGATTTTTGCACAAGCGTTGCTTCCCAATAACACCTTACCTGTCAGCATGACAGCGACCTTGGCAATCGAGCGACGGCGGCGTGTTGCCTTTCAGAATCCTCAGTTTGAGCCTGATGCTGTGCCGGAGGAGTTGCGTGGCATTTCAGAAGTTTTGACAATGGCGTTTGCTGACATCTTGGACAACATGGTGGATCTCGACCGCTTCGATCTAGATGGCGTACTCCTGCGAATTAATCGGTTAGAAACCCAGGGAGATCAGCTGATCTTTAGCGGCTATGCCCAAATTGATCGCTTTCCAGACGTATAGAGAAGAGACTTTTGATTGGCGTCAGCGTCGATCAGGTTTCTCTCAGAGCTGTTAAAAATCGCCTAGCTTTTGCGATTTGCGAGTTGTGGTAACTGGCTCTTTTTAAGGTCGCGATCGGAGGTGAACCCTGAACGACTATCATTGTTCTCTGTTCACTGCTCACTGACTCACTATGCAGTCTAGTAACTGGTTTGCTTCTGGCGGCGTTGTCATGATTCCACTGTTAGGGTTTTCGATCCTGGCAGTGGCACTGATCTTAGAACGAATCGTCTTCTGGGTAAAAGTCAAAAAACGTCATGATCGAGTGCTCCGAGAAACTCTGGTGCTTTACAAGCGCAGTCCAAGAGCCGCTTTCTTGATGTTGGAGCAAAATTCTGATTTGCCTGTTGCTCGTATCTTTATGGCTGCTCTGGAGTTAGAAGAAGCAACTTCAGATGAGTTTCGGCTGGCGCTAGAAAGTGCTGCTCAAGCAGAAATTCCACTGTTAAAGCGATTTAATACCGTTTTTGAAACCATCATTAGCCTCGCACCTCTTTTAGGACTGCTGGGCACCATTTTAGGATTGATCACCTCGTTTGCCTCGCTGCGGCTGGGAGATGTCGGCAGCACCAACACGACTAACGTCACGGGCGGGATTAGTGAGGCGCTCATTTCAACGGCATCGGGACTGGTAGTCGCGATCGTGACGCTTCTATTCGCCAATACTTTCCGAGGGCTATACATTCGGCAGATTGCCCTGATTCAAGAGTATGGTGGGCAGCTAGAATTGCTGTATCGTCGCCGCCACGAGAAGGGAGAAGATTTTTATGCGTCTACCTGAAGAACCGGATCTGCCGCCTCAAATTTATATCGTGCCAATGATTGACGTGATCTTTGCGCTGCTGACGTTTTTTATCATGTCCACGCTGTTTTTGACGCGTTCTCAAGGGTTGCCTGTCGATCTTCCGAGTGCGGCGACGGCTGAAGCCCAAAAATCGACTCAAGCGACGGTGACGATCGACCAAACAGGCAAGCTTGCCCTCAATCGCAAACCTACTCAACTCAACAACTTAGGAACTCAGGTTCAGGCTTTAAAGGGGGAAAATTCTCAGGTTTTAGTCGTGATTGATGCTGATCGTCGCGTCGCCCACGGGCAGGTGATCACAGTCATGGATCGGCTGCGGACAATTCCTGGGGTGAGGCTGGCGATCGGGACACAACAACCTTAAAAGATGGCTCACCGTTAGGCGTGTTTGCCATTGGGTCGCTGAACGATCGTTTCAATCACTCGACGACGATCGCGCGAGTCAATTCCGACCAGCCGCACATAATCTTGGCTGTGATCCGCGAGGCACGATTCTAATGCCGCGATCGCTTCGGCTCCATCGGTCTGAAAGGTGCCATAGCAACTCCAGGAATTGTTGCGGAACCGCCGATCGTCTACATACTCGATCCCTAGCCGATGTCCTTGCCCCAAAATTCGATTCAGTTCGCTAACCATTTCTGGAGCGAGACGGGTGCCAGATGGCTGACCGCTATAGCTACTGGTCGGAGGCGTACGTTCGTTTGATTTGACGGGAGTCAGGGCAGTCGGCATCATGTTGACTTCGCCAAGCTTGCGGTTGCCAATCACGCGATTATATTCATCGACTAGCTGCATATCTTTTAACCGCTTCTGTTCACCGACCATTAACTGTCCGAGTTCTAACAGGTGTGACAGGGTGAAATTGGGTTTATGAAACTCTGGCGGCGCTTCAGCACTGTTGACGACTCGCATCGAGATGCGGTCTAAGCCCACGTCCTGAATGAGTTTGCGAACTTGTTCATCATAGAGACGCGATCGCAGTGCTCCATAAAAGTCGATCGATTGATCCGAAAACGCATCCACCAGTTGCTCAATGTCACGACGAGCAATGTGATCGACTTCAAAAATGCCGCTAACGATGCCGATGCGATCGTCACGATCGGGTTCCCAAAAGAACTTTTCCATCCGTCCGTCGCGAGTCAATGGCGCGTAAAGGGTTCCCAAATCGTTGCCCGTGACAATAATTGGAATGCGCTGAATCGGTTCAATTTCATAGCTGCCCGGAAGCTGCACATTGGTCGGATTGTCGGCGATATTCATCAAAGTGCCATGAACAAGCTGCGTATTCACCGTATATTGCGTAAATTGATCGACGCGACCTGCCCCCGCATCGATGTCATTGATCATCAGCACCGCCATTTTGCCGCGCACCTTTACGATGTCTGCTGCCTCGCGATAGCGCAACCGAATCAATCGCGCCGGATCGCCTGCATCAGGGCTTTCTAACTCTCCTGCCGACATATAAACTGCCTCCACCCCCATTTGCTCAAAGACCAACTCACACTGAAACGACTTGCCTTCCCCTTTACGCCCATGAACTCCCAAAATTAGAGGAACCTTGACACTGGGAATGTCTAGGTAGTTTTTGGTGATGTGAACTGAGAGTTTATCGATAAAGCGAGGAGAGATGTAATAGCTCATGGAGTTAAGAACTAAGAAAGATGAAAGGGACTAGCACAGGAGAAGACAAAAAATAAGATGGGTATCACCCACCTCACAAATCTTGTTATTAAGTTGCGATTCCTCCTAAATCCTACCGAAGGAAGGGGTCGCTGGTTAAAAAATTAAACGTGTAAGCGGTATAAGCGTTACTGATAATAAGCTTGAGCAGCTTCTAGCTCTCCTTGGTCTAAATAGCCTGTGACCAATTCATAGGACTGATCGTAGTAAGCCGACGTATCGTGAGACATTTGCGTGATGTAGCCAACGTAGTTACCCATCAAAAAATAAACGCCCATCAACGCTGCCGCCGAAAACGCAACGAGGGTTCCTGCCAGCATCAGAGAAAACTCGCGCTGCTCAACCGCCTCCTGCATTAAATGCAGAGACCAAGCAACGAGCGCGATAACAACGGCAAGGAGAATAATTAACATAGTTTGCGTAGTGTAACAGATACTCATAAAGTGTTGCTCTGTTTCAAGCTCTGTAAACACTCAGACATTAATCATAGTTCAAATTAATGATTTGGCAAATAGTTTGAAATGCTCATCACCACAGGGTTTTCTCTATGTGAAGCGAACTGGAACCTGGCGATCGCTTAAGTAAGTCTTTATCTGAGCGACGGTTAACTGTCCGTAATGTAATAAAGATGCTAGCAGCGCCGCCTCAGCTTTTCCCTCTGTCACTGCTTCATAAATGTGCTGGCAATTACCTGCGCCACCCGATGCGATCACCGGAATTTGAACCTGCTCAGCGATCGTTCGAGTTAATTCAAGGTCATATCCAGCTAGAGTTCCATCACCATCCATGCTCGTGATCAAAAGCTCTCCAGCGCCGCGTTCTGTGACTTCTTTTGCCCACGCGATCGCGTCTAATCCTGTGTTTTCTCGCCCTCCTCGCACAAAGACATCCCAACCGGGATTGGTGGGATCAAGGCGACGACGAGCATCGATCGCGACCACGATGCACTGATTGCCAAATCGCTGACTTGCCTGATTGATAAAGCCAGGATCACGCACCGCCGATGAATTAATGCTGACTTTATCAGCTCCCGCTCGTAACAATTTTTTAATGGTTTCTAAACTTTGAATTCCACCGCCGACCGTCAACGGGATAAATACTTGTTCTGCCGTTCGATACACCACGTCATAAATGATGTCTCTGTCCTCGTGAGTGGCGGTGATATCGAGAAATACCAACTCGTCAGCGCCCGCCTCGTTATAAGCCTGCGCCAATTCAACGGGGTCTCCGGCATCTCGTAGATCAACGAAATTTACACCCTTGACGACGCGACCCGCTTTCACGTCTAGACAAGGCAGAATTCTTTTAGCCAGCATGAAACGTTTAGACCTGAATTAGTGTCTGAATCCTATCATTCCTGCCTTTGGTTCTTTGCTAGTAGCGAATGCCAAACAAAGCCTTAATAAGCTGCAACATCCTGGTAAACTCTTGAGTGGCTTGTATCAATCAGTCTCAATCGTTATCACTCTATTGCAATGGAAATCGGTCAAAAAGTTCAGGTTCGTCGGTTGCGCGATCGGGTTTCCCCAGAAATCATCAAAAGGCTAGGTCAGACGGGCACAATTCGCGACTTTAAAGTCGTGGATGGGGGTGGAGTCGGTATGTTAGTTCAATTTGAAGACAAGTCAGGAACCTGGTTTTTTGAAGACGAGCTAGAGTCGTCTAATTAAAGCGCTCCAGATTCCGTGCAGTCGCTACCATGAGGAAATGAAAGAATTTTAAATTTTGAAGTCTCAGCTTATAGCGGCGATTCAAAATTCAGAACTCTGATGGTTAAGTTGGCTCAGAATGGTTGGATATGGCTTTTATATTGACGTTTTTAGGCAAGGGTGGCACAGGGCGGACGATGATCGCGATCGCGGCAGCCAAGAAACTCGCCCTTGAAGGCAAACGAGTTTTACTCCTCGGACAAGATTCTAGTCCGGCGTTTGGCGCAGCACTAGGCGCAACTCTCAGCCTTGACCCTCAAGAAATTTCTCCTAATTTACACGCCGTTCAGCTACAGACCGCCACGCTGCTAGAGCGCAGTTGGGAAGAAGTCAAAAAGCTAGAGGCGCAATATCTCCGCACGCCTTTCTTTAAAGAAGTGTTTGGGCAAGAATTAGGAGTCTTGCCTGGAATGGACACGGCTCTGGCGCTGAATGCGATTCGAGAGTATGACGGCAGTGGCAAGTATGACGCGATCGTCTACGACGGATCGGGTGACCAAGCCACGCTGCGAATGCTGGGACTACCCGAAACGATCAGCTGGTATATTCGTCGCTTCCGCAAACTATTTCTCGAGTCTGACTTGGGTAGAACGCTGTCACCCGCGATTCAACTTGCCGCAAGCACCGTTCTTACCAATGTGAGTTTTGTGGGAGATAACTTTGCTCAGCCTACAGGTCAGGTGAATGATCTACTAGAACAAGGCAAGCAGGCTGTTACAAACCCCCAGCGCATGGCGGCTTACTTAGTGACGACGAATGATCCTGGCGCGATCGCAACCGCCCAATATCTTTGGGGCAGCGCTCAACAAATCGGGTTAACAGTTGGCGGAGCCATTCTCAATCGGGCATCGGGTGGAGATGAATCGACCATATTTGATCCTCTTTTGGTGACGAAGATTCCAGTCCAGATGCTTAATGATTGGCAACCCTTGATTGATGTGCTGCCAAACTTCCAAGACCAAGCAACTCAGGCTCCCCGCTCGATCGCAGTGAATGTCTCTGAACGCAAAGTTTCTCTATTTTTGCCAGGGTTTGACAAGAAGCAAGTCAAACTGACGCAATCGGGTCCTGAGGTGACGATCGACGCAGGCGACCAGCGTCGCAACCTCGATTTACCACTCCAATTGCGTGGGCAACCCGTTAAAGGTGCTAAGTTTCAAGACGGCTATCTAATTATCTCGTTCTAGACCTCCTCACAATCTTTGCTATGTCTGACTCATCCCCTGAGATTGAAGTGACTTCTAGTTCCCCGGACGCTTTGCCGGATGTTGTAACAGATGACCGCAGCGCAAAAGCTCGTCAACTCCTGGGCATGAAAGGAGCCGACGTTAAAGGATCTTCACTCACGAAGATTCGGTTGCAGTTGATGAAGCCGATTACCTGGATTCCTCTCATGTGGGGAATCATTTGCGGTGCCGCGTCGTCTGGAAACTATCGGTGGACGCTGGAGAATGTGCTGATTTCAGCCGCCTGTATGCTGTTGGCAGGTCCCTTGCTGACGGGCTACACGCAGATTCTCAACGACTATTATGATCGAGACATCGATGCTATCAATGAGCCTTATCGACCGATCCCGTCGGGTGCGATTTCTCTGCCCCAAGTGGTGGTTCAAATCTGGGTGCTGCTGTTTGCAGGAATTGGTGTTGCCTATGCGCTTGACCAATGGGCAGGACACGAATTTCCTACGATTACCGCCTTGGCGATCGGAGGGTCGTTCCTGTCTTATATCTACTCAGCACCGCCGCTCAAACTCAAGCAAAACGGCTGGATAGGTAGCTTTGCGTTGGGTGCCAGCTATATTGCGATTCCTTGGTGGACGGGACACGCCCTGTTTGGCGAGTTGGATACCACGATCGTGGTACTGACTCTTTTCTATAGCTTTTCAGGGTTAGGAATTGCGATCATCAATGACTTCAAAAGTGTAGAAGGCGATCGTCAACTCGGACTCAAATCGTTGCCTGTGATGTTTGGAGTCACCAACGCCGCTTGGATTTGTGTTGCCATGATCGACCTCTTTCAAGTGGGAATTGCTGCGTATTTAATCAGCATTCATCAAAACCTATACGCGGTCATTCTAATTTTGCTGATCATTCCTCAGATCACGTTTCAAGATATGTACTTCCTACGCGATCCACTCAAAAATGATGTGAAATATCAAGCAAGCGCTCAGCCCTTTCTGGTGCTAGGAATGTTGGTGGCTGCCTTGGCATTCGGTCATGCTGCACTTTAGATCTGCTCCGAGTCACCGAGCAGAAGTCATCACATTTTGACGCATACGGTTGACTATATGAGCGCTTTCGGTCAATCTGAGTCTCAGAATTGTGATCCCAATCAAATTTAACGATTGGGAAGTCTAACTGATGTGGTGAGGCATGAACGAGTGACAGAGGATGGCTCAAAACCCACAGGCAACCCCCATAACTCCCAAGCAACCAGACTGGAAGCCATGACTGACGGATCAGACGACCAAAATCGGCAAATGGCTCCACGATCGCGCCGTTCTCGAAAAAATCGTAAAGTCGCGAGCTTATTGAGAAATTTTCTACCGAGGATGCGGGCACGTCTTGACGAAACGGGTGGAACGCTCAACAAGATTGGGCAAAAATTGCCGCCTCCGCTTAAGAATCCGGTTGTTCGACGGCGATTCATCTGGGTGGGAATCTTGGTTGGAGGGTTTGGAGCCTTTAAACTTGCGGCATGGGAAATCGATCTCAGCCTCCCCAACCCTGCTGAACTGGCAGTATTTGCGCGCCCTGGCACTCTCACAATCAAAGCGTCAGACGGCACCGTTTTGCACCAGTTAGGACCTGCCACTCGTGACAAGCTAACGATCAACCAAATTCCCAAACCCTTAGCTGAAGCATTTATTGCGTCAGAAGATCGACGGTTTTATGAGCACAAAGGCGTTGACTATCAGGCGATCGTGCGAGCGATCGGACGCAACGTAACCTCAGGTGGGTTGGTCGAAGGCGGCAGCACCATCACTCAGCAGTTAGCTCGTGTGGTGTTTCTCAACCAAGATCGAAGCATCGGACGCAAGGTGCGAGAAGCTCTGCTCGCTCAAAAGCTAGAACGAGACGTTGATAAGCAAACGCTTCTAGAGCGATATTTGAATCTGGTTTATTTGGGTTCTAATGCTTATGGGGTCGGCGACGCAGCTTGGATTTATTTTAGTAAATCCGTCAATCAGTTGACCCTGTCAGAATCTGCCACGATCGCCGGACTGCCGCCAGCACCGAGTCTCTATTCTCCGCTAGTCAGTTTAGAGAAAGCGAAGGAGCGCCGGAATGTCGTGCTCGATAAAATGGTCGAAGCAGGCTATATCACGGCTGCTGAAGCTGCAACGGCTAAGGCTGAAAACCTGAAAATCAAACCCAGTTCACCTAAGAAAATTGAGAGTGATTCTCCTTATTTCACTTACTATGTGCAGCAGCAGTTGCCCAAATATATTTCAAAGCAAGCTCTTCAGAGCGGAGGAATCACGATCGAGACGACGCTGAATCCAAAGTTTCAAAAAGCGGCAGACAAGGCAATCAAAGGTGCCATTGAGATCGACGGTGCTTCTCAAGGGTTTAAGCAAGCGGCAATGGTCGCGATCGATCCCCGTAGTGGAGAAGTGCGGGCAATGGTCGGCGGCTACGACTTCTATAAAGAAAGTCAGTTTAACCGCGCTACTCAAGCCCAACGTCAACCCGGTTCGACGTTTAAGCCATTTGTGTATACAGCAGCGATCGCAGCAGGGTTTTCTCCCTATCGGTCTTATCTAGACGAGCGATTTGTGGTAGACGGCTATCAGCCTAAAAACTACAGCAATAAATATAAAGGCTGGCTAAACATTCGTCAGGCTCTAACGGGTTCAGTGAATGTGATTGCAGTTAAAACACTAATCGACGTGGGCTTTGATCCGGTGATCAAAACTGCTAAAAGCATGGGAATTCACTCAAAATTGAGTCCTACTTACGCGATGGCGCTGGGTGCCTATGAAGTCAATCTCTTAGAGTTAGTTAACTCTTATGGGACGTTGGCTGCCCAAGGCAAAGCAGTTGAACCTCATGGCATTCGTCGCATTATTAATGCCAAAGGCGAAGTGCTCTACAGTGCTGACTTTAAAGATAAGCGAGTCGTTGATGCAGAAACGACTGCCATTATGACTTGGATGCTGCGAAATGTTGTCTCAGACGGCACCGGACGAGCCGCTCAACTCGATCGACCCGTCGCAGGCAAAACAGGAACCTCTGAGAACGCGCGCGATTTGTGGTTTGTGGGCTATATTCCCCAACTAGTGGCAGGGGTGTGGCTGGGCAATGATGACAATAGCCCCACGTGGGGAAGCAGTGGCACTGCTGCCTACGCTTGGCACCAGTTTATGAAAGAGTCGGTCGCAGGAATGCCCGTGCAAAAATTTCCTGAGATTCCTGAAAATTTAGACGATCGCAAAGGCACCATCAAAGCCGACCCTGTGAAGCCTAGTCGCATTCGCTCCTTGGGTGGCTCTGCTGACCCAGATGAATCTCAGAGCGAGCGTCGTTATGAGCCTCCCGCCGAAAGCAGCTACTCAGAACCGAAGGCAGAGCGATATGAGCCTGCTCCGGCTGATCCAGCTCCAGCAGAAAGGGCACCTGAGCCAGCTCCACGTCAAGAGGCTCCCCCTCCTAGGTTGGCGGCTCCTTTAGAACCCGTCCCCCGCAAAGAAGCTCCGGCTGCCCCTGATCCGGCTCCAGCCTCTTCTGATCCCCTGCCCCCATCGGGGAATTAAGACTCAAGAATGATTTGAGATCAAACCTGTGATGGATGTATTGTGATAGTCACTCTAATATCCTGACCCTAGTAAAAATATTTGAGGGATTTGCTCATGAATTTTATTATGGATGTGTCTAGCTATGGCGGCATGAACTTTCCTGTATCTGCCACAGTGGTTTATGTTGCAGGGTTTATTGCAGCCGTTACGTTTGGTTCGCTCGCCTGGTACAACTCTAAGCGCCCAGTAGGTTGGGAAAACAAAGAGCGCCCTGACGTGGTGCCAGAAGTGAAGAAAGAAGAAACGCCTGGTTTGTAGAACGATCGAATGTCCTACAACTCGGTCAGCCAACGCTGATAAAGTTTACGGATTGCAGACAAAACTTTATCGCGAAAGGGTTCTGGGGCGCTGGTCGGGTCGATCAATTGCAGCCTCGAGAGTAGTTTAGCTTCTTCGATCGTCACCGTCCCGTCACTGTAAATCAACGCACTAACCGACTCAATTAGAGTTCGGCAGGTTTCTGAGGTGGGACGATCGCCTAAATATTCTCGCAGCCACCGATAACATTCTTCTGGCTTCACGGCTCTAAGCTCATGTAGTAGTGGTCGAATGTCGAGGTCATCTGCCACGCCTTTTTCCTTGGCAACCTGATAGAGATATCGCCGCTCTTCGGGCTGAATCTTGCCGTCAAGCCAAGCGACTCCAACTAAAATTTCGATAAGCGTTTTAATATCAGTTGCCATCAGTTATTGACTCCTCTTCAGCCTTGCACCGCTTCAGTCTTATCATAAAAAACCCATCCATGCCCTGCTGATGAGGGAGCACTTTTGCCCACCCTTCGGAGTCTAAAAAGGGAGCGATCGCGGAATCAGACTCTGGACGATCAATGTTCCAATCTGGATTTTTGCTCAAAAAGTCTTGAATCACAGACTCGTTTTCGCTGGGATGTAGCGTGCAGGTTGCATAGACTAAAATGCCCTCTGGCTTGACCCAAGATGCCGTGTGGTTGAGAATTTCTCGCTGAAGTTGAGAGAGTTGGCGAACACTGTCGGGCGTTTGTCGCCATCGAGCATCGGCATGGCGATTTAGAGTTCCTAAGCCTGAGCAAGGGGCATCGATCAACACTCGATCGCACTGCCCAACAAACTGTGGCAAATCTCGACTGTCTCCGATGCAAATTTGAATTGACTTTAAGTTCAAGCGATCGACGTTTTGCTGGAGTCGCTTTAGACGAGACGGGGTGCGGTCACACGCCCAAACTATCCCAGTATCAGCCATCAATTCTGCAAGATGCATTGTCTTACCTCCGGGCGCGGCGCAGGCATCGGCAACAACTTCGCCTGACTGAGGATCGACGAGATAGCCGACTAGCTGAGCGCTACTGTCTTGAACAATCCACCATCCTTCTTGAAACCCGGGTAGTTTTTGAATGGCACCTGAGCTTTGGGGCAATCGTAATGCTTGGGGTAGATGAGGAATCCGTTGAGCGTCGATGCCAGCCGATTTCATTGCAGCTTCGACTTGAGAAAGAGACGATCGGAGAGTATTGACCCGTAGATCAATATGGGGTGGGCGATTCATAAATTCACAGAGTTTCTCAGTCTCTGCCATCCCAAACTGGTTAAGCCACACTTGCACAATCCAATCTGGAAAGCTGTGCAAAACTCCCAATCGCTCGATCGGATTGTCAGGGAGTTTTAAGGGATCGGCGGGCGATGCTGCAGACGAGCGAATATAGTGCCGCAATAATCCATTGACAAATCCGGTTAAGCCAGAGAATCCATTTTGCTTAGCTAATTCGACCGTTGTATTGACCGCTGCCGACGGTGGAATCTGATTCAAATAACGCAGTTGATATAATCCCAAATGTAAAGCAATTCGCAGGTCTGGGGGTTGCTGGGTCTTTTTAGTTGCTAGCTGATCAATCAGAGCATCTAATGTTCGTTGTCGTCTCACACAGCCATAGACTAACTCGGTCATCAAGCGACGATCGACCACACTTAATTCAGTCTGGTGCAGCACCTTATCAACGGCAACATCCGCAAAAGCGCCCCGATGAACGTTGCGGAGAGCAAGAAATGCGAGTTGGCGAGAGTTTGAAGTCACAGTCTCAACGATCGGGCGAGAGAGCTTTTCTAGAATAGCGACTCTTGGTAAGAGACGATCGAGTTTCAGCAGTGATCAGTAGACAGACTTAATCGACCACGAGCTGCCGGAGGTGCCCTCACCCCATCCCTCTCCCACAGGAGGCTACCGTGTACACACAAGTCCGCGTAGACTGTGTTTGAGAATTTTAGGACACGGATATCTATGGACAACCCCATCTTGATTCACGCCCAAGAAGTTGAACGAACCGCCTTTGGAGACCCAAGGCTGGTAAAAAGGGGGCGAAATTATATGAGTCCATCCGCACCCATCAAACAGTGGTTATTCGCCCATATTTGTTCAGTTCTCTCAGGGGCTTTTACTCGGGTGCAACCGCATGAACCGCATGAAGAATATCGGCTGAGTAGTACCGATTTCCACAGGTATCATAGACTCCGATCATCACATCTTCAAGAATGATAAATCCATCTCTATGTTTGAATGCTTCGCGCTTGACGATTCGGGATTGAATAGTCCCTTCGCAATACTCGCATCTGTATCTATACATACGATCAAACCTCAAGTTCAGTCACTTCATAAGTCAGAAGTGGTGATTGAAACAGTACGATCACTGCGTTTAGTTAAAAGAAATTTGTTAGTTTGATTTGAGATCATCAGAAGTCAATTCTACGTTGCCGCAGCATTTTACGAATCGTGGTGGCAGCATAATCAATTTGTGAAAGATTGAGTGAAAGATTACTTTCAACACGAGATTTATCAATCCGAAAACAAATTGTTTTCCCGTCACTTGTTGAAATTATTAAGCGCTTGCTATAAACCTGTTTCTGATCGTTGCTATTTTTCATGTTAATCGAAGATTTTTCTTGAACCTTTGTAAAGACAATACTGTCGTACAAATATTCGCGGTATTCATCGTCAACGGGTTTACATCGAATAAAATTGAAATAGCACTTGTAGTAGCTGAGAAAGTTTGGACACAAGAAGATGACTAGAAACTCATAGACACCATATCTTCGTTTTTTCCCACTGTAAGTAGGTTCGCTTTTAAACTCCTCAGAATTAATGAGAAGAGCCGAGACTTCATTGCTTTTCGGACTTCCTTCAGTCCCATCTTCAATTAGCAAGCTTGGAGATGTTCTTTCCGTAACACCGATTAAAACCTTCGTTGGAGTAGCTTTAAGTGCCCCAACTTCAGACGATGTAAGATCTCCTAAATTCAGCTTTCCCATTGCTTCCTCAGTTAAAAACTCGATGTCTTTCTCAAGCCATTCTTGGGTGAGTTTCTCTAGACGCGACAATCTCCCCAGTCTAAGCAGCCGCTTTTGCTCGATCGTCTCTTCGTGCGCTTTTTGATAATTTTCGGTCTGTTGATCCTGCCTGTGTTCAAGATTGCTTAGATCGCTATGTGCCGATCTGATTTGGTTACTCAATCTCTGCTCTTCGAGCCGTTGTTGATTCAGATATTGCTCATGCTTTGCGTACTGCTGCTCAAGTTCATAGAGATTTGATTCCAATTCTTGCAGCCGCTGCTGTCGAGCCTGGTGCTGTCGAGTTATTCCAGCGTTCTCATACCGCTGCTTTTGGGCTTTCTTATGCCTTGCAAAAGCAGAAACGAACTTCCAGGTTGTGTAGGCACTCAATAATATGTAAAAAACAACGTCTATCAAATAAGAGAAACTGAAACATACGACAATGACTATAAGAATAGCCAAAAAATATTGCAATAGAACCAGGAAATCTAGTCTAGCAATAGCTTGTTTAATATCTAAATAAATTGCTCTGAGATCTTCACGAATGCCGAGAATAAATTGAAGAAGGATTTCACCTGATTTTAGTGGTGAAATAGTTGATGCTTCTGACTTCTTAAATTGCTCAAAAACTTCAGATTGTGGCGGTGTCTCTGTATACTGTAATCTCTCTCTTCGAGTCGAAATAATTTTTTCTCTCAGGCTTAACAAGCTCTGTTCTGCGAAAGATATGATTGGCTTGATCCGATCAATCTCTTTCTGAGAAGACGAAATAAAGCCTCTTTTCTCGACGGCTAAAGCTTGAACTCTATTCAAGTCCTGTTTGATAAGCCACAATTCTTCGTTTGCATCAAGTGTCTCTACTGAGATCTTAACTTCGCGTCCATTTTTGTTCCATTTCAGTAGTTCAAAATACTCTAGAATAATCTCTGGACTACGTTGCTCATCAAGATTCATCAGTCGCTTCCAGTTTTTTAACTAATTTGGCGAGTTCTACTTTACGTCCAACACTAAGTTCTGCTCTCTCCACAAGGGCACTTAGACGTGAACTCCCAACTCGGATCGTTGAACCTAACCTAATGAATTGCTTAAGTATGTTTGTATAGTATTTCTTGGGTTTTCTCCCAAGAATGGGTGACTCATCCGTTTCAAGATAATAGAAGACATAATTAGCAGCTAATTCAAAAACATCAAGTTCAATTGGCTGGAAGTCTAGAGATTCTTGCCTTGCCCGTCGAATTGCTCGCAAAAGCTCATTTCGATTCGGCTCAGGAAGCCCTCTAAGCCCTCCACAAAAATTAGATTTTTCTTCAACCCAAGTTAGAGAGCAGGGGAAGCTTGTGAGTAAAGCAGCCTGCTCGTATGCTGAGTCCTTTCATATATTAATTGTGGGGTAGTTAACCGTGCCACCCGGCGCGTTAACACCGACATTGCCAGTAATGGTGGTGTTGTTTTGCTGCACACTCTGAGACTGAACGTTCACCGTGTTTGCAAGAGATGTAATCGCTTCTGCAATTTCTGGATCTGCCTCAGCAATCTTCTCGATCCGTTCTGCTAATGCTTTGGCACCGTATTCACTAGGAGTTACTTCTGCTAGTTCTGGTTGTTTCGTTACGGTCTCAATAGCAGTGGCTGTCTCTGGAGATTTGCGCTGAAGCAGTTGTTTCAATTTACCAACATGCTCCACTGTTTTTTGCCCAAAAGCCTCACCAATTTTCCCCAGTGCTTTGGTCGATAACACATTTACAGCCGTTAGAGCAGCTACGGAAAGAGAAATAGGTTCCATGTCAGATAGTTGAGGTAGATGGTCTGAGATACTTGTATCCGATTTAGCACTTATTTGACAAGAGTGAACAGCCGTTTAAGCCCTTTAACCTTTTTATTGCTGGCAATATCTGAAACTTTTGGCAAGCCTTGCGTTTACTTCAAGGCTTCTTCGAGCTTGTTCTGATTCCACAAGGTTCGATATAAGCCGTCTGTCTCTAGCAGTTGCCCATGCGTTCCCGATTGCATAATTTGCCCTTGATCCATGACAAAGATCCGATCGGCAGATGCCGCCGCAGACAGTTGGTGAGAGATGAACACCACCGTTTTACGCTGGGTTCCTTCTGAGAGGTTTCTCAAAATTTGGGTGGCAGTTTGGTTGTCTACACTCGATAGCGCATCGTCCAAAATCAAAATCGGGCTATCGACTAGAAGCGCACGGGCAAGGGCAGTTCGTTGACGTTGACCACCAGACAACGTGATGCCTCGCTCACCCACGATCGTGTCATAGTGCTGCGGAAAGTTGAGAATCTCGTCGTGAATCTGTGCCTGTTTTGCGGCTAGCTCAACTTCAGATAACTCTGCGTGAACTTTGCCATAGCGAATATTGTTTTTAATCGACGTGCTGAATAGAAAACTTTCTTGCGGCACATAGGCGATCGCACCTCGCAAATCCTCAATTCGCAACCTTGTGATGTCATAGCCATCGAGAAATAGCTGACCGGGAGCAATATCTAGCAGACGAGGAAGGGCATTTGCCAACGTGGATTTACCAGACCCGATCGCGCCCACGATCGCCACGGTTTCTCCTGGCGCAATGTCAAAATTGATGTGATCCAGCGCAGGAACCGTCTTTTCTGGCTCACTGGTGGGATAAGAGTAGAGCAACTCTTGTGCCGTTAATCTGCCTTTCACCTCGGCGATCGCTAACGGAATCGCATCAGGTTTATCTTTAATTTTGGGTTCGACGGTGAGAATTGACTCGACTCGATCGATACTCACTTCACCTCGTTGATATGCCGTAATCGTGAAGCCCAGCAGCGCAGTCGGAAACACCAATTGTCCGACGAGCAGCAATAGCGCGATGAAATCACCGACCGAGATTGTGCCACTGGCGATCGCGCCGCCCCCAAACCAGAGCAAGATCAGTCCGCTCAGATAACCCAACCCTTGCAAAATCGGAAACAGCGTATTTCGAGTCTTTGCCAGTTGCAGATTCGCATTCAACAATTGGCGGTTTAGTTGCCGAAATGCTTTACGCTCGTTTTCTTCTTGAGCATAAATCTTGATCAGGGCAATGCCACTCATGTCTTCTTGAATCAACTCACTCATCGTCGAGAGTTCTTCTTGCACGGCAAGCTGTTGATTTCGCAACTTGTGACTAAACAAATTCACCAAAATCAACATGAATGGGTAAACCGAGATTGCCAGCAGACTCAATCTCACGTTAATCCGCATCATTACAGGCAGCGTCAGGGCATAGGCAAATGTCGTGTTTGCCAGACTCAGCACCGCAAATCCGAGCAGGCGACGAATATTCTCAACATCACTGGTCGCCCGATTGATCAAATCTCCGATCGTGTTCGTTGCAAAATAAGACGGCTCTAACCTCAGCAGGTGGTTAAAAATCTTTTGCTTGAGATCAAACTCAACCTGTCGCCCCACGCCAAACAGCAACGTTCGCGAAATCATTCGCACACACCACATGGCTGTGGCAAGCACCAAAATCAGCACCACAAAAAACCAAACCCGATCGACGCTAAAGGTGACTCCCAACTCATCGATCGCGTCGCGAATCAACAGCGGAATGTAAACCCCCAGAGCATTGACCACCAGCAACGTACCGATGCCCAGTGCTGTATTGCGCCAATGAGGACGTAAATAAACACCCAATTTTTGGAGTTGCGATCGCGCCATGATGAGTGACTCTAGCGAAAATTTAGAAACTTCCTCATCCTATCTCGCAATCAAGATGTAGGGACGAGTTCAAATCGTACTGACAGGTCTGATCCACCCTCGTAAGAAGTAATAGATCGAGGCAATGTACTCATTGACTACGCGAGAGCTTAAAGCAAATGCCTGAGTGCTCGGCAGTAAATCTCCGACCCGGAACCCTCTTTCAATCAAATCTCGCCCTTGAGCGCGCCGTTTGAGCGAATCCTGCTGAGGCAACGTGTAAAAATCAGTTGGACGCGAAATAATTGTGACTGCCGTATCTGCTCCCTGGCTATTAAACTCTCGATTAAAAGTCAGCGCGGCGCGGCTCATCTCGATCGCTGAAGTCACTAGAAAAAGCTGATTTCCAAAGCCAATGCTCCGTGCTTGTAGCAACTTACGCACATTGACCGCGCTGTCATGCACAGTAGGACTGTCGTTATCTTCGAGAATGCTGGCTGCCGGAACGCCTTGGCTTTGCAAGAACGTCACAATATCTCTCGCTTCTGAGGTGTTTTCTCGCGTGTCGCCCTCTTTACGATCGCGACCCTCTCTAGAGCCAGCACTCACAATCAGCAGAGGGTTGGTGCCCTGCGAGACCTCTTCTTGGTAGAGCCGAGCCGCATAGATTAAGCGATCGCCTTCCTCCGTTAATTGGATCGGCTGCTTAACCAGAATGTCGTAAGCGGGTTTAGTCAACGGATCAACCGGTTGAATCAACGGTGCCTGAGTCGTTGGGGTAGGTGTCGGAGCCGGGGGAGGCAGAATGGGAGTACGAAGCTGAAGCCGAGTCGTGCCTTGCCCTAAGACCACAATTACCCGCCGTCCTCCTGCCAGAGACTCTGCCGGAGCCGCACGGGTAATCTGTAGCGCTTGAGCCTCAGAGCGTTGAGCCAGAAAATAAGACACCGCTGGGATGCTCAAAATCAATAGCAACGGAATCGCCACTCTCAGCAGCGTTAACCCTGTTTTAGAAATGCCTCCTCTAAAAAGCTCTGTCAAGACAATCAGAAGGAAAATCAGAATCAACCCTAATGGGCTAAACGGAATTGAAATCAGTTGCCAAATGTCTCCAAACAGACCCTCAGCTGGGGCACCTCGATAAAACGTCAGCGCACTGACCCCCAACAGTAACGCAATCACCAATCCGCCTAAAAACGCCTTGGGTAGCGCTCTGAGCAACACATACCACGTAAAAAGCCCGACGACAACCCAAAGCAACACCTGGGTTAAAAGCACAAATACATCTGTTACCAATAAGACCATGCTGTAATTCCTTAAAGTTCTGTGACGAACTGCATTTAATGTTTAAACTCAATCCCTAAAGTTTCACGAAGCCAATCTACCAGTAACCAATCCAGGAAGACATACGTGTCTCAAAACCCCGTTCAGTCTAGGATTGTACCGAAGATTGCTAATTTCGCAGCAATAATGATTGCGATCGCCACAATTTTTTCAAGCCGACATTTAAGATGGCTGAATTTTGATGAGATTTTCGTCGTTAACCTGGCTCTAAAAGCGCAAAAATCGTGCAGAATGCAGGGTTGTTATCCCAAAGGCAATTTTAAATTTGAGTTTTGTTGACTTTGGCCAAGCAGAAAGATGTTGTGTCGTGAGGAACGATCGTGGAATTAATTCTGGCAGGAATTGTGTTTGTCGTAATCTTTTTTCTCCTGATGCAAGAGCTTTTTCCTAGTAAGAAAAAGAAGTGAACTCGCGCAATTAATATCGACTACTTAGCCAACAGAATAATAAAGTTTTAGCGACCTCTTTGACCCAAGCTTTTCATCAACAACTTGACACGCTTATCCTAAGGGTTGGGAGCTGTTTTTCAATAACGCTCTAAGAGGATGTCTGAGAAGTCTACTGAACTCCGGTTCACCTACGGTGGAATCAGCATTTCAGATGTTGTGCCCCGACGAAAGAATACGGGTTTCAGCTCTCTCACTTACCTTTTAAGACATCCTCTAAGGTCTAAACCTGATCTCTAAAAAGAACTGTAGTCTCGCGAGGAGATAGAGCGTGCAATCAGACAAACCAGCTATTTTAGTCACCGGGGGAGCCGGATATATTGGCTCTCATGCGGTGTTAGCCCTGCAACAGACCGGGTATGATGTCGTCATTCTTGACAACTTGGTCTATGGGCACAAAGACCTCGTAGATCAGGCACTTCACGTCAAACTCGTGGTCGGTGACACCAACGATCGGGCGCTGCTCGATCAGTTGTTTGCCTCTCGCAAGTTTGCGGCAGTGATGCACTTTGCAGCATATGCTTACGTGGGGGAATCAGTCACCAACCCCGATAAATATTATCGCAACAATGTAGTTGGCACATTGACTCTGCTCGAAGCGATGACGGCTGCCTCGATCGACAAGTTTGTCTTTTCCTCAACCTGCGCGACTTACGGAGTCCCCAATCAAGTGCCGATCCCAGAGGATCACCCTCAAAATCCGATCAACCCTTATGGGGCAACCAAGCTGATGGTAGAGCGGATCTTGGCAGACTTTGACCAGGCTTATGGACTCAAATCAGTGTGCTTCCGCTATTTCAATGCCGCAGGTGCCGATCCTGAGGGGCGTTTGGGCGAAGACCACGCTCCCGAAACTCACCTGATTCCTCTCGTCCTAATGACGGCATTAGGCAAGCAGGACTCGATTTCAATTTTAGGCACTGACTACCCAACTCCAGACGGGACGTGCATCCGTGACTATATTCATGTGACTGACTTGGCTCAGGCACATGTTCAAGGACTGGACTATCTTCTCAAGGGTGGAGCCTCAGAAGTCTTTAACCTAGGGAATGGCAGCGGCTTTTCAGTTAAAGAGGTGATTGAGAGTGCTCGTCAGGTTACAGGAAAGCCGATCGCTGCTGTTGAGCACGATCGTCGCCCGGGTGATCCTCCAGCGTTAGTCGGCAGTGGCGAGAAAGCCCGAACCGTTCTAGGCTGGAAGCCCGAATACCCCGATATCAGCCAAATTCTTGCCCACGCTTGGCAGTGGCACCAAAAACGTCACGGGGCAGAGTGATTTCTACATAAATTAGGCGTTGATTAGAAGAGCACACTCCCACAATCAACGCCCAATCTAACTGGAATCGTAAGTGAAGCTACATCAGCGAAGACCCTAAAATGCGCCTACTCTGGCAAAAATGACGTAGAGGGTCTTCAAGATTAGAACCACATCATACAGGGGTGTCCAGAGAGCCTGATAGCGTAGATCAAGCTTCACAATATCCTCAAAATCAGTCACCATCGAGCGCCCATTCACCTGCCATTCGCCTGTTAGTCCTGGTTTGACTGCTAGACGTTGCCAGTGGTGCTCACTGTAGTGAATGACCTCATCAGCAGTAGGCGGACGCGTCCCTACCAGGCTCATTTGCCCGATCAAAACGTTCCAAAACTGAGGCAGCTCATCTAGGCTGGTGCGCCGAAGAAAGCGCCCTACTCGGGTAACTCGAGGATCTTGCTGATTTTTAAAGATTAGCCCCTGTGCTTCGTTTTCGATTTGATGTTTGAGCGCATCGGCATTCTCTACCATTGATCGAAACTTATAGATGCGAAACGGCTTGCCCATTAGTCCATAACGCTCCTGGCTATATAAAATCTGACCAGGGCTGTCAAGACAAATGGCGATCGCGATTGGGATGAAGATTAAGCCCACCATTCCCAACCCAATGAGACTACCGATGATATCGATCATCCGTTTGGCAACGGAGTAAGTCGATCGATGAGGGACTTTAAAGTGGGCAGAAGCTGTCATCATAAAATCGGCAGCCATTGGTAAAAGATTGTATGTGTGCTGTCGGTCTAATTCCAGTTAGAGAAAGAAGTAAAACGCTGGAAATGCTTTCGTAAACACAAGTACAGAAAAATATAGATTAATCTCTTAGTGAATGAAAGTGCTAGTCGAAACAATTGCTCAAATCTTTTTATTGCTCTGGATGAATCAAACTTTTGTGAAGGCTTGATGAAGGAACGGAGTTAAAGATCGGGGAAAATGGAGTCAATGGTTTGCTTAGAGAAAAGGGTTTGAGGAGTGGCAGAATCTCACGATCGGTTAGAGGCTGCGGTGGGGCAAATTGCAGAAACCGTTCTGGCAGCAGCAGATGCCATTGAGCAGATTGCCGATCGCTTAGATGAGTTATCAACTCAAGTGCAACAGCAGGGCTATGAGATTTTTGCCTTGAGCGATGCGATGCAGACATTCGCTGCCAATCAAGATGACACGCTGACCCGACTCGCTGAGTTGACTGAAACCTTGCAGCGAATGAACGCGTCTCTAAAAGCAGACGATGATCGTGCCTGAAGTTGACTATTCCGCGACACACGCTACAAACGTCGTACCCTGAAACTTGATCGATTCTGTTAAGTTACGAACAATTTGCAGACAAAGTTTTATACTTTGAAACTCACCCTCATGATGTCTCCTCAAAACTTTGAGCTTTTTATGAGTCAAGACAAAATTTGGGAATTACCCGAACGGGTAAGTGATTTTGATCGGGGTTGTAAGGCAAACTCTATAACAGGGCATTGAGGACGGCAATTCCATGACACGTGCAGAAGACATTGCTGACAGATGGCGGCTACAGCTACAGAATGATTTACCTAAGAGCAGTCGATCAACTCACGAGAGCATTATTCAATGGCTGATTGGAGAAGACCAGACGCGGTTTGATGACTTGCTTGCCAATCAGTTAGAAATTGCCAAACAAGCGATGGACTATCGTTATCGAATTCTCTGTCAGCGTTATCTAGAAGCAGGACCCGAACGCGCTTATAGAGGACTCATTCAGCGATTAAGCAGCTTGTTTTTGATTCGCAACAAAATTCGCACCTGGATCGCACTGTCTCGTGATCGTCAGCGATCGGTGGTTGATGTGCTGCAAGAAGTCATTCAAGAATTGCTGCAAAACGATCACTATATGCAGCAGCAAATCACTTGGATTGCTCAATGTACAAATGATCCCCGACTTCGCAATGCGCTCGTTTTGACCAGCGCTGAAGAATATTGCCTCCGTCCGATTCGCAATCAGCCGCTTTTAGTCTATCGATTTGTCAATTATCTACGCCGCTCTCAACGAGGTGGCATGACTCAGGTTCCGGCTGCCGACTTTATTCGATTAGTCTCAGAAGAGATTGCACCCGATGACTCTGACGGGTCGGTCAGCTTGCTTGATGGGCAGGCGATCGCACACTATCAAGAAGCTCAAGCGCAAGAACAACAGCAAGAACTGCGACAAACGATCGCGCAAGAGTTTGAGTCCTATCTATCAGAGCAGGTTGATCCCCTGGCGGCTAAGTGGTTGAAGCTTTATCTGCAAGGACGATCACAAGAAGCGATCGCTCAAGATCTCGATATACCGATCAAAAAGGTGTATCGACTGCGAGAAAAGGTCAACTATCATGCGATCAAAGTCTTTGCCTCTAAAAATCAGCCAGAACTCGTGACTGAATGGTTGGGTCGTTAGCAACGCTCACGATCGAGTCGGCTGGGCAGCCAGTTCTTTAACCGCGTTCAGCATTGAGGAATTACCTTTGTTGCGCTCAGACAGCCACCATTCTGCACCCCACAGATAGATTCTAGAAATCCCTGATCGGGTGGCATAGTTCCAGGTTTCAGTTAAGCGATCGGGATTCATTGAGATATAAGCATCTTTGGGGTGCTCAAACCGATAAGGTCCGTCAGGTCCCCAAGGTTCTGCTTGCATTTCTGCCACCCAAAACGGCTTTTCTTTTTGATGCGCGATCGCGGCTTGATAGGCTAATCGCAGCGGTGAAAGGAATCCCATTTTGAACATTTCTACATAGCCGTTGTAAAGAGGACTTCTGAAGAAAATCTTGTTGAATAACGTAATAGCAACGACATCACTATCAAAGTCTAGAGTTTCTCGGAGTTGAGAGGTCATCCAGGGAGAAAAGGCAAAGGTGACGATCGTCGGATGGTTGTGTTGATCTAACCAGCGAACTAATTTAACTTCTTCAGCCACCAATGGCGCAACTTCACGACAGGTTTCGCCGCCCCAGATTTTGCCTAAAATCTTTGCCAACGGCTCGTTTTCAACTTGCCATGCTTCGAGTGCTGGATGGTCTTTAAAGTGCAGCACGACGGCTGTTGTCATGGTGAATAGGGCTTGTTTGAAATCACGATCGCTGAGCGATCGAGTCCAATCAGGCGCATAACATTCGGGATATCGAGGAACGCGATGTCCGACAACTAACAGAATCTTTGCATTCGCTCTAGTGGCTTCCTGCATCTGCCAATCGATCGCTTCCCAGTCAAAGATTCCAGGGTTCGGCTCGATTTGATCCCAAAAGATCGGAATCCGAATCTGTTTGATGCCGAGGTCATTTACGATTTCTCGATAGGCTGATTTCCAGTCCAAGCCCAGCGCTTCCGCATTGATTTTTATGAAGGTTGTGCCGACTTTCACCTCATTTGCAACGCCCGGATCTTTGACCGTCCATTGCAGAAAAAAGTCTTTAGAAAATAGGAGGATTAGTGTCAATAAAAATAGCCAAAATCCACTTACAACACCTCTCTTGAACCGTCTAGATTTTGATTTCATAATAAAAAAGCTGGGCAGTCTTGCAACCACCCAGCTTCCTAACGATTAACGACTAACGTTAGACCCCGACGGTTTTTTTGGTGACAGCGGTTAGTTCGCCCTTGGCATACTTCGCAGCGTAATCTTCAAGGCTCACTTGCTTGATCTTGCTGGCGTTGCCTGCGGCGCTGAACTGCTGATAGCGATCGGAGCACACTTTTTGCATGTACTTAATCGAGGGCTTGAGGAAGAAGCGAGGGTCAAACTCTTTGGGGTTTGAGAACAGCGCTTCACGTACGGCAGCGGTGATCGCCAAACGGCAGTCGGTGTCGATGTTGATTTTACGAACGCCGCTCTTGATGCCCTTTTGAATTTCCTCAACAGGTACCCCATAGGTTTCAGGAATTGCACCCCCGTTTTGATTGATCAGCGCAATCAAATCTTCAGGAACGGAAGACGAACCGTGCATGACCAAGTGGGTGTTGGGCAAGCGGCGGTGAATTTCTTCGATGCGGCTGATGGCTAAGACTTCGCCCGTCGGTTTGCGAGTGAATTTGTAAGCACCGTGGCTGGTGCCGATCGCAACTGCCAATGCGTCAACTTGAGTGCGCTCAACAAACTCAACGGCTTCGTCGGGGTCGGTGAGAAGCTGATCGTGGGAGAGGGCACCCTCAAAGCCGTGACCGTCTTCTGCTTCGCCTTTGCCTGTTTCGAGTGAGCCGAGACAACCGAGTTCGCCTTCGACGCTGACTCCGATCGCGTGAGCCACTTTCACGACTTCGCTGGTCGTGTTGACGTTATAGTCAAAGCTTGCAGGGGTCTTGGCATCGGCTTCGAGCGAGCCATCCATCATGACGCTGCTGAAGTTGTTCTTCATCGCTGAATAGCAGGTCGAGGGCGCGTTGCCGTGATCTTGGTGCATCACGATCGGAATTTCAGGATAGGTCTCGATCGCCGCTAGGATTAGGTGACGCAAAAAGTTTTCGCCAGCATAGTTGCGTGCACCGCGAGAAGCTTGCAAAATCACGGGGCTATCCGTTTCATGGGCAGCCTTCATGATTGCCTGGATCTGCTCCATGTTATTGACGTTGTAAGCTGGGATGCCATAACCGTGTTCAGCCGCGTGGTCAAGCAGCAGCCGCAAAGGTACAAGCGCCATAGATAAACCTCCTGGGTGGTTGGGGTCAGCGAGTGGATGTTAAACAAATTAATTGTTACGACAATCTTAAGACAGTTTCACGCCTAAAGTTAGTCGAATTTATTGATTAAACCAGTTAGATAAGTATAAATACTATTAATTTTACTTATGAGTTAGGAGACGCACCTCAGAATCGATCCGAGATTTTCGTAGTTTGAGATACATCATCACGGGTCAAACTGCGTCTCAATAAGATTGAAGATTCGGCTGATCTTATGATGCTTGACTCGATCGCTGAGCTACTCGACCCAACTCGACTTTTGTTTGACTTACAGCGAGGAAACGAGATTGCTCAACGGTTCTCAGGATGTCTTGTGCCAGAAGACATTGCCAAGCACGTCACCGATGGGTTAGTCGAAACGTTTGGCGGTGCCTTTGCACGAATTTGGCTTTTAGACCCTGATCAAGCCACTCTAAAACTGGTTGCCTCTTCAGGGATGTATACCCACCTTAATGGCTCGTTTGCTAGCGTCCCGATGGGTGCCTATAAAGTGGGCAAGATTGCCCAAAATCGGGTGTCTTTTTTGAGCAACCGTTTAGCAGATGAGCCTTGGGTTGGCAACCGAGAGTGGGCGATCGCTAACAAGATTCAAGGATTTGCGGGATATCCCCTTGCAGTTCAGGGCAAAGTGATTGGGGTGTTGGCGACGTTTAGCCACCATGCAATGGAGCCAGAGTTTTTAGAGGTATTGCAAACCCTGTGCACGATCGTGTCGATCGCTCTGGATACCGCCCTCAAGCATCAAGCAGAAAAGCAAACCTGGCAGTCGTTTGCTCAACATCCCTCTTTCCATCACCTATCTTTGTCTGATCAGTTAGCCAGTGTCTTAAAGTCTGCTCGACTCACATTAGTCGGAACTGAGCAATCGCTGTCGCTGCCTTTGACTTATGTATTTCTGCAAGCCGCCGACATTTTGAATCGGGTGAACTGTGCTTATTGTCGGCTAATTTATACGACGGAAACGGTGGCGATCGAAGCGATCGTCCCAGCGTCTGGTCAGACAAATTACGATCCAAATAATGTTGTCATTCACTCTGCGTTTGGTGAGTTATTTTTTACCGTTTCCTGTTTGGGAGGAGTGCTGCAAACTCAGACGGGTGTAAATCAAAAAGCGATTCACGTTTCAATCAAGATTCCTTACTTGAATGCAGTTTCGGGAGATTGTTTACGAATTCGGTGCACGCTGCCTGTGTTGCAAATGGCGTTCACGCATCTGGCTTTTTTGGCAGGTTTAACGGTGTGTGATGGCGATGCTGATGCTGATGCTCCACTGTTGACGGATGACCTAACTCAGGTTCACGCCAAACAAGTGCTGTGGATTCAGCAAGGCGGTCAGACATTGCCTAAGGGAATCAAGGCTAAAGTCGATTTGACGGTCACGCCGGGGCAATTGCGAGACGCGATCGCGGCGGTTGTCTGTGGTGAGAGTTGGGGAATCGAGTCTGATAGTGAGGTGCAGCCGATGCTGTCGGAGCGTGAGTTAGAAATGATGACGCTATTGGCGCAGGGATTGCGCGATCGAGACATTGCCAACCATCTGGTGATTAGCGAAAGTACGGTCAAGTTTCACATGAATAATGTGCTTGCCAAACTCAAAGCGCGAACCCGTTATCAGGCACTCCATCAGGTAGCGGTGAATGGTTGGATTCAGGGTAAAAGTATTTGATTCTGATGGAATTGTTGTTTAGCCGAGTGGGTATTTGGCTCCTAATCACAGTTGTTTGATTTTTGCAGATGGGAGAACGCAGCCGTTACCCGCTTGGATGTTTATAGTGGCTGCGATCGGGACTAGTGTAATTGGTTTGATTCCCTATCTAGCACTGCGTCGGCCCAATCAATCGTTTTCAGGCGAGAAAGATCCTTGGATTGCTGTCCTAGATTCGCAGACGACGGGCGTAGTTTTGACCATCAGCACAATTATTTTATTTGCTCGCAAACCTTGGAAGGGAAAGGCTGAAGCGGCAACATCGGGTGAAGTTGCTCAATAGTTGAGGCTTTAAGGCTGACGGTTGAGGCTCAGACGTTGGAGGTTGGAGCAAAAAGCTCGACGTTCCGAGTTCTAGGCTTGATTGTTTAAGTTCCAAGCTTGAATGGCGGAGTTCTAAGCTCGACGGTTTGAGTTTTGAGGTTAACTGGTGGAGTTCCGAACACGAACGATCGAGTAAAAAGGTCAAATTGTGGAGTTAAACGCTTGAATGGTTGAGGTTTGAGCATGACGGTTGAAGGTCTGAAGCCTAAAACTCTTGCCAGACAACGTTAGTATTTAGCATCATCTCAAATCTTGCACCATGCTCAACTGTCCACGAGAACGTTGTCGTTCGTGACCCAAACCCGCCCTGAACTGAAGAGGACTTCGCAAAGCCTTCGGCTACGGACTCATGGAGGAAAATCCACTGAAGTGGACTGGGGAAGGAGTGCAGTGTCTTGAGTCCGTTTCAACGGACTTTCCCTGGTTAGCCCGAACTTCAGTTCAGGGCGGGGCAGAATCGCAGTGATGAGATGGATGCAAGATCTGAGCCATTAACGAACGGAGTACCATTTGTTGGAAATGTAAGAAACACAAAGTCTGATCTTTTCCCTCACCCTGGTAATTCCGAGTGTGTTTCTTAGGAGTTATCTTCTGGCGTAGCACTGCGAATGGTGACTTTCGTTCCGTCTGCTAAAAACTGTGTTGAGGCTTCTACGATCGCCATTTAATTGTTAGACCGTGCCTTATCAATCTCTTCTCAATAGGGATCACAAAGCTTCAATTTTAACGATACCACCCTCAACAGCATCAACCTGCAATCGATAACCGTAGAGCATCGCCATTCCTAGCAGGGGTTCTGTCTCTGATTCCGCTATGTCGATTGTGCGATATTGCCCATCCCAAATCACCGTTCCGGCGTAAAAATCAAACACGGTTTCGCTGCCATCGCCCAAGGTCGCCGGATTGGAAATCGTCCAAGGCAACCCAAGGCGAACAATCATTTCAGATGGCAAAGACAGAAAGCCATCAAATCCGGTGTCGATCACGGTATCAATGACTTGCCGTTGTCCAGACGAGTTACCAACTACAAGAGGAAGAGTTGCCTCACGACGCAAATTCACGACTCCGTGTATCATTGACTCTTTTTCAGACTCCGCGATCCAAAATGATAAACGGCGCGATGTCCAATCCGAACCCCCCAAGGCTGTGCATCGGGATGGCGTTCAAATAGCCGATCGGTTGCAGCTATGACAGTTTCATCGACCTCAAAATCTCCGGTTTCGATGTCGATCGTCACAATCTTGCCATCGTTGCCCGCTTCGACCTGTTGCCGAATGCCAGACTCATAGAGCTCTTGCCCACGCCGAGCTAACTCCTCTTTGCTGTAGCGTCGTTGGCGAACTGCCATAAGTTTGACCTCGTTGCGACTTTCCCTTCTTAATTTTAGCTCTAATGGTTGTTTGTGAGCTTCAGGAGCCTAGGGGTTTGAGTCAGCCCGCTGCACCGGGGTTATGCTGCGCTTGCTAGCAGATTCATCTAAAGATAGCCAAGCTTTAAAGACAGCCCTGACAATGCTACCGTAGGCGCTGTTATCTAAGATTGTCTCAATAGCAGCTTCACTACCAACCTTTACAGCACTAGCCACACGGGACTTTAATGCGGGAGGAGTCTCATCATTCACATAAGCTACTTTTTCGGCATCAGTAGCACTAGGATTTGACTTCTCTAACTGCATCAAGAGTTGCTGAATTTCAGCGGCAGCCTCGGCAAGGGTTTGTCTTTTTTCACTTCCATGATTTATGTCTCCAGTGATGTAATAATCGCCCCCAACATAAAGACCTCCTTCTTGAACAATAATCTGATTAAACTTATCCGCCAAAGACGACGATATACTATCTAGGGCTTTTCTAAATGCATCAAGGGTAGCAATTGTGATTAAACCTAGAATGACAACCAAAGCTTGTTGTAATTCCGTAACCATATCAATCTTCACCAGTACACCAGCTATTACAAGCAAAAGCACCGAAAGATATACTGCAATAAAAATTTTAGAACGCTTCTCAAATTTGAAAGCACTTACCAACTCCAGCTTAGGGTCTTGCATCTTTAGCCTCCTCAGATTGACTCTCTCGCTCTCTCTCATTGGATAGAAGCTCGTCTGAGTTTTTAGGAAATCCTTTTAACCCATCCAAAAGTCCGCTTATTTCACCTAGAGAATACCCTAAAGGTCTGGCTAATCCCAGAATCAAAAACAGCAACCCAGCCAAAGGAACAGCTTGTATGAAATAAATTCCAATACCGACAGAAACAGCACTAGCTACAACTTGTTGACCACGTTGGAAAAGGGCTTTCTGTTTTGCTTCTTGAAGCTGAATTTCCGCCGATTTCTCCGCATAGTCCAGTCGCTTCGACTCTATATCTAAGTCCTGAACTTTTTGCCTTAGTCCTATCAACCTCTCACATTCTTCTGATGTTTTCGCGAGGGCAAATCTTTCACCGAGGATATCTTTATAAACCTGGATGTCAGATGAGGCTTCCCGTCTGGCGATCACACTGCTCTGAGGTTGATTGGGTAGCAACGTTATTTTTCTTTGCTGCTCTAGCTCTTCACCAGTCATTTCCTACCCTCGCAAAGGAAAGCTGTCATCAACGTTAGCACTAAGGCACCACCATTTTTGTTTCATACCGAAATCGAGTTATTTGCAGGCATTGTTAAAAAATGTCCTCACCGAAAACTCAGCAGCATAACGACTAAGCTCACCCGCCTGAAGTGGACTCAACCGCTAGATGCGAGGACTAGAAAGGGACGGGTGCAGCGATTTGTGTACGCCCAGCATGGGCGTGATCTGATGGGGTGAAAGTCCCCTGTGGTGGAACCAGCGT
>JBBRPT010000024.1:0-66092 GCA_038227635.1 Leptolyngbyales cyanobacterium | reverse complement strand
TCGGCTGATAGCGGGTGTTCGAGGGGAATGGCTCAAAGTTTTGCTTTCGATTCTATGGGTAGCTGCCTGAACTTTACAATCGCTTGAGGGCGTTCGCGTAAATTGTTATTTTGTTTTAAGCCTGAGTAGTTACTATGGAACATTGATCGAGATTCGCTGTGAGTACGATATCCTGAAATTCAGTGCTGTCACGTCCTGTCTGCTATGGCGAAACGCAAAGCTGTCTCCTCAAATCAAGGAATTGCAATCCTGCACGATCGAGTGTCGCTAATTGAGGTTGCTACGCCGCTTTTACTTGACACCCTGATATCTAATCCTCGAACTGCGCCATTTATTTTGACGCGATTGAATGACCTGACGGCGATCGTCGCACCTGGTAGGCTTGAGGAATTATTAGAACGCCTCAAAAAGCTGGGGCAACTCCCTAAAGTGCTATAGGAGAATGCGATGGTTTCTCTAAGATTTGATACCTATCTCACTCAACTGGCGCAGCCTCTCGTTTACGACATGGCGAAGTCTTGGGGATATGTAGAGAAACAGACTGCTAAGGGTCTATGCATTGCGGCGATCACTCGTGGGTTAAAAGACGCGAAACAAATTCAGGCGGTGATTGCGCGGTTAAAGCCTTATCAGCGCTTGGCGTTAGAGCTTGCTAAAGCCCAAGGCGGCAGGGTGGCAGTTCGGACGGTGATGATTACGGCAGCGCTGCTAGAATTTGAACAGCCTGACACTAAGAATAAATTTGGCAATGAAGCGATCGCCTATGCTCAAGAGCTAGTTCGCAGTGGTGTGTTGATTGCGACGACTCACTCCACAGATGGGTATTATGGCTACGGGCTAAATTTTGAATACCTGATCTCAGACGAACGAATTTTGGCGCAAGTCGCTGAACCCCAATTTCCGGCGCTGAACCTCAAAGAAACTACCGCTCCAAAGGTGTCTTCTTATCGTCGCCCCGCGAGTGTGGTGCTGACGATCTTGGGCTTTCTGCAAGCGATCGCGGGGTTGGGTGGGCTTAAACTCACGAAGTCGGGTGTTCCGCAAGTTAATAGTCTTCGCAAGTTGATGAAGGCACAGCGCTGGGAGGAAGAGGGCACACTAATTGACGGATTTTGGTTTCCGCAGCCGACTCTCGCCCTAGCGGCGGCGAGTGCTTATGCTGGGCTGTTGATGCCCAATAGTGATGACACTCAGCTAGAGTTAGCGGCTCCGATCGAAACATTTGCCAATCGTCCCTATCCAATTCAGGTGAGCCAAATGTTGGTCGGGTTGAGCGTCGCCGCAGAGTGGACAGAATGGCAAGCCAGCAGTTTTTTTGATGCTAGCAGCTATGTTGAGGCACGTCAGATTTTATTACTGGTGCTGAAGCTGGTGTCATCGGGTGAGTCTAAGTGGTTTAGCCTTGATGACTTAGAGATGTTTTTGTTTCAGCGCATTGGCGATCGCTTCTCGCTGACTGGCTTTATTCCCTCGCAGTTTCGCATGGTGGGAGTTGATCCTGAAGAGATTGCGAAACGCTGGAGAGATCAGCGACGCAAAGACTGGCAAGAACGCGAACGACACTGGTTTCGCTATGCGTTATCGACGTGGTTATATTTGTTAGGCATTGTTGAATTAGGTTGGAATTCACAATCTGACTCCTCAAATCAAAACGAGGCGATCGTCAGTTTTAGAGTCACTGAGTTAGGGCAAATCATTCTGCATCCAGAGCTGGCTGCGTCTTTTGTCGAGATAGCTCCGCAACCTGCGTGGATTGTGCAGCCTAACTTTGAGCTTTTGGTCTATGTTGATGAAGTCGCTCCGTCGCAAATGATTTTTCTCGATCGCTATGTCGATCGTCTCGATGTTCAACAGCACACTGCGCATTATCGACTAACTCGTGAATCGGTTTATCGAGGGCTAGAGAGAGGCGGCTCGCTAGACGACTTTCTCACCGCATTGCGAACCGGAGCAAAGGTTCCGGTGCCTCAAAATGTGGAGATTGATCTTCAGCAATGGGGCGGACTGCGAGAACAAATTACATTACGACGAGACACACAACTGATCGAGTTTGCAGACTATCAATCGATGCAAGCGGCAATCAACCAGGGGTTGAGCGGCAAGATTGTAGGTGATCGATTCTTACTCATTGAGCAAAGCACACCTGCAATCGATATTTGGATTAAACAAACAATTCGATATGATCAGCCCTTCGATCGCTGCTTAAAAATAACTGAAACCGGTGAGGTAACGCAAACAAAATCCATAAAAGATCTGCTGCTAGACACTCAACTCCAACGCTGGATGGAGAAACGCTCTTCTAAAAACTGGGCACTGACTCAAGCGAGTGTCTCTAAGGCGGCTCAAGCAGGTAACAAAGCCAGCGACATTCTAGACTTTTTGGATGCTAGACGCACAGATGACTTGCCGCCTTTATTAAGAGTTGCGTTGACCGCTTGGGCAGGTCGTCCACCCGCTCTTGAGATGGCAGACATTATTGTTTTGCGCTGCACTAATTCAGAGGTGTTTAGTGCTATTGCTCAGAGTGAAAAACTGCGATCGCGCTTTGTGGTTCAGCTTTCTCCAGATTTGCTGTTGGTCGATCGTTCTCAACTTAAACACCTTAAACAAGATTTAGAGTGGTTGGGCATTCAGCCGTTCGATTATCTTCGAGTTGATTAACTTTGGAAGGTTTTTTTGAATCGGTTGGGTCAACTTCATGAGAAACTCCCTCCGCTTTTTTTGGCAGTTTGATTGTTCGCATAGAGGTTGGGAACGCCTTGGTAGCCCTTGTCAGCAAGCGGTTGAATCGTCGCATTCAGGAGTAAACGACTTTGCCTAAAACGAAAAACGGGTTCTAATACCAGGCTGCAATTTTAGAAGAGACATTCCTCTGAATCTCTTTTCCACACGTTTAGAACGCTACCCACCTGAAGCAGAGTTTTGAGTCAGCGTTTGTTGAGACTTGATTTTGAGAGTTGAGTGCAAATCGATCGGCTTTTGGCTGTACGATCGGGGTCACTCAAATAATCGTGGAGCCAATTGCAGCCCCTCGCCAACAGTTGATCTAAAGTTTCAACAGACCAGAGCTGTGCCGTGCCAGCTTCGCCAACCGAAGCGATTTGCTGACCATCAGGGCGGAAACTCACCCCCAGAATACTACCTCCAGACCCTCTAAACTCTGCAAGAAGCTGTCCCGATTGAGTCCACAAACGCACCGTGCCACCTGCTCCCGCAGTTATGAGTTGTTGACCGTTGGGGCTAAAACTCGTGCTCCAAATTACTCCCTGAAATCCCTTAAACTCACGATGCTGGTGCCCTGCTAGATCCCACAGATGCACTGTGCCATCTGCCCCCGCAGTTACAAGTTGTTGACCATTTGGGCTAAAACTCACACTAAAGACGCTGCCTTGGTGCCCTTTGAAGTCTGCAATAGCTTGTCCAGATTGCGTCCACAAGCGTACGGTTCCATCGTCCCCGGCTGTGGCAATTTTCTGACCGTCAGGACTAAAACTGGCACTCCACACAGGTCCTTGGTGCCCTTTAAAGACAGTGAGCAACTGTCCTGAATGATTCCACAAACGGACTGCGCCATCATACCCAGTGGTGACAAATTGCTGACCATTGGGGCTAAAACCCACACTCAATACTCGATTCGGGGATCGCTCAAACTGATGAACTTTGAATTGCGCGATCGCGTCTCCTGATCTCGTCCACAAGCGCACGGTTCCGTCATCCCCGGCTGTGGCAATTTGCTGACCGTCAGGACTAAAACTTACACCCAGAACAGCACCCTGCTGCGCGTTAAAAGTCATCAACCGTTGACCTGACGTATTCCACAGATGTACGATGCCATCGTCACCTGTAGTCGCAAGGCGTTTCCCCTCAGCACTAAAGCTGACGCTACGCACTACGCCCTGATGGTTAATCAATGGCACAAATGCCCGATGAAATCGGTTCCACAGGTGAACGGTTCCTTCGTCTCCGGCGGTGGCAATCTGCTGACCATCGGGGCTAAAACTGGCACTCCAGATACGTCCGTCATGTCCTTTAAGTGTGGACAACAACTCTGGCTGACCTCCACGGAACGTCCAAAACCGAATCTTGGCATCTTCTCCCACCGCGACGATCTGCTGACCATCGGGGCTAAAACTGGCACTTAAAATACTGCCTTCCCCACTAGCAAACTGGTAGAGTCGTTGACCCGATCGAGTCCAAATGCTCACCATGCCGTTGTCTCCAGCAATTAAAACTTCTTCTCCTTTAGGGCTAAAACTCACGCTCCAAATTCGACCGTTGTGCCCCGAAAACTCCTTGAGCTTCTCTCCAGAAAGGCTCCACAGACGAGCGGTGCCGTTGCCTGCGCTGGCATCGTCCCCGGCGGTTATAATCTGCTGTCCATCGGGGCTAAAGCTCACGCTCAACACGACCTGATGAGCGTTGAATTTGGCAATCTGGCTGCTAGACCGACTCCAAACTCGCACTGTGCCATCTTCTCCACCCGTCACAATCTGCTGCCCATTGGGACTAAAACTCACACTGTTAACATTGCCCTGATGCCCCTTCAAGTCAGCGATCAGCTCCCCAGAAATCGTCCACAACCGAGCCGTGCCATCTCCGCCCGCCGTCACAATCTGCTGCCCATTAGGACTAAAACCCAGACTGTTGACTGTGCCTTGATGAGAGTTAAATTCTTTAATCTGCTGACCCGATCGACTCCAAACTCGAATCACGCCATCGGTGTTGCTCGTCGCAATGCGCTGACTATCGGGGCTAAAACTCACGCTCAATACGCTACTGCGATCGCGGCTCAACTGATTGTGTTCCTCCACCTGATCGAGCAACGTTTGCAACGCTAGCAAAGGACTAAAAGCTGGATAGTTCTCAAGCGATCGATCCTTGGCAACTGCTTTCAAACGTTGCCCCACCTGCACTGCAGACACTAGTGCTTCTAGCTGCTGAGACTCAAACTGTGCGATCGCATTGACACTTTCCCGTTCCAGTTGGACACCCATTTGCGCCTCAGCTTGGGCAATCTTCGCTGTTTTGAAATCGCCTTGAGCAATCAAAACTTGCTGTTGAGCGGTTTTAGCCTGTTGTTGAGCTGCGTTTGCCTGATGTTGTGCCAGTTGCCGTTTTTGCTCTGCCTGAGTGGTGGCAACTTCGGCTGTTCTGACTTTTGTGATCGCGGTTTGAATTTGCTGTTGGGTTTGTTGAGCGATCGCCACCAGTTTTGTATTGGAGGCAATTACCGCTTGATTGGCTGCTTGAACCCGCGATTGTGCCAAGTTCAGTCGTGATTCTGCAACATTAACCTGCTGGTTTGCTGCCTGAGTTTTAGCATCGGCAACGCGGCGAATGGTTTCGGTCTGCGTAGTGACAGTGGAAACTTTTTGGTCAGCCTCGACGACTTTTTGCTGAGCTTGCGTCACGGCTCGACCTCCGAGAACACCCGCGATCGCCGACCCGATTAATGTCATCACTAAAACCGCCGACCCGATCCGAATTCTTGCCCTTGCCTTGCGCTCTGCCGCCGCTAAAATTTGATTGGCTTGTTCTGCGGCTGTTCTGGCTTGCTTCTCAGTGATCAAAGCCCCTTCTACGAGTCGGCGTTCTAGCTCTTGGCTAGCAGCGAGATACTGATAGTCGCGATCGCCCAAACTTTTGCCCTCTGCCCAAGCTTGAGCATCTCGTAAGGCTTGCCCTCGCAGCAATCGCGACTCATCTTGTCCCTTTGACTCAAACCAAGCATCCAGAGTAGTTGCATAGGGGCGCAGCGCGGTTAAAGCCAGATCGAGCCAAGTTTGATTGAAAACCTGAGCATAGACCGGGTTATAGACCTTCAGCTTGCCATCGCACTTAACCACTAATCCCGTCAGCCGCAGCTCCATCTGCTCTGGGCTGCCATCTGTCTCAATGCCGTCCGTTTGCAAAACTTGTTGATAAAGCCCCAACAGCCGACCTGATCGCTGTTCGCTGCGAAGAATGCGATCGCGAATCGTCTTTAAGTGCTCTGGCGTATCTTGGGCTTCCCAGTTGTCGATAATTTTAGATTGAACTAGATGGGCAACCCAGTCAGAGGGCGAAGAGATATCTGTTAATGGGTGAGCCGCCGTTTCTTGGAGAATGAGGCGACAGACTTTTTGGGTGAGAAAGGGCTGTCCACCTGTCCAATCCAACGTAGCTTGCAAAATTGGATCAGGATCGGGAAGATGAGCCGCAAGACCCCGACTCAAGGGTTGAACTTCGGGTAGCTGGAAGCCTGATAGCTCGATCGCTCGTCCAATATTAAAGGGGGTGCGGCGCTTATCTTGAATCAAATCAGAGGGGGTGGCAACGCCGATCAGAGCAAAGGTGAGGCGGCAATAGTCAGGGTTATCGGCTCGGTTGTTATAACAGTCGCGGATGACAGCAAAAAAATCGTCAATGTTGAAACTCAAGCTGAGAACACTGTCGATCTCATCGACAAAAATCACGATCGAGCCAGAGATCGCTTGCAGCAACACCTCCTCAATAAATTTGCTCAATCGCTGTACCGGAGACAGCAAATGATGGCTTGTCCACCACGTTTCTAAATCAAATGCAGTATAGAGATTCAGGCTGCTGACAATGCTATCGATTACCCCGGCATACCATTGCTCGATCGTCACTTCCCAACTACCGATCGCCGTAATGTCGATTGCCGCACAAGCAATTTTCTCAGACTGGAGGCGCTGCATTGTTTGCACCCGCAGACTCGACTTGCCCATCTGCCGCGAGTTGAGAACATAGCAAAATTCTCCCGCCTTTAGCCCATTGTAGAAATCTTGATCTGCCTGTCGAGGCACATAGGTCAGGGCATCCGCAGGCAGACTTCCTCCAACTTGATACTGATACTGGCTCATAGCGGCACTATTGAGAAGTTAGGCGATCGCGAAAATATTGTCGATACAGTCCACATAGAGGCAACACATCATTTCCCTGCACTTTGACAAGCCCCATACTTCGGAGTTTGAAGGCTTGACCAGCGTCGATTCGCACAGCTTGCTCAGCACCGATCACCTGGCAAATCGAGTCCACCAACTCTTGGTCGGCTTCCAGATTGAGCAAATGCCGTCGCAGGTGATCGCCATACAGTCCCGCTTCTGTAGGTGCAACATGCAGCAGTTCTTCTAATGTCATTTTGTGGCGAGCAATCTGATAGAGCGCTACCCGAATAAGATAAGGATGCCCACCTACCATCGCCATTAACGCTTCAACCTGTTCGGCATCCCACTCTAAGTGATGTCGGCTCACCAAATCTGCAACTTGGGCTGAGGTTAGCTCCATTAGCTCGGTTGGCAACCCGACATTAAAGGGTGACTGATTGATATTGAGGGGAATGTAAACCTCCTTGGAATGCACAATAATCAGGCGCAGTCTTTGCCAAATTGCCTCGTTTTTGGCACGTTCGTGCCACGCTCGCAGCAGCCCAAAAAAGTCGGTGGCAATCTGAGGATATTGAAACAACAGATCCACTTCGTCTAAGCCTAATACTAAGGGATGCTCAATTTCTGGCAGCAAGTAGCGCTGAAAGTAATTTGTGCATTTGTTTTTGCTGCCCAATACACCCTGCCAATAGGCTGCCAATTTGTCTTCTAAATTCAACTCCCAGGCGACGCTGGCACAAAACCACTCCAAGAATTTGTCTAGTTTTGAGAACACATCGCCATCGGCTTGCTGAAAATAGAGGGGCACCGATCGACAGCCTTCTTGAGCCGCGTAGTGCAGAATGCGCGTCATCAAGGAGGTTTTGCCCATCTGTCTAGGCGCTTTGACTCGAATGAGGGCACCCGGTTTGGTGATCGCTTCATAGCACTCAGCCTCGATCGGTGGACGCTCCACATAAAAGCGAGACTGCAAGCTCACCTGCCCTTCTGGTTCTTCTAATTCTGCAGAAGCTGTTGAAGGAGCAGTGAGAACGGTTTTAGCCAAAGGAGGCAGTGGAGCAGACAAAACGGTCGGTACCACTGTCGGATCGTTGACCCCATTAGATAACCCCTCCATAAGAGGCTGGAAGGCTTGCAGAGCTTCATGGGCATCGACATAGCGCTGACGATAGTCATAGCAAACCAGTCGATCGAGAAAGGCAGCTAACTCCGGCTGAATCGACTCACCTCCCTGAATCAATGCACAGGAATATTCTCCCCTTGCATCTTGCGGCAAGTCTCTCGGAGCGACCCCCGACAGGGCTTGCAAACAGACCATGCCGATGGCGTAGAGATCGCTGCTATATTGAGGTCGAAAGGACTGCTGTTCGCTGGGCATATAGCCAGGAGAGCCGATCGCAACCGTGAAGCTGGTCTGTCCCCCCAAATTTCCCCTCTGGCTTCTGACTTCTTTGACCGCACCAAAATCAATCAGCACAACTTTGCGATCGCGACGGCGACGAATCAAATTAGACGGTTTAATATCGCGATGGATCACATGTTGCTGATGCACAAAAGATAACACCTGCAGCAAATCTTGCAATAGACCTTTGACCTCAGTTTGACTCAAGGGGCGACCGGGCACTAACTCTTGAGCCAAAGAGTCTCCTTCGATGTAGTCTTGCACCAGATAGAACTCCTGATCCTGCTGGAAGTGAGCCAGTAGACGCGGAATCTGGTCATGACCTCCCAATTGATAGAGCGTTTCTGCCTCTTGTTCAAAAAGACGCTTTGCAGTTTCTAGAGTACTCGGATCGGTGAGCACAGGTTTGAGTTGTTTGACGACACAAATTGGGTTTCCGGGCAGATGGCGATCGGATGCCAGAAAGGTTTGACCAAATCCGCCCCCGCCCAGATGCCGAACAATCTGATAGTGACCCGCCAGGATGGTTTCCATCGTGTTGCTTTAGTGTTGGCTTATGAAGTATGGGGATTTAAAGGTGCAGCCCCGAATGCCTATGGCTTTATTTAAGCCTATACTTGCTGCCAAAGTAATCGGTAGAGCTGTAATGGCTGCTCTTTGCCTTTGACGGTGACGAGTGGCATTGGCTCAATCGGCAGCGTGGGATCTTGGAGTTTATCGATCGTCGCTTGAGACACCATGATTTCATCAGCCTGGGCAACGTTGCAGATTCGGCTAGTGACATTGGTGGTATCGCCAATAGTAGCGTACTGAAATAACTTTTCTGAGCCAATGTTTCCGGCTGCGACTTTGCCCGTATTCACGCCGATATGAATATGAATATCTAAACCTCGCTGTTTAGCCCATTGCTCGTTGAGCTGGTGGGCTGCTTTTTGCATAGCGATCGCTGCCCATACTGCTTGCTCGACATCGTTGGGTTTCTGATAGGGAGCACCCCAAATCGCTAATAGAGCATCACCAATATACTTTTCGAGTGTCCCTTCATAGCGAAACACAATGTCTTCTACCATCACCTTGAAATACTCATTCAGCATCTCAATCACTTGTCGGGGTTCCATGGTTGAAGACATGGTGGTAAAGCCACTAATATCTGAAAAAAGCGCTGTCACCTCGGTATCTACAATGTCTAACCCGCCTTCTTCTTTGATTTTGCGGCTCACCGCCTGAGGAAAAAATCGCTCTAACTTGACGCGCATCAAGGCTTCGGCTTGCATTTGTTTATAGAGCGTCGCATTTTCAATAGCGATCGCTGCCTGGTTAGCCAGGGCGGTGAGAAACTCCAAGTCTTCTTGGCTATAAAGATTGGTATCGGACAAATTATCGGCATACAGTACCCCGATTACCTTGTCTCTCGGTTTGAGTGGAATGCTCAACGATGCTTGAATTGACTGCTGCAACACAGAGTCAGAATCATTAAATCGTTCATCAACGCGAGCATCTGCTGTGAGAATTGCATCTCCGTGGTCGCGCACAAAATTGGCAATGCGTTGACTATAGAAGCAATTGCTGACCAGAGTGCTTTTTGATTTAATCGCTTTTGGCTCAAGTTCGCCCGTGACTTCATTCACCATTAGAATAGCGGCGCGATCGATATCCATTAAGTCAAACAGCAGATCCAAAATTTTTTCTAGCAGCTTGTCCGGTTCTTCTGGAGAAGATAGCTGCTTGCCTACTTCGAGCAAAATTTTGAACTTGTCTTCGGTATTGTGCGCTTGAATCTTAAGAACAGCGCCTTTCTGCCGCTCTTGGGGCTGTAGCGGGTTTGACGCAAAGAATCGGGACTCTTCGAGAGAAAATCGTTTGAGAATCGATAAGTTTTCAGAGGTGTCCTGAAAAGGCAGCAGTGGGAGGGACTGCACAAACTCAAAGGCAACCTCTCCACAGCGAACAGTGTCTCCATCATTGAGAACCGATCGCGTGATTTTGGTTTCATTCACAAAGGTGCTGTTGAGGCTGCCTTGATCACGAATCGTCACCTCACTGGCATCAACCACAATTTCAGCATGATGGCGAGAAATGCTTTTTTCGGAATCTAGACAAATCTGGTTGTCGCGATCGCGTCCGATCGTCGTCACGCCAGTATCTAGTGTAAAAGTTCTCTCGTCAGGCGTTCCTGAATTGCGAATTAGATAGGGCATAGGTCACAAAAAATGAAGGTGATACCCACTGAATCGCTCAGAGTCATGGGTCGAGTTCATAATGCGATTTTGGGGTCACTAGCTTCGCTCTATAGAGTGTTTACGTATTGTATTCTCCTCCCATTGTCGTTGATCAAGCTGACAAAGCTTTCCATTGCCTTCTGCTATTCACCCGTTCGACGGACAGCCAGGATTGTAATGTCATCAAACTGAGGTGCATCATCGATGTACGTGAATAGTGCAGTTTTGAGCATTTCCATCAATTCCGTTGCCGATGTGATGGGTTGCTGCAACAAAGCTAGCAGCCGCTTGCTTGTAAACAGACTACGATCGGGGGCACGTGCCTCTGTGACTCCATCGGTATAGCTAATTAGGGTATCTCCTGCTTCTAGACGCACCTGTTTGACTTTAAATTTCATATTGGGCATCATTCCAACAGCGGGACCGGTCGGATTGAGCGTTGCTCTCACAACCGCGTCTCGCAAAATAAATAGAGGCTCATGTCCGCCATTGATGTAGGTCAGCAAGCCCGTATCTGGATCTAACACCCCAAAAAAGAGGGTGGCAAACATGCTCATCTCAGCGTGTTCTTGAGCAATATAGTTATTGGTTAGCGCAACCGCTTTGAGAGCATTGATCTGATCCAGATCAGTGGTTAGCTGGGGATCGACTAAATCGACCAAGCCTTCATTCACGTCATTGCCCACGATCGACAGCCCCCCTAAACGAGTTTGCCCTGAAAACACGCGGATTAAGCTGCGAAATAACGCCATAAATAAGGCGGCACCCACCCCTTTATCACAGACATCGGCGATGACCAGCCCGACGTTGCCGCCAGGAAGCATAAACGCATCATAAAAGTCGCCAGCAACCTGACGAGCCGGATAAAAACAGGCTGCGATCTCCCAGCCCGGTAGTTGAGGAATCTCATTAGGTAGGAAATCTCTTTGAATCTGTCTACCTTTTTCTAGCTCGGAGTCTAGAGCTTTGGAATAGGCTTCGACCTCCTGCTTAGCTTTATCCAGCGATCGATAGGAAGCTTCCAACCGTCCATAAAGCTGAGCATTTTCTAGAACTAGAGCAATTTGGTCAGCCGTGACCTGCATCAGGTTAGCAGCCTTGGGGCTAAAGCTATCCGACTTAGAGTGTAATAGTGTCAGAATGCCCAGCAGTTCTTCACCTCTAAGAATTGGAACTGCCAACGCCGACCGAACTTTATAAGGTTGGTCGGGCAGCACCAGCCAGCGATCGTCGTTCTCGGTGTCTGTAATTAACCCAACCTGTCGGTGCCGATTAACCCAACCTGCCAGCCCCTTATCTAAAACATTTCCGATTAATCGTGCCCGCATCTCCTCTGGTGCTTCGTGTTGGGTCAAAATGCTGTCAGTTACGACCCCGTCACCATCTAACAAAAACAGGCTGCCTTTTTCTGCCCCGGTCAGCTTGCTAGAAACATCCAATGTTTCTTGGAGAGTGACTTTCAGCACTTCTTCATTGGCTGGCGATCGCGCCATGGCGACCAGTTTCTCAAGGAGTTCGCGTTGAGCACTACCCGCCGCCTTAGACGTTTCTAATGCCGCGATTTTCTGGCGTAGAGCTTCTAATTCTTGAATGTACGGGTTTTCCATAACTGGCTCCAGATCGGCTAATTCCTCTGAGCATACCCATACCACGGGAATTTCTCTAAGGTGTGGGTGTGCGATCTTTTAATACCACGAGTGCGCCAATGAGACACTTAAAGCTACCGTAAAGTTCAGTTAAGGAACCACAGCTTTGAGTAGGCTTTTAACGGTCAATTAAATCTAACCTTACTCCATTCTTTAAGCTGTTCTACTGGTCAAAGGAGCCTGACTTCTATGGTTGATAGGGTGCTACCGTCGCGTTTTAACCGCTATGCCGCTGCGATCGTTTGCTCGATCAACCTCAAAATCTCTGTTTGATGCCTTGCCTTCGCAAACTCGGTGGGTGTTTCGCCTGAGTTGGCTTTAATGGTTAAATTAGCACCTGCTGCAATCAGAACGTTTGCCGTCTCAATATTGCCTTGCCAAATGGCATCATGTAAGGCGGTATAACCGTTATAAGGTCCCTGTTTATCGATATCAATGTGGTGCTGAATCAGCAATCTAGCGACTTCAGCATTCCCTGCATAGGCTGCAGCGTGCAATGCCGTTGCTTTCATCCCTGGATCGACAGCAGAAACATCGGCTCCTGCTTCAAGCAGCAATTGCACGATCGCGGTATAGCCTTTATAGGCAGCAATAATTAATGGTGCATCCTGCGCTTCATCCACCTCATTAATATTTGTGCCCTGTTGAATCAGTTCTTTCACGAGCGCAACGTTATGATTTTTAATTGCTTTCATGAGTGCTGTCATGTCATCGCTCCTGTTGATTTACAGATGGTCGATTGGGATTGTCCTGAATTATAGAGGTGAAAAGGGAACCAGATAGAGTACATGAGTTCCTACCCGCATATCTCCAAATTTCAAGTTGAGTTAGAGGACGATCGCTTCTCTTCACGAAGAGTTTGTGTCTTCTCCAAAATTCATTATGTCAACAACCGAACAGGTAAGAGGGGTAGTATGCAAGGCACAACTGCAATCGATCGCTCACTATTCTGAAGAATCCGATGAAGAGGACTAAGCACAACCGTCGCTGGAACGCTGCGCGAGAACTAAGTGAATTAGGCTTGTAACCAGGCGATCGTAGTCCATCGGCATTACGTCTTTGCCGTGAAGAATATGCTGCACCAACATATACGAGACGAGAGAACCGAAGAAGATTTGAGCCACCGCCTCAGAGTCAGCAATACCGAGTTCTGGATGCGACTCAAAGTATTGGCTGAGTAAGTGTCGCCCCTGCTGAATCACGGTTGTCGTGAATAACTTCGCTAATTCTGGAAAGCGATCGGACTCTCCGATAATCAGCCTGATTAAACACAAATAATTCTGATCGGCAACCTTAGACCTATAAATCTGGGCAATTTGCCGCAATAAGATTGCAGGCTCACCGCACAAACGGCTTCCGTCATAAACTTCTCGAAATCGCGAAAGCGTCATCCATTCTAATAGTGCTTTGAACAGCCCTTCTTTATTAACAAAGTGGCTGTAAATTGTTTGCTTAGAAACGCTCGCTTCAGTGGCAACCCGATCCATGCTGGTGCCTGCATAGCCACATCTGAGAAACACGCGCATGGCTCCCTGCAAAATCTGTTCTTGCTTGGGCGTAATGCTAAACGGAACAACATTGAGTGAGGTCATGGATCGGCGATCACAGCAGATTACAGGTGACAGTCATGCACAACAGAGAAACAATCGTTGTCTAACGGTCAAGGTATTAATTTTTTCTAACATCTGTTGTTTAACCATACTAGACCGTCTAGTATGATTCTCATATTGAAGCATTTTTTCGATCGTGCAAAGGGTCTCTTTTCCTTAATCGGGTTACTGTCATGACTCAGCTTGTTCCCCAACCTACCGAGCAGCTTCCAGATTCATCCCCGTTAAGCGCTAAAAAACGACGGATTCCCAAACCGTTGTTGGTGATTTCGATCGGGCTGGCGATCTCTGGGGTCGGTTATGGGATCTGGTGGTTAATGCCCCACCCAGAGCCAACAACTCTGCATCTGAGCGGACGGCTCGAAGGCTATGAAACCGACATCGGCGCAAAAACGGGCGGACGGGTGAATCTCATTGCGGTGCGAGAGGGCGATGAAGTCAAAAAAGGACAGGTTTTGGTGCAAATCAACGATGAAGAGATTCAGGCACAGCTTAGGGGTGCCACTGCAAATATCACGTCTGCTCAACAACAAGCCCAACAAGCACAGGCTCAAATCGATGGAATTGACAGCAAGATTCGTGAGGCAGAGTTAACTCTCACGCAGTCAAAAGGCGATGCCAGTGGGCGAATCAGTCAAGCTCAATCGACTGTTTCGGCAGCAAACGCTCAACTGGCAGAAGCGATCGCGCAAGTCAAACAAGCTGAGGCTCAGGTCAGACAAGCTCAGTCGTCGCGAAAATTTGCTGCCACTGATCGCGATCGCTATGCTCAACTCGTCTCTCAAGGTGCAGTTAACCGTCAACAGTCTGACCAGGCGCAAACCGCCTTTGAGACGGCTCAAGCCTCAGTCGAGACGGCTCAAGCTACGCTTTTAGCCCGTCAAGCAGGGGTGAATGCGGCGCGAGATCAGCTGAGAGCGGCTCAAGGAGGCTTTACTCAAGTGCAAACGACGGGGTTGAATCCCGGCATTCGAGACGCGCAGCTATCAGGGTTTTATCAACAGCGCCAGCAGGCTGTCGCTCAACTCAAACAGGCACAGGCACAGATTAAAACGGCTCAAGAAAAGCAAAAAGAGATTCAGGCGCAGCTTAATTATTTGAATGTGACCAGTCCGATCGCAGGGGTCGTAACCGCCCGTCCGATCGAGCCTGGGGCGGTCGTCGCTCCGGGCAAAACAATGTTAACCGTGATGGATTTGAATTCGGTTTATCTGCGGGGCTACGTGCCAGAAGGTGATATTGGCAAGATTCGAGTGGGTCAATCTGCCAAGATTTTTCTCGACTCTAATCCCACTCAAGGGCTGACTGCAAGAGTGTCAATGATCGATCCCAAAGCGTCATTTACGCCAGAGAATATTTACTTTCGCAACGATCGAGTCAAACAAGTGTTTGGAGTAAAGTTGACGATCGATGATCCCAAAGGTTTTGCCAAACCGGGAATGCCAGCCGACGGCGAAATCACGCTAGAGACCAACTGACGCACTTTGGAGGTTGGAGCCATGATTCAAAACACGGTAGCAGATAGCCCGATTACAGAAGTCCGACCAGGTTCTGCATCTTCAGATGATGTGATTCGCGTGGTCGGATTGCACAAACACTACGATCGGGTGGCGGCAGTTCGAGGGGTCGATTTTGCAGTCAAGCGGGGCGAAATCTTTGGGCTGATCGGACCGGATGGTGCAGGCAAGACAACGACATTTCACATTCTGGGCGGCGTGATGGAAGCGACCGCCGGAGAGGTGCAGGTGTTGGGGCAACCGCCACGAGATGCGCGATTAAAAATTGGCTATCTGACGCAACAATTTTCACTCTATCTCGACCTCAGCATTGATGAAAATTTGCGCTATGTGAGTGGACTCCGACAAGTCCCCGATCGTCAATTTTCTGAGCGGCGCGCAAAATATCTGCGACTGATGAGCTTAGAGAAATTTGGTGATCGTCTTGCCGGAGATCTTTCGGGTGGCATGAAGCAAAAACTTGCCTTATGCTGTGCGCTGGTGTCGCAGCCTCAAGTGCTGTTGCTCGACGAACCGACAACAGGCGTTGATCCCGTTTCGCGACGCGAGTTTTGGGATGTGTTGGCGGCACTCTCGTCAGAAGAAGGGGTGACGATCGTGGTGGCGACTCCTTATCTAGACGAGGCAGAACGCTGCAACCGCATCGGGCTGATGTATGACGGTCAGATTCAGAAAATCGGCACACCTGCTGAGTTAAAAAATAGTTTAGGGCTGCATCGCCTCGAAGTGCACACACCTGAACTGCAAGCCGCCGAAAAAGTCCTTGCGTTATCTAAACTCGCGTCGATCGTCGATGTGCAAACCTTTGGCGATCGCTTAGATGTGCTGGTGAATGATCCCCAAACCGGGGAGGCTGAGGTGCGGGAATTGTTTCAGCAACATCACCTGCAAGCTGCCACGATCGAGCTTGCTGAACCTACCTTAGAAAATGTGTTTGTAACTCGATTGCGTCAGCAGGGATCGGCACCGCAGTTTTTTGAGTTTCCCCGATCGAGAGGTGGCAATCATGACATTTCTAAAAATTCCTCTTCTGATTTCGCAATTTATTCTCACAACTTAAATCGGAATTTTGGTAGCTTTCAAGCGGTTAAAAACGTCAACGTGGAAGTGCGCTATGGCGAAATTTTCGGCTTACTTGGAGCCAACGGAGCCGGAAAAACAACCACGATTAAAATGCTGTGCGGATTGCTACCCGCTAGTTCTGGCGATGTTTCCCTCGGAGGAGAGCGCGGCAATCTCCGCAGCAGCCAGCTCAGGCGACGAATCGGCTATATGAGCCAAAAATTCACCCTTTACGACGACTTGACCATTCTGCAAAACCTGGAGTTTTACAGCGGCGTATATGGCGTGCCTCGTAAGCTAAGACGCGAAAAAATTGACTGGGTAATCGCCACCTGCGGACTCGAAGGACGAGAAACGCTGATCACGGGGCAGCTTCCGGGCGGTTGGAAACAGCGCGTCGCGTTTGGTGCGTCAGTGATGCACGAACCCGATATTCTATTTCTCGACGAACCGACCTCAGGAGTTGACCCGTTAGCACGTCGCCAATTCTGGAAGTTAATCAATGATTTTGCTCGCAATGGCACCGCAATTTTAGTCACCACTCACTATTTAGAAGAAGCCGAACAGTGTAATCGCATGAGCTTTATGGTGGCAGGTGAAATCGTCACAGAAGGGTCGCCCAGTCAAATTAAAGCGTCCCAACCCGGACAGTTGATTGAAGTGATCATTGACCAAACTCAAGCAGCTTCCAATCTACTCAAGCAGCAGATGGAGTCTTGGCGAGTTTCGATCTTTGCCGATCGTCTGCATGTGATCGTAGATGATCCCGATCGAGACATTCCTAACCTGCGATCGCGCCTCGACGCTGCAAACCTCACTATTCATTCCCTACGTCCGATTCCTTTCTCGCTCGAAGATGCCTTTATTGGTGTCGTGCAGCGGTCAGCGCAGAGCGCTCCAACAGAAACGCAGCCATCATGAAACGAATTCTTGCCCAGTGCAGCAAAGAGTTAGCGCAATTTCGTCGCGATCGCCTGACCTTGGCGCTGGCATTTATTTTGCCTGTGATGACGCTGTTTATCTTCGGGTTTGCCATCCGACTAGAGGCAAAAAATATCTCGATCGTGGTGCAAGATCTCGATCACAGCAACCTCAGCCGCCGCTATAGCGAGGGACTCTATGCAACCAATCAATTTGTTCTAGCCCAGTGGAGCGGAAGTGACCCCGTGCGGGATGCGCTCGATCGTGGGATTGGCAAAGCCGCTATCATCATTCCGCCTAGTTTTAACCGAGACATCACCGCCGGAAAAACCAGCACAATACAGGTTTTAATTGATGGCACTGATGTCAACAATGCGCGAGTGATTAAGAACAGCATTCAAGCATTTACTCGATCGTTCTTGCGAGATCAGCAGCTCATGACAGGAATGAGCAAAATTACCGCCCGAACTAGGCTGTGGTTCAATCCGGGGCGAAAAGAATCGCTCTATATTGTTCCAGGTGTATTTGGCGTGATCTTGGCAATTTTTCCGGCATTATTGGCAGCGTTAGCGATGTCGCGAGAAAAAGAGCAGGGCACCATTTTGCAAACCTATGCCTCTAGCATCAGTGCGGCTGAGTTGCTGTTAGGTAAATGTCTTGCTTATTTTGTGGTGGGTGTTGGGCAATCGCTCCTAGTCATCGGGTTAGGATGTGCCATCTTTCGCATTTGGTTTGTGGGCGATCCGACTCCTTTTGTAATTGGGACGGGCATCTTTTTGATCGCCAGCATTATGTTTGGCTTATTAATTGGAGTTCGGGCAAATAACCGTAGCGTTGCCGTTCAGGGCGTAGCAAGCGCAGGATTTTTATTGGCACTACTATTATCAGGATTTATCTATCCACTGAGCAACATCCCGTTTCCTTTATCACTCGTGACCACTATTGTTCCGGCTCGCTATTTTATTGAAATTAGCCGAGATGCCTTTGTGCGTGGCACCGGATGGGTGGGTGTTTGGACAGCTCACCTATGTTTGGCAGCGTTGTCACTTGTGCTGTTTAACATCGCCCGTCGTGTCATAGGTCGAATGCAATTACCAGGCTAGAGGGCTGTAGGCTATGAAACTGCTGCATCGTTTAATTGAAAGTCGTTTTTGGGCATTGACCGTAAAAGAAATCGGTCAGATTTTGCGAAATAAACAGTTGATTTTTCTGCTGGTGTTTCCGCCGACAGTGCAACTGTTGATTTTTGGGTTAGCGTTGAACCCCGATGTGCAAAACCTAAAGCTAGGCGTAGTTGATTATTCCAACACGCCAATGAGCCGAGAGTTGGTATCAGCATTGACCGCCAATGGCGTGTTTCAGGTCGATCGCGCTCCCCCTAACGAGCAGATTTTAGGAGAGCAAGTCCGGCGCGGCGAGATCACGACTGGGCTGGTGATTCCGCCGACCTTTAACCGCGACCTCAAGAGCGATCGTACTGCTGAAGTGCAAGTTCTAATTGATGCGGTCGATGCCAACACTGCCGGAATTGCAAGTGGCTACGCTGCCCAGATCATCAACCAATTCAGTCAAAAACTAGCTCCTCAAACTCCAGCGATCGAGACTCAAGCTACCATTCTCTATAATCCAGGGCTGCTGTCTAGCTGGTTCATTGTCCCCGGAGTCTTGGGATTGGTGCTGAATTTAGGTAGCTCACTTGTCTCAACAGCAACCGTAGTGCGCGAAAAAGATACGGGCACGTTAGAGCAGTTGCTAATGACTCCAGCCGCCGCTTGGGAGATCATTTTGGCAAAAGTCGTGCCGCTATTTATCTTGCTCATTGGAGAAGTCATGCTGGCAGTAACCGTTGCCACGCTGTTTTTTCACGTCCCCTTTCGCGGGAACTTTTTCTTGTTCATGGGCTTCTCAGGACTCTATATCTGCGTCGGCATTGGGATCGGATTTCTCTTAGCCACCATTTCGCGGAGCCAGCAGCAAGCGATTCTCACTTCGTTTTTTATTAACTTGCCGCTCATTCAACTGTCAGGGGCGATCGCGCCTATTGAGAGTATGCCGCGCTTTTTTCAGATCTTGTCCTTGCTTAATCCTTTACGGCACTATGTCAAAATTGCCCGGAGTGTGTTGCTCAAAGGCAATGGGTTAGAGGTGCTTTATCCCGAAGCGCTTGCCCTGACTGCGTTCGCCATCGTGCTCTTGGCAATTAGCACCTACAAGTTTCGGACGCAATTGAGCTAAAATGCTTGGTCGATCGTCAACACAAGCGTTATCCTGCTTAAGGTTGTTGATCTAAAGATTTTTTTCCTAATAAAGTGTAAACCGCTCAGATTCAGTGGGCTGCTTGCGTAAACTCGCTATCATGCAAAAATCTCATCTCAACCCTTCTCTAAATCAAGTTTCTCTAAAAGTTTCCTTAGTCTGTGGGCTAACCAAGAACCGTATGAAAATGTCTCTTCATTTAATTCAAGTGGGTGTAGGAGTTTTGAGCGCCTTTGGCTCTGTAGGTGCGGTTTACTCCCAAACTTTGCCTTCCGGTCAGCCTCAGAAAAGCCCTAATCTCGCTACAAAATCGCCTAATCTAAACGCGATCGCGGCTACCTTCGACGGTAAAGCCGCCTCGACTTTACGCAAATCTTCGCTCACTCAAATCGCCCAAACGTTTAAGGACAGCGTGCCGCAATCGGCTGAACAGTCCAAGAAACTGCCTTCCCTTTTAGCTCAAGTCCCTACATCCCAATCGCAGTCGAAGCCGACGATCGCCGAACACCCCTCTTTAGAGACTGCCAAAATCGTCCGGTTTTTTGCCAGCGAGCCACAAAAGGCTCCAGGTCTCTCGGTTGCTCAAGCTCCCAAGCCTGCCCCACCTTCTCGATCGACCCCGCTTCCTCCCTCTAACGCTCCCGCATCATCTCCGCAAGCCCCTACGCCAACTCCCGGCACACCTGCTCCCACTCCCACAACGTCTAAATCTGACCCAACGCCTGCCCCTACTTACCTCAATTCACCCGCCAATCCCCTATTATTTCCCACTCGCCCCGAAGAAGTGCGCCTAGCCGGAACTCAACTGATCAGCTTGCAGCAAGCGATCGAGCTAGCCGAGCGCAACAACCGCGACCTTCAGGTGTCTAAGCTGCAACTAGAAAGCAGTCGATCGGCACTGCGCGAAGCTCAAGCTACTCTTTATCCTACCGTGGGCTTTCAGTCTAGCTTGAGTCGCTCTCAAAGCGCATCCGGTGATATTTCATCAAGATTGCAGGCACAGTCGCCGCAGTCTCAGTTATTTGGGTCAACTGGAAGTGGCAACCCACCTAGCACCAGCCTGACCGGAACCGTTCAACTCAACTACGAAATCTTTACGTCGGGTCGCAACAGCGCCCAGAGAAAAGCCACTGAACGACAGGTGAGAGCGGCTGAGTTAACGGTCGAGCAGACCCGCGAACAGTTGAGGCTTGACACAACCAATGACTATTACAATCTGCAAAATGCCAACGAGCAAGTGCGAATCAACCAGGCAGCCGTGATCAATGCTCAACGAAGTTTGGGTGACACCCTCGCTCAAGAACGGGCAGGGTTAGGCACCCGCTTTGATGTGTTGCGATCGCAGGTTAACCTTGCCAATGCTCAACAGCAACTTACCAACGCGACCGCAACTCAAGGCATTAATCGTCGTCAACTCGCGTCGCGCTTGAGTTTGCCAGAGTCGATCAACGTCTCGACCTCTGACCCTGTGCAGCCTGCTGGAACTTGGACGCTGCCGATCGAAGACACGATCGTCTTAGCCTATAAGAATCGGGCTGAACTAGAGACGCAGTTAGTGCAGCGAGAGGTCAGTGAGCAGCAGCGTCGAGCAGCACTATCAACCCTGGGTCCGACAGTAAGTGCAGTCGCTAGCTATAACCTGCTCAAGAACTTTGAAACTGCCCTGAGAGCACCAGGCGATGGCTATAGTGTTGCGCTGCAAGCTCAATGGAACTTCTTTGATGGAGGAGCCGCTCAAGCGCGGGCAGCCCAGCAAGAACGCAATAAAGAAATTGCCGAAACCCGGTTTGCCCAAGGTCGCAACAATGTTCGTTTTCAGGTTGAGCAAGCATACATTAATTTGCAGTCAAACCGTGCCAACATCGACACGACGACCACTGCCCTCTCCCAAGCAGCCGAAGCGTTAAGACTTGCTCGATTGCGCTTTCAAGCTGGGGTGGGGACGCAAACCGATGTCATCAATGCAGAAACCGATCTGACTCGTGCCGAAGGGAACCGGGTTAGTGCGATTATTGGCTATAACCTGTCTCTTGCCCAACTACAGCGAGCGGTTAGCAATATTGCAGCCCGGTAACCGATGCGGTAAGGGTTTGGCTCTGGGGTTGGTTATCACTGGCTCAGCATCCGCAGCAGGGATCAGGAAGCCTAACGCATCACTACTTTTTGAGATAGATTTGTTTCTTTAGCCCGTTGTTAAGGGATGGATAACTTAAACCTCTGCCAGTTTGTCGTCAATCACACAAGTTCAAGCCACAATAAACTAAGTAGGTTCAATCTGACGACTTAAAAGATCGGTCATTTTTCACTTTATGCCCTTGAGGATTGCTCCATGACTCCACGTAACCAGTCTGCTTCCACGGTTCAGAAACGAGTATGTCAAAGTTCTTTGTTGCTGTATGGGCTGGGATGGGCAGTCGGTTCAAGCTGTTTGAGCAGTGGCGTGACCCTCGCCCAAACCTCGACACCCCCAGCAACTCCGATCGTGGTTGACGTGGCTCCGGCTTCTTCCTCGTCTCCAGCAGCGATCGCTCCAGAATCCTCTGCTCCAGAATTTTCTACTTCGGCAGCGCCCAAAGCAGCAATTCCCGCCGATGGGGGAGAGTTATTTATTGATCGCACAAACTACAAGCTAGGTGCCACCGAGCGCCACGACCCATCGCTGAATGCAGTAAATTCCCCGATCGCGCAAGTCGATCGATTCGCTCCTCCGGCGAGTGTAGCTCCAGCGCACTTAGGTTCGGTAAGCATCTCATCAAGCGGCATTGGTTGGAGTTCGAGTCCGGGAAGCACCACGGCGATCGGGCGAGAATACAGCACGGTGCGTGACTATTACAATCGCACCATCCGTCCGCCTGCCCGGTTAGGCAATGGCAATATTCGACTGAGTTTTCCGCTCTCGATTCCTACGGCGATCACCTCGGTGTTTGGTTGGCGCGTTCACCCAATCACGGGCGATAGTCGCTTTCACTCTGGCACCGATTTAGGCGCACCGATGGGAACCCCAGTTCTCGCTGCTTATGCAGGTCAAGTGGCGTTTGCAGACTTTTTGGGTGGGTATGGATTAGCAATTGCAATCAATCACAATCAAGGCACTCAACAAACCCTTTATGGTCACTTGTCAGAGATTTTCGTCAAGCCAGGAGATGTCGTGAAGCAGGGAACCGCGATCGGGCGGGTTGGCAGCACCGGAGCCTCGACTGGACCTCACCTACACTTCGAGTTTCGTCAGCTAACGACTGAAGGCTGGGTAGCAATGGATGCAGGAACCCAGCTAGAAACTTCACTGGCAGAGTTGGTGAAGTCGTTGCAGGTTGCTCAAACGTCTGCAAAGCCTGTGCAGTGATTGAACAACTCCCGGCTCGTTCAATCAAGTGCGCTCAGTTTTCAGGTTCTTCAAAACCGCAAGTCTGAGCGTACCTGCTTAATTTATAGAGATCACGCGATGTGCGACTTTCCTGCAACACCCGCAAAGACTGCCCTCACCCTAGCCCTCTCCCACAGGAGAGGGAATAAGTTTTCTAGCGTCCCTCTCCTGCGGGAGAGGGGTTGGGGGTGAGGGCAAATTAGTTGCACATCGCGTGAAATCAGAAAATTCGTTCTTTAGATAGATCATCAATTTCTACCTTTAGCTAGACAATTAGAAGGATCGTTTGCTTCACAGGTTCGCCTTCCCGAATGACTGATGCACTATTTAAAGGTTCCTCTACGCTCCCACTGCCCGAAAATGAAGCCGAGCGACTGGAGGCACTGCGGCGATATCAGGTTCTAGACACCCCAGCCGAGCTTGCCTTTGATCGCATTACGATGCTTGCGGCTCGATTATTTGGTACCCCGATCGTGCTGGTTTCGCTCGTCGATCAGTCTCGTGCCTGGTTTAAGTCAAGCTATGGGTTTGACCTTCGCGAAGTGTCTCGGAATGATACATTCTGCAACTATGCGCTGCTGAATAACGATCTTCTCGTCGTTCCTGACACTCGCAAGGACGAGCGCTTTGCTTGTAACCCGTTTGCGTCAAGTGAGCCAGGAGTTCGCTTTTATGCAGGTGCGCCCCTCGTCACCCATGATGGCTATAACCTGGGCACCCTCTGTTTGCTAGATGGCAGCCCCAGAGATGATTTGAGCAATGACCAAAGAGCGACCTTGACAGATCTCGCCGCAATGGTTGTCGATGAATTAGAGCTAAGACTTGCTGCCAAAAAACTTGCTCAAACCGATGCTGCCCTTCTAGAAGTGAATCAAGGCGTTTCAGTCGTAACGGGTAGCGCATTTTTTCAGGCGCTCGTGCAGCATTTTTCTAAAGTTTTAGATGTTGACTATACCTACATCGGGCTGGTGAGTCAGCAGGACGACGAAGCCATAATCACGACGATCGCCACCTGCGCCCACGGGCAAGTCGTTGAGAATTTTGCCTATTTGCTCAAAGATACTCCCTGTCACGAGGTGCTTCAGAAAGGGACGATTTGCTGCTATCCGCGTCGAGTGCAGACACACTTTCCTCTCGCGCCTTTGTTGGCTCCGCTGAATATCGAAAGCTATATTGCCGTTCCCTTTTTCGACTCGACAGGGGCAGCGATCGGGCTACTAGGGGTGATGGATAGCAATCCCCTAGAAAACGTGCAGCTTGCAGAATCGCTGCTGACCGTGTTTGCTCTGCGAATTGTCACCGAACTAGAGCGCCAACAAACTGAGGAAAAGCGCGCTCAGATGTTGATTCATGAACAGGAAGCCCGCGCTCAGGCAGAATCAGCCAACCGCATGAAGGATGAATTTCTAGCCGTTCTCTCCCACGAATTGCGGACTCCGCTCAACCCGATTTTGGGGTGGGCACAACTGCTGAGAGCTCGGTTGCGAGAATCGGAGACGCGCCCTTTAGATCCTGTAAAACTAGAGCAAGCGCTTGAAACCATTGAGCGAAACGCAAGATTGCAGACGCAATTAATCGACGATTTGTTAGATATTTCACGAATCGTGCAGGGCAAACTTGGTCTTAAAATCGCTCCGGTTAATCTGGCATCCACGATTCAGTCAGCGATCGACACTGTGCGGTTAGCGGCTCAGGTTAAGTCAATCTCAGTCATCTTTGACTCGCCATCGCTACCAATCGAGGTGTCAGGCGATGCAGGGCGGCTTCAGCAAATTATCTGGAATCTGCTGTCGAATGCCGTGAAATTTACCCCCCCAGGAGGACGAGTCACTATTGATTTAGAACAGGTCGGTCATTTAGCTCAGATTCAAGTCAGCGACACAGGCAAAGGCATCGCACCCGATTTCTTGCCCCATGTGTTTGAGTCATTTAGACAGGCAGACAGCGCCACGACTCGGCAGTTTGGTGGGTTGGGATTGGGGTTAGCGATCGTTCGGCAACTTGTCGAACTGCATGGCGGCACAATTCAAGCACATAGTTTTGGAGACAGACAGGGATCGACGTTCACAGTCCAGCTACCCCACTTAAAGGATGAGATCATGAAAGATGAGTTAACGACTGAGCATCCAATGATGAATCTGTCAACGTTGAATAATTTACGCATTCTCGTCGTCGATGATGACACCGACTCGCGAGAGTTTATTGCCTTCGTGCTAGAAGCAGAAGGCGCGATCGTCACCACCACAGCATCGGCACTAGAGGCGCTAGAGGCGATATCGCAGTGCCAGCCAAATGTCTTGATCAGTGATATTGGGATGCCTCAAATGGATGGCTATCAGTTGATGCGCGAAATCAACGCCCGATTTATGTCGGTGAACCCCTCTTTAAAGACGATCGCGCTTACGGCATATGCCGGAGAAGCCGATCAGCAGCAAGCCCTCTCAGCCGGATTTCAAATGCACGTGTCTAAGCCCGTTGACCCGTCAGCGATCGTGGCGGCTATTATGAGTCTGACATGATGGGTTACGAGTGATTGAGCGAATTAGACTTTGTCAGCCAGAAAAATCGCAGGTTGTTTAGACAAGCCGACATCAACAGTCCAGCAATGAACCCTGCCCACAATCCTTGAGCGCCGAATGAGCCGACGATTCCTAAAAAATAGCCGATCGGAAGCCCCACTATCCAGTAAGAAATTAAGTTGAACACCATTGGCATCCGCGTATCTTTTAAGCCTCGCAATGCCCCGATCGCAACCACTTGCAGCCCGTCAAAAATTTGAAAAATCGCAGCCATCAGCAGCAGCTTTACTGCAATGGCTTTGACCTGTGGATCGTAAGTATAAAATCCGGCGATCGCCATCGGCACGCAAACTAGCACCAACGAGGCACTCGTCATGATCGCCACAGAAATCACGAGGCTCGTCAATCCGCTCAGTCGTGCGCTTGAAATATCACCTTGTCCGACTAACTGCCCGACTCGAACGGTCGTGGCGATCGAGAGTCCTAAGGGCACCATAAAGCTCATAGCAGCGACGTTTAGGGCGACCTGATGCCCCGCTAAAATGTTGGTTCCTAGCACGCCGACTAGCAGTGTAGTTACGGCAAACATTCCCACTTCTAGGATGAGGCTTAACCCGATCGGAAGCCCCACTTTTAGGAGTTCTAAGAGTGTGTTTACATTCGGTCGGTCAAATCGCTCTAGCAGATTAAACGGTTTAAGGTGCCGACTAGTCACGACATAGACGCTCATACATGCCAGCATCACCCACCACGAGATCGCCGTTGCCCATCCGGCTCCTACGGCTCCAAGTTCTGGCAAGCCAAACCGACCGTAGATCAAAATTGAATTGCCAACGACATTACACGTCAGCGCAACCAGCGTGAAATACATTCCAGGTCTCATCATAGCGATGCCTTCGTTAAACAGCCGCAGCGACATAAACGCAAACACTGCCGGAAGCCCCCAGCTAATCGCGTGAATATAGCTATCGGCGATCGCCACCACATTTGACTCCATGCCCATCCAGACAAGAACCGGAGCGAGATGCCGCACGATTAAGACAATTGGCAACGCCAAGAATTGACTCAAATAGAGACCCTGACGCACATAAGCACCCGTTGCAGATTGCCGTCCCGACCCAGCAAGCTGAGCAACGATCGGAGACAGCGCCATCAAAACGCCATTGGCAAACACTTGCAGCGGGAAAAACAACATCGTTCCGGCAGCGATCGCAGCTAGATGCTGAGCGTTGTAGTGTCCGACCATTACGGTGTCTACAAAGGTCATCAGGTTTTGACCAACCTGAGCCGCCATCACCGGAATCGCCAGTCGAAGAATAATTCGACTTTCTTTTAATAAAAGGAGAGGATAGTTTTGAGGTAATCGAGCCATTGTGAATGAAGTTGCGGACTGATCCCTTTTAAAGAGATGGACAAGAGACTCAGACTACACCTTAGCGGAAAGAGATGTCGTCTTCCGATTGTGCAGTTTTAAGCATCGCTGCATGATTGTCGCTATAAGGGACTAGATTGAATGGTTAGCGATGAATCCAGCCGTTGATGGTGAAGCGGCTATCTTGAAACAATCGAGACGGGCACTTTACAGGTAAGACTTCGTGCATATAGCGACTGAGAAAAAAGACAACGCTGTTATTTCGAGGTTCGATCGTCTTAAACGAGTCTGCATTAATGTAGTGGGTGTTCTCAATTTTGCTGTCATAGATGACTAGTTCTCCACCCGAAAAAGATTTGGGTTCTCGATAGAAATAATAGACATAAGTTAATTCCCTTGTTGCAGTATTTGAACTGCCGTTGTCGTTGTGAATTTTATAATAGTTGCCATCATTATGAGCGGTCAATTGAGCCTCAATGTGAGAAACAGAAAACGGAAATAATTCTAAAGTTCTCAATCTATCTAGAGCGGTGGATTGAATACAATCGCTGATCAAATCTGCAAAGTCAGGAAAGAAATAAAGAACGCTCGATCGTCGATAATTTTCCTCATCAGTTGATGTGTTAGTCGGCACAAATTCTGCCTCTTCTGAAAACACATAATTCAGCAATCTTTTTGCGTCTTCTCGTGTGAGAAAGTCATCAATTTGTAGATAGTTAGACTCTAGAATATCTGGATTCATCGTCAATTAACCCAAATAGGCTTGTCTGACGCGATCGTCGTTTAATAACTCAGACGCTTTGTTGGATAGTGTCATGCAACCTGCTTCTAAAACATAGCCACGATCGGCGATTTGTAACGCTAGATTTGCATTTTGCTCAACTAAAAGAATGGTGACCCCTGTTTCTCGCAGATTTTGAATAATTGTGAAAATCTCACGCACGATCGTGGGGGCTAATCCTAAACTTGGTTCGTCTAATAGCAACAGTTTAGGACGGCTCATCAAAGCGCGAGCGATCGCTAACATTTGCTGTTCACCTCCGCTCAAGGTGCCTGCTAGCTGGTTTTTGCGCTCTGCCAATCGCGGAAATAATAAAAACTGTTGCTCGATGTCAGACTTGATGCTGAGACGCGACGATCGGGTATATGCCCCCAATTCTAAGTTATCTAACACAGTCTGACGAGCTAAGACTCTGCGCCCCTCGGGGCTGTGGGCAATTCCCAGTTTCACGACTTCATGGGGACGACGACGAGTGATGGTTTCGCGGTTGTAGAGAATTTGTCCCTGCTGGATGTTAATGATGCGAGAAATTGCCCGGAGGGTTGTGCTTTTGCCTGCCCCGTTTGAGCCAATCAGCGTCACAACTTCGCCAGGATAAATGATTAGATCAATCGCTTGTAGTGCCTGAATGCCGCCGTAGCGAACGCTGAGTCCTTGAATTTCGAGCAGAGGAGTGTCTTGCATAGCTTTAGTCAGTGCCCAAATAAGCTTCGATGACTGCTCGATCGGACTTCACATGGGCAGGATTTCCGAGCGCGATCAGTTGCCCAAAGTTTAGAACTGCAATGCGATCGCACAGTCCCATCACGAGGGGCACATGATGCTCGATCAACAAAATCGTCAAGTTAAACTGGTCACGAATCTGACGGATAAAGTCACTCAACTGCTGCTTTTCACTAGGATTCATGCCAGCAGCGGGTTCGTCGAGTAAGAGAACGGCAGGTTCGAGTGCCAACGCACGGGCGATTTCGAGCCGACGCTGGTCGCCATAGGGAAAGTTAGAGGCTTTTTCATCAGCGCGATCGCCTAAGCCGACTAACTCTAATAACTCAAAGGCTTTCGATCTGGTTTTCTGTTCTTCACGAGGGGCAGGAGGTAATCCCAACACACCTTTGAACACGCCGCTTTTGGTGTGAATATGTTGAGCAATCATCACATTCTCTAACGCAGACAGATCAGCAAATAAGCGGATATTTTGAAACGTTCGAGCGATGCCTTTTTTAGCGATTTGATGCGGACGTAGGTTAGAGATTTCGTCGCCTCGATACAGCATTTTTCCACTAGACGGGTGAATCAGTCCGGTTACTAAGTTGAACAAGGTTGTTTTTCCCGCCCCATTTGGACCGATTAACCCAAAAATTTCACCATCGTTAACAGAGAATGAAACGTTGTTGACCGCCACCAGTCCGCCAAAGCAACGAGTCAGGGTGTTGGCTTCTAAAATGGGGCGATCGGTTTGGGAATCAGTTAACTGCAATTCAGTCACTTAAGAGATTTATGATTATAATCTAGCGACTTGTCGGGATTTACAAGTTGGACAGATCGCGATCCCGATTTGAGAGCAAGCGACGCGACGCTGCGCGTTTAGTGATACCCAGCCTATCAAGGATTCGTGGTGTTAGGATCTTCCAAACTGGATCATTCTTTCGAGGTGAGTCGATGAAAGCGATCGAAGTTACAGGCAAAATTGATGCACAGGGAAACTTGGTTTTGGATCAACCGATTCAGGGAACTGATTATCCCCATCAGGTCAGAGTGATTGTGTTGGTTCCAGAAGCGGCAGAAGCAGCAGACGACTCAGACGATACCCCGATCGAGGATGTCAAAGCAAGCCTAAGAAGGGCATTGAAGCAAGCCGGAGCAGGGCAAACCAAACCCATTTCTGAACTGTGGAATAGGATTGATACAGAGTAACGATGCGGTTTTAATCCGATTCTCTGACGAGTTTGAGGAGGAACTGTACAGGCTCTCAAAGAGGTTTCGCAGGATTCGCTCTGATATTCAGCCGATACTTGACCAATTGCAGCAAGGAGACATTGTAGGAGATAGAATCGCCGCGATTGGCGAGGGCTATGTTATTTGCAAGGTGAGAGTTCGCAATCGTGATATCCAAAAAGGGAAGAGTGCTGGATATCGATTAATTTATCAAGCTGAGTCACCTACCAGCATCTTACTGCTGACGATTTACTCGAAGTCCGATCGAGCAGATATTTCTGCAAACGAGATCCGAGATATTCTTGCAGAAATCGATTAGGAACAATCATCGCTTGATTGAGAAGTGATTGCTGAGAATGCTTATCGATGAGGCTGCGATCGGGCGCGACGTTTCAACAATTGAGGAGTCACTAACCCTTGTGGAAAAAAACGAGTGCCGATGACAATTAACAATCCGAAAATAATCAGGCGACCGTCGCGCAAAAATTGTGCCAACCAAACAGGTAAACCTGGAGTATCGGCGATCGCTCTCAACACTTCTGGCAGTGCTGTAAACACCATGCCGCCTAAAACAGGTCCTAGAAAAGTTCTTGAACCTCCAATTAGAACAAACGTGAGATAAATAATGCTGGCATCAAACGTGCCTTGACGGGCGTTCCAGGTATTGAGAAAGTGAGCACTGATGGCACCCACCACACCCGCTAGAATTGCGCCCAACGTAAACGCGAGAACTTTGTAATAAGTGGGATTGATGCCCATCGAATCGGCAGCGAGTTCATCTTCTCGAATGGCAATCAAAGCCCGCCCAACGCGAATCTTTTCTAAGCGATAGACAAACGCCATGCTAATCAGCAGCAATGGTAAGACAATCCACAGATACTCGATCGGACTCTGAAACGGCTGTGGAATGCCAAAAATGCCGACCGCTCCGCCTGTGATATCGAGATTGAGCGCGAGAACACGAAGGATCTCGACGAAGGCAATAGTCGCGATCGCTAAATAAATTCCTCGCAGCCGCAGTGCAGGAACACCAACCACAATGCCTAATAAGCCACAGATGAGTCCTGAAATCAACATCTCTAGCAACAGCAGAGGAATCGGGAAAGCCTCTGTGACTTGAAATACCTTCGTGGATAGAATTGCTGCAATATAACCGCCCAACGCATAAAACCCAGAACTCGCTAACGATAGTTGTCCTGCCATAAGGGGCAGGTAGAGTGACAATCCTAACATTGCGCCCAAGAGCATCGACACAAACAGAAACCCATAGGTCGAAATAAAATCATTCATATCGCCAACTTATTTATACTTTTTGAATCAACGATCGCCCTAATAATCCCTGCGGACGCACTAACAGCATGATAAACAGAATGCCAAACGCAACTGCATCTTTATAGGCAGAATATTCACCCGGAACAAAGGCTTCGACAAGTCCGATCGTGATTCCTCCCACGACAGCGCCCGGAATGCTTCCCAAGCCGCCCAACACAATTACGGCTAATCCCTTGAGTCCGAAGCCGATGCCAAAATAGGGTCCGGCGATGCTAACGCTAGAGCCAACCAGGGTTCCAGCTAACCCACCCAAGAAGCCACTGACAAAAAACGTGAGGACGATGAAGCGATCGGGGTCAATGCCCAGCAAACTTGCCGTAGTTGGGTCTTCTGCAACGGCGCGCATCGCCTTGCCGTATTTTGTGGCATTAATCAAATAAGTCAACAGACTGAGAATTACGCCCGACACGACAAAAATCACCACTTGCACACTGCGAATCGGAATCGGGTTTGCCTCAGTTCCAAAATTAATTGCCGGGGGCAACGTGCCGTAAGTATCGGGAGGAAAGGTATAAATCTCAGCACCAACGAGATATTGAATTAGATTTACAATCACAACCGCAACGCCTAGACTAGAGACGACAGTTAGCAGAGAATCTGCTTTTTTGCGACGTAGGGGACGAAATGCCAATCGTTCGATCAGAACTCCGACGAGACCCGCGATCGCGCTGCCAAAAACTAGCGCTAACGCAAACGGCAGGCGGATTGGTAACGCTAGATTAGCCAGCAATCCATTAAATCCAAATGCGTTACCCATCAGAATATATGTGAAGTAAGCTCCGAGTGTAAACACTGCTCCGTGAGCAAAATTAATGATTCCCAGAATTGAAAACACTAATGTGTAGCCTAATGCAAAGATTGCATAGATACTGCCGATCGAGAGTCCGTTAAGCACATTTTGTAGAAATACAGTTAGATTCATAACGACTATAGGATCAAGATAACTGAATTGCTGGAAGTAACAACAAGCCTAAAATCACACTGATCACGTTCATCGTCACACTTAACGAACCCGCTTGCTGTAACGAAATCACATCATTTAAGCGATAAATCAGCCAAGCCTCAAATACAACTGCGAAGATTTCAGACGCGGGAAGGGTCATCAGAGAAGGAATTCCATTTATCGGAGGAAGAGATTCTCCATAGCCAACCACGATCGCTAAAAGAAATCCAATCATCAACATAATCGGCAATGAGACTAGCCACCCGATAAAGATGTTTCGCATCGCTTTGGATGTCACGATCGGACGAGTCGCCAACAGCACCCCAAATAAACTTGCGATTCCCAGAATCATCACCCCAAACACTCGCGATGTGCTGTATTGAAACGGCTGCAACGACGGAAAGAAAAACCATACCACCGGAAACGTCAGCAAATTGACGAACCCGATCGCCACCAACGCTTTAGCAATCTGCTGCTTATCAAGCTTCATTCGCCATAGCCAGATTGCCGCAACAGCTAACTCAGATATTTCTGTCAGTGCTAAAGCTTTGTTAAACATCTCCCAACGGCTGGGCTTCATCGGAGATATATCGGGCACGATCGCCAGATCAGCCTCTCGAACCATCACCCGCAAATTTCGAGCCGAATAGCCTGATAACGAGTCTCTGATCCGCAGCGCAAAGCTTTCACTCATGCGAACCCGATCGCTAAACTGAACGAGCAATTTATAATAAGGTCCCGTCGATCGCTGAGTATAAGACGGCTCTACAAATAGACAGCGATTACTAGCACAGTCAAACCGATAAGGAGCGCTGAGAATCGGAGACGACTTTAGACACGTTACATCGCTACAGGCTCCGCTCTGCATCAGCAAAATGGGTTCAGCACATTGCTTTGTTCGACACTCAGCTAATTGGGCACCCTGAACTTCAGATTTCAACCCCTCAAACTCAAACCAGGCATAAGAAGGAGGAGCAGGTGCATTTGCATAAGCAGGTATCACCCATAATAGGACTGCTAGAAATGCTCCAATTCCGATTAGAGACGAGGGCAACGATCGCATCATGGTTTCCTACTTCAAAAACGCAAATTTACCATTGTTGCCACCTGCGTCCATTTTGATTTGCGCCACATAAAACTCTTTTTGCACAATCTCGCCTTCCGGAGTGAATGAGATGGCTCCGATCGGGCTTTCATACTGTCCCTTGAGCAGAGTTTGGTTTAACGCGGTTCGTAATTCTGGTAATGATTTTTGCGCTATTTTTGTCTGCTTGTCCAGAGCTTTCAAGGCTTCTACATACACCTGCACTGCCGTAAATGCCTGGGCGCTAAACTGAGGCGGCTCCTTTTTGAACTGAGCTTGATAAGCATCTCGAAACGCTTTATTTACGCTACCCGGATGTTCGGGACTATATGCCTGAGCAATGAGAACCCCATCACAGAGGGCTTTGCAGACTGAGAAGACGTTAGATGTATTTAAGCCATTGCCGCCAATGATTGAGCCTTTATAACCCAACTCTCGCAGCTGTCGCACCAAGTTTCCGCCATCTGCCGCCAAGCCAGAAATGATCACTAAATCGGGCTTAAGGTTAAGGGTTGAGGTTGCCTGTGTCTGAAAATCAGTGTCTGTGGTTTGAAACTTCTGCACCGTCACCAGTTCTAAATTCTGATCTTTCACGGTTTGCTGAAATGTCTCGGTTTCAGACTTGCTAAACGCATCATTTTGAGCAAACAGCACCGCTACTCGCTTAATTTGAGGATTGATTTTGAGAGCCGCCTTAACCGCGTTTGGCGCAACCACCGCCACCGGAGCCGACACCCGCGCAATAAAATCACCAATCTGCGGAATATTCTTCGCCGTATTGGATGGAGCTAGCACCGGAACCTTGGAGCGATCGGCGATCGGGTCTGCTCCAAATGCCTGCTGCGAGAGAGTTGGTCCCACAATTCCCACAACTTTATCTTTAGTGATCAGCGTTTGAAACGCATTGATCGCTCCCGCTTCATCTCCTGCCGTATCTTGAAACACAAGGCGAATTGGCGTTCCATTCACACCGCCGTTGTCATTAAAGTATTTTTCAGCGATTTTTGCTCCCGCCACTTGTTCTTGACCTAATAGAGCAACATTGCTGGTCTGAGCGACAGCGATCCCGATCGGAATCGCCCCCGATGCCCCGACCATCGATTGTGAAGGATTGGTTGTGCTCGATTGGCAGGCAGACAGCAAGGCAACCATCATGAATAATGTCGATCGAAAAGCCAGTTTCATAGAATTAAACAGGTAGTTTGAATAGGGAATCACCGAACCCCTACCGTTGATTTACCACATAATGTGCGAGTCATTCCTAACCCAACCTATTTAGACCTGTCCGCCTTCAGTTTTTTGTGGAGGTGTTCCAAATACACGATGAAAAACAGGGAGCTTTCAGGAACTCATTCAGCGTTTGGTCTAAGTTGAGAACCCCGTTGCGGAGAGAGTCAAGCTTATGAAGAAAACGAGAACCGCCACGTCTGACACCAAGGTTGCTCAGATTTGACCAGCACACCGACACGTTTGATCTCAATGTTTGAGAATGGGAACGGGACGTTCCGAGATTAGAGGCTCAAGCTCCGATCGTTGAAGCTCAGTGAATAGGATTCGTCAAGGGCAAGTCAATCGAATCGAATCGAATCAGAGGACAGCCTGTGTCAAGGGAAGTTGATTGAATCCATCGGTAGTGTTGCTCAAAGCAATGCAACCGATACAGGTCATTTGTCAGTACGACGTTTTTGCGACAGAACCGTTTACAGTTCTTGAAATATCCAAGTCAACTCCGATCTCAATAGCATCGGGAATTGCCTATTCTATTCTCAAGGTGAAGTAAGGTTGAGATGTCGTTTAGACGCTCGCTTGAGTTTAACCGTGTCTAACCCAACTGCCCGATTTTTTCGATTTTTCAAGTATCTCAATGTTGAGGTGCTATCGAACGTCATTCGTCGTAGCGGTGAGCATCGCCTATCAGGATTATCTGCTGAAATAGCCTACAGTGCTATCTTTGCTCTGTTCCCAGCAATTCTAACGGTGGTGAGTGCGATCGGGTTGCTAGATTTACCTGAATCTTACGTTCGCGCCTTTGTTCATCGAACCAGTGCAGTGGTTCCTGATGAAGCGTTGGCATTAATCCAAAGTTTCATTCAAACCTTGAGAACAAGTAAAAATCAGGGGCTATTTTCCCTCAGTTTCATTGCCTCGATCTGGACAGCTTCTAGCGTATTAGGTGCAGCAATGGCAGCGTTGGATCAGATTCATCCAGCTTCACAGAAGCGAGTTCGCCCCTTTTGGAAGGCAAAGCTGGTTTCGCTAAGTTTGAGTCTAGGAACCTTCTTGCTACTTGTGTCTGCATTGATGCTGTTGATCATAAGCGATATCACGGTTCGCAGTCTGGCTTATCAAAGCGGTAGTTTGGCACATAGTCTAATCCATCTCTGGCATTTGCTGAGTTTGCCGATCGCTCTAGGAATTGTGGCACTTGCTCTGGGCTTTATCTATCGCTATGGAGTCACTGACTGGCGCAGAGGCACTCCAATCATGCCAGGGGCAATTTTGGCAACGCTTCTATGGGCAATTCTGTCTGGGCTGCTTCGGCTTTACGTTGCACACTTTGGTAACTATAACCAAGCCTATGGCGCGATCGGGGCAGTGATTATTCTGCTCTTGTGGCTTTATCTCAGTGCGTTTGCAATGTTATTAGGGGGTGAACTTAATATGGTCGTAGGGCAAGCAATGCGATTGCGTAAGCCTTGATGTCACAGCTCCATCTGCTCGACGCTCGACCTGCGTCTATTGAACTCAAAGTAATCAAACAAGTCTCACCAGGGCAGAAACGATCGAGGCAAGCAATGATTACTGTGATTTGCTGAGCCTAATTAGGTATACTCCATGCTCTTTAAGATATCTCAGATCTTACACCAGTCTCAATAAGGGGTTGCGAAGAAGCTAAAAGTCTGCAAGAAAGGGCGTAGAAAACAAAACAGGACGGGTATGGAAACCATCTTAAAGCACGCCCAAGGACTAGTGTACGCCCTGCTTCATCTGATGCCTAGCTCCTATCAGCACGCCAGTCTCAGTTCTCTTTTTGGATTGTTTTTAGAGGCGCAAGGGCATCCGGTGCCCCACCACCGCCAGACAAAATCAGCGAGCGCGTTGAGTCGCTTTCTCAATCAGTATGAGTGGTCAACCCGCAGCGTACTGCGAACGACTCGCCAACAGGTGTTGCAGCAGATGAAACAGCATCTCCTGAAGTGCGATCGCCGTTCCAAGTAGCGCTTCCCGGTGCGTCGAGCCATTTTCTTGCCGTTGACGATCTAATTTTATCGATCTACTGAGACTATTGGCTGATCGTACATAATTCAGAAACTGTGGTGATGTAAGCAAATACATCGCTCATACACAGTAAAGCTGCTGCCTGATGGTCTGGGGAAACTGCTGCTACTGCATCCTGCGGTACTAAGACTCGGTAGTCCAGGTTGCGAGCAGTGTAAACGGTACTCATAACGCAGACATGAGTAGTGACACCACAACAGATCAAATTCTCAATTTTTTTGCAGCGCAGGAGCAGATCCAGATCAGTGCCTAAGAAGCAATCGTACCGCCGCTTATCGCGAATTCGGTAGTCCTCTAGCCGAACATCCAGTTCCTCTACTAAATCGCAACCGAGAGTATTTTCCAGACAATGAATCGGGTCGTATTCCAATTCGATGCCATAGTCGCTACCATCAGGGCGGTGCATTTCTTGAGAAAAAACTATGGGGATCTTTAGCCCTCTAGCCCAGTCTATTAGTTGATTAATGGCGGGAATAATGGCTCGTCCTCCAGGAGTTTCCTGCACTGCCGCCGCTGCCACAAAATCATTTTCCATATCAATCACCAGTAGAGCTGTATTGCTGGCGTTAATTTTGGCATTGGGCAAAGGGCGAATTACAGGCTTCATTCCGGCTACTCTCCGCAATAAACAATCAAATCAATCTCTACATCTCCACCGCCAGCCAGCCCCACCACTCCTACAGTTGTCCGTCCGGGTCGGCGATCGTCTGCAAAGTAGGAAGCATAAACTTGATTCACTACCTCATAATCCCGAAAATCGGTAATAAAAATTCGTGCCATGACTACCTGCTCAAACCCGACTCCTACTTGCTCTAGCACCAGCTTCAAATTTTCCATCACCTGCTGAGTTTGAGCCGTGATTTCTCCCTGAGTAATGGCTCCTGTTTGGGGATTTTCTGATAGTTGCCCTGTCACAAACAGGAAATCTCCTGCTCGCACGGCATGGGAGTAGGGGGCGACTGGAGGTAGAATACCGGATAAGGTAATGTATTCGAGCATCTTATTGTCCTATGAACTAAAAAATTGTTTTGCCACCATCTATCAGTAACGTCGCTCCGTGAAGCAAGGCAGGCGCATCACTGGCAAGAAACAGAGCAACTTGAGCAATCTCTTCAGGTCGCCCTAGCCGTCGAATTGGCATGGTGGCAAGGCTTTCGGCTTTAGCTTGATCAAAATCAGTTTCCGTCGCGAATTCTCGGTCAAGCATTGGGGTATCAATGGGTCCAGGGCAGAGTGCGTTAATCCGAATATTATGCTGAGCGTATTCTAGAGCTAGGGCACGGGTAAACGACAGAACAGCTCCTTTGCTAGCGCAGTAGGCAGTAAATCGGGGTTGGGCAACGATCGAGAGTTCTGAAGCAGTATTAATGATTACCCCACCACCTTGAGATTGCATGAGAGGAACGACTTGCTGGCAAAGATAAAACACAGATTTAAAGTTAATTGCCAGCATTCGTTCTAAAGACTCTGGGTTGGTATCAGTAAAGGATCCTACCTCAGAAATTCCAGCATTGTTATAGAGTACGTCAATACTTCCGTAGGTTTGGCGACATTGCTCAACGACGGAGATCACCTCTTTCGGTTGGGAAAGGTCAGCACCACAGAACTGAAACTCCAAGTTCTGCGAGTGTAGATGAGCCGCTAACGCCTCGCCTCCCTCTAGATTTCGATCCACTCCAAATACCTGTGCGCCCTGTGCAGCAAACAAACAGGCTGCTTCCCACCCAATACCAGACGCAACGCCAGTAATTAGGGTAACTTTTCCGGCTAGTCGTCCTATAGTCATTTTAAAGCTCGACAATTGTAATACCTGGATGAAGCTCTGTTACTGCGTATGCTTGATTCGCCATCATTTCTGTGTATTCTTGAGCAAACAATAAGATGGGCTGAAAAAACGATTAACGATCACGGCACCATTGAATGGGAGGTTCCTCAGTTTTGGCACTCTCGATCAAGGCGGCTAATGCTTCTCCCATTTGTATCAACAACTCCTTTCCTTCAGCAGTTGTTGCAAGACTGGGATTACCCGTTACACCATTGATACTGGTCTGAGGAACAACATAGGTAAAGACCTTGCCAGAAGTGCGGTCAGGGTCGTCCTGCACCTGCTCAAGTTTAACCGCATCGGGGTCAATTACCAGCATCAAGGCTGTTTCCGCTCGATTCGCATGAACATCATCGCCATCATGGAGAAAGTACTGCAAAATCTCTGGAGATAGTTCGTAGGTATTGCGAACGCCAATCTGGAACTTGCCAGGATATTCAAAGCGGAGTCGATCGATAGCGCAGCGAATCGGAGCCAAATTGCCAAAGTGGGAGTTAACAATCAACAGCCGTCGCCAACCCGTCCGCACTAGCCATTCTGCTAATTCCCGCACCATGACTGACAAGGTTTCAGGAAATAAAGATAGAGTGCCGCTCCAGCGCTCGGTATGCCCTAGAGAACAACCGTAGGTCAAAGTAGGCAAGACGGGCACTCTTGTTGCTGCTGAAGCATAGAGACAAACGGCAGTCGCGATCGCACTATCTGTATATACGGGCAGGTGAGGTCCATGTTGCTCAGTAGCTCCAATCGGTAGAATGCACATATCTGTTCCCTGCTGCTGTAGGGATTCGATCTCAGACCAACTAAGTGACTCCCACCGTAGAGGTTGAAGCGTTTGAAATAGAGGAAGTTGCTGGAAAGAATCAGAGAGATTGAACATGAGAATCTAAACCCGGTAAAAGAAATTGACGCAGAAGTTGCTGGTGGTGTGAAATTCGTACCTCTAGAGAGTTCACGGGACCTGAGCGGTAGGCTCCACTGGCATATCCCTTTTGCACTCCTGTTGTGATTTGCATATCCTCAACCATAAAGGCTTCAAACTCATCGAGCAGTTGCGCTTCTGTCGGGCTAAAATCAGGAATGCCGTAGATCTCCAACGTGACGCAGCAACTTTCTACCGTAAGCGGATCGATCCGAATCCAAGCAATCACCCCATTGGGAAAGGCTAACAAGTGTAAATTGGGAAAGATTCCATAGGTGAGAAAGCCCTCCTGATTGCGCTTTGGCAGATCAATCAGAACCGGGTGGCGATCGCGCCAACTTTGCGGCGTTGGACTATAGAGCAGATTCACGTACTGTTCTAATGTGTGCTCATAAGCGCGGACTGGACCTTGTATCGGACTGAGAGTAGTGCGGTGAGCGACCGCCACATGGTAATCACAGAGAGTATTGTCATGATAGACCTTCCAGTTACAAGGAACGGAGTAAGACTTTTGCACTATTCGACACGTTGCTGGAGTGCGATATCCAACCAGATTGGTTGTAATGCTGCCAAGATAATCTAGCAGCGGCGGTGCGGCAATATCGAAACAAACAAAAATAAAGCCCTGCCATTGCTCTACCCGCACAGGCATTAAGGAAAAGTCTTTGAACAAAAACTCTTCTGGAAACCGTTCTTCTCGCGGAGTTCCTATTAGTTCTCCCAGCAAACTATAAACCCAACCGTGATAAGGACAAACCAGGTGAGAAATACTGTGGGAGCCAGGGGACGAGGAGAGCAGAGAAGCCCGATGAGGACAAACATTATGAAAAGCGCTCAGATTACCCTGCTGATCCCGAATCAGCAGGATGCTCATCTCTGAAATCGTGGTCACAACCACATTGCCGGACTGGAACAGGGTTTCTGCATCTCCGACATAAAGCCAGACGCGCTCAAACAGAAATTTTTGCTCGATCGGGATTAAGGCTGACTGGCAGTAGAGGGACGCGCCGAAAAAACTAGAGGGACTGGCTGCTAGTAGATCTTGTCTTAGCTCGGTGTTCATTGCAGTTCTAGATGAAGGTCATCATTTGCTCTCTTTCTTCTTCAGAAACGCGATAAAATCCCTGCTCCCACTCCCTCATTTTTTGCTTGAGATAAATTTGTTGGAACTCTTTGCCAAAGACTTCGGGCACAAGAGAGTCCGCTTCAAACGCCTGAAGTGCTTCCAGCAACGTGCGGGGAAGACGGCAAACGGTCTTACTGTCTTGCAGGTCATACAAGTTGCCAGAGAGAGGTGCACCAGGATCTAGGTTCTGCTCAATGCCCTCTAGTCCCGCTGCCAAACTAAATGCTGCCGCTAAGTAAGGGTTGCAAGTCATGTCCGGTGCCCGATTTTCAATACAGAAGCGGTTCATGGGCAGACGCAGCATCGCTGAGCGGTTGTTACGTCCATAGGTTTGTAGAATCGGTGCCCAAGAGATATCGGGCATATCTCCCTGAGAAATCAGTCCTTTGTAAGAATTAAAGGTTGGGCAAGTGAGCGCTGTCAGAGCAGGCGCATGACGCAGTAACCCTGCCGTGAAGTTTAGAGCTAAGCCGGAGATATTTAGATCGTAACGAGTTGCAAATTCATCGGGTTGATCGGGGTCTGGGGCAAACAAGTTTTTTCCCGTTTCGATCGATGCCAAGGACATATTAAAGTGGGCAGCACTTCGGAAGTCATTGCTAAAAGGTTTAGGCATAAAGGTAGCGATCGCTCCCAGTGACTTTGCCAGTGTCTTGGTCATGAATCGCAGGAAAATCAACCGATCCGCCGTGGTCAGAGCATCCGCATAAGCAAAGTCGAATTCATACTGCCCATGCCCGCCCTCTTGGTCAAAGGAGTATAAGCCCCAACCCAATTTGTCCATATACTTCGCCAACGGATCTAGAAAAGACATCGATTCGGTCGTCAAGAATAGATCGTAAGCAGGACAAACACCCTTAAAGTCCGCTTCAGTGATCGGAATATAGCGCTGTCCTTCTTTGCGAAGCACATAAAACTCCGTCTCCACGCCCAGATTAAAGATAAAGCCAAGCTGCCGTGCCTTCTCTAACACTCGCTTCAGAATGACTCGACTACAGGCAGAGTAGGGACTGTTGTGATAGTGCATATCGCTGGAGAACCAGGCATAGCGGTTATCCCAAGGAAAGATGACTGCGCTATTGAGGTCTGGGACTGCGCCGCATTCATCTTCATGGGGTCCGGCTAATCCCATCCCTTCCATTGCCCCAACGGTAAACAACTCAGAACCAGAACACATTTTCTCAAAGAATGCGATCGGCACAGATTTCGCTTTGGGCGTGCCATGCACATCTACAAACGTTGCAAAGCAATATTCCACCCCTGCACTCACTAATTGATCTTTAACAGAGTTCTTTAAGGTTGAATTCAATTGCATTCCTGTACTCCCTCAATTGACTGATGACTGACGAGAAGACTGAACTTTGCACCTACTGGTTAGTCAATCAATGATCGATGACCAGGTGTTTTCTAAAATGCCTGCCAGATGAAAATTTCAGGGAATTGTAACCCGTCAACTAATACTTGACCGACCACTACTAAACTGCTCTATGTGGCTACTTTGATCACACCATCATTCATAACGGTGTTGATGTCGACGGCATTCGGAATTAACTTGATTCCAACCGCAGTTTTTGAGGCGAAATCTAAGCTGTCAAATAGATTCATCGGATCAGAGCGATTAAAGGTAATGCTCTTGTTATCTTGCAGAGTGTAGAGCCTAACGCCTCCAATCTGAGCTGGAACCTCAGCAGCGGGAATGCCCAGTCCTTTTGCGATCGGTTCTGCCACTGCTGCCGGGTCGGTCTGGATCAGTTTTACTGCTTGATCGATCGCTTTGAAGTAGGCAACAACAGCTTCCTTATTCTTCTCTACAAAATCTTTTCTTGCAGTAACACCGTCAGGAATGACATTGGTACCTTTGGAGGAAAAGACTACCTCCCCCTTACCTTCTTTAGCTGCTTTGGTCATCCAAGGCTCGTAGGTGACAGCAATATCCATTTTGCCTGAAGCGAAAGCGGTGGCAGAATCGCCTGCTGAAAGGTCAATGGTAGTGACATCCTCCCGTTTTAGCCCCATCTTACCTAGATACCGACGTAACAACAGTTCCTCGAACAGAACGTTCTCCCTTGCCACCTTTTGCCCTTTAATGTCTGCGGCAGTTTTGATTCCTCGACCAAGAATGCCGTCTGCACCATTAGAGTAATCACATTGAAAAATGACCTGAATGCTCGGATCATGGCTAAATTGAGGAACCGCGTTTGGTAGACCTGTCCAGTTAAGATCGACTTTACCTGCCAAGAACGCTGTATCAGAATCAGTTTGAGACGCAAAGTAAATTTCTTTTACTGTCAATCCCTGAGGTTTGAACAAGTCCTTAGCCATCGCAACATACTGACTAGAATAACCAGGCCACGGAGAAATACCTACCGTAATGGTCTTACCAGAGGAAGATTGTGGTTGAGAGGTACAGGAGACTGCTAAAAAAATGCTTAGCCCAAACAATAAACAGGAGTTCAACCGAGTTTTCCAATACGTAATTAGTCGCTGCAGCATTGGCATAGCCTAAGTAGGGAAATGGGTTCAATTTGCATAAGAAAATTTTGTACAGAGAACAAACAGGAGGGCATAACTCTGAAGAAGCTAATACTGAACAACACCTATCTCATCAATGTTTCACTTCAAGTTAGACGGGGCGGTAAAAAGTTGATTGGGGTTCGCTATCTCAGAAGTATTGAACGAGATTTCAAGGGTTTCGACTCTAATTGATCCTGCAATCAGAATTGCCGCCGCTGTCTAATTAATGAATCAGAACTTAGCAGAAATCGCAAAGATCAAACTGTTTATTTTGATACAATCTCAAATTCTTCGTATAGATATTGAGAAATCCGCAAATTTAATCTAAAATCTTGAGTCTACAGCAATACTGACATGACGCAGCCCAACTCCAAATCTCAAGACTCTAGCAATATTGACTCTACTGACCGCGAGATTATTCAGTTGTTGCGTCTAGATGGGCGTATGTCCTTTACAAAAATTGCTCAAAGGCTGGATGTTCCTGAAACAACAGTTCGCTATCGAGTGCAGCGCCTACAGCAACAGGACATCATTCGGATTATCGCTTGGCCCAATCCAGAGAAAACGGGCAAGCCCCATTTTATGATTGTCTGGTTTGATGTCGAAAATGCTCAAATAGATGCTGTCGCTGAACAATTATCCCAAATAGATGAGGTACAATTTCTTGCAGTCATTGCAGCAGGACGATTCAACATTATTACGGACATCTACTTCAAAGAACACGCCGACCTAGTCAACTTCTTCAATCAAATCCATCAAATTTCTGGAATTCAGCACTATGAGTCCCATCTAGTGCTGAAACTTCTAAAAGCTCAATACAGTTATGTTCTATACTCTTAGCCCAGTGGTAGTTTTTCCGAAGTAATAATTTGGGTTGTGTCGCAAAAACTTCTAAGTGACAAACGAACTGTCTCGTTCGTAGTTCTTTAAGCAATCACTCCAAAGATTTTGTTGATAGATTCTGCCTGAAATACACTGTCCCCTCGACTGATCCCTTTCACCTATCCTTTGCGGATCATACTCATTGCCTCAATCCCTCGGAGAGTTCTTCTCGCTATGTTGAAGATTGAAATCCCATCATCGGTCTCACCACTCGTTTCACGTTCCGATGGTCTTGCTCGATGATGTTGTTTAAGTATTTGTTCTACCGCAATTGGGTATCGGCTTTCAACGTTTTCTCTTGCTTCAACTCATCGATGGCAACCGGATAGGCAGCGTTTTTATCCACGGTAATGAATCGTGGAATTTAAGTGTGTTTTGCTCCCAATACATTGCGAAAAAAGTGGGCTGCGGCTTTGCCCTTAAAGGGTATGGGTTTGTTAAAGTCTTCAAGATCGTCACCCCAGACGGTGACATTGACTACTGGGCGACCAATGACCTGCAAATGGGTGAACTCCAACGGCTACAATTTGCCGAGTTTGCTTGGGCGATTGAGGAGTACCATCGGGGGCTGAAGCAGTGCTGTGGGCTGGAACGGGCTCAGGTGCGTTCGAGTCGGGTTCAGCGCAATCATATCGGCTTAGCGATTCGGGCGTTTCTCCGCTTGGAGGTGCATTGGTTTACAACTGGTATTAGCTGGTATGAGGCAAAGTTGGGGATTGTCCGCGATGCTGTTCGCGCCTACTTGTCGGCTCCTTGCTTCGTCCTCAACTCAACTGCGTAACTCCTGGGGGTTTATCAGCGCAAGGCTAATGTTGAAAATCAAGCCCTATTGTCCTAATGTTCTGTCAGAATACCTACATCTACCAAAAAGGTAATCCTAGATATTGAGGGTATATCTCTATGCTTTTTTCTCCCTCGTTTCCGGGGTACAACAGCACTTTGAGGCTCTCAATCTCGTTTTTTAGCCAATCTATAAATAAGTCTGACACGATTTTCTGTAGAACTGCATCATTTAGCTCAGGCTGAATGATTTCTTCAACAAAAATTAGGTGTACCCCTTTTGAAGTAATGATTGGCTTTAGCAGTTGTGGTGGTGTTGCACTAAAGACCGCCGTTGAAATCTCAGGCTTTAGATTAGATCGGTTCAGTACGCCTTGATACCCTCCAATGCGACGAAGTTTAACCTCCCGAATGAACTGATGGGAGACATTCCAGAAGGTTGTTTCGTTTTCCTCGATCGCATAGAAAAGCTCGTTTGCTAGGTCTAGATCATCTAATAACACCTCGTAGAGAACCGCTTTCGTGTAGTCAAGTTGGCGTTCTGCAAAAATTGATTCAGCTTGTCCAGCAAACAGCGTGCTGGCAAGTTTAGAAGACAGTACACTCGTTTGAACAAGTTCTTCAAATTCATCAAGCGATAGATTGTGTTGTTCTAACCACAGCCTAGTATCTGTTGAGCTATTGAGTTGTCTGAGTAATCGTATTCCATCGGCTGCTTGCTGAAGCTCATCAACACTAGCCACAATTTTGTGTTCTTGGGCAGCTTGCATAACAATTTTGCGAACGACAACCCCTCCAACTAGGGTAGGAATTAAACAACCCAACTTAACTTGATGAATTAGCTCGTCTTGGTTAATAGTGATTGACTTTTCCATTGAACATACTCCTACTTTAGCTGCGATCTTTCACGCTTACTGATTGCCTTAGCAACAAACACTAGAGCTTAAAATCTCCTTTTTGGAGTTTCTTAAACGGGTCGAGAACAAAATCAATAATTCGGCGCTGTCGAATAATGACTTCTGCTGTTGCAGTTTGCCCAGGGGCTAAAGAAACTTGTTTGTCTTGCGTCTGAATCGAAGTTTGATCTAAAACAATCTCCAACTCAAAAACTTCTACTTTTCCTTGGATCGTCTCCACAACTTTTGAATCGGGTGAAATCCAGCGTAGATGTCCGGGTACGACCCCATAATCTTGAAATGGATAGGCATCAAACTTTAGCTTGACGGGTAGTCCAGGAGAGAGAAAGCCGCTGTCATAGCTAGGAATTTGTGCCCGGAAAACGAAAGGCGAGTCTTTTGGAGCAATTTCTACGATCGGCTGTCCGGCAGGGACTACAGCGCCAGCATTGTCGATAAATAGTTTAAAAACGGTCCCCTTAGTGGGAGAGCGTAAGACTCGCTGTTTAAGTTGAAACTGAAGTCCTTGAACTTGTTTTGTTGTTTGACCAATTTCTGCCGACGCAGTGCTGATTTGAGACTGCAACTCTTTAAGGCGGCGTTCGCTATCTAGTACAGCAATTTGCCCCGTCTGAACAGCATTTTCATAATTGTTCTGCTGTTCGTTAATTTTGTATTCTGATTGCTTAATCTCTGACTGAGCTTGATTAAGCAATTGTTGGCTTTCTGATAGCGATCGTTCGACCTCAACGACTTTAACCTGCGGAATTGCGCCTTGTTTGGAAAGATTTTGATAGCGATCGACCTCACCCTGATCCATGACTAGGCGCTTTTGGGCGAGGGCTTGGGCGTTGCGGCTAAATGACAACTGCTGGCGGGCTTGGTCAAATTGGGAGCGTTGGGCTGCTTGTTGGGCTTGGCTTTGAAGTCGTTGAGCCTTCAGCGCAATTTCTAGCTGGTTCCGCATAATCTCAAGCTGAGACACTCGATTTTGCTGCCCTTCAAGTTTTACTTGAGCTTGTTGAAGCTCATTGCGAACTAATTCTGCATCAAACTCTAGAAGAACTTGCCCCGCTTGAACAATCTGACCTTCTCGGACGCGAATTGCTGAAACAGCCGCAGCAATAGATGCATCTAATCGAAGTGTTTTGCCCTTCGGCTCAATCCTTCCTCTAGCGCTTCCAGTTTCGTCAACCTTGAAAAGAATTGCCCACGGCAAGACGATCGCGATCAACCCTGCTAAAAGGTACAACAACCCACGCGTCCAAACGCGGGGAAGCGCATCGAGCAGTTCTTTAGTCGTTGAAGCCCAATCAGTATCTAGATAAGCTGGTTCTACAGAGTGCGAGGGTTCTGAGAGAGGAGCAGGTGAATGACGACCGTTCTGAATAGGGGAGTTGTGTGAAATAGGAGTGTTGGGCATCTTAAAATGTCAGAATTTGATCTAGTTGTCAATCATCAACCGACATTTGCTAGCTGCTGCTGGTTGAGATAGAAGTAGTGTCCTCGCTGTGCCATGAGAGAATCGTGGGTGCCCTTCTCAATCAGAACTCCTTGGTCAAGCACCAAAATTAAGTCAGCGTGGCGAACAGTAGACAAACGATGGGCAATCACTATTGTGGTTCGATCTTGCAAAATCTGTCCCAGGTTATTTTGGATGATGCGCTCAGATTCAGTATCTAAGTGGCTCGTTGCTTCATCTAAAATTAGCAGTCGAGGGTTGCCTAATAGAGCACGGGCGATCGCTAATCGCTGTCGTTGTCCTCCCGAAAGCATTCCTCCACCTTCGCCAATCTGAGTCTCGTAGCCCATTGGCAGCTTCTTGATGAACTGGTGGGCACCCGCTAACTGGGCAGCTTCCAATACTTCTTCTAAGTTAGCTTGAGGTTTACTAATGCTGATGTTTTCACGAATGGTGCCTCCAAATAGAAAGGTGTCTTGGTCAACTACACCAATTTGATGTCTAAACGATTGCAACGACAATCGGTTAATGTCATAGCCATCGACCAAAATTTTTCCTTCTGTGACCGGGTATAGTCCTAGTACTAATTTAGAAATAGTTGTTTTACCCGACCCACTACGTCCCACAAGTGCGATCATCTGTCCTGGTTGGGCTTCAAAGCTGATATTTTCCAGGGTGTTAATATCGCTTTCAGTATGATAGCGAAAGGTAACTTGTTGAAAACAGAGATGCCCTCGAATAGTCGGCAAAATCTGTTTCACTTGATGCTGCATATCTTCTTCTGGGCTGGCATCAATGACATCATTGATCCGCTCGATCGCAATCAGAACTTCCTGCAATTCGTTCCAAAAAACAGTCAATCGCTGAAAAGGGCGAATCACGTTCCCAAAAAGCATATGAAAGGCGACTAGCTGACCGATTGTTAGCTGATTTTGAATGACCTGCCATGCCCCAAACCACAGCAATATTGTGGTGACAACGGCTTCGATCGCGCCGCTAAACATCTGCAAGTTATTACTAATCAGTTGCCCTGAAAAGGTCTTGCGAGTTGCTTGACCAAACAGATCTTCCCAATGCCAGCGAACATTCTGCTCAACTGCCATAGATTTGATCGTGCGAACACCTGTTAGAGACTGAATCAAATAGCCTGTTTCGCTATTGACAGCGTTGAAGATTTCTCGTGAGACTCGTTGTAAAAATGGGGTTGCAATCAAGGCAAGCAAGGCAAAAGGGGGTATGACGATTAAGGTTAGCAGCGCCATTTTCCAGCTATACCAAAACATCAACCCTAAATAAACAAATACAGTCAACAGATCGAGCAGAATAGATAGCGACTCACCTGTCAGAAATCGCTGAATTTTGCGGTTTTCTTGAAGGCGAGAAACAATATCTCCGACGTAGCGAGATTCAAAATAGCCCAATGGCAGTCGAAAAACATGATGAATGAAGCCGACAATCAAAGCCAGATCAACCTTATTTGCAGTGTGATCTAGTAAGTATTGCCGCAGCCCAGCCATAGCAACTCGAAACAAGCTGAATATCAGCAGCCCAGTGCCAACAGCATTCAAGGTGAGATCGCTCCGCTGTACAACTACTCGGTCAAGGAGCAGTTGTGTGAATAAAGGCGTGACTAAGCCAAAAACTTGAATTAAAACTGAGGCAACAAAAACTTCTATTAGGACTAATCGGTAGGGTTTGACCAGTTCCAAAAATTGCCAGAAGGGTTGACTTGTCTCGTCCGCCTTTTTGAGCAGAGCAGTCGGTTGCAGTAAGAGAGTATATCCTGTCCAACCTGCCTTAAATGCTGGGTGGGTCAGCGCTCTCTGCCCGATCGCTGGGTCTGCAATAATAACCCACCTTCGAGTAATCTCATAGACAACAATATAGTGCTTGCCTTCCCAATGCACGATTGCGGGCAGAGTTTGTTGAGCCAGTCTATCTAAACTTGCTTTAACTGGACGAGTTGAGAAGCCAACACTCTCGGCTGCGGTTGCCAATCCCTTTAAAGATGCGCCATTGCGATCTACGTTAGACATATCCCGTAGGCGATTGAGGTTAAACCGCTTGCCCCAATAGCGACTGATCATGACTAGACACGCCGCTCCGCAATCAGAGACACTCTGTTGTTCTACAAAAGGGTAGCGTCTCGTTGTCCGCCGCCACCACTGCCCAATTTGAACAGATGGTCCAGGAAAGTAAGTCTTACGGATTTTAACCGTCTGTGGCAATTCCTGAAACTTACCAGAAGAGTCCGCGGTTGATGAGACAGGGATTGTAGACTGAGGTTCAGAACTTTGATCTCGAAGGAGTGAATCTTTTTGAACTGCTTGTTCATGGATTCGACATAGCAACTCAGACGTTTGCTGCGATATCGATTGTAGAGCACGATCGGCAATGAAGCCAAGTTTGAGATTCATCGACGCTCTCACTTGATAGGGTCGAAATGACTCTTGAGGAAACAGCGTCAAGTCTCCGAAAGACTGCCCAACCGGAATTGAGGTTAACAAATTTCCTGCTGAGTCTAATAGTCGTGCCTTTCCAGTAAGCACTATATAGATCCCAGGTTGAGCCGTTTCAGCTTGCCAAACTAGCTTACCTGCGGCAGGCTCTGAAAGTTGAATCTCCTGAATCAACATTGATAAAGCTTGCTGGGAGATCGGCTGCCCCAATAGATTAGCGAAATGGAGGTTGAGAGCCTGCTTGAGAGCTTCGGGGGCATTTTGAAGGGTCATAGTTGAGCGTCACTACGATTGAGGTTCAACAGGTCAAATTGCCATTGAAAACTCAAAGACTCTGATGATTGCAGATCTTGAATCTTAATGTTGTCTGTGGCAAGCTCCTGAGACTCAGGTTGAGAGGCACGAGTAGACAGCCCCATCTGTTTGAGCAAGCGATTAATATGTCGATCGCTAATCTCGATCTCAAATTCCTTTTCTAAGTGTTTGCTCAACCACCTTGCTGTCCAACGCTGAAATGGATAACCACAAGTGCGTGGATCGAGTTGAACTAACGCTTTCAATCTCTCTACGTATGCCGCATCAATAGTCTTGGGGCGACCAATCAGAGCATCTCGGTAGCGATGTGCTTCGCCCAGTTGAGCAATGCCACTCCAGTATCGCACCGTCTCTTGCGAACACTTTAAAGCGCCACAAATCTGTTTTCGCGATCGCCCTGCATCTGCTAATAGCATAATCTCAATTCGACGACGATACTCAGGACGAGTTTCAGTTTGTAAGATCCTCTGCAAAAAGTTGTGCTCAAAGGTAGATAAAAAACGACCCTGGTTTCTCACGAAGCTTTCCTCTATGCATACTCAAGAAGACCGATTCATTGTGTTGACTAGCAGCTTTTTTATAGCGGCTAACCCAATAAACTAAGCACTTGATAAGGGCTTCAAATTTAGAATCTCGAAAATATAGAACATCGGAATTTAACCTATTGACTAGCTTAACTTGGGCGAGTTTATCACTTGTAAAAACCAAAGATGAAAACAGATAGCACAGATTGCCTGAATAAAACAGCACAAAATTAGAAAAGCCAAGCAATTAGTTAGACCTGCATGGTTTGAACTAATTGAACTAATGCCTTCGCGTAAATAGTCAAACACTAGCTTTATCTATAAGTATTAAATCGAGCTAAACCTCGTGTTAAGGCTACGTTAAGTTTTGAATTATTTTTACATTATAGATCTGCCCCGCATGTGGGTAAATCCTGATCTAGAAAATCTCATTCCTCTTTTGTTTGAACTAGTTGATTCAACTGAGCAAGCTCAGATCAAGCAGGAGTAATCTGCCATCGTAAATTCAAGTGTATGCACTTGTCTTTTTTTATTGATTCCGTTAGGCGCTCTACATCCCAATTCGCTTCCCTTCTAAGTAGCACGCTGTCTTACTTTGAGAAAGTCTGTTCTCAAACGGGACTTATCATTTATTTTCCAGTAAGGTGAGACCTTTAAATAAAGACATAATTCAGGCATTTATGTCTTTCGATCGCAATTACACCTTCTTAAAGAGAACATTGCCTGAAACATAACTCCCTGTGGCAATTTTTGTGAATATTAAAATAATTAATTCCTGCTTGACTTGGATCAGAATAAATAGATATCCTAAGTTCTTGAGGACATAAATAGAGTTATTTACGTCGATAAACTCAACTTTGCAGACTTGATCTATGTTGAGAAATCGTAGATCTTGATAGACAAGCAGATTCAAACCTTTGACTGCATCTGTTAGTTCATCAACATCTCTGGAGGCTTCTAATGGCAAGTATTGTTATTTCTGATTTAAGCCCTGTGGGTTCTGACTTCTTCATGGGTTCTGAGAGCTTTATGACTGACCTAGTTGACGGAGAGCTAGGCGATATCAATGGCGGAATTACCCCTGCTATCACCACTTCTTCAGGCGTTTGCATTCGCACTGCAACTTTCATCATTACTGCGATCTCTGTCGCTATTTTTGGATAAAACAACCACAGGGCATATAAGGAGTTGGCATCATGGCATACATCACAATTTCTGACCTCAAAGCAACAGGTTTTGACCTATTCAACGACCAAGAAAGCTTTCTCAACGAAGTGACTCAAGAGGAACTCGCTCTAACTAACGGCGGCATTACCCCCAGCGTTATCCTCATCACTATTGCTGAAGGAATTTTGGGCGGTGCTGCTGGCATCACTTTTAGCCTCGCAACTAAAAAAGCTGGTTGGTGGTAATTGACTCAGTTCTACTAAATGTTTGACTGCATTTGTTCAAGATTTCTGGAGGCTTCCAATGGCAAGTATTGTTATTTCTGATTTGAGTCCTGTGGGTTCTGACTTTTTCATGGGTTCTGAGAGCTTCATGACTGATTTAGTTGACGGAGAACTAGGTGACATCAATGGCGGATTTACCCCTGCTATCACCACTTCTTCAGGCGTTTGCATTCGCACTGCAACTTTCATCATTACTGCGATCGCGGTTGCTGTCTTCGGGTAGAACAATCATCTAGCAGAAAGGAGCTAACATCATGGCATGCATCACAATTTCTGACCTCAAAGCAACAGGTTTTGACCTGTTCAACGACCAAGAGAGCTTTCTCAACGAAGTGACTCAAGAGGAACTCGCTCTAACTAACGGTGGCATTACGCCTAGCGTTATCCTCGTCACTGTTGCCGAGGCGATTCTAGGTGGTGCTGCCGGAATCACTTTTAGCCTCGCAACTCAGAGAGCTGGTTGGTGGTAGTTGGCATTTAGTCCTACCAACTGCTTTTCCCCAACGCGTTCTAAATGCTTTGGGGAAAAGCAGTATGGTAATTACTCAAAGGCTTCTATCCTCGCCGGAGTGGGCGCATTAGTCTGTTTAGTTCTGAATTAGGGAGTGTTTGTATGGACTTTTCTCTGCTGGCGGCTGCGTTTATTGTTATGGGTGTTGCTCTTAACTTTTCGGCAACATTTTTGTCGTTGCTTAAAACTCTAACTGGGAGCAGACTGGATTTGACTCATGGAGTCACTCCTCTGGTATTAACAGGCATTGAAGGTGGGTTACTTGGGATAGCATTCGCTTATGTACTGAATAATTACTTCAGGAACTAGAGAGATCTCCCCTATAATTCAATTCAGTCTGTGAGGAATGCAAGTTATGCAGTTTAGCTTGAGTGTGAAAAACGTTTTTAGCTACTTGAGAGAGGCAGGAATCTGCACCGAAAGTAGTGTGCCTCCTGACAACATTGAAGTGAAGCTTGCAAAAAACTTCAATCTATTAGTGGAGTGGAAAGAGGGTCGCAGCTTGCTTGTCAAGCAAGAGCAGCAAGATCGCAATGGTGAAACTGCTAACGAGTTTCTTAAGGAGTGGACGTTTCACCAGATGCTCCATCGGTTTCCCTCTGACTTCAAGGACTCCACCAACACTTCAGAGTGTCTGTATTTCGACCCTGAGAACTCTATTCTTGTCTATGAATATCTAAAAGAGTACGCTGATTTAGACAGCTTCCACCGTCAAAAAAATCTTTTTCCGCCTAAGCTTGCTGCTTTGTTGGGCACGATCGTCGCAACGCTACATCGCACGACTTTCAACCATCAAGAATACACAGACTTTATTCCACACAATTCTTCTGAACAGCCCGACACTGTTTCAGCCAATCATTTGGCGCGCATCAGCCCAGAAATTTTTGGGACAGTTCCCTCCAACTGTCTGAAGTTTTTTGTGCTTTACCAACGGTATGACAGCCTTGGAACAGCCGTTTCCAAACTAGTCGCAAATGTGCGGCCGAGTTGCGTCACCCACAACGATCTCAAGCTCAATAATGTTTTGCTATACAACCATTGGGAACAGCGATCGATTCAAACACCTCATCAAGACATAATCCGTGTGATCGACTGGGAGCGCTGTGGATGGGGTGATCCAGCTTTTGACTTGGGAACACTGCTGGCAAATTATCTACAGCTTTGGTTGAGTAGCTTAGTGGTTGACCCATCGATCAGCATCGAAGAATCATTGCGGCTGTCTGCGGTTCCACTAGAAATGATCCAACCCTCTGCTGCGGCACTGATCAGAGCTTACTTAGAAGTGTTCCCAGAAATTTTGGAACAGCACCCTGATTTTCTGGCTAGAGTCGTCCAGTTTACCGGGCTTGCGTTAATTCAACAGATTGTCGGCTCGATTCAATATCAGAAGTATTTTGGCAACTCTAGCATCTGTTTGTTGCAGGTTGCTAAGAGCTTGCTGTGTCGCACTGAACAATCTATTCCCACGATTTTTGGTATGGCAGAAGCAGCAGTGGTGGGTTAGAAATGTTTTCCCGGTTGACGATTTAACTTAGAGATACCTATGCAATCTACTAGCCTTTTAAGTCAGATGCAGACACCTATTCCTAATTCGCTATTTAGCGTACTGGAAGATATTGTCCACTCTGTTCACATTAGCGATCTCTTTTGCATCAGTCATCCCAATTACAAGCCTCTTGAAGTCCCTGGTGAGTTGGTGCAAAAGTTTCTGAAATTACCCTCAATCATTCGGGAGCAGTACAAAATTGCTCAACTGCAAAGTTTTCTCTACGGAGTTTACTATAACGGTTCACTTCGAGAAGCTCTAGCTTTAAACAGTCAGACAGACAACTCAACGCTCTATCGAGACTTAGAAAACAATATGTTTTTGGGAGTCGATTTAGGCTTCTACGATCGACTCCATGCTAGTAACCAAGGACAAGGATACTTTGATTCTGGCTGGCGAGTAGTTCGAGAAGAGTCAGATGGTAGTGTTGTGGTTGATAAACAGGGATTAGCGTTGCACATTGAGCGATCGTTGCACCTCAAGGCTGACCAGCAAACGCCTAATGTTGGCGACTTAATTTCGATCAAGCTTCCTCGAAACTTGGTTCAAAATGGCTTTTATGTGGCGATGAGTAATTGTGGCGCAGAGTCTACCAATTCTGTTGTGGGCAAAGCTTCTGACCTAGTTCGCGTTTATTTCAATCTTGATCCAGAAGGTGCGATCGCAGTGATGGAACATCTCACGGGCGCACTGAACTCATTGGAGATGGTGTTCTCACTCAAGATGCTGTACAACCCAAGAGACTATGGGCGATTTGATTCGGGTGTCTTGTATTTTGAAAAGAGCAACTATGCAGCAGTTCATTTCGCACTGCAACCTATCTACAACAAATACCAACAGCATTTTCGACCTGAAACCCCTCTTTTTACAAAATTACTTGCGCCGGGGTTGGCGCTAGCTGAAGAGCCAATCCATAAATTTGCAGTGCAAGAAAGTTTTGGGCAAAATCGATGCAGAATTGTGGCGAATGGCTTGCTCAAAGCCTTGGAACAAGGAGACAGCAGTCCTGAAGCAAGACTGAGTGCGATCGTCGAGCAGTTTTCTCTGCTTAAGATCGATTTACAAGCTCCTTACCTCAATCCTGGCTCTGAGGACACCTACATCGAATTAACCTAATGCTGATTACTAATCTCGCGCCTCAGCTAACTTCCTCGGCACCGTCTGAACCTGACACCAGTTCTCTAGAAAGCGATCTTCCCTTTTATCGCAAACTAGGACGAACCGATTTAACCGTTAGTGGTTTGGGCATTGGAGGAGGAGGTTCTCTATCCAGTGAAGATACGATCTACGCCTTTGAACAAGGCATCAACTATTTCTTTTACTCCAGTGACTTGCATCATCATGCCTACAGTGCAATGGCAGAGGGATTACGCCAGTTATGTGGGCGTAGTTCAGCACTTCGAGAACAAGTTGTTTTAGCAACAGTAACTTATATTAAACATCCTGACATGGCAATGACGGGATTGTTTGATCAGTTCCGTGAACTCAACCTTGACTACATTGATGTTTTTTTCTGGGGTTGGATCGAGAACAATGATGCTCCTGCGCTCAATCAGTGTTTAAAGCTTTCGCCTGATCTAAGAGGCGCAAACAGCCCATATCAAAGAACAATGGAGCGACTGTTTGGAGCAACTGAGCGCTTGAAGAAGATGGGAGCGGTGCGCTATGTTGGGGCTTCTTTTCACGACCTGAATCTGGCGAAACAATGGCTAGATAGCTCATTGATTGATGTAGCGATGGTTCGGCACAACGTATCTCATCGATCGGCACAAGAGGCTATCTTTAATCAGCCTCAGATCAACCATTCACAACGTCCTGGCATTGTCACCTTCAAAACAACGTCTTCTCGAACAGGAAACCCACTGTGGGTTGCTCCTAAATCCTTACCCAAAGCCTGCTGGCATCCTTCGGTTCCTGACCTCTATCGCTATTCACTAAGTCAGAACTGTGTTGATGTTTGTTTGATGGGCTTGCAGCGTCGTACAGAAATTGATGCTGCGATCGCGGGTCTACAGCAGGGTAAGTTGACCCGTGCTGAGATGGAATATCTAAGTTTTTACGGAGATTTACATCGAGACCGGATTCAATTTCAAGACATCCCATCTGAGAAGTTGATTGACCGCTCTTAGAACCCCACTAAGGAGAAATTTAATGACTGAAACATTGAAAGAGTTACAAACCAATGACGAATTGATTCTGCCTCAACTCATTCCTGCAACAGATGAAGAAATTTTAGGTTATTTGCGTCACTCGCAGAAAGTTTCTGAAATTGCAGCGCTAGCTGAGCGAGATTCCTTGATTCTTCGCACTTGTGAGCAGTTCGGCTTGAGTATTTCTGATCAAGAATGGCAGTCAGCAGGCGATGAGTTTCGCACAGAACATCGTTTATTAAGCGCACCAGAGACTTTGCAATGGCTGGTGCAGCAGCGCATCACTGTTGAAAGTTGGTCACAGGGAATTAAGATTCGGTTGCTAACTCAAAAGCTCAAAGAGCATCTATTTGGAGAGCTTTTAGACAGTGATTATTTAAGCGATCGCGAACGATATAAGCAAGTAGTCCTCTCTCATATATTGGTTGTTGATCTAGCTAAAGCGCTTGAGCTAGTGCGACAGCTTCAGGAAAAACACACTTCATTTTGTGTTTTAGCGTTAGAGCATTCAAAAGGCAAACAATCTAAGGAGAATGGAGGGTTTATGGGTGTTCGTTTCCTTTCTGAATTAATGCCAGAAATCGCTCAAGCGATCGCTCAGACTAAAGAAGGCGAAATTGTGGGACCAGTTCAGACTCAGATGGGCTACCACATCATTAGAGTTGAGCAATGGTTGCCGATGCAGCTAACAGAGTCTCTCCGCGGAAAAGTGTTTGATTTATTGCTAGATACCTGGTTAAAGAGGGTTAGCTGAGATCTTGCACCCACTCAATCAGCCCCGTTCGATCGAGTCGTTTTTGGCTCAGACCCGCCCGTGATTGAAAATCACGGTCTAACGGTGCGAAGTCCACTGAAGGGACTGCAAAAGGGTTTGAGGTATTCAGTCCGTTTCAACGGACTTCGCAAGGCTAGCCCGGAATTCCATTCACGGGCGGGACGAAAACGCAGCAAAAAGGTTGGTGCAAGATCTAAGTTAGCTTAGATTCTGCATCTGTAGCATCTGGCCGATGAGAATCCATTCATGACGATGTAAACCCTGACAGGTCGTAAGTTTTGTCTCAGTGAATAGGCGTTCTCGCTACAATCGTCCTAAAAGCACAGATCGTTGAAGCTAGTCCCCTCAGCGTCATGGTCAGAGCGATCATGGAACGGATTTTTGCACCTAAGCCGTTGAATGCATTATTTTGAGCGCAGCGCGGACAAGCAATAGACAAAAGAACTGCTGTTCTCAACCGTTGCCCTGACTGATGAGTCTGGTGGTGAGCGGGATTCATCCCTCAGTCAGTGCGGCATACAAAGCCCTAAAAGAGGTTGTGGGTGGGTCTCGTCCCGCATTTTACGCCAAACTCAATGGCATGGAGCCTCAAATTAGCCAGTCCTTGGTGCGCTACAGCGCAGAACAACTCACCCCCATCCTGGAACAGTTCCCTCACTTCTGCCCTGAGCTATTGCCGGGATATGCGATTTGCATTGCCGATGGCAATCATCTCGGTGGCAGCGAACATCGGCTCAAGAGTGCCTTGCTGCTCAGTGGTGCTAGACAAAAAATCAGATTCGCCGTAACCCAACAAACCAGTGGGTTCACGAATCGAGTCACGGGTTACCCATCAAAAACAACAGAATGCCAACTCTTGAGCGAGTTACCTGTCATATCCAGCATGATGTGTTTGACGATCGTGTATTCCTCCAAGGCATAGTGAGACAAATCTTTGCCGATGCCGCTTTGCTTAAAGCCACCGTGGGGCATTTCACTCGCGATCGGTAAGTGATCGTTAATCCAAACAGTGCCGCACTCTAAAGCCGCTGCCACTCTCATGGCTCGCTGAATATTGAGTGTCCAAACACTTCCCGCTAATCCGTAAGGTGTATCGTTGGCAAGCTTGATCGCGTCTGCTTCATCTGTAAACTGATTCACGACGACCACAGGTCCAAAAATCTCTTCTTGCACACAGTTTGCCGTTTGAGGTGCATTAATGAGAATGGTGGGCGGATAGAAATAGCCTGCGCTCGTGGGCAGTGTTCCCCCCGCAGCGACTTTAATGCCCTGCTGTTTTGCTTCTTCGACAAAGCCATGCACTTTTAGGCGTTGAGTCTCACTTAGAAGCGGTCCAATATCAGTTTGCTCGTCAAACGGCTGTCCCATGTTTAGGGTTGCTGTGAGAGTTTGCAATCGATCGAGAAATGCCTCAAACACGTCAGCTTGCACATAGAGCCGTGTGGCTGCTGTACAGTCTTGCCCAGTGTTTATAAAACCACCCACGATCGCGCCTCTGACGGCTGCTTCTAAATCGGCATCGGCAAACACGATAAACGGAGCTTTCCCCCCTAGTTCTAATGTCACCCGTTTGACCCTGGAACTTGCTAATTCTGCCACTCGCTTGCCCGTGCAGGTACTCCCCGTAAAGCTAATCATCCCAATGTCAGGATGGGTACACATGGCTTCTCCAACGGCTGCGCCCCCGGTAACAACGTTGATCAATCCAGATGGAAACCCCGATTCGATCGCGATTTTAGCAAGCTCGATCGTGGTAATTGGCGTGTTGGGCGCAGGCTTAATCACCACCGCATTCCCCGCTGCTAGTGCGGGTGCAAGCTTCCAGATTGCCATCATAAATGGATAGTTCCAGGGCGTGATTGCTCCAACCACTCCGATCGGTTCACGACGAATCAGGCTGGTGTAACCTGACACATATTCTCCAGATGCCACACCATCCTGTCGCCGAACAACTGAAGCAAAGTAGCGCAAATTGTCGATCGCGAAGGGAATATCATTGCCTTGGCTGAGTTTGAGTGGTTTTCCGGTGTTCTGGCTTTCGAGGTGGGCGAGGTCGTCTGATTTTGCCTCTAGCGCGTCGGCAAACTTGAGCAATGCTAGACTGCGCTCACCATAGGACAACCTTGCCCACGTTTTTTGAGCGATTTTTGCGGCGACGACGGCTCGATCAACATCCGCCGCTGTTCCCAGTGCTACTGTTGCAAACGTTTTGCCCGTCGCTGGATCAATTAAATCTTCGCTGCCTGTGGAAATAAGAGTTTCACCAATCACCATCGGATAATGAATTAGTTTTTCCATAAAGCTCCTGTGTGAGGCAATCCCAAGTGATATCTGAGCCATCGATTAGACCACGTTAATGGATTCGGTTCGGCAACGCAATAGAGTAAGTAGGACATCGGAATTAACCTGACAAGTCAGCAATCAGAGTGCGTGAGTTTCGGCTCTGTCCGTTGACTTTAATGATGCCTATCTGCCGATCAGAACGTAAAGGTTGTTCTCAAGGTGCCGATCACCGCGTCCCGATTGCTTGAATTTTGACCCGGCGACAAAATCCAGGTTACGCCTGGAGTAATCGAAAGATTGTCGGTGAGTTGATACTTATAAAACCCTTCAATGTGGATCGGAAGATCGTTTCTGGCACCCGCGCTGAGTTGGTGAGCGTTGCCTAAATAAGGTTCAACTCCCAATACTAATCCGCCGAGATTACCTTTTTTGCCCAGATCTGGAAACGCTAATGCGATTGCGTAAGTCCAAATGTCGCCTCGACTCAACCCTACAAAATCAGCATTGATATAAGAAAGCCAACCGCTGACATTAAGATTAGAACTTGCTTTGAAGGTGAATTCTGCGCCGTAAGCATTCACTTTAGAAGCTACCGCATTGGCTCCAAACCCTGCCCCGTTTGCTAACTGAGTTCCTGACGATGAGAGGGCACTGCCTGCATCAAAAATCGCAAATCGACGATAGGCATTAATGTAGGTTAGCCCGATCGAGAGCCGATCGCTGGGAGTGACCGTCAACTGCGCTAGGGCAGCATAACTGCCGTTAAACAATCCGTTTTTATCTGTCGGGTTATTGGCAGCAAAGTTAAGTGAGCCTGTCAAAGCAGTCGCGGGATCAGAATCATCCGCCAAATAGCCTGCGGTCAGGGCGAGTGCTGGACTAAATTTATAGGTCAGTCCTGCACCAGAGCCGCCCCCAATTAAGTAAATCGGGTTTCGTTGACCAAAGATAGACAGTCCGCCTGTGCCACCATCATAACTTTCTAGCGACCCTGCAACCGTACTAACATAGTCATATTGAACGCCGCCAACGGCTGCCACATAGCCTTGAATCTTGTCTCCGATCGGGAAGAAGTAGGAGAGCCAATCTACTTGAACTGAGTTGGTAATCGTGTTGCCAAAGTTAAACGTCTGAAGTCCTTCGACACCGCCACCTTGAAGGGCAAACACATTGGCATTCCCAGCCGCAAGCCGCGTGTGCAGAAGATCTGCACCTGTGAAACTGGTTTGTAGATCTAGCCGAACTCTCGACCCCAGAGTGGTATTGTTCGTCGTCGGCTGGCTAAATTCATCACTCACTGCAAAAATCACTTCGCCAACCAGCTTAGTCGTGGTCGAAAATTGCTGTTTTTCGAGAGTGGTGGTGCGGGCTTCGAGGGCATCGACCCGACCTCGCAGGGTTGCTAATTCCGCCGCAAATTCTTCTTGCAGTTTTTGCAACGTCGCTAAGTCTTCTTTCTTGACTAGATCAGCCGTTGCTGCAGTAATTAATTCGTTGACTCTATTGAGACACGCATTCAACCCCGCCGCAAATTCATAGCGGGTGAGTGCCCGATCGCCGCGATAGGTTTTATCGGGATAGCCTGCAATGCACCCATACCGTTCGACGAGCGATTGAAGTGCCTGAAATGCCCAATCCGTCGGTCTGACATCTGAGAGTTGCGCGACAGCCGTAACTTGACTGAGAGGATCGGGGTCACGATCCAGGGACAAGTTGCCAGTTTGAAACGGTTGTTCTGCGCTAGGAGCCTGTTCTCCAGTGTCAGCCACCTGAGCAGGGTTGATAACAGGCTTTGATCTCACCGTCGATTCAGCAAGCGCTACTCCTGAAAGACTGAGCAATACTCCGATAGTCAAAGAACTGAGCTTGAGACCATTGTCTAAGATATTTAGCATTAAATCGAAGTTTCCTCACACCAAATTGCGAACGCTGAACTGTGCCGATGGCTAGGGTAATTGCATTTGCACCCTGTTATGATTAGCTGACTTTAACCAAGTCTTGTTTTTTCACCAGCCCATGCTGCTCTAAAGACTCGGAGTAGAAGGAGCTATTGTATTTGAGCCGATAATACACCATCGGAATAATGCCACTAGCGATCGCGGCGATGGTCAGCCCAGCCACTTCCCATCCTAGTTGAGTGAGTTGTATGAGGGCAATACCAAACAAAACTAGCGCCGAACCGACCGACCAAACCCCCTGAACTAAAAACGTTTGAAGATTTTGACGCAGCGTTTTGCGATAGTACCAGGCACACGCGATTCCGGTCATGCCGTAATAGAAGGAAACCATCACGCCGATCGCACTAATTAGATTTTGCATTAATGAACCGATGCTCTCACTTGAACTCGATAACACGAGCAACAAGAGTGCTAAAAGAGTAACGACAAGACCCGAAAGCCAAGGGGTTTGAAACCGAGGATGGATGTTCTCAAAGCGGCGGCTCATGACCCGATCTCGCCCCATCGAAAACAACATTCGCGCACATTGCGTAAGCTGTGTTTCCATGGTTCCAACAGTACTCACTAAGACTGCGAGAATCGCAATGCTTCCCCACGGACGCGGAAAAATTGCATCCCCTAATGCAGGCAGAAGACTGGCACTGTTTTTCTGCATTTCTTCTGGAGATATGCCCATCTGAGCCGCTACCTGCATCATCAGAAAAAGGACAAAAATGCCAATCATGCCCAAAATACCGCTTTTCCCAGGAGTCGCATTTGCATTTTGGGTTTCCTCGGCGACGTTGGCAGAGACATCCCACCCAAAGTAATAAAATGCGGCGATCGTCATCCCCGCCACAAAGCTCGAAAACCCATCAAATGCTGTGGGTGAAAACCATGACCAAGAAAAGGCTTGAACTGGATTGGCAGAAAACTTGACCCACGCCCCGATCGCCAAAGCCAGTAAACTCACCACCTCGATCGCGGTCATGACGCGCTGAAAACGAGCCGCCAAACTAACGCCTAAAATCGTCAAGGTTGAAATGGCAATCAGCCACAAACTAGCCACCAATGTCGTGATCGCCACGTTCTCTTTATATTGAGGTGCAATCACATCTAAAGTCGTGACTCCGATCGGGAGCGCTGCCGTCACCATAAAGACTGTGCTGAGGGTGAGAAATGTCCAGGCACAAAAGAATCCTAGTGTGGGATTGAGCGATCGACCGACCCAGGCATATCCGGCTCCGGCATCGGCTCGCCAGCGATTGAGGTGCATAAAGGCAAAGGTAATGCCAAACATCGGAATTGCTCCATATAGGAGGGCACCCGGAGACGCTAAACCAACCGCTGCCACTAGGGTTGCAGTCGTGGCATTTAAGGTGTAGGAAGGAGCCGTTCCGGCTACAGAGAGAACGACCGCATCAACAATCGAAAGCGCATTTTGTTTGAGGGTTTTAGACATCGTTAGCAGAGATGATGGCAAAGTGAACGTTGGACAACAAGTATCGCTTGTTGTATGAACCATTACTGGAACCGTTGTTTTTTGCTGTATCGAGAGACGCTAATTCAATCTTTTTTCAGGGTCAACAACATTGCGTCTTTGGGGTTGAGGGTGGGACATCTAGAGCCGGATTGCGATCGAAGAAACCCACAGGCTTCAACATGAATCCGGTATAGGCAGTCGGCATCACAGGAAAGTCTTCGGGACGAGGAATATGATGGTGTCCAAAGGTGTACCACACCACCAGATCGGTATTGTCAATCGCGCGATCGGCTTGCGTCCATTTAGGCAATCCTTCTCCTCCAGAGTGCTGATTGGGATAGTCGCCCGACGAATACTTTTCGGTTGCTTTGTAAGGCGTGACCCAGAGGTGTTTTGTCATAAACCCGGCTCGTTTGAGAATCGGGGAGTCTGGATGGGCAAAGGGCAAAACGGTTTCTCCGGGCGCTAATTTGTAGCCGACGGGTTGCCCCAAACCATTTAGCCGCGATGGATTGAGAATTTTCCAATATCTCGCTTGAAAGGGGTCTACGAGACGTTGAGCGGCTTGCTCGGTGGCGAGTAACTCTGATTGAGCATAGAACGCATTGCCGTAGGGATTGGTTTCTCCCATCGGTTCTGCTACTGAATTCACCTCGTAAACGGAATTTTCAACGCCATCAATATCAAAATCGAGCCGCATTCCAAAAAAGTGTTGATGCACGATCGCATTCAAGTCGGGCGCGACGATCGTGCCGTATTTCGTGGTGCCTTGAGCAGCGCCACACAGCAAAATTCCAGTCAGTTTCACCTCATATTGAATCGTGCCATCTTGATAGAAGTACCAAAAAAAGCCGTACTCATAGTTATCGACTGTGGTGATAAACGAAACCACTAATCGTCGCGATCGCCGGACTTCGGCTTGGTCTAATCGCCAATCAGTGTGCTTCCACAGGATGCCATAGTCTTCTTCGTGCAGACAAACTGCATTCTCAATCACTGAGACTTCGCCTCGGCTGTTGGTCAGCACCGCATCAAAGTATTCAATCTCTCCTAAACAATCGCATCCCCGCGTGAGGGAATTCGCCAACATTCCCACCCCATGTTCGCCCACGTCAAAGGCATTTTTGCGAAAGTGCTGGGGACGAGGATCGCCATAGGGAACGACCATTTCAGCCAAGGATGCCCGGTAGAGAATAGAGCGTAACTGCCCTTGATCGGCATAGCTGACGGTGTATAGCACCAAGCCTTCACGGGGCGTAAACCCAATCCTAAAGTCCCAGTTTTGCCAGCGAATGTGATGTCCGTCCACTTCAAAACTAACGCCTTCTGGCTGCGTGATGTGGAGCGGTTTCAAGTCGTCTCGAACGGTGGGCATGAACGATCGAGCATACTCACCGGGCTGGGGCGGAATGGGCACGATGCCTGTGTCTTCGATTCGCACAACTTGCATCTGATTGAGATCGACGACGGGCACCAGTCCCTCGATCGGGCGGGCGTAAAAGTTGCCTTCTGGATGCGATCGCAGATAGCACAAGCAGCGAGAAAGCCGCAGTCCTACTTCATCTTCAAATCCAAAGTGCCCGATTGCCCACGGATCGACCACAACGAGATCAAGGGCTGTGATGCCTCGCCGTGCGATCGCGGCTATAAACTCAGGGTGGGCTTTGACGACTGCTTCGCACTCTGAGAGTTCATCTGCCATGATATTAGGCTGAATGTCAGGGACTTGTTTCCACTCCACTACGTTCTCTTGGGTCAGAGAAACGATCGCTTCATAGGCCTGTCCGGTGGTGTTGTCTAGCAAGACTAGAAAGGCAGATCGCTCGATCGAGTCGCCCGATCGAAATGCTAAAACGTCTGACTTGGGTGGCTCGTGCAGTGTGACACAGGGAAATCGCAACTGAGTTCCGACAGAATGCGCTGCTCTCACTAGGTCAACGGCTGTACTAATTTCGGCAGCGGTTAGCGGATCGAGGGGATGGGGAGTGTGTACCAGAGGAATCGATACGGCAGAGGGGGAAGTCAGAGTCATGAATACGGTCTCCTTCTCAGTCAAAAGTCAGGGGTCAAAAGCAAGACAGGCTCGATCGTCTCACTGAATTTCCCTTAACAATGTCACATTCTTAACAACTGGTTGCGGGTTTCATATAAAGTGCTGGATCGAAAATCGGCTTGTTTAATCGGTGTTGCTGAATAAGAGTATGTCGTCTCCGCTTGAATCGGTTGTGACCCTCACACTAGCACTCTCCCAAAAGGAGCTATGGTGTACACACAAGTCGGTTGATCGGTCATTGCTAAGATCTTTCGCCCCCTAAATCTCCCATTCTGGGGGATTTAGGGGGCTGAAGCCGACCCAAACGAAGTGACGAGGACTTATGTGTACACGGTAGCCCAAAAGGAGAGGGGACAAGAATTCTAGCTCCCTTCTCCCTGGGGAGAAGGGTTGGGATGAGGGTAAATTAGTTGCACATCACCTAATTTAAGCACTTGCGACTGTATTTCTTAGTTTCGTATCATTCTTAGAACTCCCTATGATTAATCTAGAAGAGATTTTCGCTATCGAACAAGACCCTAATGCGCTCTTTACAGCGCTGATGCCGACGTTATGTGAAACATTATCTTGCGATCGCTGCTTTCTTTACCTTCGCAATCCCAAAACCACCCAAGGAGCCATTACCCATTGCTACAGTCGTAGTGCAGAGTTTGCTGATTTAACCGGGTTGACATTCATTGAGGAAGGAGAAATCGCTGCAAACGATCCTCTGATGGCACTAGCATTCCGAACGCCAGAGGCAGTATTTGTTGACGATATCGAAACGGTCAGTGAAGCGGTTGTGAATGTTGTTTATGAACGGGAAGCGTTTGGACATCGTGCCTTAATTCATGCACCGATTTATCACGAAGGGCAATTGTATGGAATTCTTGAACCCTGTGTGTTTAAACACTCTAGAGAATGGACGAGTTACGATCGCTCCATCATTGATTTGGTGCAGCAGCGATCAGCGCCCGTTGCCTTTCAATATCTTCATCAATACGGACTCAATTAACCACTTTGAAATTCTTGAGCGATCGCCTCTGCAATTTGAGCGGTAATCTGCGTTGCCATGAGTTTCCCTTTCTCAGCATTCGCAGTTTTCGCAGAAGACAACACACCGGATGGCGGCACCCAATCTAATTTTGGTGGATACAAATCATAGGGAGGAAAGTCTGCGGGTTTATCGTCTGGGATAAGATGGAGGCGAACTAACTGGGGATGATAATGCAGCATCAGCGACGTTTCTATCACGGCAGCGTGTTCAAGCGCATAGCCAGGAAAGCCGTCTGGAAAAACTTGAGCTAAGGTCGATTCTGTCAGAAAGTCCCAATATTCTAGCCGCATGATTTGTAGATTTGAGCCTGCTCCGACATCCCGCAGCGCCAGGTCAATTCCTTCAGTGAGAAACCATTGGTTTTCGTAGTGTCCATCTACCACGACGAGCTTCGCGGCTCCCTGACGCGCCAATTCTCGAATCACATCTCGAATCATTTGGCTCAGGGTGTTGCCATCTAAACTGGTTGTGCCCGGAAAGTGTTGCCCTCCTCCCGATTTTGGTTGAGACTTATAGCCATAGCTCAGAGTAGGTGCAACAACGCCGTTCACGAGTTCGGCAACACTTTGAGCAACAGCAGTACTCAATAAAGCATCGGTTCCTAAGGGCAAATGAGGACCGTGTTGTTCGAGCGCACCACAGGGAATCAAAACAATCAAATCATCCTGAAGGCGGTCTCGATATTCAACCCAGCTTAAAGAACTCATTAATAATGGGTGCATTCGATCGTGACTCCTATCAATCCCTAAAAAAATTATTTCAACCCCTAGCTTCTACTCGATCGAGCTATCGCCGCCGGATGTTGACGAGTTTGAATCAGCACACTAGAACTCATTTAGGCTTTTGCTCTCAGCGCTGTAACAAACTGTGAATCAATGAACTTAGACATCTCCTAAGTACAGGACAAAAGCTTCAGAACCTTTATGTACTGCTGATTGTGGCTGTCTAGGTTGAGCAGAATCTGTCGAAGATAGTCCAACCCTGTGCGAAAGGTACTCTTCGCTTTGCGTCCATGTTTCTTGAGAGTAATCGG
>JBBRPT010000023.1:0-67946 GCA_038227635.1 Leptolyngbyales cyanobacterium | reverse complement strand
TGATCACTGGGGTGTGATGCACCCCTTTGACCCGCTCAATGACGCGGAATCCCATCCCGTTGACATACATTTTGAGGCATTCCCGCTTCACGGCATCGCTATACCCTAGATGGGGTTGATAGCCTTCAATAAACTGCCGTCAGCAATCTGGGCAGAGGTGATTTTGTTTACCGCGTCGATGTCCATCTTTACAGGTGTTTGTCGATCCACATTCGGGGCATTGCATCCGCTGTCCTCCCAACATCATCCCTTAATTATGCAACGCCATCTTTTTGTCCTTTTCGCAAGGCGATTTCATCAAGTCCCAACCGCCGCAGTCCGCTCACGTCCACGCGCATTTTTTTTGGCGATGTACTGCACCATCGACGCGACTTCTTCATCCGTGAGTCCATGATTGACTCCGACGTTATGCATATCGCTGTGACGCACTTGCTGTACAATCATCTGGGCAAAGCGGTCGGTGTACTCTCGACGCTTGCCTACAAACTCGAAGGCTTCACTGAAGGGTTTCTCACACGGACGACATTTGAACTGGCGACGATTGAGGATCAGGAACACGGGGCGTTCGCCGATGCTTAAATCACGCACTCGATGCCCATGATTTTGATGTAAATTCTGACTCACCTGGTGACATCGGGGGCAATCTGCACTGGCATGGTGGGCTTCGACTTCGAGAATGAGTTTATGACCTCGATCGTGATCATCTTCCACGTCCATTCCAGGTAAGTTTAGCAGTTGGGTCAGCAGGGGTTGCATGGCAGCTAGAACGTACTTTAGGAGACGTTAGCATAATTCATCCGATAGACCCGACCTTATTCTGCGAATTTCAGTAGGATATAGTGAACAAGCCCTTAAACGACATCAATCTGCGAAACGCGACATTTAACGTGCGAATGTACAGGACAAGTGGAGAATAGGGGAATCGAACCCCTGACCTCTGCGGTGCGATCGCAGCGCTCTACCAACTGAGCTAACTCCCCTAGCGCTAATAGTCTACCATTTTGAAATTAGCTTGCTCTAGAATCAAGACTTTCTTTGGAGAAGACGTGTTGAATTCGATCGAGTTCTAGATCTGAGAGATAGTCTACTGTCCAGTTAGCGCAGCGCTGCAGCATATGGAAAGGGTAAGTGTTAGCAACCCCAACCACAGGAATGCCAGCCCGTTTTGCGGCAGTAATGCCTGCAAAGGTGTCCTCGATCGCTAAACACTCAGAAGGTCGTAAATCGAGATCAGGAAAGGCTTGGTTTAAACGTTCGACCGCCAGGAGATAGCTATCAGGTTCGGGCTTGCTCGCCGTGAGGTCATCGCTCGATACAATTAAGGTGAAATATTGCCGTAATTGGCAGCGTTCTAAAACCAGTTCAATTTCACTAAGACTTGCACCACTGACGATCGCTAGCTTGCAGGAAGTTGCGCGAAGATTAAAGATAAAATCGTCTAGCCCCAAGTAAGTCGGTAACGTTTCTAACGCTGAGATTTGCTGTACATAGGCTTTGGCTTTGCGAACGATTAGGTCATCGAGATAGCGATCGCTGACCATTCTGCCGCGACTTTCTAGCAAATCGGAGAGACAAGCTCGATCACTACGCCCCAAACACATTTCCCGAAATTCTCTTGGCTTGGGTCTAAGATTTTCTTCGACGAGAAGTTGCTCGATCAGCTTTTCGTGAAGTGGCTCGTCATTGATAATGACTCCGCTGAAATCGAAAAGAACTGCTTTGAGCGCCATGAAAAAACGGAAGAGGGTGAGAAAGACTACTTCCACTTTACCAGGAGGAGAGAGGCGATCGGCTCAAAGCCCTGATCTATTGCCTCGTCTCAGCAAAAGCTAGCCGATTTGTCTTTATTTTTCTATCCTGGTTGCTTGAACACAGCCAAACTTGCAGAAGCCTGTAGCAAATTGCTGCCCCTGATTGCTAAAGCGTTAGGATTACCGATGTAGGCAAGGTTTTGTCAAGCGATCGAGGTTCTCAAAATGACCACTCAAATCGTAACGCCAGTCACAATCCCCATCAAAAACATTGTGCTTGAACCAGGCAGCGTCTTGACGATCACAGACATCACCTGGGAGAAATTTGAAGCCATTTTAGAAGAACTGGGCGAAAAGCGAAGTGCCCGCATCGCCTACAGCAACGGAGTGCTAGAAATTGTGTCACATTCACCCGCTCACAAACATTCCAATCGCATCATTAAACATATCGTCACCATTCTGCTAGATGCTCGAAATTTAGATTGGGAGGATTTTGGCTCGACGACCTTTCGACGCAAAAAAAAGCAAGCTGGATTGGAACCCGACACCTGTTTTTATATTGGAGAAAATGCGAAACGAGTGCGAGAGTGCATGATGTCGATGAATTTAGATATTTATCCGCCGCCTGATTTAGCGATCGAAGCTGATGTCACCTCAAAAACTACGCCAGAAGCTTACGCTGGAATCCAAGTGCCAGAAGTCTGGATTTACAACAAAGGTAAGTTGAGAATTAATCTGCCCAACGACGGCGAATATCAAGAGTCACCTACCAGTCTTGTGTTTTCTGATTTGCGATTACACAACTCATCCCTGATCGCGTTCAGCAAGCTCTACAAGAAGGCATGAGTCAAGTTTTGCGGCAGTTGCGGCAAGAGATCGAGAGAAACGATCGGGTTTAAGTTCTAGCTGATCTCTTCGAGTTACCCGCAAGGGGTCGCCCATTGTCCGTCTTCCATTTCCTGAGCGAACGGTTTAGGTTGGACTCGCTGCCCCAGCAAAGGTTTTACGCCGCGAGACACCTGATGAATCCACCAAAAGTCTTGAGTCTGAATTGCACCAAAGCCAGCCGCCCCCATCCAAGCATCAATGCTGCCTGTTGCATAGGCTTGAATGTAAGGCTCTTCAAAGATTTGGGTTAGCCACTCGGTCTGTCTGAGAGTTTTTTGATTGCCATCCAAAATTAAGACTTCACCGCCAGGGGTGAGGAGCCGATAGCTTTCTTGGAGGATGGTGGCAGCGATCGTGGGTGGCGTTTCGTGGAATAGCAGCGATGCGGTGACGAGATCAAAAGAGGCATCGGGGAAACGGGTCTGTTCGGCGTTACCTTGCTGCCATTCAATTTTTAGCCCTGATTGGGTGGCTTTGTGGTCGGCGACGACGAGCATATAAGGAGATAAGTCGATGCCAATGACTTCAGCGTCAGGAAAGGCTTGTTTAAGCAACAGCGTGGTGGAGCCTGTGCCGCAGCCTAAGTCGAGAATGCGACGAGGTTTGACTTGAATCGCGTCAATCAAGCTCTGACGTACCCAAGACTCGTTGGGAGGCAAAGCATACTGTGTGATCGGATCGTAAGACACAGCAGCGCTGATGTTGAGATAGCCGTTTTCGATGCTGTGGAAGTGTTGACTGCTGTAGTAATCGGGATAGTTGAGTTGCGGATCTCGGAAGCGATCGCTCTCGGTTTGCCAGTCGATGCTTTCATAAAATCGTCGCAGGGCAGATTCGTCGATCAAGAGACGAGCGATCGGGGCTAGATATTGCTCAAAAATCGTGTCTTTACGAACTGCCATAAGGGTTGGATAGAATGATTGCGGTTTGTTTAAGTTTAATGAATTTTACGAATCAATGCTTTAACTACAATCATTTTCGGATGCGCTTCATGCCGCTTCGATACCAGTGAGCGATGCGATCGGGTGATACTCCAAACAAATATGCCAAAATCACACACTGATTAATGAGTGTTGTTCTAACCGCACCTAATTTTTGCCAGCGTCGCCCAGACGTGATCACGGCGGTGGGTGCGATCGCGATCCGTCCCTGTCGCTTTAACTGCCGCACCAGTTCAAAATCCTCCATAATCGGCAAGATAGGAAACCCTTCGAGTGCCTGAAAAATGGTGGTTTTGAGAAAAATAGCCTGGTCGCCATAGGGCATTTGCAGATATCGCGATCGAGCATTTACGCCCCATTCGATCAGACGCAGTTTCCAAAAGGGAGCATCAATGGTGAGTTGAAACGCCCCAGCAATGACGTTGGGTTGACTCAGCGTGTAGCGAATGGTGGTGTCAAATCCTTTAGGGAGTTGCGTATCAGCATGGAGGAAGAGCAGAATGTCGCCTGTTGCCTTAGCTGCTCCTGCATTCATTTGGTCAGCACGCCCAATCGGAGATTGAATCACCTTAACTCCTGATGCGTTAGCGATCGCTAACGTCTGATCTTGGCTTCCACCATCGACAACAATAATTTCTATATCAGGTGCTTGTTTCAACGCGTGTAGAACTTTAGAAAGCTGATGCGCTTCGTTGAGAACGGGAATAACAATAGAGATTGATTCGGTCACAGGATTTGAAGTTTCTCCAAATCTTCAGGACGATCGACATCACTTAACATCGGTAGATTTGCAACTGATAACTGTAATTTTTCCGCAATTGCAATTGTCTGCTGATAGACAATCGACGTGCTCCAGGTAATGGTTTGGAACAGATCTAGAATCATGGAGCTTAATCCAATCAAATAATAGCCGCCATCTGTAGCAGAACCAATGACTAAATCGTGATCAGCTAATTTCTGGAATGCTAACGTTAACAGAGAGTGATTGAGATCAGGGCAATCAGTTCCGATCGTGACGACACGTTTTGCACCTCGATCGAACGCAGATCGAAATGCATCAGACATCCGATCTCCCAAGTCTCCAGAACTTTGGGGGTGATAGTCTAAATCGGAACCTAACCAGGTTTGCATCTGAACACGATCGCCTCCTGCAAATCGCACGTCAATGTCTATCGCGTCGCCTCGAAGCAGTCTTGCCTGTGACACCGTAGACTCTGCCATTTGCCGATGCAGGGCTGCGGCTCCTTCTACGCCTAATGCTGGAATTAGTCGAGTTTTTGCTTGTCCCGGCGTTGGATAGCGGGTAAAAATAATCAGGTATTTCTCACCAGATCTCTGTTCGGTCATCAGAAACTCATTCTTAGAGCCTTCATACTTTAAAGGAAGTTGCTGTAGTCAACCAAAAGGCTTGAGGTCAACAGAGAAAAAACTCTGAAAATTTGGCGTTGCTGAATTCAGGTATGAGTGCCTCACTGCAGCATGGAGCGACGGTTACGATCGAGATTCCCTATTCACGATCTACAAAATACTTCTCATTCACTGCCACGTTGCCACCGGACGCAACATCGCTGGAATCTCCTCGGTGTCAGATGGAAACTCTAACATCGTCTCAGATAACCCCAAATAGCCCGACTCAGAAAATGACAGCAGCATTCGCTGCAGGGCTAACCACACTTCCGGCTCATATTCCCAATCACGCCCCCGGCTTGCCCGACCTGCGATCGACTTTAGCGCCCAAAAATAACTATTTCGCACGACCGATCCACCCTTCTTAAACGGTGGAACATCTTCGTGATGCAAAAACACAATCTCGTTTTCAAGTCTGGCTCTCATAACCCTAAATTAGAAAGACCCTGAACGCATGAGCTAATGCTGCCCACCGTTCAAGGTCTCTTACTCAATAAAGATTGCTTTAGTAGCGCTGGGAGAACCCACTCCGACCACCGCCACGATTGCCACCGCCACCGCCGCGATTATCTTCGCGGGGCTTTGCTTTGTTGACTTTCAGATCGCGACCCATCCACTCTGCCCCGTCTAATGCTTCGATCGCAGCCGATTCTTGATCGTCTGTTTCCATTTCAACAAACCCAAATCCACGCATCCGACCTGTTTCACGATCAGTCGGAAGTTGAACTCGCTTTACCGAACCGTACTCTGCAAATACTGCAGAAAGGTCTTCTTGTGTAACCTCATAAGAAAGGTTACCAACATAAATCGACATCGAAGGAAATCTCCAGAACCAGAAATTGCAAAGATATTAGACTCGGGGATGTGCCTGTTAGCAACAACAGACCCTCCAGCCGAATTTAACACCCTCCTTGAATCTAACATAAATCACCTAATCAAGCATTCTAAAGTGACAATCAACAAATTAAACCCATTCAATGCAAGATTCTTTGTTCGTGATCTCCGTGGCAGACTACTAAGAGAGACTATGGAGAAGCCCTATGACCACCCCACAACTTTCCCCTTATGGATCTTGGAAATCGCCAATCACCTCGGATTTGATTGTGGCTGGCTCGATCGGGCTAGGACAAATCAAGCTCGATCGTTCAGATATTTATTGGAGCGAGTCACGCCCTGCTGAAGGTGGACGAAATGTGATTATGCAGCGCTCCTCAGACGGTACTCCTATTGAGCGAACGCTGCCCCCCTTTAACGCTCGGACTCGGGTGCATGAATATGGGGGAGGTGCGTTTGCTGTCGCGGATGGCGTGGTTTATTTCTCTAACTTTGCCGATCAGCGTCTCTATCGCCAATGGGCAAATGCGGCTCCGGTGCCTCTAACCTCGGCTGAATCGTTGCGCTATGCAGAGGCGACCCTTGACCCCACTCACGATCGGTTAATTTGCATCCGAGAAGACCATCGCATTGCTGATCGAGAAGCAATCAACACGATCGTCGCCATTCCGCTTAATGAACCCGAAGCCAAGCAGACGATTCTTGCGTCTGGGCACGATTTCTATGCCTCTCCGCGTCTGAGTCCTGATGGTTCATATCTCTCCTGGATCTCGTGGGATCATCCCAACATGCCGTGGGATGGTACCGATTTGTGGGTGGCTCAGATTCAGCCAGATGGGAGTTTGAGTGACCCTCAACACATTGCAGGCGGCACAGACGAATCGATTTTTCAGCCAGAATGGTCGCCTGATGGTGTGCTTTATTTCATCAGCGATCGTACGGGTTGGTGGAATTTTTATCGCTGGCATCCTCACGGCACGGTCGAATCTGTTCTCACCTTAGAGGCAGAATTTGGTTTGCCGCATTGGGTGTTTGGGATGTCTACCTATGGGTTTGCTGCCGACGATCAGATTCTCTGCACTTACACTCAAAATGGCATGAGTCATTTAGCCACGTTAGAGTTGACCTCACGCACACTGACTCCTGTCTCCTGCCCCTACACCAGCATCGCAGGACTGCAAGTCACCCAAGGTCAAGCTGCATTTGTCGGTGGATCAGCGACAGAACCCTCTGCGATCGTGCGATTTGATCTTGCGTCCCAAACCTTTGACGTGCTGCAACGGGCGAGTGAGCTAGCGATCGAGTCCAGTTATCTATCGGCTCCTGAGGCGATCGAGTTTCCGACTGAAAACGGTTTAACGGCTTACGCGCTTTATTATGCGCCTAAAAATCGTGACTACATCGCGCCAACTGGAGAACGTCCGCCGCTATTAGTCAAAAGTCACGGCGGTCCGACTGCATCGACTTCTGCCTCTCTAAGCTTAGGCATTCAATATTGGACAAGTCGCGGGTTTGCCGTATTGGATGTCAACTATGGCGGCAGCACAGGTTATGGTCGCGCTTATCGACAACGGTTGAATGGACAGTGGGGCATTGTTGATGTCGATGATTGCGTTAATGGTGCAAAGTATTTGGTAAAGCAGGGCAATGTCGATGGTGATCGCTTAGTGATTGCAGGCGGCAGTGCGGGCGGCTACACAACCCTCTGTGCGCTCACCTTTCGCAACACGTTTAAAGCGGGAGCCAGCTATTATGGTGTGAGTGATTTAAAAGCACTCGCAGAAGACACCCACAAATTTGAGTCACGCTATTTAGATAGTTTGATTGGTGTCTATCCAGAACAAAAGGATTTGTACGATCAGCGATCGCCGATCACCGCTGTCGATCAACTCGCGTGCCCTGTGATCTTTTTCCAGGGTGATGAAGATAAGATTGTGCTGCCTAATCAAGCTGAGATGATGGTCAAGGCGCTGCGTGATAAAGGAATTCCAGTTGCCTATGTGCTGTTTGAAGGAGAACAGCATGGCTTTCGTAAAGCTGAAAACATTAAACGGGCGTTAGATGGCGAGTTTTACTTTTACTCGCGAGTGTTTAGGTTTTACCCTGCTGAACACATTGATGCGGTGACGATCGACAATCTATAACTCACTGGATGATTCAAGACTAGCGATCGCGCCGCATTCCAAGGCGGATCTGCAATCTCTTAATGTCGTTAAAAAGGGAGACCATTGACGCTCATTCAAGTCTTGAATGAGACAGGTGATCCCTCAAACGAAGCCAAGCGAGTTTGCAGATAGACCCTAGAAACAGTGGCGATCGCTCTTGCCTTATTGGGTCTGCGGTTCTCACAAACTGTCCGCCAAATTCTTGACATAATCGCTCACAGGTTTCAATATGCAAGGCTTCTGTTTTGTTGAGAAACCGATCGGGATCGTCTACAAACAAACAGTAGACAGAGGCGTGCATATATTCTGAAATTCGCGCACCCCGACTAGCAAGCTGAAAGGCGTTTTGATAGCAGGCTAATAGATTTCTCTTCAAAATAAAAGGGACGCTCGATCGAGCGTCCCTAAACAACAAATTGCTAAATTCAACTTACAATCTCTAGCCCATCACCCAATCCACCAGGGTTCTTACGCCATATCCCGTTGCTCCTGCCCCGTTATAGCCGTTCTCTTTATCTGCCCAAACAGGTCCAGCGACATCAAGGTGCGCCCAAGGCGTTTCAGTCACAAACTGCTTTAAAAACATCGCTGCACTAATAGCACCCCCTGCACGAGCACCCGCATTTTTCATGTCTGCAATGCTAGACTTCATGCTGTCAAAATACTTCTCTTCCATTGGCATCCGCCAGAGTTTCTCGCCCGATTTTTCTGACGCTTGTTGCAGTTGAGCCGCCACCACATCGTCAGGACTCCACAGCCCAGCGATATCGTCTCCTAATGCAATCACACACGCCCCAGTCAGCGTTGCCAGATCCACGATCGCGTCTACACCCAGCTTTTCGGTAAATACCAGGGCATCCGCTAGGGTTAATCGCCCTTCTGCGTCGGTGTTGTTAATTTCAATCGTCTTCCCATTCGAGGCAGTGAGAATATCGCCAGGGTGAACGGCACGCCCACTGATCATATTTTCAGCCGCAGCGACGATAAAGTGAATCTCAACATCGGGTTTGATCTGAGCGATCGCCTTTGCTGCCCCAAACGTGGCACCTGCTCCACCCATGTCGGTTTTCATCATCTCAATGCCGCTGCCTGCCCCTTTAATATTTAACCCACCCGAATCAAAGGTGACTCCTTTGCCAATGATCGCCAATTTGCGGCGAGGAGTTCCATCCGGCTTATAGGTTAAGTGAATAAATTTTGGAGGCAGATCAGACGCTTGAGAAACGCCCAAAAACGCTCCCATGCCCAACGCTTCACACTCTTCTCTTTCTAAAATTTCGACGTGTAGACCGTAGTCTTGAGCGATCGCTTGTGCCGTTTCTGCTAGCGTCAGCGGCGTGACATAGTTTGCAGGGGCAGCCACAAGCTCTCTCGCTAGAAAAACGCCAGAGCAAATTTGACGGGCATAGTCAACAGCAGCAGTTTGTTCCGCAAATCCCAACACATCGATTTGTTCGACGTTAGGTTTGTCCTCAGGTTCTGACTTAAAGCGGGTGTCTTGATAAAGGGCAAGTTCTACCCCTTCGACGATCGCTTGAGCAGTCGCGGCTGCGTCTTGATTCCACACGGGTAAACTAACGCCCAGAGTTTTACAGCGTTCTTTTTTGGCAAGTTTGGCACCTGCTGCCGCTGCTCGTCTGATGCCATCAAGCTTTAGCGCGTCAGATTTGCCCAGACCGACCAAAATCAGCTTACGAATCGAACTTTGGTTGCCGACGCGAGTTGAGACGCTGCTGCCAGACTTACCTTTGAAGTCCATGTCAGCAATTAAGTCCTTCAGTGAACCTGAAAGCTTTTCGTCGAGTGCTGCCAAGTCGCCCGTTAGCTCAAGGTCGTCTTCAAATAAGCCGATCGCGAGACCATCACCAGACCAATCGAGACGCGGGGTATTGGTTGCTTGTACCTTCATCACTTAACCTTTCGTTTGGGGTTCAATTACTAGATTTCCAGTATCGATCAAAATCGAGGAGGGTGTCAGAAGATTCTCAAAGACACAGAGACTTTTTGAATTTTCCTTGAAGGCATTCGTGGAGTTTTGAAACGCTGCGATCGCGCCCACAGGGTGCCAAAGAAACCTTGATAGAGCGGATTACTCAACTGATCCAAGACTAAGCATGGCTGACGATTTAAGAAATCCACCAGCTTCAATTGCTACGGTAGCGGCAATTTAGAAAAATTACCGTCTGATTTTCCTTCATTCCCATATGTTTAGAACACTATCCTAGTTTCCCTGACACGCCGCGAACGGTTCACGAATAAAATAAAGTGCATCCCGACCAAAGACCTCCATCCCACCGCGATTCCCGGTTCCCCACCGGGTGACAAACTTCTTATTGTTATTATTTCTTTGGATTGCGACGGTAAAGTTACTTCGTACTTCTTTGTAACACCCTTCTAAATTAGTGAGCGTCAAGTCCATAACCGGAACATTCAATTTATCTAACCCTTTATTGACCACAAAGAATCCTTCACTACCTCTTTCCATCATCAAAACTGTTGGGCTATTAATTACCTTCAAGACATTATCTTTAACATTACGTCCTTCGTTTTCTCTCTCATGCATGATCTGACGGAACTTGACTCCAGCCTTAATATAAGGGACTAAGTTGTCCGGCCCAAAGATTAGTGGAGTACCCTCCTGTCTAGCTAACACATAAGCTGTTGCCAGATAAGAGTCTGTTTCATCACTGTATGAATTTAGGGCATCATCGTTGAGACGTTTAATCTGGTCATGGTTTCGCCCAAATACCACACTACGGGAATCGTTGACTGCAACAGGGACTTGTAGCGATCGCAGATCTCCACCAAAAGTGAATGCATCTTTCATTGAACTATAGAGGACAAAATCTTCTACAGCAGCAATGAAATTATAGTTGTTCGCGCTTGTATCATTGTCTTCAATTACCTCAAGATAATTCCACGATTTATTATTACTTTCTTGATTGATGTAACTAATATAATCTCCGACGGCTTCTGTTGACATATGTTTAGCAGCATCAAATCGAAACCCATCAATCCCAAGATTCAGAAGTTTCTTCAAATGAGCTTTCTGAACCTTCTTAATAGTTGGATCGTCTTGGTTGAGATCGGGAAGAGCACCTCCCAACCAACAATTTACTTCCGTGTATCTGTTGCCATCACTGTAGTTGATGTCACATTGCTTGTGAAAATAGGTTGACCCCTTTTCCCTGACATTTCTAGCACTTGGATCGGGGAAGTCAGGAAAGTTTGTCAGAGAGCTATATTTATCCATGCTAGCCATGTGATTGAACACCACATCGGCAATCACTTTAATCTTGCAGCTATGGGCTTTATCGGTTAGGGTCTTTAAGTCTTTCTCAGATCCTAATCCTTCAATAACTCCATAGCTGACGGGTTGATAACGCCCTGCCCATGTATTCACGAGTGCATTTGGATTAGAGTTAACGTTGTCAGGATTTGATTGTTGAGTCGGTGAGATTTGTACGTGGGAATAGCCTTGATCAGCAAGAGTACAAACAAAGCCGTCAATTTCACTATATTTTTGATTAAAGGCATGAAAGATCGCAACTGGTTGTTCACCAGCCCAGGACAATCCAGCGAATCCAAATGTACACAGTTCAGATAAGCTAAGGAGAACCAAACCCTTTTGGAATAGCTTTGACTGTGAGCCAGCAAAACTTTTTGCGATTTTAGTGAGCTGAGTCTTATTACACTTGAACAATTCAGAAAGCTTCATAATCTATATCCGGGATACAAATATCAACTAAAATTTAGAAAATCCTAACGCTGATTTTGCTTCAGAATCCTCACGATCATTGCCATAATACATAACTTCTTCGGGATCGCGGAGGAAAAGCAAAATTTTTAATGAGATGAGCCAGAAGTATTGCTTACCGACTTAGCTTCTTCTAGTTTTGTATTATCTGCTACCCTCTTACTCATGCTCGCTTTCTCTAAAGGAACTCATTAGTCGCTAACGTGATGTGCAACTAATGTTTTGATAAGTAAAGTCTTGCAGGACGACGCTAGATGTACAACGTTTCTAGTGCCCATGCTGACAGTTACGTATACTCCAGAGGTGATCGCTGCCATTTTTTGCTGTGGGGACGATCGGCTTAACGCGTGATCAGCAGAGCACCCGATCTGAAGTCGAGGCGCACTATTCCCGCCGATATTGGTTGGCTTGGTTTCCATAGTTGTGAAGTCGCTTTACCTTCGTGGATAATTTTGTGCCATACGCTACAAACGAGCTTCACATTTGTTTTTTCTGCTCGGCAACGTCTGGATCTTTGCTATAACTGCTAAGAGTTTTGGATGATTTTATCCACTCCCTTGGGAGAGAATCGATGTTGAAGCAACGAAAGATTTGGATCACTCTGGCAGCTAGCACTGGGCTGTCAGCTTTGTTAATTGGCATGTTTTTGCCGATCGAGAAACTTAAAGATGCTTCACACCAAGCGACGAAGGGACTAAATTCCACCCGGCTCGAAACCGTAGGATCTCCAAGCGCGATCGTCAGCCCTCTGATCTCGCAATCTCCAACTCAACGTGCTGCAACGCTGAAAGCGACTGCCCAAAAATCAGCTCCTTCATTAGAAAGAAATCGTGCTCGTTATTTGCTGGCAAGTGATCTTGTGGCTCAGGGGCAGGGAGACAAAGCACTGGAGCAATTAAAGAATTTAGAGAAAGACTACTCGGTTCTGTCGCCGCAGATCCTGCTGAAACGGGCGCAGGCATACGAAGTGGCGGGGAACCAGTCAGAAGCCACTGCCACTTGGCAGGAATTAGTGAAACAATATCCTGATGATCCTGCCGCCGCAGAAGGGTTGTTTTTCTTAGGACGATCGAATCCCAAATATTGGGATCAAGCGATCGCAACGTTTCCTGCTCATCCCCGATCGGTCGAAATCGCTCAACTCCGTCTTAAAAAGAATCCCAATCAGCTTGCCATGCTGATGCTGGTTGCTAAATATGCGATCAATCAAGACGGCTACACTCGCATTCTCGATCGCATCACTGAGAAATTTGCCCCTCAGCTACAGCCCCCAGATTGGGAAGCGATCGCCTTTGGCTATTGGGAAAATCAGGTTTATGACAAAGGCGCGGCTGCCTATGCCCGTGCGCCTCACACTCCGGTTAACGCCTATCGAGCCGCACGCGGACTTCACCTGAGCGGCAAACCGGGCGGAGAAGCTGGCTATCGTCAAGTTGTCCAAACGTTTCCTAACTCGCCAGAAGCCGGATTAGCGCTGACTCGACTAGCGGCATTAGCCGAACAGCCTCAACTCGCGATCGGCTATCTCGACCAAGTGATTGAGCATTTTCCCGATCGAGCACCTGCCGCTCTCGTCGAAAAATCGAAACAGCTAGACAAGCTCAACAGCAGCAAATTTGCCGCTCAAGTTCGGGAACTGGTGCTTACTCAATATGCAAGCACTGATGCGGCAGCAGAGATGCGCTGGGTTTATGCTCAAGAACGCGCCAAAGCCGGAGATTATCGGCTTGCAAAACAGTGGGCAGAACCAATTCTCGACAACAATCCTACTAGCGACATTGGGGCACAAGCCGGATTTTGGGTCGGCAAATGGACTCAAAAACTGGGCAAATCGGATGAAGCAAAAGCCATCTATCAAAAAGTGTTGGCAAAGCATCCAGAGTCATATTATGCGTGGCGATCGGCGAGTATGCTGGGCTGGAATGTCGGCGACTTTAACAGCGTTCGATCCCTTAACCCGCAGGTTGACAAACCCACCGTTCGCCCCGAACTTGTTGCCGGATCGCCTATTCTCAAAGAACTCTACCAGCTTGGGCAAGACCGCGATGCCTGGACTCACTGGCAGGTCGAGTTTCAAAATCGCATGGCTCCGTCGATGTCAGAACAACTCACCGATGGCGTAATGCGGCTGGGAGTGGGCGATAATCTCGACGGCATTTTTATGGTGTCAAATCTCAGCGATCGAGACAAGCCCGACGAAAAGGAACAGTATCGATCGCTCAAACAGCAGTCTGGCTATTGGCAAGCTCTCTACCCGTTCCCTTACCTGCAAGAAATCGAGAATTGGTCACAGCAACATCAACTCAATCCCCTTTTGGTGACAGCGCTGATTCGTCAAGAGTCGCGCTTTGAGTCAAAAATCAAATCATCGGTGGGCGCAACGGGTCTGATGCAGGTGATGCCCGAAACGGCAATGTTTATCGCCAGCAATATCAAACTTAAACAGTTCAAGCTAGACGACCCCAACGACAATATTCGCTTGGGCACCTGGTATCTCGACCATACGCATTTGGAATATAACAACAACTCGATGTTGGCGGTTGCGAGCTATAACGCAGGTCCGGGAGCGGTAGGCGGTTGGCTAGCGAAGGCAAAAACGCAAGACACTGATGAGTTTGTTGAGATGATTCCCTACGATGAAACGAAGGGCTATGTGAAGTCGGTGTTTGGCAACTATTGGAATTATCTGCGGCTCTACAATCCTGAGATCTCACAACAGCTTTCTAAAATGGCTTCTGAGTCTCCAAAAGACAGCTAGCACGCAGGATCAGTTAACTGTTGTAGAAATCATCAGGCTATAAGTCGGTGTTAAAAGGCTGTTGTGTATGAAATTGTTGTTTGTTTGCAGTCGGAATCGATTACGCAGCCCTACAGCCGAAGCAGTATTTGCAGAGTATGAAGGATTAGAGGTAGATTCAGCAGGACTCGATCGAGAAGCGGAAACACCTTTAAGTAGTGAAGCAATTCAATGGGCAGACATTATCTTTGTAATGGAAAAGTCTCACCGCAGCAAACTCTCAAAGAATTTTCAGCCTTGGCTTAAACACAAACGAGTGGTCTGCCTAAATATTCCTGATGACTATGAGTATATGGAGTCAGCCTTGGTGGAGTTACTGAAAAAGAAGGTATCACCCCTACTGGGAACTTTCTAAAAGTCGATCTTCCTCATTGAGCTTCTAGATAAGATAGAGATTGGTGTTGGTATTTGATCTAGCAGACTTAGAGGTAAGACTAAAATGGTACAAGCTCTATCTAAAACTCTGACGCTGACGGAATTTTTGCAATTACCAGAAACGAAACCTGCCAGTGAATATATTGATGGTCAGGTCGTCTTAAAACCGATGCCACAAGGGAAACATAGTGCCATTCAAGGAGAATTTGTACCTGCTATCAATGAAGTTGTTAAGCCTCAGCGCGCTGCTCGTGCATTCCCTGAGCTACGGTGTACCTTTGGGGGTCGTTCAACGGTTCCCGATATTGCAGTTTTTGTTTGGAGCCGAATTCCTCGTGACGACAATGGGGCAGTGGCGAATACATTTTCTGCTGCGCCAGATTGGACGATCGAGATCTTATCCCCTGACCAAAGCCAGACAAAAGTAACGAAAAATATTCTTCATTGTCTAAAACACGGCACTCAGATAGGTTGGTTGATCGATCCGGATGAGCAAACTGTGTTTGTCTTTCGTCCCAGGCAGGAAACGGAAGTGTTTGATGAACTTGATGACGTTCTACCGATGCCATTGTTTGCAAGTGAGCTACGGTTGACGATCGAGGATCTGTTTGCTTGGTTGCTAGAGTAAGAAGGAGCGGTTATTACACTCTCGATCGTGTGTGAATAAGCGCAGTTCTAATCTTGATCAACCACGAAGCAGGAGATCTAAAATAAACGGATAACAGCGATCGCTATCTTGCCAACTTCGGGTTTCAATTTGGTGAAGCGTCAACGTTTTGCGTCAAAATAGTGAGGTAGTTGGTTTCTAAAATGTGCCTATTATGGCTTTTAGCCCTTATCGCTGGGATTTAGCAGTTGACGATCGCAACGGTCAACTTGCTCTTGTGATTGAGGTCAAACGCAAAACAAATGTGTCACCAGAATGGGCAGCAAGACTTCGGCGTAATATTCTTGCACATGGCACTTTCCCAAAAGCTCCCTATTTTCTGATGGTTTTTCCAGATAAGTTTTATCTATGGACTGAGGCTGAAGCTCATCTAGATCAGAGTGAACCTGACTACACGATCGATGCACGTCCTATTCTTCAGCCTTACCTTGAGCGGGCAGGAACGACGGTTGACCAAATTAGTGGACAAAGCCTTGAATTAATTATTGTGTCCTGGCTCGGAGAGGTTATTCACTCTAGGAAATTGCTAGAAAATGCGTATGCTGATCAGTATTGGTTGATTAATTCGGGACTGTATGCTGCCTTAGCCGGAGGAAGGCTTAAGCGTGAGGCGGCAGCGTGAATATTTATGTTGAAACAAATTTCATTTTAGAGCTAACCTTTGAGCAAGAACAGTGTGCAAGCTGTGAACAAATTCTACAACTCTGTGAAGCAGTACAGGCAAAGCTTATTATTCCAGCCTATAGTCTTGCTGAACCTCATGAAAAATTGAATCGTCAAGCAAGGAGCCGCCGAGAACTGCAACAGTCGCTAGATGCTGAGTTACGTCAGCTTTCACGCACAGCTTCTTATGCAAGTCGTATCGAGAGTATTCAAGATATTGCTAGCTTAATGGTGCAAAGCAATGAAGAAGAACGACATCGCTTTTTCCAATGTCGAGAGCGGCTCCTTAACATTGGAGAAGTTGTTGCGCTCACCGCCGACATTCTAATCGAGGCAGCGTCTTACGAAACCACTTATGATTTAATGCCGCAAGATGCTCTTGTTTACGCATCAGTTATCGCTCACATACGACGTGTTCAGCCCCAGCAGGCGTGTTTTTTAAATCGAAACTCCAAAGATTTTGACAGCCCTGATATCGTTGATGAACTCAACAGATTCAACTGTAGGATGATTCCACGATTCGACCACGGCTATAGTTTTCTTCAGAAACAAGTATCGCTGTAGTATAAATTCATAATAAATTGCTACGATCGTCCCTAACCCCTAGAGGACTTGCTCATGTCGCAAATCGCTACTGAGGTTGATCTGTCGCCAGACATTCGCGACTTGGCGATCGAGGACGACACCTCCGTGGATAATTTAATTACCGAAAAGCAACAGCGTCTACTGACAGAACCGCTTTATAGCCAGTCTTCAGTGCTTGACTGCCCCTTTTTGGTCGCGGCAAACGTCGGAGTGTTTTATGCCGTGCGTCAGCCTCCGATCGTTCCCGATGTGTTTCTCAGCCTGAATGTCGAAGTTCCTGAAAACTGGCGAGAGAAAAAGAATCGCACCTATCTCGTGTGGGAGTTTGGCAAGCCGCCCAATGTGACGATCGAGATTGTCTCCAACAAAGAAGGCAATGAGTTGGGCAGCAAACTCAGAGACTATTCGCGAATTGGAGTGGCTTACTACGTGGTTTTTGATCCCCTGCAACAGTTAGGAGACACCCTCTTAAGAATGTTTGAGCTTCGGGGAAACCGCTATCAAGAAATGACAGAAACCTGGCTAGAGCAGGTCGGCATCGGCTTAACGCTCTGGGATGGCGTATTTGAGGGCAAGCACGATCGCTGGTTGCGCTGGTCTACCCGCGATGGAATGGTGGTTTTAACCGGGGCAGAACAAGCCGAGCAAGAGCGACAGCGGGCAGAACAAGAGCGACAGCGGGCAGAACAAGAGCGACAGCGAGCAGAACAAGAGCGACAGCGGGCAGAACGAGCAGAAGCCAAAGCCGCACGATTGGAAGAGCAACTGAGAGCGATGGGCATCGATCCCGACGCTTGACTAGCACTTTGTCTTAATCCTCACTCTTCTGCAAAGCGGATCGGATTGCTACCCTCATTCTCACCATTTGACTTGCGAAACCTTTGAAGAGATGACACGATAAACGTCAGACTAGCGAACAAGTGTTCTGGGCAAATCTTATGGCTCGTACTCCTACGCTCAAGTTCGATCGTGGCACTCTAATTTTGCATCCGCCACCCAGAGGGAAGGCATGGATGAACTATGCGACGTGGGACGATCGCATTGAGCGATTTCGCATTCCTGCTCATCAATATCGCAATTTGGTGCTAGCAATGCGCGCCGAAGGCACCGAGCTTGACGACAAAGCCAAAGCCTTTGCAGAAGTTGAAATGGTGCCCAGTCTAGAGATGGAGCCTTATCCACATCAGCAAGAAGCCCTAGATGCTTGGAAACAGGCAGGACGAATGGGAGTCGTCGTTCTGCCTACGGCTGCTGGAAAAACTTATCTGGCACAACTGGCGATGCAGAGCACTCAGCGCAGCACGTTGATTATGGTGCCTACTTTAGACTTGATGCACCAGTGGTACGCGCATTTAACAGCGGCGTTTCCCGATGTCGAGGTCGGGTTATTGGGGGGCGGATCGCGCGATCGCACTCCCATTCTCGTCTCGACTTACGATAGCGCTGCGATTAATGCTGAAACCCTTGGTAATCAATACGCGCTGTTAGTGTTTGATGAATGCCATCATTTACCGAGCGATTTCAATCGAGTGATTGCAGAATTTGCGATCGCGCCTTATCGATTAGGACTGACCGCTACACCCGAACGCACCGACGGCAAACACGAAGATCTCAATACCTTAATTGGTGCGGAAATCTACCGCAAAACAGCAGAAGAATTATCTGGGTCGGCACTTGCAAATCACAGAGCGACTCAGATTAAAGTTAAACTCTCACAGCAAGAGAGAGAACGCTACGATCGCTTAGTTCAAATTCGCAACGCATTTTTAAAAGAAGCAAATATTTATCTCAGTAGTGCTCAAGGTTGGCAGCGATTTGTGCAGGCAAGCGCTCGATCGAAAGCTGGACGTAAAGCAATGTTGGCACACCGAGAGGCAAAAGCGATCGCGTTCGGCACCGAAGGCAAACTCCGAATTCTCGCCGATCTTTTAGCTCAACATTATCCCGAACGGACTCTGATTTTTACAGATGACAACGCTACGGTTTATCGCATTTCTCAAGAGTTTTTGATTCCTGCCATCACGCATCAAACTCCGGTTAAAGAACGCCACGATGTGCTAACTCGATTTAAGCAGGGTGACTATAAAACGCTGGTGGCTTCGCGAGTTCTCAATGAAGGTGTGGATGTCCCGGAGGCAAGTGTTGCGATCGTGCTGTCGGGTACAGGCTCCACTCGCGAATATATTCAACGGTTAGGACGAATTCTTCGCAAAGGCAAAGACCCCAGCAAGTTGGCGCTGCTCTACGAAGTTGTGGCAGAAGACACCAGCGAAGAAGGCGTGTCTCGTCGCCGCAAAGGAGAGAAATCTCCTGCTAAATCACCGCAGCATCAGCTAGAGTTAGTGCCGCCGCCTGCGGTTTATGCTGTTCCTAGAAAATCAATTCCTCGCGCCGCCGAACCCGAAGCCGACTGGTAAACTCATGACTCACGCATCCTCAGATCTGATGACTCAACTCAAACAAGCCTGCAACAATCTGCTGTGGATCACTGAGTCAGAATACCCATTTGAGATGTTTTGCTGGCAAGATCAAACCGCGTCTGACCTGACCAATCAGAAACTGTTGGAACTTACTCATCACTCAACGGATACGATCGTCAAAACCGATGAATTCGACTCTTTTTTTGAACCCGTCACTCACCTCCAAGATTGGTATGGTGACGAAGAGATCGCAACAATGAAACAATATCAGAAACTCGTCGCCACACTCAAACAGCATCTTAGTAACCTCAAAGTCTACCGACTCGGCGAGATTAATTTAGACATTTATGTTGTGGGACAAACTCCAGACGGTTACCTCGCCGGAATCGCTACAAAAGCCGTCGAGACCTGATCCACTACTTAACCCGCTCAACGACCTTATCGACCTTTTCCTCAAGTCGCAGCTGCACCGTGTCTTGAACATTGGTTAAAAAGTTATAGCCTGTTCTCTCTTCGATTAAATCAACGCTAACTCGATATCTACGCCAGTTCGTCTCTTTAATGCCTTGCTGATTGGGCATATCAACCGCAATCACTCGTGTATTCTCAGTCACATCCTTTGCGGTGAGTCCAGGTTTGTCCATGATGACAATCACTTTCCACACGTGATCAGGCACCGTAATTTTGACATTGCCCTTCCCAATCGATCGCGTGTTTCCATAACCACCCGCGATGATATAGAGTTCTTTTCCTTGGTCTGCTAAACCACGACTGTAGTTTTCTAACTGCGCCCAAGGTCCCTGATTGTTGTCAGGCGCTTGGGGCACGATATTAGTCATTAGAAAGGTAGCAGAAACATTCTGAGGAGTGTTGTCTCGATCGGCAGCGGGGGTCATGTGTCCACGATCGTAGCCACTGGTGTTATAGTCACTCGATCGAACTTGATACCAGTCTTTAGGCAACGTCGGATCAGGACGAAAGTCATTGCGACGTGGAGAACTGCCTAGCCACGATTTATTTAACTGCCAGCTTGACCAATTTAGAATGTTTCGACTTCGGTTGTAAGAGGTCACATAGGGTCGAGGTTGATCTAGACTCTCTGAGTTGGGCAATAAATAATTGTTTGGGTCAACCCCCGCTTTGCTAGGATTCCCCATCATCAGGTGATCAACTTGCCGATTGCCATCAAATGATGAGTTTATTGGGACTGGCGCTTCTTTCTGTCGAAACAGCACAGTACAGCCAACTGCAATTAAAGCCAAAAGCGCGATCGCGAGTGCCCATTGCCACCATGATTTCAACATATTTACCTAGTGTCGCTCGTAAAGCTGCCTTTCATTATGACGTGGCAATCAAGAAGTGACACAGACTCGCTAAACTACAAGAATGTTACGAGCAACCCGTCTGCTTTCCCAGTAATGAGAGGTCGTCGTGCAATTAACAAACCTTACCCTTAATCTGAAACCCGCTTCAAACCTGACTGATGAGCAATTTGAGCAAATCTGTTGGGCTAACCAAGACTTTAAATTTGAGCGCAGTGCCCAAGGAGAATTAATCGTCATGTCACCCACCGGAGGCGAGACGGGAAACTGGAATTCTGGGCTAACTGGGCAAGTTTGGTTTTGGAATCAGCAAAAGAAACTGGGTAAAGGTTTTGATTCTTCAACCGGGTTCAGACTGCCGAATGGGGCAACTCGACCCTTGCGGTATCTGCGAAGCAGCGCGCCCGATGTTGCCTGGATTCGGCAAGAACGATGGGATGCCTTAACGCCTCAGCAGAAAAAGAAATTTATTCCACTGTGTCCTGATTTTGTGATCGAGTTACACTCTCCTAGTGACGATTTAGAAGATTTGCGAGCAAAAATGCGAGAGTATCTAGAAAATGGAGCATCTCTGGGCTGGTTGATCAATCCTCAAGATCAACAGGTTGAGATTTATCGTCCAAGTCAACCGATCGAAACTCTTGATCGCCCCGATACCCTGTCAGGAGAAGCCATTCTGCCCGAATTCAGCCTTGATTTATGTGAGATCTGGAACTAATGTTGCCATCTGATCTGTTAATGCATCGACTCAACGGTGAAGAATTGGTTCCAAAGCGGTTGAAGCTCGATCAATCCAATCTAGCGATCGCTCAAGATCTAATCGCCCTATTTCAAGAAGCCAAAGGCATGACCAAAGGCGAACTCAATCGCCAACTATTAGAACTTGAAGGTGAAGAAACCGACTACCGCATCAAACGCGGACTTGCCCATTTACTCAACAGCGGCTTCAGCACGTTTGAAACCATGAGTCCGTTAGAGCCGCCGATGCTGAGAGAGCGAATTTTTGCGCTGTCTGCTCAAGGTGTGCCCAGTGCGCAAGCCACCCAAGTCACGCTCGATCGCCTTGCAGATTCACTCACTCAAGAGTTGGGGCATGAAGTGTTGACCGAGCAGATACGATCGGGGCTTTACGCTGATCTTCCTGATAATCAAATTCTGACTGAGTTTGACGTGCCGACTCCAGAGGCGTTACTGCATCGCTACAATCTCTCTCAGGTGCAAGGGGTTTTCTATCGCGCCAGTCACTTGATTTTAAATGCCCATCGCAACGATCCGGGTCAATATAAACTGCTGTTTCGCTATGTCAAACTGTTTCAGTTAATGACCTACATTGAGGGCGACCCTGACCACGGCTTTACGCTCACCGTTGATGGACCGACCAGTTTATTTAAGCCCTCTACTCGATATGGGTTGGCGATCGCCAAACTGCTTCCCGCGCTACTGCACGTCTCTAAATGGAGCCTAGCCGCCGAGTTGCAGGTCAACGACAGCTATTCTGGCAAAACTCGCACCGGACGCTTTGCCCTCGAATCAGATTGTGGATTAGTCAGCCACTATCCTCCCGGCAAAACCTACGACAGTATGTTAGAAGCGGGATTTGTCGATCGTTGGCAAAAAGCCAAAACTGAGTGGCAACTAGAACGAGAAGTAGACTTAATTCCGATTCCTGGCAGCGTGATGATTCCTGACTTTCGGCTCGTTCACCCAGACGGGCGCACCTTTTTACTAGAAATCGTTGGCTATTGGCGACCCGACTATCTCAAGAAAAAATTCTCTCAAGTGCGACAGGCAGGACGCGATGATTTGATTTTGGCAATTTCAGAGCGACTTAACTTAGAAAAAGCAGGAGTCAACTTTAACGACACCTCTGCCCGAATTGTTTGGTTTAAAGATCAACTCCTACCCAAAGCCGTTTTAGAGGTTTTGGACTAGCATCTAAGATGTGTTGTGCCGTATTGTTACTGAGGCGATCGAGGTTACGTGAAAAGGTCATTAGTTAACAATACTCCGGACAATTTTTGAAGCAGAAGCTAAAACCCGCATTCTACCGTTGTGTATGACTTCATTGAGAAAGCTGAAACCTGCATTCTACCGTTAGCGATTTAAAATTGTCCGGACTGTTGAGTTAAAGCAGGTGATCTTAATAGGCAGAAGTATTCGATGCAGTAAAGTACAAAATGTTCAAACTCACTTTGAAATGCGCGAAAGGAGAGTGAGCACAAATGACTAAAGGGAGGTTAGAAGCATTTAGTGATGGCGTGATTGCCATTATCATCACCATTATGGTGCTGGAATTAAAAGTGCCTCATGGATCTGATTTAGCTGTGTTGCGTCCGCTGATTCCAGTATTTCTAAGCTACGTGCTTAGTTTTATTTATCTTGGTATCTACTGGAGCAATCATCATCATTTATTACAGGCGGTTCGGCACGTTAGTGGAAGTGTTTTGTGGGCGAATTTGCACCTGTTGTTTTGGCTGTCACTCATTCCCTTTGTTACGGGATGGATGGGTGAGAACCACTTTGAGGTTTTGCCAGTTGCTTTTTATGGTGTAGTGTTGTTGTTTTCTGCGATCGCTTACTTCATCCTTACTCGCATCCTGATTGCTAGCGAGGGTAAAAATTCTGCGCTAGCGGTAGCGCTTGGTAAAGACTTTAAGGGCAGAATATCGGTGGTGATCTATGCCGTGGCAATTCTGATCGCCTTCATCAACTCCTGGTTTGCTTTTATGCTGTACGTTCTAGTTGCAATTATGTGGCTGATTCCTGACCGTCGCATTGAGAAAACTCTGACTTCATAAGAGATATTCTGCCCAGGTACTGCGATCGTCAGTCTGCTAACACGTTGCTAAACTGGAACGGGTCAGACGTTATCAGTTGAGTTGCTGAAGTCATTGCCATCCGGTTAGCTCAACCGTTTGAATGTTGGAGGTAATTTTGCAATGAATCATGAAAAGCAACTCACAGCGATGCTTATACCGTTCTATCTGGGAGAGAAACGCGATTCAGAAGGGCGGATGATTCAAGAAATGTGGGCATGGGATTTTGAGGAGTTGGAATGCGCCCATGATTATATTCAGTGGTTATTTCCCATCTCTGAGAAAAGTGCGTTTAACCGTGATGCACCAGTTGTAGATGAGAACATCGTCCAAACGTTTCAGAGCGACCTACGCTTACAGCAAAACTTGCTGCGATCGTTCACAGTCATGATTCAGTTTTACGGGTTGCGACGCTATGAAAATGAAGACGGAAAAATAGTCATTACTCAATCAAAGGATTACCCTAGCCGTAAGCGTGAATGGGTCTGCATGTTCGATCATAACTATCTTCGGATTACTCGCATATTGAAGTGCTTAATAACATTTGGCTTAAGAGATGAAGCCCAAGCGTTCTATGAATGTTTACAACAAATCTACCGAGAATCTAGTGATCAGATCGGCGGTGAAACATTTCAGTATTGGACAAATGCTATTAAATCCCATGGGTCAGCACACTAAAAACTTTGATTGACTGATATCGATCGTCAGCCAATCAGCGATTTTAACCCAACTTAGAACTCTCGGACTGAAGGCTGACCGTCTTTGATTTCTCCCACAAGAACTACATCAGTCACGCCCACAAATAAACCATTCTCTAACACGCCCGGAATGTTGTTGAGAGTCTTCTCAAGCTCAGCCGGATTGTCAATGCGATCGAACTTCACATCAATAACTAAGTTGCCCTGATCAGTGACGACCGGACCCGCTTTTTTGATGCCCATTCGCAGTTCGGGTTTGCCGCCGAGCTTGGCGATCGCTCTCATCACCGGCGTCACCGCCATCGGAATGACTTCGACCGGAAGCAAAAACGTTGAACCCAACTGATCGACCAATTTGCCGCTATCGACTACGACAATAAACTGAGTCGCGAGGGAATCGACAATTTTTTCTTGCGTGTGGGCAGCGCCGCCCCCTTTGATCAAATTCTTGTGTGGATCGACTTCATCGGCTCCATCGATCGCTACATCAATGTGATCAATTTCGTCCAACGTCACGAGCGGAATATTGTTTTGTCTCGCCAGCACGATTGCTTGAAACGAGGTCGGAACGCCTTTAATATCTTTGAGATCACCTGACTTGAGACGATCGCCCAACGCCTGAATTGCGTAGGCAGTTGTTGACCCAGTCCCTAGCCCTACAATAGAACCAGACTGCACTCTGGCGGCGGCGGCAATTCCCACCTGCTGTTTCATGATTTTTGCGGGGTCAGTTTCTACGCTCATGATCAAAAGTCCTCAACAATTCGGGGTGCAGGAGTGATAACTCCCTAGTCTCTAATACTATCTGTGCGTGACCCTCTCTATGGAAGATTTTTTGCCCGAAGAATCGACTGAGCGATCGCTGTCTTGGCAATTGCAACAAGGTAAGCAGCTTGCAGACGCAGCCGACTTTGCAACTGCGATTCAGCATTACGATCGAGCGCTAGACCTTCAGCCTGATTGTGAAGACGCTTGGTATAGCCGAGGCGTTGCCCTCCACAAATTAGGTCGCGATGAGGCGGCGCTAGTCAGCTTCGATCGAGCGTTAGAACTACAGCCCGATTTTGTAGAAGCCTGGGTAGGTCGCGGACTAACGCTTAAACAGATGGAGCGATCGCAGGCAGCGATCGTCAGTTTTGACCAAGCTTTAAAGTACGATCCTGAGAATGCAGAAGCGTGGCTGCGTCGAGGCAATCTCTTGCAGAGCTTAAAGCGTCGAAAAGAAGCGCTGACGAGCTACCACAAAGCCGTTCTATCCGATCCAAATCTGGCGGAGGCTTGGCGCGATCGGGCTGCCATGCTTTGCAGTCTCGGTCGCGATGACGAGGCGCTTGCTAGCTACGATCGGGTTGTTGAGTCGCAGCCCAACAATGCCGATGCTTGGAGTCGTCGAGGCGATTTGCTCTATGGGTTAAAGCGCTATGACGATGCGGTTGAAAGCTACGATCGCGCCCTGTTTTTAGAACCTATACCTACGCTCTGGAGCCGTCAAGCCGCAGCCCTGCGAAAACTTGCGAACTATGAGGAGGCGATCGCTAGTTATGATCACGCGCTCAAGCTCAAATCCGATGAGCCGCAATTTTGGCACGGTCGAGGATTGGCATTACGCAAGTTAGAGCGATATGACGGAGCGATCGCGAATTTTGATCGAGCGCTTGCCCTGCGTCCCGATTTCTATTTAGCAACGCGCAGCAAACTTTTCACACTCATTAAAGCGGGGCGGTTAAAACGCTATCTATTCAGTCAGAATCCCATTGATAAAGAGCGGTTGCGGAGCGATATCCAAAATATCTGCGGAACGATCGTCAAAACAAAACTTCCGGCAATGGTGGTGATTGCGCTGAGTTTGTTCTATAGCTTGGGCGGATTTTATAGCGTGATGAATGGAGGATTGGCGATCGCTAGTCGATTCACCGCGATTGCAGCAGCAGCCATGATCTTAGCCCTCTCACTCATCGGCGAGTGGATGGATGAAAAACGAAACTAGTAACGCTCAAAATAGCGGCACGTTCCAACCCAGGCTAACGCCAACGGATACATTATCCAGATCGATCGCCGAACTGGACGATCGTCCAAACAAATACGACACGCTACCTGCAACAAAGACATCAGAATTAATGTTGTAGATTGCCAGCGCACTAATTTGATGTTCAGTGTCAGAACGATCGACCTGAGTAAAATTCTTAAAGGTGAGCCGATAATCTACTGCACCTTGCAGCTTAGGCGTAACGTCATAGCGCAGCCGAGCACCCAGCGTATTTGCCACGCGATTTTGATCATCGGGATTGGTAAAACTAGCTCTCAATTCATAATACGAGTCGAGCCGCAGTTGTTTCCCAAGCTGATCTTGCCGTCCCAAAATAAACTGGAGAGAATTATCTTGCAAGAGCCGATCGCCACTGCCCGATCGATAGAGGTTTTCTTGCACCCAGCCCAATTGACCATAGGTTCCGGGGGCGATGCGCTGCTGTACTGCCACATTAAAGTTCAGCAGGTTGTAGTTTGAGTCACCTTGATTAGCAAACCGCACTAAACCACCGCCAGCAGATGCAATCAGGCGCGTTGTTTCACCTAATTTTGGAGTAGCTAACAGCGATGCACTATTGATAAACACGGTATCACTGGGGTGAAACGAGCTAAGAGCCGTGATGTTAGAGCTAGAAAATACAGAAGACCGCAAGAGGAGCTGCACATCAGGCTGACGACGCTCTGCGGTTGCCGGACGATCGAGAATCCGAATCTCACCGACTTCTGATTTGGTGTCTTCTGGGTCAAGCGGTTTGATGTCTGATTCAGGCGATGTCAGGTCTGATGGCAACGCCGATGGGTCAGAATTGACGGGAAGTTCACGAGTGGGCACTACTAAATCTGGGGCAGCCTCAGCGATTAGCGGAAGCCCAAAACTACCAAGGGTTACTAGCCCACAAAGAGCGATCGAAGAGACGCGCATAATCCATCATCCAGTTGAGAATAGAGTTTGTGATATCGACTAGCGAATGACGGGCGGCTGGTTTGGTGCAGGTGGAGGCACTTGATTATTGCCACCTTGCACCAGCACCGGAACTCCTTGAATGTTTCCATTAGGATTATTTGGCGTAATGACTGGGGGTGGCGGAACCGTGATAACGGGTGGTGGAGGAACAATCGGCGGGACTGGTGGGGTGGGAGGCTGTGAGATAGGAGATTGTGGAATGGGACGATCGGGCACCGGAGTCACGACATCACGACGATCGAGATAGCCTCGAAGCGGGTCATCTGAATTAGTCGTAATGCAATTAGTCGCTAGCGTGCTGGCTCCTCCTCTGGCATTGAGCGTGCAGAGTCCTTCGATCGCTTTTGTCTGCAAATCTAACGTTGCCAGAGTTGCAGTTCTGACTGTAGTTAATGTCTTTTGAACAGGTGGCGCTTCTTGAAGCACGATCGAGTCTTGTCCGGGTCCTAAGCCCACGGCTAACCCGCTCGTTTTATAAAACGTCCGCAGGTCAAAGGTTTTGACTTCTCCTAACGTGCCTCTGAGAACGGATACAGTTTGTCCACCCTTGATAAATAGGAAGTTGCCTTTAGAATCGGTGATTTTGATCGGTGTGCTAGTCAGATTATAAAAGTCCGATTTTTGCGCCACGCCATCAACTTGAACGACCATCGCTAGACTCGTCACATCTGTAGCAGCGGCACCGGGGGGTGAACTAGCCGGAATCTCGGCGACTGCCTGACCCTCTAAAGTCTCAATGCGTGTCGATGCGGTCGTCGGCGGACTCATGATCAGCGCCGTCCCGTTTCTAAGCTGAAAGCCTCGCAGCCCTGGAATGAAGCGAAAAATTGCGTTTGAGCCAATGCGAGCTAGAGAGCCTTCGTTAAACAGCAATTCGGCTTTCGATCGACTTGCCGTGCGGAGCGCATCCTGCGGCACCATCACATCCGAGACTCTGGCAGAACGCGGCGATCGGTTGTTGAGCAGCAGTTGCACGTTGTTAATCAATTTATAGACTTCGCCACGGGTCAGCATAGCTTGTTGCGCCGTGGCGGGCAGCATCCACGCAAACCCTAACAGGCTGCCGATAATGACGCTACGGCTGAATGATCTCATCTCCATGACTAATTCCTGATAGCAATAGGTTTAAAGTAGAGTCCGAATTGGGTAGTTATGCGGTTGCTCATCAAATATTGATGATTTTCTAACTACAAGGCTGCAAATTCCCTATCCGGAAAAAGTTACGATTGGAAATCTATCTCCAGGCAGGTCATTGAGTTTAATGAGAAGACTCACAATAAGGAATCATTTACGGTGAATCTAATGGCACTAAAGCTGCATGTTCCAACCCTTGATAACCCTGCGGTTGCACAAGAAATTAAAGAAACCATCTTGACAACTGAACCGGGTGCCAAAGTAGACATTGATGTTGAACAAAAAACGGTGACGATCGACGCAAAAGCTTCTGAAGAGACGTTTAAGCAATTGATCACGGCGGCTGGGTATGAAGTAACCGAGAGCTAAAAAATGCGGACGATCGCGCCATGCGAGGAGTAAGGTAGATTCAGCGATCGTCCAATCGCTTGGCTGTTCATCTTTATTTCATCGTGGCAAAGTTTTATCGCGAACTCACCGAATCGCTACAAACATTTATTGCTGAACAGCAGATGTTTTTTACGGCATCTGCACCGACTCAGGGACGCATCAACCTTTCACCCAAAGGAATCGATACCTTTCGATGTCTCGACGCTCACACCGTCGCCTATCTCGACCTGACCGGAAGCGGTAACGAAACCAGCGCCCATCTGATCCAGAATGGACGGATGACGATCATGTTTTGCAGCTTTACGCAGCAGCCTTTGATTTTGCGGCTCTATGGTCAGGGCAGTGTGATTCGTCCGCGAGATGACGAGTGGCGCGATTTCGATCGCTTATTTCCGTCTACTCCAGGTGCGCGACAAATCATCAAGTTAAGCATTGAGTCTGCTCAAACGTCTTGTGGTAACGGAGTTCCGCTCTATGACTATCAAGGAGAGCGAGAAACCATGATTCGTTGGGCTGAGAAAAAAGGGGAAGACGGGCTTCAGCGCTATTGGCAAGACAAAAATCAAGTCAGCATTGATGGGTTGCCGACTTATCTATTGAGTAAAACTGATGCAGTCAATCAATAAGACGGTGGGATCGCAAGTATAAATTAGCTCGATCGTGAGAAAGATTGGCGATCGCTTTAGTTCGGTGCTACATTTTGTAGAAAGTTAGATAGTAAGTCAGCTTAATTCAGCTTTTTCTGAGTGGTTAGCTGCCCTTAGATTGCTGAAACGGAGGAACCAAATTATTGGGGCTTATCTTCGTGAGTTCAGGGTTTGAATGATCCGAAGAGGGGCATCTCTCAGCCCTCGCCCGTCAGCTAACTCCGTCAGCATTGAGAGAGGGCTGAAGAGTCAGCATTTATTTGTGTTTTAGACTCATCAGTGCCTCTTCCCAGTTTACTTATTCGTTGGGGCATTGATATGATCCTTCAGCTAAATTTGGCTGCGATTCTGGCGATCGCAGCTCAGGCTACTTGGCGAAAGATGCGTCCTGTGATCTCACGGGATGCCGTTGTGCTACCGATTCTCGGCTTTTTGGGAGTGATTGCAGTCTGGTGGGCAGTGGCGAGTTTTAACCATGATGTGATGCCCACCCCACCCGAAGCGGTGATCGCAAATTTAGATTTTATTCTCCACCCATTTTACCGTCGAGGTCCAGGAGATTTAGGCATTGGTTGGTTGCTTTTGGCAAGTTTGCGTCGCGTGTTGATTGGGTTTCTACTCGGCGCACTGGTTGCTATTCCGATCGGGTTCTTGATCGGGATGTCTAAAAAAGCGATGATGGCGTTAAACCCAGTGATTCAGATTTTTAAGCCTGTGTCACCTCTCGCATGGTTACCGATTTCGCTGGCGATTTTCAACTTGGCTGATCCGTCTGCTATTTTTGTGATCTTCATTACGTCTTTGTGGGCAACGATTATTAATACCGCTTTAGGAGTTGCCAGCGTTCCCAAAGATTATCTTGAAGTGTCACAAGTGCTAGAGATGCCACGTTGGAGGCAAATGCTCAAAGTGATTCTTCCGGCGAGTCTGCCCTATATTTTTACTGGATTACGAATTAGTTTAGGCGTTGCATGGCTCGTGATCGTTGCCGTTGAAATGCTTACTGGAGGCGTAGGTATCGGCTTTTTTGTTTGGGATGAATGGAGCCGCTTAAATCTAAGTTCTGTGTTTTTAGCCGTGTTTGTGATCGGGTTAACCGGATTGTTTTTAGATATGGCGATCGGGCAATTAGAAACGCTCGTGACTCACCGACGGCGATCGCTCTAACACTCATTCTCCTAATCATCATGACCACTATCTGGACGCGCCGAAACTTTCTCCAGCAAATGGGAGGATCTGCCACAGGATTTGCGCTTTCTGCCTGTGCGATTAATGCCAATCGCGCCCCTCAAAGTCTCTCAGACTCAGCGATGGCGATCGGGCAAGTCGTCAAACCAGAAACGTTAGAAAAGCCGAATCTGACGATCGGATATGTGCCCGTCAATGACTGCGCCCCGTTTGCGATCGCTTGGGAAAAAGGCTTTTTTCGTAAATATGGGCTAACGGTGAATCTCAGCCGCGAGGCAAGCTGGGCAACCTCTCGCGATGGCATTATTTTTGGGCGACTAGATGCCTCCCCGGTCGTCTCAGGTGCCGTCACCAACGCCCGAATTGGGGCAGAAGGCGCTCGTCATGCACCGCTTTGTGCGGCGATGACCCTACATCGTCACGGCAACGCGATGACGATGAACAAAGCCATGTGGGATGCCGGACTGCGCCCCTGGTTTGAATATAACGGCGACTTAGCCGCATTTGGGCAAGACTTTCGCCGTTATTTTGACAATCTGCCCCCTGAGAAACGAGTCTGGGCGGTCGTGCTGAGTTCCGCCATTTACGAATACTTTGTGCGTTATCTGGTTGCCGCAACCGGAGTCGATCCGCTCAAAGAGTTTCGCGTAATTATCGTGCCGCCGCCGCAAATGTTGGTGAATGTGCGAATCGGGGCGACGCAAGCCTATATGGTGGCTGAACCTTGGAACACCCGCGCTATTACAGGCAATGACGGCATTGGCTTCACGTTTGCTCAGGGCAAAGAGATCTGGGCAGGGCACCCCGATCGACTCCTCGGTGTCATGCAGTCATTCATCGATGAGAATCCTAAAACCTATCGATCGCTGCTCAAAGCCATGATCGAAGCCTGTCGCTATTGTAGTAATCCGCAAAATCGCGAAGAAGTCGCCCAGATTATTTCGGCTCGATCGTTTACGGGAGCCAAGCCCAAACTGACGCGACCCGCGATCGTGGGTGACTACAATTACGGCGGATTTGATGGCAAAGATCGCACGATTCGAGCGGCGGACACGACGATATTTTTTGACATTCCGCCCACCATTCCCCAAGTGGCAAATGCTCACTCGACGTTTATGTGGCGATCTCACAGCATTTGGTTAATGACTCAAGCAGCGCGCTGGGGACAGATCAAAGAGATTCCCAAAAACGCCAATCAGATTGCCGAGAAAGCTTGGAAGACGGAACTCTATCGAGAGGTTGCTGCCGATCTGGGCATTGCATGTCCAGCAGACGATTATAAAGTCGAACCTGCTGAGATGTTTATCGACAAAAAGGCATTTGATCCCAGCGATCCGGTGGGCTATCTTAAAAGCTTTGAAATTCGTGCCGATCGTCCTACTCAGTTCTACTTGGCTTAACCGATCGTCCTTAATTGTAGGAGTCTTATCATGATTGAATCTACTGCTATGAGCGTGTCGCAGCCTTCTCAGTCTGATCGGTCTGAATTCTTGAAAATCGAGAATCTGCACAAATCGTTTAAAGCCGGAAACGGCAGAGAATCGTTGGTGCTGAAAGAGATTAATTTAACGATCGCCGAAACTGAATATATTTCAGTCATCGGTCACTCTGGCTGTGGCAAGTCAACGCTGCTGAGAATTGTAGCAGGGTTAGAAAAACTGACTTCCGGTTCAGTCCGATTGCAGGGCAAAGAAATTTGCAAACCTGGCTCCGATCGGATGATGGTGTTTCAACAGTATTCGCTGCTGCCGTGGCTAACCGTGCGACAAAACATTCGCCTTGCGGTTGATGAAGTGCTGACTCATCTCTCACCCGTTGAGAAAAAAGAACTCGTCAACGAACATATTGCGATGGTGAATCTGACCGCCGCCGCAGATAAATATCCCGACGAGATTTCGGGTGGGATGAAACAGCGCGTCGGCATCGCTCGTGCATTATCAACCCGCCCCAAAATGCTGCTCATGGACGAACCGTTTGGAGCCTTAGATGCGCTAACTCGCGGCAAACTCCAGCGTCAAGTCTTAGAGATTTGGGAGAGCCATCGTCAAGCCGTGATGATGATTACCCACGATGTAGACGAAGCGATTTATATGTCCGATCGAATCGTCCTAATGACCAACGGACCTGCTGCCACGATCGGAGAAATCTTAGAAGTGCCGTTTCAGCATCCGCGCGATCGTGCTCAACTCCGTCAATCTCCTGACTATTATGAGTTGCGAAATCACGCGCTCAATTTTCTCGATTCTCACTTTGGCGGAGAAGATTAAGCAGGAATCAGGAAAAGTGACCCTAAATGCTGAAGAAATGTCTGGAGCCTCAAACGTAAAAGCTACGATGATTGCAAACTCCTTCTGACCTTTGCCCTGTTTTTCTATGCACCTGCGATTTTCTCAAGATATTGAATCGTTGCTGAAGCGTATTTCTGAGCAACCGTTAACCTTGGCGGCAATTTTGTCAGAGACTTCAGAGCGTGGGTTTAGTTTGGTGATTGGGTTATTGGTGCTGCCCTTCTTGTTTCCGGTGCCACCCGGCTTGACGGGCATTCCGGGGGCTGGCTGCATTTTGTTAGGAATGCAAATGGCATTGGGGCGGCGATCGCCCTGGCTGCCCAAAAGAGTAGCTCGATTTCAGTTTCCTCAAGCGTTTGCAAGACAACTGTTGCAGAACGTCAGACGAGTGACCAAAATTCTCGAAAAAATCACTCGTCCGCGTTTGACTCGCGTGGCTTCAAATCCTTATATCTGGCAATTTAATGGATTGTGTATTACCTGGTTAGCGATTCTATTAATTGCGCCGATTCCATTCACCAATCCATTTCCCACGATCGGGATTTTGTTATTGGTCGTTGCCATGCTGGAGTCAGACGGTTTATTGATGTGCGTCGCTTATGGGTTGACGTTACTGATTACGATCGCCTGTGCCACGATCGCTTATCTCCTCTGGCAAGCGCCTAATTTTTTCCAAACTCTGCTTTAACCTATCGAACTGATGTGTAGTCAGATTGCGATTGGTTCACGGGCAGTCTCAGAATTGGGACGAGCGACCAGTCCGGGATAAGGTTCTAGGGCAAAGGCTTGATCGGGATTATTTAGGAGCGCACGATCGCAGACTTCAACTAGTTCAGCTTCCGTCCGGGCAAGTCGCATAGTTCTTAAAAACGCACCTGCTGGGTCTACGCTCTGAGCAATGTAGTTGAGATACATTTTGAGATGGCTCACCCGTGCTCGTTCTGGCACTGCCAGTGCTGTTGTCGTTTGTCTCAATCGCTCAATGTAGTCGCGCACGTCAGCCAGAGTGACGATCGTAATGGGTTGACCTCTAAGAACTTGACGAATTTGCTGAAAAATCCACGGGTTGCGAATGGCAGCGCGACCAACCATCACCCCTGCGGCTCCTGTCTGCGATAAGACGGTCACTGCTGAGGCAGCAGAGGTGACATTTCCGTTGGCTAAAACTGGGCAACTCACTCGCCGAACAGCGTGAGCAATCAGATCGTAATGCACAGCGCTGTGATACATCTCTTTGACGGTGCGACCGTGTAGACTCAGCAAATCGATCTGATGCTTATCAATCAGATCGAGAACTCGATCGAAGTGAGCGGTATCTTCAAAGCCAATTCTCATTTTCACGGTTAGGAGTCCGTTCACAGCTTCTCGAAGCTCGGCTAAAATCAGATCGATGTGATCGGGATCTCTCAACAGTCCGCCCCCAACATTTTTGCGATAAATTCTGGGAGCAGGACATCCCATGTTGAGGTCAATGCCAGCGATCGGATAGCGGCGCAACTCTTGAGCAACGCGTACTAAGTCAGGAATGCTCTCGCCGATAAGTTGAGCAAAGATGGGACGATCAGTAGAATTTTCGGTAATTGATCGCAACGTCTTCCTATCTAAACCTGAATTGGCGTAGACGCGGAAATATTCAGTAAAGAAGTAATCAGGGCTACCATAGTGAGCGATCACGTTCATGAAGTGCAGATCGGTCACATCTTGCATGGGTGCAAGCGCTGTCAGAGCAAGACCTGAGTCGAGAGAAGGCAAGCGATCGAGGTGTGACATTGGCGCAGTCGAGGGAAGTGCCTAGAATACACGACGAGTCTGTGCACCGGGCTGTCTAGGTAAATCCTATCAGAAACTGCGTCTTGCTATAGAGACTCTAGTCAAGTTGAATAACAAAATGGAGATGCTTAGGACGCTCCGCAGAACGTCCGCATCATTAAAGTAAGATTGCTGGAATGAATATTGCTAATGCGCTACTGTATTCGCGAGTACTAATGTTGCCAATACTCCTAAGATATGCCCGAAACTCATTGAAGCCAAAAATCCGGCAACGCTGATGTCGTTAAATAGCGACTTAGAAAAAGGCAATGGCATCTTGGCTCCGGTGCGAGGAAATTTAACCGTTCGGCTCGCGATGATTAAGACAAACAAACATGATCCGATGATAACTGGCGTTCCTTCCCAGTTCCAAAGATCGGTGCCAGGGATTGCGAATTGAGCGATGAAAGAAGTCATTACGAAAGTCTCCTGTAGAGTCATCTGCATTTCCCATCATTCTTTCTCGATCGCGCGGTTTCAACCTCCCTCTGTCGCTAGATTTTAGCTCCGACTATGGAGTGACTTTTTGTTTTAACATCTGACCACAGCTTCTACCTATTTATAGGCGTTATACCATCCGCGGATCCTTAGTGTTTGTGTCAGAGATTATTGTGACATCACTCCAAGAGGCTTTGTTATGACATCGATCGATACCAAAACCCTAAACTCGTTGGCAACTCGCTTTAAGCAGTTGCTCGTTGACGATCAAATTGCTGCACTAGGTTACCTTTACCAAGAACTAGGTAGCTCACTTCCGACGATCGCGGCTTCTGACAAAGTTGATGATCTGCTGAATATGATCGGCGATATGCGCGAGGGCAGCCAGATCGAATTTATGCAAGATGTGCTGAACGATCGCACTACTAAAACAGATGAAGTCTCTCTCGATCCTCATCCTTCAAAGGCTTTGCTTGAGCTGATTCCGGGTGATAATGTCGAGCCACCTTTGACTCAATATCACAAATTTAGCCCTCAAGATCGGCTCTCGTTTTGGGCACAGTTAGCCAGCAAAATGGGCGATGAAGTGGTGGCAATGCCATCCGATTATGCAGTATCGCCTGAAGCAACAGAAGTGCTGAGTTCGCTCAACTCGTTGGACACTGATCAGACCGTCGAGTTCTTGATCCACATCGTCTAAGTAAGACGTTGATGGGACTGTAGGATCGATACGCGCCATGATCCTATAGTCCTGTCAGCTTTGATGCCCTACTTGATGGTAGAGGTTGCCCGATCGCGTCGTTTTAACAGCAGCGAACTCAACAGTCCGATCGCTATGGTTCCAGCAACGGCTTCTGACTCTGGCACTCTGATTGCCGTTTAAGTGATTCCGACGTTGCTGAATCTAGATATGAATTATCAGATTCGCCCTCACCCTAGCCCTCTCCCAAAAGGAGCTACCGTGTACACACAAGTCTTATGATCCTGTCACCGCAGAGATTTTTGCCCCCTAAATCCCCCATTCTGGGGCAGGGCTGGTTTATTCAAGAAAGAAAAATATCTCCAATTCTGATTCTTCCGTTCAGCGTGGGCGAATACCCTCTAAAGACGAACGTCAGAATGGGGACTATGTATTTTTCTCTTACCAATAAACCAGCCCTGCCATTCTGGGGGACTTTGAGATCAAACGAGGTTTTAGAGGTCAAGCCATTTATCTGGTTCAAAGTCCCCCAATTTTGGGGGATTTAGGGGGCTGAAGCCGACTCAAACGAAGCTATGAGGACTTGTGTGTACACGACCAAAAGGAGAGGGGACAGGATTTCTGGCTCCCTCCTCTCTGGGGAGAAGGGTTGGTGAGGGCTTCGCCCCACTTCGTGAGGAAGGAAGTTCATACTTGCATTCAGCAACGCCGTAATTCCGATCGGGCGCTTTAAAGCTTTGTTAGTCGGCACATAAATCGCACTCGAATTGCCTGCAGACGGCAGAGGTGCTCCGGTCAACTCGTCATAGCGAAGAATTGTGTCTTGATTGGTAGCTTGATTAAAGCCCACATTACAGAGCGTTCCATTTAGGTCAAACGTTAGATTGCCAATAAAGCTCGTGCTCGGTACAACTTCGCTGTAATTCGTGAGATGGTTTTGTGGCGACTCTGTCAGAGAGGTCACAAAATCTTGACTTTGCGGGTAGATGCTCCTATTTTTCATAGGTTTTGAGTTGTGAAGTGTCTTTTCAACTACTAAATCTGATTAAATTCTTTTATACTCACAAAATTCAATGATGAGTTTTCTTCCTTCAAAAAACTTGGCGGCTTGGACTCTGCGCGATCGCCCCTTTCAATGGGGGCAAAAAACCTATCTGATGGGTGTGTTAAATGTTACACCTGACAGCTTTAGTGACGGTGGACAGTTTAACAGTTTAGAATCTGCCCTCAATCAGGCGCAAAAAATGGTCATGAGCGGAGCCGACATTCTAGACATTGGCGGACAATCGACTCGACCTAATGCCGAAGAAGTGACCCTCGCAGAAGAACTCGATCGGGTCATTCCCATCATTCAAGCGCTGCGACAAAGCACAGAATTTTCACAGGTACCGCTCTCGATCGACACTACACGGGCAACAATAGCCAGCGCCGCGATCGCCGCAGGTGCCGACTTGATTAACGACGTTTCTGGTGGAACATTTGATGCAGAGATGTTTCCCACAGTGGCAAAATTGGGCGTACCGATCGCCTTGATGCACCTTCGAGGCACTCCTAAAACGATGCAGACCCTCACCGATTATCAAGACTTGATTCGGGAGATCGTCGAATTTTTAGAGATGCAAAGTCGAGCGGCGATCGCGGCGGGTGTCGATCGCCATCAAATCATCATCGATCCGGGCATTGGGTTCGCTAAAAATCAAGCGCAGAACTTAGAAATTCTGCGCCAGCTTCCTGCGTTTCAAGCGTTGGGATGTCCAATTTTAGTGGGCGTGTCTCGTAAGAGCTTTATCGGTCGCATTCTCAGCCAGCCAGACCCCCAGCAAAGAGGGTGGGGAACGGCGGCAGCGTGTGTGAGTGCGATCGTCGGAGGCGCTGACATTTTGCGCGTTCACGATGTCTCAGAAATGCGCGACGTTTGCCGCGTTGCCGACGCTATTTGGCGAGGCTAATTCGTGCTGTTTCCGTCTGAAGAGTTGTTTGTGCCTTGTTCAAATTCATTGGGTCTGATCAAGTCGGTGATCGCCTCGTTCAAAGCTCTGGGGTCCATGAAGACGATTTTAGAATTATCGCTCTTGCCAATCTCTAAATTGGCGTTGACATAATCCTTAGCGACCAGATAGCGCAGCACTTCTTGAGCATTTGGTTGAGCTTGTAATGCTCGTGCGAGTTCTCCGATCGATTGCACCGTTGCCTCCGTTCTCGAAAGCGCTGCCTTCTTTTCACTCTTGGCAATCTGCTCTCGCTCTAGAGAATCTCTCAAAGCCGCTGATAAAGTAATCGCTTGCACCTCGACTCGAATCACCTCAATTCCCCATTTGCGCGCCGCTTCATCTAAAGGTCTGCGAAGTTCGGCATTGATGCGATTGGTTGATGAGACCGCTTCCTCAAGCAACAGGCGACCAATTTCTCCTCGCAGATTGGTGATCACGAGTTGCTTCAGCGCTTCTTCTAAATCTTCAACCGCATAGTAGGCTTGTTTGAGTTCTACAATTCGCCAAAAAATGATGGCATCAATCTCGATCGGAACATTGTCTTTGGTCAGCGCTTGTTGAGGATCAATATCTAAAAGCTGTTCTCGAATAGTTTCGACCAAAACTGTATCGATAAACGGGATCACAAAGTTTAGCCCTGGCTTTAAGGTGCGTTTATATTGCCCTAATCGCTGAACTAGGGCTTCGTCACCCTGGTCGATGATTCTGACAGAACCAATCATGTATCCCAGGATAATCAGTGTGAATGCACCAAGTAAAGACTCAATCATAAGTGTGCTCCCATTGAGCTTTTTTAGAAACTAAAGAGTGACTCGTTTTATAGAAGTAGCCCAGCATCAAAGATATCTTCTTTAATGATGCAAAGGTCTAACGTGCATTTTACAGACATTTTTACATTTCAAAACTCAAAGCTTCGAGTTACCGTTTACTATCTTGCCAAGCATTCCCGATTCCTTTGGCAATTCCACGACCGATCAGCCCCAATCCTCTCCCGATTACCTCTGTGAGAATGTAGACGACTCCACCGCCAATAAATGTGATCGCCGATCTCAATCGGGGCGAAATCGCGTCTCGTGTCTCTAAGGCTAACGTTATGGCTAATCGCACGCCTGCAAGTTGCTCAAGCTCGTTGCGGCGTGGGGCGTAAATAAAAGTTCGCATAATGCCTTGGTTAGTGAACACAAATAACGAATATCGGCTCTCAAAAATAGCGGTTGGTTCAGAAACATAGCGCTCAACGCGATAGTTCCAGGATAGGTCATTGCGAAAGCGCTCAATGTCGCGAGTAGAGAGAAGGCGACGATCGTAAAAGCTCTGTTTAATGTCTTCTAAATCTGAAAAGCGATTCAGCAACGGTTGCACGACCGCGTTTGCAAGCTGAATAGTGAGATTTTCTAACAGATCGGTGGCACGAACGATCGCGTCAGGAGATCCAATCGGATAATCGGTATTATCGATCGTTAATGCTGTCTGAAATAGTAGGTGAGCATACAACTCCATCACAGCAGGGATCTTGCTCAAAATCTCTGTCTGAACTGTTTTCTCGTCTTGAAGTAATGCTGTCACAACTTCGATCTCTTGGTTTCTGACGCGTAAAGTGTAGTATCTGCCAAAAAAATCTAGGGTGATCGCTCGCCACAAGTCTCGCAAGATCACAGGCTGTTTTTCGACAAGCTGATGGGGTTGGATTTGAGAAAACCGCAGCTCGTCTAGGCTTGCCTCAATCTGCCGCAAAATGATGTAGAAAAGCTCTCGCTTTCGCTCTGCTCGAAAGATATCGATCTCTAACGGCGAATTGGTCAGGTTTTCTAAATTCGATTGCAGTTTGGCAGACACACCATCAAACAAAATTGTCTGAAGATCTTTAGCCGTCATTTCCAAAGGCTGTTCAGGCACGAGTTGAGAGCTAGACGCAAGCGATCGCAGAGGTTCGCTTAGAGAAGGCGAAATTTTTGCAAGTTCTGGCGCTGAATCTGAGCTAGAAAGGACTCGCTTCACCACCCATCGAGCGGCTTTAAGCTCTCGGCGCTGCCCGGTGAGAATAGTTTTATCGAGCAGTGACAGCGCCGGCGATCGCAGTTGGGCATTGAGTTCGATCAGGGCGGCTTCGATTTGCTGCAAACTGGACGATCGTAGCGCCTGACGCACTCCTCTCAACGGATTAAAGGATCGTTCGGGTGAGGAGACAATCATCAAACTTTGCAATCGTTCCGCATCCCAATAAGTCTGACCTGCTGCGACTTGCCGAATTGCTGCTGCAAGGTTCGCGATCGAGCTTCCTCTCGCACAATATCCTTCAACGCCGAGCTGCACCGCTTCAACCACGATCGTGTCTGGCAACGACCCAATTAGCAAAATGGGCAGATTGGGATATTGAGTTTTGAGTTGCCGAGGCAGCTCGAGATCTAAGGGCGACTGAGAAGATCCAGCGTTTTCTAAATCTAGAAGAATCACATCTGTTGACGCACTGCTTCTCACCCGATCTGCCAGCGTTCTCAATGCCGATGCACCAGTTTCGGCTTCGACTGCCACTTGCAGATCTGCAAATCGACTCAATCCAGTCAGCAGCCCCAATCTCAAAACGGGGTCTGCCTCAATTAGAATGAGTTGCAACAAGTGACTTGCCGAACGATCGATCGACACAGACGAACTCCTCTACAGGTCTGTCATGCTTCCCATACTCCCACAACTACGGCGGAGTCGGATCTGAAGACCGTGGCGCTTGAGTGGACTCTGATCCTGAGCTGCTAGACTGACTCGCGGCTTCTTGATCTCGTGCTCTCCAAATTGCTGCCCGCTCAACTGACCAGCGCGAAATCGCACCTTGAGCCTCCTCGTAAAGGGCACGCCCCGGTGAAATCTGAGATGCCACCCCGATCGCTCTCGTTAAATAACCTCCATTTGCTAAACCACCCGCCTGATTGAGAGTCGGGCGATCTTCGGCAATCTGAATCTGATAGACCCACTCTCCGATCAGCGATCGAGCATCTCCATAAAGCGCTCGTTCTGGCTTCACCCTCGACGCTATTTGAATTGCCTGCCCCAATTTGCCAGAGGTTGCGAGCACTTTGGCTTCGTCTAAAATCGGCTTGTCTTCGATCGTCTGAATCTGCACCGTCCAATTCACAATATCTGATTGCGCTTCTTGCGACAGTGCCCGTTTGGGCTTAATCAAACTAGCTAACGCCACCGCCGATCGCAGGGGGTCAAGTTTGCTCGCCTGCGCCAACTGTTGAGCCTGCCGCAGCACTGGGCGGTCTTCCATCCATTGGGCTTCTTTTTGCCACTGGGCAAGCAGCGTTTGGGCATGGAGGCGACGTGGACGCTTGGGCGAAATCTGTTTTGCCTGGTCGATCGCCATCTCTAAAAGTGGAAGCTGCCGGACGTTTGCCAGAGTGCTGGCGACATTAAGCTGCACTAGGTCTTGTGTTTGCAGGTCTAACCGGGGCAATAGAGCTTTTGCCTGAGCATAAAATGGACTCTGTGGGTTGATTTGCCGCAAAAGCTGGATTGCCAGCCAGAGGGGCGCAAGACGCTCTAGAGGCGGTTGGCGATAATCTGTGTCAGCCGCAGCTTCTTTCGCCCGAACCAACCGAATTAGGTCTTGATTATCTGAGGTGAGCTTAACACTGGTAGGAATCGAACTGACTAACGTGCTTGCTCCAACGAGATCCTGTTTGTCTAACCGAGCCACTGCCAGCCCAAATACTGCATCGCGCCACCGCAGCACCTCGGTTTTTGCTTGTTCCCACACAAACGTTTTGCGGCTGATGGGGTCAGTGATCGCGATCGCTCGTCCCCACTGTTCAGGCGAAGTCGATTTGGCAAAATTCCGGGCATCTTTGAGATATTGCCAAGCGGCTTTCTCATCAGTGGCGCGTTGCCGAACGTCGCTGAGTCGATCTTGCCACGAGGGATCGGTGACCAGACTCAACGAAGCGATGTGCTCAGAGGCTAAGTTCCAGTTTTGTTTTTTGAGGGCGATGAGGATCTTATCGTAGAGGATTTGCCCTTTGTTGAACTCTTCTTGCCAGCGTTTGACCGCGACTTGAGCATCTTTATAAATCGCACTCGATTTAGGAATTTGATTGGCAAGAGCAATGCCACCTTTTAGGTCTTTTTGAGTGACTCGATCGCGCGCTAACATCAGCAGGGCATTCGACCAGTTTTGCATCAGCGCTTGCGCCTGACCATAGAGAGGGTGCTCTGGTGTCCAGGTTTTAACCAGCTTAATTGCCTCTAAAATCTGCTCTGGCTTCCCTGAGGCGGCACTTTGTTGAGCACAAAATAGCCGTTCAGATTCAGCCGACCAGCTAGAGATCTGCTGACAGTCAACCGCCGGGGGAACTTTTGAGAGCCAGATAAACGCTCCAACGGCTGTTCCACCTGCTGTGGCAAGAATTCCTAACCAGATGATCTGCCATTTCCAGGCGGCTGCGATCGGGCTTAAGGTTTGCAGGGTGCCTTTCGTCCCCGATGAGAGCGTTTGAGCAGCGGCTCTGGGGAAGTTGACCCAGCGATTTGCCACCCGTTGTCTTTTAGTAGGAGTGGGGGGTTCAACCTCTTCATGAGTGACTTTTATCTCAGAGTCTAATAGGTCATCTCGCGACGAGTGGGGAGGCAATGGCTGGTCTGCACCCTCAGAGGGAGGTTTCTGAAAGACCTGAAGCCAGGAGAGAGTCGGTGGTTTTCTAGCCATGAATTCAGCGATCGCACAGGTCGGGGTTTGGCTATTCTACAGTCGGTTTGGGCAGTTGATTGAGCCGATTTTGACTCACTCACTCTTACGTGCTGACGGCTATTCTAATATCCACTTGAGAATAATGCAGATCCGGGAGTAATGCTCAGTGCGAGGCTTACAAACTATCAATAGACAAAATCCGAGGATCAGTGACTTCACAGTGATCCCCGGACTGATGGTTTTTAAACTGAATCTCTAGGCTTCTTTATCGATGCGATAGCCGTAGAAATCAACGTGATATTCAGTAATTCGCACTCCTGTTTGCGCTTCGACTTGACGAATTAAATCTTCGGGTAGGTCGATGTGAATATCTAAAATCTGATTGGTGTCGATGCAGTTAACGTGGCTGTGAGCATCGCTGACATTTCCATAGAGACGACCGTCCGATCGCTCAATGCACTCAATAATTCCTTGATCAGAGAGAGCCTCCAGGTTTTGATAGACTGAGGTGTGCCCAATGTCTTTGCCTTGGCGGTTCAACCGATTGTAGATCTCGCGGGCAGATAGGTGCTCCTGCTCGTGCCAAAGTAGCTCTAAGATAAAGCGACGCTGACGACTGAGGCGCATTCCTAAGGTCTGACAGCGTTCGATCGCATCATCAAGTGATCGAATGGGTTTTGAGACGGGAGCTTCGCTTTGCATACTTATATAGAGAGGGTTACCCTGTCTGTGGCGTAATCTATCTTGAGGATTTCAAAACTAAAAACGCTGACTTGACAGCTCTAAATTTCTAATTTTGAAGATTAATCTTTTACTGCCTTTCGGTAGATTACAGTCCAATACCTACCTTCTCTAGTTCTATCACACGCTAAAGCAAACTCGCTACAACTTTATCTTAGGATTGTAGATTAAATAAGAGCGGTCATTGCAAAGTGGGTTTGCTCTCTCCCGAACTGGAAGAGACGGGGTAGTTTCATACAAGAAAAGAATTGTTTGGACTCCTGATTTTTTCGTTGATGCTCTCCTAAAACTGTGAGCATATAAACCAAGCAATCAGGTTTTTGAATTTTCCCTCTGGTGTATGAAACCACCCTGCTCTCTTAAGATACAAGGGGGCGAAGATCGCGGCGGTGACAGGATCATAAGACTTGTGTGTACGCGTTAGCCCACAGGAGAGGGGCGCTAGAAATCTTGTTCCCTCTCCATCGGGAGAGGGCTAGGGTGAGGGCGGTCTTTGCGGGTGTTTTAGGAAAGTCGCACATCGCGTTAGGTAGTCTCGATTCTTGTTTGCATCAAACTTTTTTGCAGACAATTTAAAGATGGCGGTTAGCATTGAGCTAGCAAGAAAAGATACCGCCATCAGTATCTCCCCCTAAGTCTGCCTATGATTTCTCGTCACTCTAATTGCTTATTCATCGTGAGCGTTGCTTGTTTCGGGCTGGTTCCTCACCCGTCTCAACCTTGGGCATCGGCTGAGATCGTGCCCTCCTATCAACTGCAAGCTACGAGTGATTTATCTGCTCAACCTGCAGAAAATCAGAGCAAACAAGTCGTTGACTTGCAAACACCACAAAAGCGATTAGGTGATTTAAAGCCTTCTTCGACCCCCTTTAAGATTGCCCAAATTCAACCTTCTAAAACAGCACCTTCAGCCAAGGAAAATCACCCATCTCCAAAGGAATGGCTCTTAGGCATTTTGGGTGTATCAGCAGTGGCAGGTGGGCTGTCCTTCTTTGGGTTGAGACGACGATCGCAGCAAGACTTGCCCGACCCTGCGCTGCTCGCAGCAGAAAACTCTTTGCCACAACCCGATTTAGAACACTCGATCGAATCACTCGAAGTCAAACCTAGTCGTGAGGAGCTACCCCAGACTAACGGTCATCTTCAAACGATCTCTGTTTCAGAAACCTCTAAGCACACAGAGTCGATTGACTCCAGTCAGATAGACTCTCCCAAAGTTTCAGAGACAACTCGATTAGCAAAAATCAATATTGTTGATGAGCTATTGCGTGAGCTTCGCAGCCCTGACCCCATCAAGCGGCAAAAAGTCATTTGGGAATTGGGGCAACGGGGAGACAGCCGCGCCGTTCAGCCAATGGTTGATTTGATGCTTGACTCTGACTCAAAACAGCGCAGTTTAATCCTCTCTGCTCTCTCTGAGATTGGCACCCGGACTTTAAAGCCGCTCAGTCGCGCTCTAGCCATTTCTCTTCAAGACGAAAGCCCTGATGTACGTAAAAATGCGATTCGAGATTTGACCCGCGTTTATGATTTAGTGTCTCAAATCAGTCATTTATTGCACAACGCCTCTGATGACCCCGATCGAGACGTGCAAGAGACCGCACTCTGGGCATTAGGGCAACTTAATCGCATTCGATCGGTTCCCTCTAACAGTGATTTACCTGCCTTTAAGAACTCGGTGAGTCCCCCAGAGAACTTACCATAGGAGAGGGTTTCGTCCTTCATCCTGATGTTCATGCCGCAATTTAGAAATCCTCTCAAATTATTGTTGCTCTCTACATCGGTTGGGGCGTTGGGTTCGGGGCTGGGGGGTGGCGTTGAGTTGACGCTCAAAAATATCGCTCAAGCTCTACAGCAGAGAGGACATCAGATCACGATCGTCGCTCCCTCCGATTCGGTTCTCGAAGGCGTATCTCTGGTGACGATCACCGGAGAACTTCAAACTACCGCCCAAACTCAGGGACGCGATGCCCCAATCACGCTTCCTAAAAACTCAGTGCTGGCGAATATGTGGGCGTATGCGCGTCAGAACCAACACAACTATGAGCTGCTAATTAACTTTGCTTACGATTGGCTGCCGTTCTATGTGACCCCATTTTTTGACTGCCCGATCGCTCACCTCGTCAGCATGGGGTCGCTCACCGACGCAATGGATCAGATGATTGAACAAGTCGCCGTTGAGTTTCCGGGTACGATCGCCGTTCACAGTCACGCACAGGCAGAAACCTTTGAGTTTGCAGATCGGTGTCGCAACGTTCAAAATGGCTTTGACTTATCGCTCTATGAGTTTTGTGCTCGACCCAAACATCAACTCGCCTGGGTCGGGCGAATCGCTCCAGAAAAAGGCTTAGAAGATGCAGTCGCGGCGGCTCAAATCGTCGGAATTCCGCTGAAGATTTGGGGCGTGATTCAAGACACCGCTTACTGGAATCAGATTTGTGCAGATTATCCCGATGCGCCGATCGAGTATTGCGGATTTCTGCCCACTTCAGAATTGCAGCACAGGTTAGGACAATCACAAGCTCTATTGATGACCCCTCGCTGGGTTGAAGCGTTTGGAAATGTGGCGATCGAAGCCCTCGCCTGTGGAGTGCCCGTGATTGCCTATCGTCGCGGCGGTCCCGCAGAAATCGTCCGTAACAGTGAAACGGGCTGGCTGGTAGAACCCGATCGGGTTGATGAATTGGTGACCGCGATCAGGCAGTTAGATCGGCTCGATCGTCAAGCCTGTCGTCGCCAAGCCGAAGCCGAATATTCGTTAGACGCGATGGGCGATCGCCTCGAAGCGTGGTTTGAGACAATTCTGAAAAAGGCTTGAGATATGAAACGCTGTCAACCTCCCGCTCCGCTTAAACCGGGTGATCTGCTGCGAGTCATTTCTCCGAGCGGCACCTTGAGAGAAATGAGTGCCTTTGAGCAAGGCGTAGAGGTGTGGCGCAAGCGAGGCTATCGAGTCGAGTTGACCCCCGGATTTGACGATCGTCACGGCTATCTCGCCGGAACTGACGCAAATCGCCGTACACAGCTAGACAGTGCCCTCAACAATCCAGAGTGCAAGGGCATTCTCTGTGCCAGAGGCGGATATGGAGGAGCTAGACTGCTCGAAGATTGGGCATTTCCCCCAACAGATTCTAAGTGGCTAATCGGATTTTCTGATATCACTAGCCTGCTGTGGAGCTTTAGCCATCAAGGAATCTCTGGAGTTCATGCGCCATTATTGACGACGATCGCCGCCGAGCCAGATTGGTCAAAAGAACGATTGTTTGATTGGGTCGAAGGTCGTCCGTTACGATCGCTCACAGGCTCAGGTTGGGGTGGCGGACAAGCAACTGGATTGTTACTTCCAGCTAATCTGACCGTTGCCACTCATAGTCTCAATACCCCATTACAACCTGATTTATCGGGCATCGTTTTAGCGTTAGAGGATGTGAGTGAAGCCCCTTATCGCCTCGATCGAATGTTGACTCAGTGGCGATTATCGGGCGCGTTGCAAAAAGTCTGCGCGATCGCGTTGGGTCGTTTTAGTCAATGCGATCCGCCGACCAGCATTCCTAGCTTCACCACAAATGAAGTATTGCACGATCGTCTTAGTGATTTAGGAATTCCGATCGTTTCTGATTTGCCCTTTGGTCACGATGGCGAAAATGCTGCCTTACCTGTTGGACTTCCAGTTTGGTTAGATGGCGATCGCGGGGTTCTCAGTTTTGATCCGTTGCGTTAGCGTTGGCGACCCGCTTGTTTATATCCCAAATAGATTGATTTGCAACTCCCCAAATTCCTGCAAGCAAAACCCAGCCCATTGTATTGATCCGCGCGTCAAACAAGGTGATATCCAAAAAACTAAACAGCGTACAGGCAGAGAATGCGATCAAAAACGTGAAATAGATCAGCCGATCGCCCTTCATAGTCCGCAGCGCTAACACTCCCTGAGCCATCACCCAACCTACCAAGCCATACAGCAATAGCGCCGCCGGAATTCCCGCTTCAGCCGACATCATCAGCAACAGATTGTGCGGGTGTCCCAGCCAATAGTGCATTTGAGCATCATAAAGCTGCGTAAAGTTTCGCAGCCCCCACCCGGTTAAAGGACGCTGCTGCGTGAGTGACCAGGCAAACTTCCACTGCGTTGATCGCAGTTGGGCAACCGGGCGATCCTGGTACATTTGATCATTCAATCTCGCCCAAAAAAATGCTGGCACAACGATCCGACACCAAGTCTGAAAGGGCGGTGGTGCAAACGCGGCTCCTAGCATCACTCCGGCAACGGCTGCAACGATTCCGACAATCCAGCGCCAGCCTTGATAGAGCGCAAAGGCAAGACAGGCAAGCAGCGCGATCGCCCAAGCATTGCGAGAGTTAGTGAGAATCAGCGCGATCGCGTCGATCGTCACCACACTTCCTAAAAAATACCAGAGCCGAGTTTGGCGTTTGACTTCAACCCACAGCCCCAGCCCCAACACAAACACCACCACAAGATAGCTGGCTAACACATTGGCGTAGGTAAAGACAGAAGCCATGCGTCCGGGAGGGTTGCCCGTGGGTGCGATCGTCCATTCAATCAAGCCCCACAGCAGAGAAAGATGTCCACCCCAGCTTAAATAGAGTTGCCCAAAGCCAATCAACGTCACCGGAATCGACGTTAAAACCAAAGTCCAGGCGATGCGCCGCAGTTGATCAGAAGTCTGAATCAAGACCCCCAGAGCCGGAAACACGATGAAAAAGGGCAAAAAGTTAAACAACCCCAGAAACGCATTCTCGCGGTTGAATGCAACGCAAGCAGTGATCAACAGCCACATACTCAGCGCTGCGAATCCGAGACTAAGAGGCTGACGAATCAGGAATTTCCTGTGCCGCCGCCAAAGATCCAACGACGTGACCAGCAGAGCAACGCCGCCCAAAAAAGCGCTGAAAGGCAACAGAAACAATCCGATTTGAACGACGTTCCAGTGTCTTTGAAGCGCTCGATCGGGATGATCTTGAAGCCGACTCAAATCACCTAAAATCGTTCTCAAATCGCCTCAAAACACTCAGATCGAGTTAGCCGAATTTGTGCCAACGCAAACACCGTCGGAATCACTCGACCGTAATTTGTGGAAATCGATCGCCACCCCAAATCGGCTAAAAACCACGCCCACATTGCCGAGCCAGCTACCATAAACACCGTTCGAGCCGCTCCATATCGGGCTGCGCTCACTGCCATTCCATGCCGCGCCATTCGCATCGACACGTAGTTTTGAAACTGAGTTGCCGCTACAACGCCTCCTTGAGCCAGGGTTTCTTTGGCGATTTGATAACTCGCAAAATGCAGCGCAAACTGACGAGCCACGTGCTGCAACAGCATCGGTCGCACCACTGAACTAATCGCGATCGCGCCGCCTCCCTTTAAGACTAGATTTAAGGGATCATTCTGCACCGGGAGCGGCAACTGACTGGCAAGACTCGACTGCGAGACCGATCGCTGCACCCGTCGCGTCAACGTACTCTTTTCTGACGCGGGAAGCTGCTTCCAGGCGCGGTTGAGCAAGCTGAGAAAGATTTCGGCTTCTAAATCAGTGGTAGACATTGAGCCAGCGTAGGGTAGCTTCAAATAGCGACAGACTTGAATTAAAATCTGACGATAGCTCACCTGACCCGTTTGGCGACGCAGCACCGTCACGCCATCAGCCCCTAAATAGCGAAAGCGATCGTCGATCGCATCGAGCCAATCTTCGCGATCTTGACTCTGCACCTCGATCAGGTTGGGCGTTCTGACATAATCTAACGGGTTAAACTTGGGACGAAACAAAATTTCTGTCAAATCCCGCAACTCATCTTCCGTCGCTAACTCCAACGCGGTTCTCAGTTCGTCCACTCGTAGGCTCCTCTAGTGCAGGGTGATGGCAACCTCCCACATTCTACATAAAGGCAGGGGAGAGTTATTAATTCTTTCGATAACGGAAAACTCAAAATTCTTTTATGATGACCGATTCTCACTTTGATATTGCCGTGATTGGCGCAGGGGTAGCAGGTCTAACCTGTGCTCAGCAACTTCACCAAGCAGGCTATCGCGTCGTAGTGGTTGAAAAATCTCGTGGATTAGGCGGACGGTTGGCAACTCGACGGTTGCAGGGCACTCATGCTGATCACGGCGTGTGTTATTTGAAGCCAAAAGATGATCGCTTCAAAGCCCTACTCACAACGCTGCTCGATCGCTCGATTTTGCAACCTTGGACTGACACTATTTATGAACTCAATGCTGAAGGTCAACTGCTCGCGCCTCTCGAAGCCGATCGCTATCCGCGCTATGCCTCTCCGACGGGAATCTCGACGATCGCTAAGTTTCTCGGCACCGGACTTACTATCCATCTCAATCAGCGAGTTGAAGCGATTCGTCCCATTGATCGGGGCTGGGAGTTGCAGTTTGAGGACGGAACTCGATCGAACGTAACAGCAACGGCGGTGATTAGTGCAATTCCGGCTCCGCAAGCAGTGACGTTGTTAGAATCTTTGCCAGAAGTCGAAGAAGTCTTGGCTCGATTGCGATCAATTCAATTTTCTGCTTGCTTCAGCGCGATCGCGGTCTATCCGCCTCAAGACTTGTCAGCTATTCCCTGGAAAGGCGTGACCTGTGCCCACGATCCAGAAATCGGCTGGGTGGGTTTAGACAGCAGTAAGCAAAACTCACCGTCTCAACCTGTGATCGTCGTTCAGAGCACGGCTGCGTTTGCCAGTCGTTATTTAGAAACCCCTGACCTGAATCTGATCGGGCAAATGCTCCTAAACAAAGCCGTTCAACTTTTAGAACCCTGGTTAGCTACGCCCGAAGTTTTGCAACTTCATCGCTGGCGCTATGCGTTTCCGATCAATCCTTTAGCCGAAAAGTTCTTGAGCGCCGATACAACCTCGCCCTTGCTCTTTACAGGAGATTGGTGTGGCGGAAATCGAGTCGAGAGTGCCTTTTTAGCAGGATTGGCAACCGCCAAGCAAATCAACAGCCAACTGCAAGCCCGATCTCTGCCCGATTGCTTTTGGGCAACGATCGACTTGATTTAAAGTTAAAATTCCCCAAACCACTACGGCTTGGGGATGGGGTGAGATTCACTAATCTGCACATTCGAGGAGAGGGGCACAACCCGGTTGAACTCTCAGCCCGTCTAAATACTTAGTGATTTGAACTTCAAATCTCTAGACATCAGCAGCGCCTTCATTGCCTCTGCCGCCTGCACCTTCTTGATCGCCTTCAGCATCATCCATGCGGTTGTTGTCGTAGCGTCTTCCTCTGGTCATCCGACCCGTGTTGGTGCGCTTACGAAACTTGCGCGCATAAGCCTGGTTGCGGAGAGCTTTTTCTTTTTTTTGGTTGCGGCGTTTAGCCATGTTTACCCCTTTGAGACATCTATTGACGAATGGTGTGAATGACGATCGTAATCCCTGAGAACCAATTTAGCTCTCAGAAAAAAGAGTTAGAGGATCACTTTAACATACTCTGGGCGGTCATCCAGACTACAGGCTATCTCGAAATCGTAGATTTTTTTCACAATCTGAGCAAGTCTGCTGCAAGTGCAAGGGCATCTTCACGAGTTGTAACCTCGCCTTCTGCCCGTGCCAATTGCAGCGCCGCCAACAGTTGCCCAATTCGAGGTCCTGCCGCTAGATTTAGGGCGGTCATCAAATCCTGTCCGGTTAGCAAAGGAGTCGGATGAGCAACGGGATCATCTGCATTTAAGAATCGTCGAATCAGCGCTGAGATGGCTTCTAAAGGAGTTCCTGCGGCGATCGCTAAAATTGCCAACGCGGGAAACGTCGCTCCCACCTCCTTAAAGAAAAAATACTGGTCTGCCAACGTCCATTCCTTGCTCGGATTGCCAGCACTGAATCGAGGCAACCCCTTCAGCGCCACGCTCACCGCCTGAATCTCAGCCCGACTGTATTTCAATCGCCATAGCTGCGCCTCTGCCTGCTGAGGATCAGACGCTAATAGGCTGGCTAACTTGGCGATCGTGATCCAGGTTCGAGCTGACCCAGACGCTTTCGGCTCAGACTGACTCCCATTTAACTGTGACCCACCCCGAATACTCCGCGCTAATTCGGTGGCAAATTCAGCCCAGGTTTCTTGAAAAATTACCGTGGTCTGATCAATTCCCAGCAGCCGTGTCAAACTTTGAGCATTGGCACTCGGAAACCAATCTTGCAGTAGCCCATCTTGCCAAGCTGCATTTAACCAAGACGTGCCTCGATCGCTACTCAACAAATAGTTCAGCTCAGACTGCACGCGCTCTGCCGCAATCTGCCGCAGTTTGGGAGCCAAATGCCGAATCACTCGTTGAGTCTCCGGCTCTAACGAAAACCCTAATTGAGCGGCTTGACGATAGGCACGCAACAACCTCAGCGGGTCTTCTGCCAGATTTTCTGCACAGATCATGCGAAGCAGCCCGCGTTTGAGATCGGTGTGACCTTGGAGCGGGTCGAGCAGTTGAGCCGTGTGGGGGTTGTAAGCGATCGCGTTCACTGTGAAATCTCGTCGTCGCAGATCGGCATCCAAACTAGCGCCAACCTGCTGGGCAAAATCTGCTGTCCCTTGCTCAAAGACCACTCGTGCAATTTGGCGATCGGAGTCTAGCAAAACAAACCCGGCTCGATAGTGACGCGCGATCGCCTGGGCAGTTTCAACCGCGCCCGTGGGCAACACAAAATCTAAATCGAGATAGTCAGAATGGCGATCTAACAGCGCATCGCGAACAGTTCCTCCGACCAGACAGGCAGAGGGTGGAAGCCAATTGAGGCTAAAGGGCCAAGTTTCAGGAGACAGGGCAGAAGAGGCAACCAAAACGTCTTGCCAACAATCTAAACGGTGATTCAATGCAGACTCATCCCAGACACAATGCTTGCGAAACAACTCTCTGAAACAGAACTCTCGGACTGCAACAAGCTTTTATCCGACAGATCTTTAGTATGACGATTCAAGATTGAAGAAGGGTGAGCATTTGATAAAAACCGACTGATTTCGGACACGATCCCTCAGATAGCGCACTCAATCCTCGCCTTCTAAACAAGCAACATAAATCAACCCGAAAGCCAGTGATCAATTCGTTCGCCTGAGTTAGAGTAACAGAAAAGCATCTCGATTCCCGATCCATCTCTGAGAGTCAGAATGCACCTCTACTTTTTCGTGATCCAGAGAGATTGACACCCATGTGTATTTGCGTAAATTGCCACTACGTAGACCGTTGCACCACTTACCACGCGGTCGAAGATCAGCACGAGCAGGCTCACCTGACCGAAACGCCAGACTTTGAGGCAACCGAGCCAACTATCAATGTCAATATTCGCGATCGCACCGACTACATTGAAATGGAATGGGATGTGGTTGGTTGTTTGAGCTTTAAAGCAGAACAAGGCAAGTGGGCAAAACTGCGTCCCGGCGAACTGGTTCCCACTTGACATCCGGAATTACGATACAAATCTTTAACTCATAAAAGTGATTAGAGCTTAAGAGTTGGGAACAGTAGGGCAAAAATCGATACCTGTCCTCTACTGAACTCAGATAGATTTATGATCCTTCTCCGTCCTGCTAATCGTTCGGCAGTCTTTGCAATGGCGTTGACTGTTAGTTTTGCATCGTCCCTCGTCGGCATCTCACCTGCGTTTGCTCAAACCGAAGCTCTCGCCCCGATCTCGGCTCCTCTCCCGTTGGCACCTCAGCCCCTTGAAGCAACTAAGACTCACCAGGAGGCTCAGAAATTCTATAGCCAAGGAGAAGGCAAAGCCAAATCTGCTAACTATCGTGGCGCATTAGAAGACTATAACCAGGCGCTTCAACTCAATCCTAGTTTCGGTCAGGGTTATGTGGCGCGAGGAGTGGCTCGATCGAACATCGGAGATCAGTCCGGTGCTCTAACAGACTTCGATCAGGCGATTAAACTTAATCCCTCTGACGCGATCGCCTATGCCCAGAGAGGAACTATCCGCGTCAAATTGGGCAATACCGAGGAAGCCCTAGCAGACTTGAATAAAGCACTAGAGTTGAATTCTAATTTGGCGGCAGCTTACGTGAATCGAGGTTATGTACGATCGCAAGCAAATGACACGGATAGTGCGATCGCTGATTTTGATCAAGCGCTGCGAATTCAGCCCACCTACACACCTGCTCTGCTCAATCGTGGGTTTGCCTATTTCACTAAAGGCGATCGTCAAGCCGCCCTCAATGACTTTAATCAAGCGATCAAACTCCAGCCTAACTATGCCGAGGCGTATCTCAGCCGAGGCACCGTCAATCATGAGATTGGCGAAGATAACGCAGCTGTTGAAGACTTCGATCAAGCCATTCGCCTCAACCCTAACAATGGGTCTGCCTACTACAATCGGGGGTTAACCCACTCTAAGCTTGGCAACCTAGAAGCCGCTCAAGCAGACTTTACAAAAGGGGTGCAACTCACCCCTGACAAGCCAGAAGTCTTTCTGCAACGGGGTATGGTCTACGCCGCTCTAGAAAATTCTCAAGGCGCGATCGCGGACTATAATCAGGCGCTCAAACTCAAACCCGATTACGCCGAAGCACTCAAAAGTCGGGGTGACTTGCTCACCACAACCGGAGACAAACAAGGCGCACTCAAAGACTATGACCAGGCTGTGCAGGTGCAGTCTACCTTTGCGTCTGCTTACACGAGCCGCGCTGAAACGCGATCGCAACTGGGCGATCAACGGGGCGCGATCGCTGATTACAGCCAAGCCGTCAGCCTCAACGCGAACGATGCCAAAGCGTTTGAGAAGCGGGGCAAAGCCAGGATGGAGATGGGTGATGCGGGAGGCGCGATCGAAGACTTTTCTCAAACGCTTCGCATTGATGCAAGTGTGGCAGATGCCCATTACAATCGCGGAGTCTTGCTCGCCAAGCTGGGTAACCGAACCGAGGCGATCGCTGAGCTGCGTGAGGCAGGTGAACTCTATCTTCAACAGGGTCAAGCAGACGGCTATCGCAACACGATCACGCAAATCAGTCAGTTGAAGAGTCTCTAGAATTCGGCGTTTGCTGTCCCAGAGATCCCTAATTTCGATAGAGTAGATTTAACAACGTCCTGTTTGTGAAGACCTTAAAACTTCACTAGCAGGACGTTTGTAGTTCGATCGAGGTAAGCACTGTCTTACAGGGGTGGGAGATGATTATTACTGCAATAACTGTGCTGGTTGCGCTGGGCATTCTCGGCTGGGGCTATTATCGCGCCAAGCCATTTGGCAAACTGGGCATTCTCGCCTGGTTGCAATCGGTTGTGTTGATGGCTCCCTGGCTATTTTTCTTTGGGCTGACCACGCTGGGCATCTATCTCAACCTGGTGGGCGTTTTGCTGCTGTTTGTCGCCTCCACAGGACTCTATATTCTCATTGGGCGTAGACTTCGGGCAGCAGGTCAAGAAGAACTGGCTAAACGCGCGTCGGCAGTCGCTAGTGGAGATGACTCATTTTCTAAGCTTGAGTCATCGGGTTTAGAAACGGCACACGTATCTCCCGTCTTAGACTCTCCTGCAAAGCCTGACATTCTGCCAATTCCCGCTGAAGATCTCAAGGCAGTTCAAGGAATTTTTGGCATTGACACATTTTTTGCCACCGAAACTATTCCCTATCAGGAAGGCGCGATTTTTAAGGGCAATCTACGTGGCGAAGTAGAGCCAACCTTTGAGCGATTATCTGCGAGTCTAAAAGAACGGCTCGACGATCGCTACCGCCTCTTCTTAGTCGAAAGTCAAGAAAGTAGACCCGTGGTAGTGGTTCTGCCGAGCACTAACGATCCCAAACCTGCGACGCTGGCACAAAAACTTCTGGCAGGAGTTTTGCTGATTGCGACGATCGCCACTTGTCTAGAGACTGCCGGACTTTTACTAGAATTTGACCTTTATAGCTCGCCAGAACGATATCGAGAAGTCCTTCCGATCGGGCTAGGAGTTCTCACGATTTTAGCCGTTCACGAATTGGGTCACTGGCTGCTGGCACGTCGTCACAAAGTCCGGTTGAGTTTCCCTTATTTCATTCCGACCTGGCAGATTGGCTCGTTTGGTGCCATCACGCGGTTTGAGTCACTGTTACCCAATCGATCGGCGCTATTTGATATTGCCTTTGCAGGTCCGGCAGCGGGTGGCATTGTGTCGTTAGTCATGCTGATTACAGGGTTGCTGCTCTCCCACGAAGGCAGTTTGTTCAAGCTGCCGACTCAATTTTTTGAGGGGTCAATTCTTGTCGGCACTGTGGCACGAGTGATTTTAGGAACGTCTCTTCAGAACGCGATCGTAGACGTGCATCCTCTCACGATCTTGGGCTGGATTGGGCTGATTCTCACCGCTATCAACCTCATGCCAGCCGGACAACTCGACGGAGGCAGAATCGTCCAGGCAATCTATGGACGCAAAACCGCTGGACGAACCACTGCCGCAACGATCGTGGTCTTAGCGATCGCGTCCTTGGTCAATCCCCTAGCGCTCTATTGGGCGATCGTGATCTTAGTCCTGCAGCGCAACTTAGAGAGACCTAGCCTCAACGAGTTGTCAGAACCTGATGACACACGAGCGGCGTTGGGGCTGCTTGCACTATTTCTAATGGTGACGATTCTATTACCGCTAACTCCTAGTCTGGCAGGGCGCTTGGGAATTGGGGGATAAGCATACTATCGACACAAGAGGTATCGTATTTTTGCTGAGTTTTGTTAATCATTTGCGAAACGCTAGTCAGAAATAGGGGATTCGAGACGATAATTATTAAGGGAATTCTCTCTTGTCTTCCTGCTCATCTTCCTGAAATTATGTCAGACCTTCCCCCTATTTTGCTTCTCATCGATCTGAGTGCGCTGCTAGTGGGTAAGCCCCGCGAGTGGCAAGAGTTTACACGTCTGGGTAGATGTTATATGCCCCAGGCAGTCTACGAAGAAGTCCAAGCGTTGAGCAAGGTTGGAATCGAACGCAGCCACGAGCAAACCGCGAAAGAGTTTTGCCGCTTTTTTGCAGAGAGTGATTGGCAACTCACTGGGGCAGGAGCCATGCATCCCTCCCTTCAGCCTAGTGATGGGCAAAATATCAGCAGACGCGCTCGGCTAATGCAAGCGGTTGCAGAATGCGCTTATGGGTTTGCCCGCACCAGCCCGGGTCGGCTCGTTGTGTTGATCTCTAACGATCAGTCCTTGCTAAAACGAATTCAGGGTTTAGGAGTAGCCAATCTATCTGGAGTGCCTGTATCAGCCATGTTGATCTGGAGTCGGAGCGGTCGAAGACCCCCGATCGTCGCTCAACACCTGCAAGCAATGAGAGCAACCACGGTCACTGCAAATAGTGCAACCGTTCCGCGTCGAGTTAAACCAGTTGCTCCCGTCCCGACTCGAACGCCTCCGCGATCTATTAAACAGCCCCAGCCAAGGTTGCGGAGAGTTGAGCCGCTTTATGACCGTCCCAGTCTATTGCATCAGGCTCTGTCTGGAGCATCTGCTCTCTTGGCAGTGATGATCGCGCTCAGCATTGCCTGGTATATTCTCCAACCCAAAAGCTTCAATCAGTTTTTGCGAGAAAGACATCTGCCAACTCTTCCTGAGATTCCTTGGGCAAACTAGCCATCCTGGAACTTGCATTCTGATTTAGACGGTCTGAGACTGTATCCACCTCAGTTCTCACGATTCATCTGTCATGTCTCCTAACCGTTCTACTAAATTACTTGCTGTTGTTGTCCTAGTGGGTGTCTTATCTTGGGTGACTGGAGCTGCGATCGCTCAAAATGCCGCCGGGACTCCAATGGTTCGATCGCTTCCAATTCGACAGGGAACCAGTTCACATCGCCCAGACTTCAGGCGTACCTCAATGGATAACAGCCTTCACCCTGTTCAAATGCTAATCAGTGAGTTGCCACCGAGATTGCCATCAACCGTGGTTTTCCGAACGATCGCTAGCGGTGGGTTTGCCGGACAAACTTACGAAACGCTGCTCTTGAAAGACGGATGGCTGATTCGCAGTCGCGTCAATTTCGACGGCACTAAGTCTAAAGTCGCCGCTAGTCGCCTGTCTCCACACCGAGTCCGACAGTTTGAGACGTTGGTGCAAACTCATATCAGACCCTTCGATCGTCTTAGCTACCCCGCCAGTCAAGGCTCAGCAGACTTCATCACGGTCACGGCCTCTAGTCAAACTGGTACGGTTCAATATGCAGACTGCGTTCAATCTCAGCTACCGTCGTCTCTCAAGACTATTCTCCAAGCTTGGAACCGACTCGCGCTATAGTCATCACGATCGGTTTCAACTCCTTCAAATTCGTTAGTTCTACAGTAGCTAGGGGCACCTTAGATTTGTTAGGAGTGCCGAAAGCTCTGGAAAGGAGTAAAGAATTGCATGGGACAAGACACAAAACCTAAGCTCAAGTTAATGGTTGTAGACGATGAGCCAGATAACTTAGATCTGCTTTATCGGACGTTTCGACGTAATTTTGAGGTGATTCAAGCAACAAGCGCAATTACGGCTCTCAAAATTCTAGATCAGCAGGGTGAGATGGCAATCATCATCTCCGACCAGAGAATGCCCGAAATGCTGGGTACCGATTTTTTAAGCAAAACCGTCGATCGCTTTCCTGACACTATTCGGATCGTGTTAACTGGTTACACCGATGTCGAAGATCTCGTTGATGCCATCAATGCTGGAAAGGTCTTCAAATACATCACTAAACCGTGGAAGCCTGCTCAACTTCAAGTCGTTGTTGAGCAAGCAGCAGAAACTTATAGCGTGCTGAAGCAAAGAACTGCTGATTTGCAGCGTGCTCTTCGACGAGAATCGCTGTTTAACGTCGTCACTACTGCAATCCGTGAGTCTCTCGACTACTCTAGTATGCTGCAAACGATCGTCGAGACACTCGGACGTGCCTTTGATGCGAGTTGCTGTGTGCTCCACCCTGTTGAGGGAGATAGCATTGTGATGCAATCTTCAGTCTACTGTTCAACAGAATCTATCGTGATGAAGGGCGATCGCGATCTTCATGACCCGATGGTGCAAGCAGCGCTGCACACTCGCAAAATGCAGGTCAATCAGTTGTGCAAAGATGCTGATATGCGCCTTGTGGTGCCATTGGCTTATCAGCAAGAATTGCTGGCGATTCTCTCGTTTTATAGAGGCGGAGATCACCAGAGGGACGCTGACGCATCTCGCAGCCTCTGGTCAAACGAAGATATTCAACTGCTAGAAGGGGTTGCCGAACAAGCGGCTCTGGCGATTTCTCAAGCAAAACTTTATCAATGCACTCAAAAACAAGCCAAACAGATTCGGGCTGAGTTGGCAGTGGCTCGTCAGATTCAAAGCAACTTACTACGGCAGTCGTTGCCCAAACTTGACACCCTTAAAGTTCAAGCGTGCTGTCACCCAGCACGAGAGGTCGGCGGAGATTTTTTTGAGGTCTATCAGCATCCTCAAGGGGATGTCTGGTTAGCAGTTGGGGATGTGTCAGGAAAGGGCGTTCCAGCAGCGCTCTTTATGGCAAGCGCCATTTCAGTGCTGCGGCGAGAGCTTTCTCAAGAAAATCCTCCTGAGCCAAATGTGGTGATGCGGAACTTAAACAGCATCCTTTCTCAAGATCTGATTAGCACAAATTGCTTTATCACTATGGTTTTAGCGCGCTATTCACCGGTCACTAAGCAACTGGTTTACGCCAATGCAGGGCACATCTACCCTCTAGTCTGGGCAAAACAGATAGGAACCACTCCTGCTGAACAAGCGGCGGTGGAGCCAATCTATCTCAAGGTGCGCGGCGTGCCTCTAGGCATATTGCCTGAATGGAACGCGATCGCTGGAGACCTCACCCTCCACACGGGAGAGGTGCTGATTCTTACCAGTGATGGCATTACAGAAGCGACAGTTCCCTCTAAAGATGTGACTTGGCAGACTGATACCACAGCCGACGGCGAACCTAGCTCAATGCTTAAACAGTCAGGACTGTGGCAATTGCTTCTCCAAGAACGGGAATGTTTAGATCTAAATCATCTTTTAGTCAAGATTCAATCCCATAATGCGGTGCAGGAAGATGACCAGACGATTCTGTCCTTGGAGGTTCTTTAAACATGAGAACTGAACTCCACATTCCCAGCACGTTAGAGTTTCTAAACATTGCTGAGAAATGGCTGCTCGGCAGTTTAGAGATTGAGTTGGGCGACCAAGTAGACTGGTCACGACAATCTAATCGGCTGCGATTGGTGCTAGTAGAGGCATACTCAAACGTTGTGCGACATGCTCACCGCGATCGTCCAAATCTCTCGGTGATGATTCGCTTAGAGGTAAAAGACCGTGATCTGGTGATAGAAATCTGGGATTATGGGCAAGGCTATGATGTTTCGACCTACTCAGCGCCTGATCCCCCAGACAAACAGGAAAGCGGCTATGGCTGGCTGATTTTGCATCGGCTGATGGATAAAGTGGAATATCAGCTGCACGTCGATGGGCGGAATTGTCTAAAGCTAGAAGCGAATCTAGTAGAAACCATCACCTCTCCGGGCTAGAAAGGGTTTCACTATCAGAGAATAGACAGCGAAGACGACTTTCAAAGGTGCTGCCATCAGGAGTTGTGGCTGAGAAATGTTACAAGCGGCATTTCAAGACATATTTCAATCACCCTCCTGAAAATCGCCTCAGATTTTTGTAGTCTCTTCTTGAAAAATACGTCTTCCTTTAATCACCCTGCGCCTGAAGGTTATTAGTCGTGGCGCATGGTGATTTAGCATACACAGAAAAATGCCTACCTTGACAGACAATGTTTAAGGGTCTCTATGACCATTATTCGTCATCCAAAATATTTATAAAACGTGCATGAACTTTATGCAAAGAAGGCATCAAGAGCATTAGAAGTAGAAAAAAGCTGTATTAAATTTTACTATAATCCCGAGGGTCAACAGTTTAAGTCTGCTAATCAACTGGTTTATCATCTTCAGGTTTCTGCATTGACTACACAAGTTTTCCATTTATTCCTACTACCTTATTGCAGAGGTGCCTTCACTCTGCGGTCGTGGTAGGTAGGCTCACGCTGACTCGTTAGAGAGAATCTAGATCTATGCCAGCCATATCCGTTATTGTTCCTGCCTACAACGTAGAGCGGACTATTTTAGAGACGATCGCCTCACTCCAATGGCAAACGTTTTCAGACTTCGAGATCATTGTCATCAATGATGGTTCTACAGATCGCACCTTAGAGCGGTTAAGCACAATCCGAGATGCCCGTCTCAACGTTTTTTCTTACGAAAATGCAGGGGTCTCGATCGCTCGCAATCGTGGTCTTCAGCACGCAACAGGTGAATTCATCACCTTTATTGATGCAGACGATCTGTGGGCACCCGATAAACTAGAATGCCAGTCTGCTGCATTAAATCAGTGTCCGCAAGCAGGGGTTGCCTATAGCAGAACCTGCTTCATGGATGAGCAGGGAGAAACCTTTCACGTTGATAATCAGACGTTGCCTCAAGGAGACGTTTACGCAAGACTATTGACCAAAAACTTTCTTCTTAGTCCTGGCTCCAACCCTCTAATCCGTCGGCAAGCCTGGGAGTCAGTCAACGGATTTGACCCAAGTTTAACCCACGGTGAAGACTGGGATCTCTACCTGCGTCTGTCTGCCCGTTGGGAGTTTGTTGCGGTGCAAAAGCCCCAAGTTTTTTATCGCCAGTCTGCTAGCTCAGCCTCTTCGCAAATTGCAGTCATGGAGCAGAACTCTCTCAAAGTCATTGAGAAGTCATTTCAAGTCGCACCTCTATCTTTAGAACCGCTCAAAAAGCAGAGCCTCGCCAATCTCTACCAATTTTTAGCTCATCTTTATACCAGTCGTTACACAGAAAAAGATAGTGTCAATTTAGCCACCCAAAAGTTGCAAATAGCCATTAAGTTTTATCCTCAGGTTCTCTTTCAACAGAAAACTTTAGTGCTGTTTTTCAAACTCTTTCTCATGCGAGTGCTCTCACCCACGATCGCTCAACGTTTATTCGCACGCGTTAGTAAACTGCGTGCTACTCGTATGCAGGTCTCTCAAGATGACCCAGTTGTCACTGAGCTGCGAACTCTGTTGAGTCGTTGATGCGATCGTCTACTCCCATTAAAAATATTATGGTCTTAATCAAGTTTTATCAGAAGGTGAGATCTGCCCTTGTTTGGAGACAGCAAGCTCTTCACGCAAAAGTGCTGAAGTATTGGATTTTGAACCTCAAGAGCCAACCTATGCTCTCAAACCAAAAGCCTGCGATCGTGGTCGCTCCTCATCCAGATGATGAGACTTTAGGCTGCGGTGGCATGATTGCTTTAAAGCGTCAACAAGGAGTCCCGGTTTGGGTCGTGTTTATGACGGATGGTCAAGACTCTCAGCTTAACCACGATCGCATCAAGACGGTCGAAGAACTGGTTGAAATTCGCAAGCACGAAGCCCTAGCCGCTTTGAGCACACTAGGCGTTCAGTCTTCGGAGATCCGCTTTCTCGATTTACCCGATGGCAGTTTGCCAACTCTACCTAATCTGAAGCGTCAGCAAGTGATCGATCAGTTGAGTGAGCTGCTCAAGATGACTCAAGCCCAAGAAGTTTATGTGACCTATCGCAAAGACATCCATCCCGATCATCAAGAGACCTACACTCTGGTGCGATCGGCAATTCTGCAATCTCAGCAAGAGCTAGAGCTAATTCAATACCCCGTTTGGGCAAACTGGCGACCCCAGCAGATTGACTTTAGGGCAGCAGAAATCGAGAATGTGTACCGCCTTGCGATCGCTGACACACGAGACAAAAAGGTGCAGGCTCTAGATGCTTATCGCTCTCAATATCTCCCCTTAGCACCAGGTGCAAAGCCCACATTACCACCAGGATTCCTTAAATGGTTTTCCTCGCCCTACGAAATTTTCTTTAAGGTTCGTGACTAACCGCCATTCTCAAAAGGGGCAAACGATAACTTTTACAGGCAGTCTACTCTAAGTCCCAATTCGCAGAAAAATAAAATAGGGTAGAAACGGTTGGAGTTTGCTTCTACCCTACTCAAATCGATTTAGAGATTAAGCTATTCGCCGATGATTTCTGGCTGAGTCAGCTCGTCAGACATTTCAACGATCGCTCGCATCACAGGCTTCATCATGGGATCATCCCCACTATCAAAATCTTCAAAACGTCGTCGTTTAGCACGGTTTGCTACCTGAACCGTAATCCGATAACGGTTAGACGCTGCCGAGATCAGTTCATCTGCGCGACGCATCAACTGAGTCGTGTCAAACGTGGGACGCTTATGGAGAGAACCAGACTTTGCCATAGAGATTGCCTTTGTGAATAATTTGCAGAAAACAAGAGCTACCAGACCTCTATATGCCCATCAGACAGTGTAGTTTTGGCTAAAGAGTATGAAGATTTGAAAATCTTCCTCCATAGTGGTAGATTCTCAAGAAGCATACCCTATTAATAGCGTAGACTTGCTCTCAATCGCACGCCTTCATGCAAACAATCGCTCCCTCCTCTCGATTAAATGAATCTCAAGCAAACCAATCCTCATTGAGACTACTTGCCCTTGGAGACAGTCTAATTTATGGATTTGGCGATCCGATCGGTGGCGGTTGGGTTGAGCGTCTGCGTCGGCAGTGGATGACTCCTGGTAACGCTAATCATGCCCTTTATAATCTGGGAGTGCGTGGAGATGGGGTACGGCAGGTTGCAAGACGACTAGAAGACGAATTTCGGCATCGCGGTGAGTTGCGGAACCGAGTTCCCGATCTAATTATTCTCTCTGTCGGGACTAACGATTCTCCCAGACTCGCTCGCCTCAACGGCAGAAATTTCACTGAGTTTGAAAGCTTTCAGACTGACATGACAGACTTGCTCGATCGTGCCCGTCGTCTTTGCCCCGTCTTATTTGTGGGCGCAGTGCCCGTAGACGAAACCAAGATGCCCTTTCTCGACTGTCTCTACTACAACCACGCTGACCAGCATCGCTACAAAGAAGCCACCCGCATTGCCTGCCATGAGCGTCAAATTCCCTATCTAGACCTCTTTGACTTGTGGATGTCGCGCGGCATTGCGTGGTGTCAAACTCAGCTAACCGAAGATGGGCTACACCCTAACGTGTTGGGCTATCAGACCCTGCTGCAAGACATTTTGAACTGGGAAGCGCTCCAGCAGTGGATAGGAACAACCGAACTGCTCACAACTCATGCCTAAACTCATTGTCGCTACCGGGAACCCTGGCAAACTGCACGAAATGCAGGCATATCTTACCGATCCGATTTGGGAGTTAGCTCTCAAGCCAGAGGAGTTGGACATTGAGGAAACCGGAACAACATTTCTTGAAAATGCTGGTTTGAAAGCATCACAGGTTGCTAAAGCCTTAGGTCATTGGTCGATCGCCGATGATTCTGGTCTAGAAGTCGCTGCTCTTAATGGCGCACCAGGGTTATTTTCGGCTCGATATGGCAAGACAGATGACGATCGCATCTCGCGATTACTTCGCGAATTAGGTGACAACCCGAATCGTCAAGCTCAGTTTGTGTGTGCGATCGCCCTGGCTCGACCGGATGGCACGATCGTGCTTCAGACTCAAGGCATTTGTCCCGGTGAAATTCTCATGGCTCCTCGTGGGCTAGGCGGGTTTGGCTACGATCCCGTTTTTTATGTGCCAACACAAGGGATGACCTTTGCAGAAATGTCGCCTGACATTAAGCACGAGATTAGCCATCGAGGACGCGCGTTTGCAGATTTGCTGCCTCAGTTAAAAACGCTTGAAGTCTAAGATTTGTCCTGTGAAATCATGCCCACGGTTGCTTTGACGGCTCGAAGATAATCCGCAGGAGCCAACAAAATTTGCGTTCCGCGCACTCCCGCAGAGATCGAAATGACATCAAAGAGTTCGATCAACTCATCGACGAAAACAGGATAATCTTTTTTGCACGCCAGAGCTGTCACACCTCCGCGAATGTAGCCTGTTAGCGGCTGAACTTCTTTGAGAGAGACCGTTTCTACTTTACGATCGCCCGACACCTGTGCAAGTGCCTTCAAATCTAATTGAGTGTTTCCTGGAATCACCGCTAACAGAATGCCTGTACGATCGCCCCGCACAACCAGCGTTTTAAACACCTGCTCTGGCGGAAAGCCGATTTTAGCTGCAACCGTTTCAGCGGCTAAATCATCTGGGTTAACGTCATAGTCGCGCAACTCATAGGTGATACCCAAATTATCTAAAACGCGCACAGCATTGGTCTTCATTGCAGATCTAAGCAAGGCAAATAAGGAATATCGGTTCTACCTGGATCATGTCCGAGCTGACTCAAAAGGGTCGTTAGTTGCCCTCGATGGTGGGTTTGATGATTAAACAGTTGAGTGACCAAAAGCCAAACCGGACGAACCCGTATCGTTCCGTCAGACGAACTCTTAAAGCTAAAAGGTTGGGTTAGCCACTCAGACGTTAGCTGCTCTGACCAGCTAATTATTTGCAAATCGGTGGCTTCTCGTTCTCGACGCAGGTCATCAAAATCTGAATAGATTTCCTGATCTAATTTCGCGAAAAAGGGTTGCTCGGTGAAACGTCCTAGCCAGATCCGATCGCCCACTAAAATATGATTTAACGTCCCGTGGATGGACTTAAAAAATGCACCCAAATTCTCTCTGCGTTTGATATCTGGAATTTCAGAACAGATGGCATAAAGGTTTTGATTCATCCAATGGTTATACTCTGCCATCGTTTTGTAGTAGCTCAAATTATCCATCACGCCTCTTATGAATTGCTAAGATCTGCTGTACCCAGCCAAGAAGGATTAACCGTAACTACTCTAGCGCTCAACATGAGTCAGATTGAGCAAAGCCAATCCGCCTATTTTCTCAGCGGATTCTCTAGAAATTCTCAGGTAGCCACTAGAAGACTCTCAGCGCAGAGGATTACTGTAAAGACTAATTGGACTTTCAGCAAAGCTCATCAACCCTATGTCAACCCACAGTTTTATGGTGATCCGTCGTTTAATGGTCAGGCTGTCGATCGCGTCTCTAGCGGCTGTCGCCCTTGCGGTTGCACTCCGAACCACGCTGCCATCCTCTGGTGCAAGCCTATCAACTCCAGTCACAACCAGCACGATTCCTAATTCTGCTACAGATATCTCGACCGCTACGGGCAAGCAGACAGTGGTTTTTGCAGGTGGTTGCTTTTGGGGAATGGAAGCAGTTTTTGAGCACTTAAAAGGAGTGTCTCAAGTTGTCTCTGGCTACTCTGGCGGCAGTGCTGCAACCGCACAGTATGAGACGGTCAGTTCTGGAGTGACTGGACACGCTGAGGCGGTAAAAATCACGTATAATCCGTCGCAAATCTCCTATGGTCAGCTTCTAAAAGTTTACTTTTCAGTCGCGCACGACCCCACTCAGTTAAATCAGCAAAGCCCCGATCGCGGCACACAATATCGTTCAGCGATTTTCTTTGCTAACAATGAGCAAAAGCAGGTTGCCCAGACCTATATCAAGCAACTTAACCAAGCGCATGTTTTTCACAAGCCGATCGTGACTCAGGTTGTTCCTTTACAGCAGTTTTACGCAGCTGAGGACTACCATCAAAACTTTATCGATCTCAATCCGAATTATCCTTATGTAGTAGTGAATGATTTACCAAAACTCAAACAGCTTCAAGAGCAGTTCCCCGACCTGTACATAAACGTGGGTTTAGAAAGCTCGTTAAGGCACAAGTCTTGAAGCAGAACTGTAGGTTTTCATCTCAGTTGATGTTGCGAAGCCGAATTGCAAACTCGCCTTTAAGGTTGCCTCTATCTTTATCTTTGGATTTTTGTTATGGATCAAGGGCAACTGATCTGATACCGATTTAATTCTTGAATGCGTCAGATGATGGGTCATGGCGCGATCGGTTGGAGACGTTTCACGGAAACGTCTCTACGGCATTGGGGACATCCCTTATCTGGTGTGTTGACCATTTAATTCGGTATGAGAAGGGACACCCGAAACGGTCTTTGCCCAACGGGAATTCTCAGAGCCATTGCAGCAACAGATCTTACAAGCCCGTCAGATCCCCTGAGTTGTTCAACGTTGTCCTGATTCAAGCCTTGGTTTTTAGTGAGCGATCGGAGCTTTGGCGTTCGCGCCTCCTTTTCCTAAAAACAAGAGCAATGGCAACGAACAGAGGAAGACGATTCCCACAAACCGAAAAATATCGGCGTAAGATAAAATCGCGGCTTGCTGACTCACCAATTGTGAGAGCGAGGTGAGAGCCTGCTGGTGAGCCGTTGCTGCGTCAGAGCCACCCTTTTGAAATGCCCCTGTTAACGCATTGAGGCGTTCGTTGGTTTGCGGATCGTAGGACGTGAGGTTTGATAACAAAACGTCTCTATGAAAGGCTTCTCGTTGAGCCAATAGCGTCGTTAAGATGGCGATGCCAATGCTGCCTCCCAGTTGACGAGTCAGATTATAGAACCCCGACCCGGCAGAAATGTCTTGTACAGGCAATGAACCGAGCGTTGCTAGACTCAGCGGTAAAAACATCAAGACCGTCGCGGCTCCTCGCCAAAGGAGCGGCAAAAATAAATCATCGGTGCCCGTTTGAGGCGTGATCGTCGCTAGTTGAAACATGACTAAGGTGGTTCCGACTGCGCCCATCGCAATCAAAATTCGCGCATCGACTTTTGAGGAAATTTTGCCGAGGAGAATCATCACGATCGCCGAGGCTAACGCACCCGGAGCCAACAGCCAACCCGTTTGTGTTGCGGTGAATTTCAGCACTCCTTGAGCAAACAGTGGGACGGCGAACAGTGCGCCATAAAGTCCCATGCCCAAAATGCCAGAATAGACACTGCCTGCTGCTAGCGATCGATGCCGCAACACGCGCAAATCAACAGCCGGATTTTTAATTTTGAGTTCGCGCCAGATAAACAGTGCCAGTCCGATCACGGCAGCAACAGCCAGGGTTGTAATGAAGCTGGAGTTAAACCAGTCATCTTTCTCCCCTTCTTCAAGAAAGGTTTGCAAACTGCCCACTGCTACCACCAGTAATGCGATGCCCAGCCAGTCTACTTTTTGACGCTTTGTTTGGGGTTTGATGGGATCGGCTGGCAAGAATAATAGCGCCATGATCACTGCCGCGATGCCGATCGGCAAGTTGATAAAAAAGATCCAACGCCAGCCTAAGGTATCGGTCAGATAGCCGCCCAAGGTGGGACCGATCGCCGGACCCGCGATCACGCCGACTCCAAACACGGCTTGAGCTAATCCCTGTTCAGACGGAGGAAATGTCTCAAACAAAATTGCCTGAGCTTTGGCAAGCAATCCGCCGCCAAACAAACCCTGAAGAATGCGGGCAATCACCAGCATCGGCAGATTAGTCGCAAACCCACACAGCACCGAAGCCAGCGTGAAGCCTGCCATTGAGAACACAAAGTAGGTCTTTTTGCCAAATACATCCCCTAACCAGGCAGAGAGAGGAATCAGAACCACGTTAGCGATCGCGTAGCCAGTCACGACCCAGCCGACTTCACTAATGGTTGCTCCTAGCGTTGCTTGAATATCGGTGAGAGCGACATTCACAATGCTGGTGTCAATGACTTCAAGAATTGCCCCTAGCGATGCCGTGAACGCGATCGCCCATTTCAACGATCCTTGCACGTAGCTTGGTTGAGAGTTATCAGATTGTGGATTAGAACGATCGTGAGTAGTAGCCATTCGTGTTAAATCGAGATTAATAAGATTGATAGGTAGAAGAGTGGGAGATAACGCGATCTGCAACTAATTTGCCCTCCTCACGAAGTGGGGCGAAGCCCTCCCAACCCTTCTCCCCAAGGAGAAGAGACCTCCTGCATGAATCCTGAAACGCCCCCTAAATCCCCCAAAATGGGGGACTTTGAGAAGATCTGTGGGTTCAAAGTCCCCCATTTTGGCAGGGCTGATTAG
>JBBRPT010000022.1:0-68229 GCA_038227635.1 Leptolyngbyales cyanobacterium | reverse complement strand
GATGTGCGACTTTCTTGAAACACCCGCTAAGACTGCCCTCACCCTAGCCCTCTCCCAGCAGGAGAGGGAATAGAAACGTCCGAAAGTCCTTCTCCTTGGGGAGAAGGGTTGGGATGAGGGCAAATTAGTTGCACATCGCGTTATGTCCCACAACAGCAACAAGGGCTGAGTAGACGAATCCTCAGCCCTCTGACCATTTCTTGAGTGTTGGTTACCCGATCGAACTCTCAGCCTTTACGTTTCAGAGGCAGATGATTGGCTCAGGATAGGAGCTAAAAACGCGACCAGTGCGCCTAGGGCAAACCCTGCCACATTGCGAAACAGAGGCAACCATTCTGAGGTACGAGTCACCACCGGACCAACTCCAAACGCGAGAAATAAAATGCCCCAAAGTGGCGAGAAGATTAGCGCCCACTGCCATGAAAAGCCTTTCCCTTCTTGACCTTTACGAGGTTGCCCTGCAAACCCAAAGATAATGCCTCCGACTGTCGAAGTCACGAGAGTCAAAATCCACTGTTCTCTTGGCAACCCAGGAACGACGCTACAGCCGTTTTGACGCAGACAGATTTTGACTGCATCCAATGCTTGAATGATGGATTGATCTTCACCATTATCGCGGACAAAGAATTGATTGCCAAATCGAGTCTGCAGCTCAATCCAAAAAGTCCTTGAGAGTAGGGGATAGAGAGCATCTCCAACACTGAAGTTGAGAATGTTGCCTCCACGCTGGTCTGCCACCAACATCACGCTTTTTTCGTCGAGCCCCCAAAATTTCTTAACGGCAGTGCCAGGAGTGCGATCGAACTGAGTCAGCACGCGCAATTTCCACCCAGTCTCGGCTTCAAACTCATCGAGATTCTTAGAAAGTGACTCCTCCTGGACTGCGGTTAATATTTTTGCCAGGTCAATGACATTTGTGGGTTCGGCAGGTAACAAGTCTGGGTTGTTATAAGCCTGTGCAGCGGGAGCGATCGTCCAGATCGATAACGTCAGACAAAAGACTATGACTGCTTTCCAAAAGGGTCGATTTAAAGAATGGTGCATTGACGGTTTGAGATAGGGGTCAGTAAAAGAGACAGACGGATGATTGAAGCGAGGCAAAAGGTAAGCGTAATCGAGCTTACCTTTCTTTACATTTGTTTACTCTAATCTAATATTAGGAGCCTGAGGGGAACCGAGTCAATTTGCTGAAGGAAATTTGCTCAAAAAAGGCACCTGCAAATTGGGTGCCTTTGACGATCGTAATTATTTACAAACTAGACGTTATTGCTCTCGGTGCGAGTGGGTTGAGTTTCACTGCGATCGTTCGATTCTTGACCAGTCTGAGTGTCTCGGATACGACTCTTCAGAGAGTCACGGCTCCCATTCCGAGTTGTCCCTAGTAAATGAGGCTCTAACCCCGACCTCTCATCCTCTAAATCATTGACTTCAGGGTAGGCAGGACTATTAGGCAACCCATAATGGCGATCGAGTTCTTCACCCATACGCTCCGATCTACGCGTCTCATTTAGCTCAATCTGGCTACGAGTTGTTGCAGAGAGGCGCTCAGCACGGCGAACTTTTGCAGAGGGCTGAGTCAAGGTTTTCCAGGCAGCTTTTGCTCCAGCAAGGATGCCCCGGCTTGTGGTTTGAGCCTTCTGGACTTGTTGTTTAACTCCATTAATGCTTTGGTCAACTTGCTTGACAACCTGACCAGCACTCTGAACCCCCTGGCTCATGTCGTCGGTCAATTCACTAATCTCTAATCCAGTGAGGCGAATCGCCTCTAATGTCGGTGGAAGCTCACGACTTAGGGTGTCAAATAGCTTCTCGGCACTGCGCGCGGCTCTGCCCAACTCCTGCACAGTAGGCACCATGACAACCAAGACAGCCGTGATGCTCACTGCCACCAATAAAACCGATAGTCCTAGCCAGAAGATGGGGTTAGTCACCAGAATTTCGCCTACAGCAAACGATCGTGGAGAGGAGACTGAGAGTCATTAGGCGGTTCCACTTCGGTGCGGTTAAGCAATTGGTGTTCGCGCTGGGTTGCCTCCAGTCCCGCAGAAATGGCTTCGCGCAAACGCCCCAAAGTGCCATCCCAGTTTCGCAGAGCCGTTTCTGAAAGTCGATCTGCCTGAAGTTGCACAGTGGTGGAAAAGTCTTCGGCTAACTCTGGGAGAGCGTCCGCAGATTTTTTGATTAACTGTCGGGTTTCGCGTCCGGTGCGAGGGGCGACTAATAGACCTGCAACCGCTCCAAACGCGGCTCCAATGATCACTCCTCCTAAAAAGGTTCCAGAACGATTGTTTGACATATCCCAACCCTATCTCTTGTTAACTCATCTGCACATCCAAACTTCAGCATTTGGGCAATCTAGCCCTATTCTGCCAGAACCTCACTCAACCTTCCCAAACCGTAGGACAGATTTCAACGTTCCTTTCTGAAGCAAAGCCGATAATTGGTCTGTCTTTTCTAAAGTATCTCAGGATTCGGAGCCGGAGACTTTGCCCAAGGGAAACTTTCTGCTAAAAGGCGAGCAGGATTTTTAAGTTTGGCAGAAGCTAGTGTCTTGATTTGCTTTGAGATAAGCGCTGGGAGCGCTGAGATGACGTTGAGAAGACTCGGGCACGTTGCTTCCAGACAGCTTGCCCAATACTTAAAAGCGCTAGCGCTTGTCTGGCTTTCTGATATTGCGGTTGAAGCTGCTGATAGCGCTGACGAAGTTGGCTCGCACCAGTCTGCCCCTTGAGAATTGCGTCAGGGGCACCGTGCAGCGCAGCGTGAGTGTTTTGCTCAGCAATGACTAGAGCATCGGCTGCGTTGGCGATCGCTCGTCGAAACTGCCACACCTTCCAAGCTAAATAAAAGCAGAACAGCGCGAGTAAGAAATTGATGACCACGACAGTCATTAGCATTTTTGCGTTTCTGCGTCAGCAATCCGCAGCCCGAACGAACGTCCACCATCATAGCGGGTGCGATTGAGTGAGCAACTCCGCTATGGGAAAGATTTAGGGTTTAGAGTTTCGGTTGAGCAGAGTCCCGATGCTCAGGGCGGCGATCGCGACCAAACTCACGACTGACGTTGACTCTGGAACCCTCTTGGGAGGCGCTCCGCTTCCATTGGCACGCAGCAGCCAATAACCTGTAGTGTTGGCGTAGTACTCTCCGTTATAAAGATTATCAGGAAGATTAGGAGGACGCTTTTTTAGGGGATTTGTGATCAATGAAGAATATGGACTATAGGCTATCCACGACTGACCATTTCTGGGTCTTGTATCTGTAGAGTCGGGGATGTCGAGTGCTGCCGGATATTGTCCTTCTGTCTGGTTGGGGAATAGAGCCGCTATGTAGAACGTTCCACTGACTTGCTGACGCTGTTTGAAAACGATTCTAGAAAACACGTCAGGGTTGGTTGGGTTAGGAGGCTGAACGATCGTGTCCTCTTCAGTCAAAAGCTCTAACTGCCCATCTTGATTAGTATCGGTATACAAGAAGACTTTTGCTGGCTTGGTTGAGAGTCCGCTGTTGGGTAAGACATTACCCGTACAACTATCACGGGCGTTTGCTGCTCCCCAAACCACGTCGATCGAGTCAATAAACTCGCCCCCGATTCGGGTGTCAAAGGAGTTTAGCCACATTAAATCACCCAAGACACGCGGAGGAGTTGTTTCCGTGATCGATTGAGAAGTCTGATTGCAGATAGTCAGCCCCACTGCCGCATTACTCTCTCCGTCGTCTATCTGGTAGACTGTCGCAGCATTCACTAAAGACGAGATGGAGAGTGTTGCAGCGATCGTGCTTAAGGTGATCAGTCTAGTTGTAAACTTCTGAAACATGAGCCGACTTTCCTAACAGAATAACGATCAATACATTCAGGAACAAAAGAACGGAGCGCGTAGATTCAAAAGTAGAAATTGAACAGTTAAATGGGAGAAGCTTTACAGATTTCATCAACGCTCTACACAAAGGTTAATTAGTGTTTTAGACCCAGAGGAATCTCTAAGTAATTCCTCTGGGTCTTGATGAAAATCACTTAGCTACTACTACTCAGATTTAGTGACTTTCCCGGATGAATTGCTCTAATTTACGAGTTTCGGCGGAGGTTCTATACAAATACGCTGAAGTGAGTTAAGAAGGCTGTCACGAATTTTCTTCTACCTCCAAAAAGTTTACTAATAGCCATAACAACCGATTAACTGTTAAAGAGATTTCCAGATTTTTATCTCATTAAACAAACCTAATCTAAAAATTCCCGTCTGTAACTATTTGAGCGTGTATAAATTGACGCTATCTTCATGTATTTATAGGAATGCTAAAGTAAACGGGTTAAATCGCTCTTGCTGACTGAAATAAGAGTCTGAAACTGTAAAGCGATCGTCCCGCATCAGTAGTGATACGCTGGTGGCGATTCACCTCACATGCACATTCATGGCACCGCCTAAACTCTCTAAGCGAGTCTCGACTTCTTTAATCAACGCATTAGGAGCAGGAGTTGTTCCCCGTTTGGGGCTAGATTATATTGCCGTAGGCAGAGAAAAAGAAGTGGCGACGCTGCTGCAAGATTTAGAATCCATTGCAGCAGGAGGGGCGACATTTCGGTTGGTGATTGGTCGCTATGGGGCTGGAAAAAGCTTCATGCTGCAACTACTGCGTAGCCATGCGATTGAACAGGGATTTGTGGTGGCTGATGCCGATATCACGCCCGATCGTCGCCTTGCTGGAACAAACGGCTCTAGCATCGCGACCTATCGAGAACTGATGCACAATCTCACCACCAAAAGCCGACCTGATGGAGGAGCGCTGACGACGATTCTAGAACGCTGGATTGCCAGCATTCAGAGCCAGGTAGCGCAGGAGACAGGTTTGAAGTCCAACGATGACGGGTTTGATACGCAAGTAGAAGCCAAGATTAGAGAAGTCACGCAAGATGTGACCGATTTGGTCAACGGGTTTGAGTTTGCGACTGTGATTATTGCCTATTGGTCGGGTTATCGCACAGATAACGATTTCAGAAAAGAGTCGGCATTGCGTTGGCTGCGAGGAGAGTTTTCGACCAAGACAGAGGCAAAGGCGGCACTAGGAGTGCGGGTCATCATCGACGATGACACCTGGTATGACTACCTCAAGCTGCTAGCTCGGTTTGTGACAGACATTGGCTATAAAGGGTTGGTCATTGTGCTAGATGAGGTGATCCATCTATTGAAAATCTCAACAACCGTGTCTCGTCAAAACAACTATGACAAGCTGCTGGCAATGTTTAATGATGTCATGCAGGGCAGAGTGGCTCACTTGGGGATCGTAATTGGAGGAACTCCGCAATTTCTAGAAGACCCACGACGGGGGCTTTATAGTGACCCGGCATGGCAACGGCGCACGGCTCAAAGTGCATTGGTGAGTCAGAGTGGCATGGTTGATACGATCGCTCCTGTTCTACGCCTAGAGCCTTTGAGCCAAGCTGATATTCTGCAATTGCTGCAACGATTAGCTGAGATGCACCAAAATCACCATGACAGCAGTAAACAGCTTTCATCTCAAGAGATGAATGAATTTTTGCGCATGGTTAGCGATCGAGTCGGTGCAGACAAGTTATTGACCCCCGGCGAGATCGTGCGGGATTTTATGAGCGTGCTGAATATTCTGCATCAAAATCCGCAATTATCATTCAGTCAGCTTTTACAGCGTTCAGATTTTCAGGTAAGTCGAGTGGTCAAGGCTCCCAAAACGGAGCCGAATGGAGAATTTGCAGAATTCACGCTGTGAAGCGTAGAGGTCGTTAGGTCAGATGGGGCGCTTGACGCACCTGTACTGAGCGAAAGGTGTATGTACAAAGACATGGGCTTAAAAGGTGGTCAGCTAAAAAATGAGGAAGCCAATCGCGATCGACTTCCTCACAATTAACATTTCCAGAAGGACTAAGCGCTGCAAACAGGCTTGTCGTTTGCGTTCATTCTGATTTTTCCTTCAGTGCCGTTGATCATAAAAGGCACTTGCTGATCGCCCACAACGCGAACAAACGCGGGTTTATCCATCGCACACGCTCTGATGGCACTTGCCCAGGCTGTAAGGTCACGAGCACTCTTATCAGTGATCGGTGTGTTGCTAGTAATGGACGCATCTTTAAGAACACGTAGCTCGATCGGTAGTGTAAAGAATGCAGGCATGGTTGGCGGAGTTGGGAGCGAAACTTCTTTAATGCCTGTGATAGTTTCTTCTTTCAGCACCGCGGTTTTTGCTGTCATGTCCATCGGCTTTACTTCAGCAGACGGCATGACTGTTGGAGTCGAAGTAGACGGAACTGCAGGTTGAGTTTCGGTTGAGGGTGCAGGGGTGGAGGGAACTTGCATCTCAGGTGAGGGCTTTGTAGGAGTCATCTCGGGCGTGACCGGAGCCACCTCGGGCGTGGGAGTTGTAGGAGTCATTTCGGGCGTGACCGGAGCCACCTCGGGCGTGGGAGTTGTAGGTGCCGAGGAAGGAGAAAGCGGTTGAGTTTCGGTAGAAGGTGCTGTAGAAGGCTGCACCGTTGGCTGCATCTCTGTAGAGGGGGCAACCGTAGGAGTTTTGGTAGGCTCGTTGTAGATTGATTGAGCGCCGCCAGGAAGGGCATAACCTGACAGAATTGCGAATACGCTCGTTGCTGTAGCGATTTTCTTTAACATCGTGTCTATCTCCGTAATTATCTAGAGTATCCAGGGGGCGATGCCTTATGCACCCTAGCGCAAATCAATCATCTTGAGAGATTGGCTAGGAGTCATAATTCTTTTTAGACTTGATGAACTTTTTGCAGATTATCTAACAATGGGTGATCTCCAATCTTTCGGAAGATAGATTTCTATTTCAACAGAAGAATGCCGAGTAGAACGAGAACGTGAGCATAGAATGGACTGAGCCTACTATTCTCAGGGATTGTGCAGTGCGAAATATGAATTAACCTTAGCAATCGATAGCTTTACGCGCGGTTAGTTTTATATTATTGATTTCTCATGTTCAAGATTGCAATGTGTATTGTGCTGCTCACTAGAAATTTTTTGTTGCACTTCATGAGTTACATTGAGTGATTGGTGTTTATGCAGAGTCCTTTTCAGCATCTCGCTTCGTTTATTCAAGAGTATATCTACAGCAATGGTTGGACTGATCTAAGACAGGCTCAAGTTGAAGCCTGTCGTGTTGTATTTGAGACAGATGATCACTTACTGATCGCAGCCGGAACGGCATCTGGAAAGACAGAAGCCGCCTTTCTGCCTGTGTTGACGCGATTGCATGAGAATCCTCCTGAGTCGATCGGAGCCATGTATATCAGTCCGATTAAGGCACTAATTAATGACCAGTTCGATCGCTTGAGTGATCTTTTAAAGTATGCGGATATTCCCGTGTGGGCGTGGCATGGAGATGTGACTCAAAGCCGTAAGAAGAAGCTACTTACCCACCCACGAGGTATCTTGCAAATTACGCCAGAGTCATTAGAAAGCTTGCTGATTAACAAACGGGCTGATCTTGATCGAGTCTTTGGTGATCTGCGATTTGTCATCATTGATGAGATTCATGCCTTCATCGGCAGCGATCGAGGCGCTCAAATTCTCTGTCAGTTGTCTCGTCTTGCTAAACTCACTCACAATCAGCCTCGCCGCATTGGGCTGTCAGCTACGCTCGGAGATTATGGTTTGGCAGAAGAGTGGCTACGATCGGGTACATCTCGCGCAGTCAGCACTCCCCAGATTGATGGTGGGCAGCGAACGATTCAGCTTTCGTTAGAGCATTTTTATAATCCGGGCTTGGTCGTGAGAGCGATCGGAGAAACAAAAGATTCAGCGTTTAATCCTTATCATTTGCATCTGTTTAATCAAAGTCAGGGTCGCAAATGCCTGATTTTTGCTAACGGACGCACTGCGGCTGAAGACGCGATCGCCGCACTGCGAGATATTGCTCGCGCTAAGGGTTTTCCTGATATTTATCACGTTCATCACGGCAGCATTTCAGCTTCACTGCGAGAAACCGCCGAAACCGCGATGCGAAAACCAGATACGCCCGCCGTAACCGCCGCAACCGTAACCTTTGAAATGGGCATTGATTTAGGGCAACTCGATCGCGTCATTCAACTCGAAGCACCGTCATCGGTCGCGAGTTTTTTGCAGCGATTGGGGCGATCGGGCAGACGAGGCGGAGCGGCTGAGATGCGGTTTGTCTGTGCAGAAGACCGACTCACAGGTGAGGAATTGTTGCCCGAACAGGTGCCCTGGCAGCTTTTGCAGTCCATTGCTGTGATTCAGCTTTATCTTGAGGAGAAATGGATTGAGCCGACACGATCGATGCACTATCCGTTCAGTTTGCTCTATCACCAAACAATGAGCGTGTTGGCATCCCAAGGAGAGCTTTCACCATCAGCGCTGGCTGAACAAGTATTGACACTTCCGCCATTTCAAGCCATCTCACAAGCTGATTTCCGTCAGCTATTGCGGCATCTCATTGAGATTGATCAAATTGAGAAAACCCTTGAGGGCGGACTGATTATTGGATTGCAAGGTGAAAAAATCGCTCGAAACTTCAAGTTTTATGCAATTTTTCCCGATGTTGAAGACTATGCTGTCAAGGAAGATAGTAAAGCGATCGGAAGCATTGTAGTGCCGCCGAGTGAGGGCGATCGCATCTCGCTAGCAGGGCGGGTATGGGACGTGCTGGAAGTAGACTCGAAGAGAAAAGTAATTGCGGTGCAAATCAGCCAAAAGTCAGCAACATCAAGTTCTTGGCGAGGCAGTGCGGGAGAGATTCACACCCGAGTGCTGCAACGAATGCGGCAAATTCTTTTAGAAAATACACCCTATTCCTATTTGCAAGAGGGCGCACAAGCACGGCTTCAAACTGCACGAGAGAGGGCACGCAATAACGGATTGTTAAATGACCCGATCGTGCTGTTAGATGAGGAACTTTGCTGCATTTTTCCCTGGGCAGGCACAACTGCATTTCGCACCTTGGAACGGTTTTTGAGGTTCTACTGCAAAGGCGCGTTGGGTCTAAAAAGCATTACGGCACGATCGCCCTATTTTATGATCGTCCGCCTCGGTAAATGCAAAGTAGAAAGTCTGGAGTATGAACTGCGATCGTTTGGAGCAGCTTGGAGCGAGTCGCAGCTAGACGACAAAACCATCAATACTGACGAACTGCTTGACTCGGATGAAGTCCCTAAACTTCAAAAATATGACGAATTTATTCCACCTGATTTGCTCCGAAAAAGCTTCATCGTGGACTATCTGAATCTTCAGGAATTGGGGGAAATTATTCGACGTTGGTGAAAATGTTTGAATAAATGCAATTGAACCATACATTTATCCGATGTCGTGGAGACGTTCCACCAAAATGTCTCTACATTATTTTTTCTCACAGCCGATGCCGTCTTTGTCACCATCGAACCGATGCGGGTCAGGTGACAACACTTTAAAGTTGCGATAAGAAATATCTTTGCAATCGAGATCAGGCGGTGGAGAGGGAATGCAAAGGCTTGGATAAGCGGGGTCACATTTTTTTACCGTAGAAGACAGATCAGCCAACAGAAAAGGGAGCGATATCAACGCAGTCAAAACGAAGGTTAGAGCAGATGACTTCGTTAAGTATTTAAAGCAACAGTTTGAGGTTAAAACTGTAACCTACTCCTAGAGAGGGATGACAGTCGCTCTTTTTGTTCTTTAGAACAACTAAAGTTTACCTCCTGACCTGATATGCTATCTCATAACAAATTTAGCTGAGAGAAAAACTTTGGTAAATAGTCAGCCCTTAATTGTCGATTTAGGTATGTCTGATACAGAATATTTAGAGTGGTTAGCGATCGGCAAAGATCCCGTTAGGGCAGTCTGGGACAAAGCTTATGAGACTGAGCTAATGGGCTATGGAATCACGATCGCCGACGCTCAACGGGTGGCACCGCTCTTAAACAAAAGAGATTGCACGATCGCCGAAAAGATTCTCGTCAACCGTGCACTCAAGCAGGTTTGGAAACGGCTGACTCGCAGCGTTTAGAAGACGGGCGAAGCATTTGCTGAGCAGCTTTGAGGATTGGGTTGCCAAATGCTCCGCTTCAATGGGGTTAACGTCAGTTCGACAAAAGTCACTCGCTGCGGTCGAAGATCCGGGAATCCCCCAAAATTGGGGACTTTGAACTGGAACTCTTATTTTCAAGTTCCCAAGCATGGCAGGGCTGATTAGTTGTCACCAGATAAAATCCACAGGCTTGAGTCTTCGTTCAGCATCAAATGATGCCTCGACGCAAGATAAAGGGTATAGATTTTCTTTCTCGACCTTAAATTAGCCCTGCCAAGCATGGGGGATTGAGGGGGCTGAAGGGCGGAACCACGCAGCAAAAAACTCATCAAACTCACGCGGGGTTAGCTGGCTACAGTTTGGGGTTGTTCTGGTTGAAGTTGCCCATTAGATTGAGACGGTTGTTGCTCAACCTGGGGTTGGCTTTGTCCACTTAACCGAACGGTCACAACTCGATTTTTTTCTTCCTCAGCTTTGGGCAACGTCAAACTCAAAACGCCGTGCTTAAAGTCGGCTTGTACTTGATCGTTTTGAATGCGAGCAGGTAGCGGAATCACCCGTTGAAATGTGCCGTAGCGAAACTCCGATCGCCGCACTCCTTTGTCATCTTGCTTGACTTCTGATTTGCGTTCGCCTCGAATCGCCACGGCTTCTGCTGTAACTTTGACATCCAAATCATTAGGGTCAATGCCCGGAAGCTCCATTTTGATGTGAATCTGTTCGGGCGTTTCATGAATCTCTGCCGCAGGCACAAAGTTAAAGCCAGTCACATCACTCTGAGCTTCATTGCCGCCGCCGTAAGACATCATTTGTTCAAACAATCGATTCATCTGTCGTTGCATGACATCGAGATCGCGAAATGGATCAAATCTTACGATCGCCATGTTCTTGTCCTCCGATTTCTAAATAAACCCGTGAGGTTAGAAGCGTTTCTCACGGCTTTCTGACTTCAGTTAACCTCAGTTTTTGAGACGACTCACCTTTCCAAAGAGGTAGATTTGATGGGGCTTTGGAAAGAGAAGAAAACCCACCTCTGAAAGTCGTGAAATCCGCTTAAGGACAGGTTTTTCGGCTTTTCAATCAGAGCGATAATAAGGAATAGAACTCAGTTGGAGCAGAAAGATTGTTAAGTTCGATCGTTTCCCCCATTTCTCCCCCCCAAGCAACGTCCAAAACGCGGTTGTGGATGCCTGAGCAAGTTCTTTTTACACCAGCAGCCTTAGATGAGCTGTGGGGTCAGCAAATCCTTTCGCGAGTTACAGCGCTAGGGTTGCCCGTTGAACTATTACCTAAAAATCGGCTCACAGGTCTACGCGGCGAGACTGAGCGCGAAACTTATGCAATTTCTAAACGCACGTTAGCGGTGGTGAATGCGCCGCCGAGCAGCTTAAAGCTGAGTCCGATTCCTCCGTCGGCTGATTGGCAGTTTCACTTGGCTGAGGGGTGTCCGGCTCACTGTCAATATTGTTATCTAGCAGGAAGTCTGTCTGGTCCGCCTGTGATTCGAGCATTTGCCAATCTGCCTCAGACGTTGCAAAATCTAAAGAACTATGAGCAGCCCGGAAAGCAGACTTCGTTTGAGGTGAGTTGCTACACGGACCCGTTGGGCATTGAGCATCTGACAGGCAGTTTAGCGGAGTGCATTCGTTATTTTGGCACTCGTGATGAGGGCTATCTGCGCTGGGTGTCGAAATTTGATGGCGTGGATGAGTTGCTGGATCTGCCGCACAATGGTCATACTCGGGGTCGATTTAGTGTAAATGCTGCTCCGATTAGCGATCGTCTTGAAGGCGGTACAGCATCGGTTGCCAATCGACTTCAGGCATTGCGGAAGCTGGCATTGCCCCGCGCACAAGGGGGTGGTGGCTACCCAGTAGGGTTGGTGATTGCGCCGATTATGCCGATCGAGGATTGGGAAGAGCATTACGATCGTTTATTCGATGCGATTAGCGCAGCATTAGACTTCGAGTGCGATTTGACGTTTGAGCTGATCTCCCATCGCTTTACACCCGAATCTAAAGAGGTGCTGCAGTCGTGGTATCCCAATAGCAAGCTAGAGATGGATGAGTCGAAGCGAGTTGTTAAGCGCAATAAATTTGGCGGCACCAAGTATGTTTATGACTCCACCACCATGAAGACGATGCGCCAGTTTTTTGAAGGGCAGATCCACGATCGGTTTCCTCAAGCCCAAGTTTTGTATTGGACATAACGTAGAAGAGATCAGGTGGAAGATCCTACATCATTAAACTTCTTGCAAAAGTCCGAAGATGCCCCCATCCCCCAATTCTTATATCTTAGAATTAAGGAGAAGGGGAGGTAGATTTCAAAGTCCCTCTCCCAAATGTGGAAGAGGGACTTAGGGTAAGGGCAGAGACTTTTGCAAGAGGTCTATTCTAAAATTGTCCATGCGCGAGTCTTAGATATCGCTGACTAATGAGGCGAATCAATCTTCAAGCGTTGGCTCACAGTGGTCGCTAACCCTAAAGGTGTACACTCTTGCCCAGCCGCATCGCAAATCTTGACTTGACCAACACCCTTGTAAGTGTCTCCCATAAGCTTAATATTTTCCGTAAAGCTAAGGATGAAGAATCCCTGCGTCTTAGTAATGGGATTGAAGGAGATAGTCTTCTCAAAGGTAGCAGTAAATTTCCGGGGTCCGGTTCTAATCCATGCTCCATGACCAGGACGACCTTCTTCTAGCGAATCGCTGCTAGATTGAATCAAACTTCCACCTCTGATAAAGGTGAGGTAAGCGTTAAACGGTGGTGCACCACTCTCGGGCGCGGGAGTCACTACACTACGCCAGCTTCCTTCCAATGCCCTTGTTTGATTCTGAATCTGCTGTTCTGACGACAATTCCTGACTAGCTACCTTGCTTCCATTTAACCAAGGAGTAATCACAGTAATTACAGCAATGGTTCCTAACACAGAAAAAACCTTTTTATTAATCATGAAACCTCTATTTTGATTGTTGAGATAGACACAACGCGATGTGCGACTTTCCTAAAACACCTGCAAAGACTGCCCTCACTTCCAGGAGAGGGAACAAGATTTCTAGCGCCCCTCGCCTGCGGGAGAGGGGTTGGGGGTGAGGGCAAATTAGTTGCACATCGCGTGACGTATCTAAAAGGTAGGGTCTTGCTCTTGCGTAAGAATATATCCTTTAAAAGAAAACTCCATTGTGAAGAATTATTCCTTATCTTGCTAAGTTTCAGCTCGACTTTATCCGTTTGACTTTCAAAAGATGTCTTAAAAGGTAGCTGAGAGATCTAAAGCCTATATTCTTTCGTCGAGGCGCAACATCTGAAAGGCTGATTCCACTGTGGATAAAACGTAGTTCAATAGACTTCTCAGACATTCTCTCAACGGCAGTTTTTGGTCGCTAATCAAAGGCTTCGCCGTGAGCGGATGAAGTATGAAATAGCCCTTTTTAGCATTTCTTCCACCCCAAGAAGCAGGGAATTTACCCTCAATGAGATTGAACAGGAGGTGGCGATCGTCCAATTCATTAGACGATTTTCCGGTAATCTACGATCTGAGGGTGGAGGTCATTTAAGAAGCTCTTCCTAGTGACTCAGCTTAGATATCAAACTTATGACAGGACAGCAACTTCTCAAGTGGTTTCAGCAACGACCCTGGCTACTATTGCCCTTATTGGGATTCATTCCCCTAGCGGGATTAGCGCTAAATCAACAGACGCAACAGCCTACACCTCTAGTGAACCGGACTGTGTTGCCGTCTCCAATCTCCTCAGTTCCGCTTCCTGTCCCGTCTAAATCTCCTCAACCTAAAGCTTCAACTTCACCAAAACCCAGCCCTGCATTGACCCCGGTAAATCCGGCGACGTTTACAAAAGAGCAGGCTGCGATTAATGCACAGGCAAAAGCAGCGTTTGCGGCATCTACTGCGACAGTGGATTCGTTTGTGGAGATGCGGGTGGGAATCGCGATCGGACTAGGCAGTGTCTCGATCGGCTCATCTACCGGGGCTGATGTGACCGATGAGAAAGGACGTTCTCTACACTCACTTGCGGCAGGAACGGCATATACAGCACAAGCAGGCAGTCTAGGCGCATGGCAAATTCCGGCATTGGTTTGGGTAGAACCCGCAGCAGGAGGCGTGTTGTATTTGGGCAATAAACCCTATCGAGGCAAGTTCTTGCTGGCTTCGCAGAAAGGGCGAATTTGGGTCGTGAATTATGTCAACTTGCGGCACTATCTTTCTAGCGTAGTTGGTAGTGAAGTGTCTCCCAGTTGGCACATGGATGCCCTTAAAGCTCAGTCGGTGGCGGCTCGATCGTACGCGCTGACGTATTATTTCAAACCTGTGAACGCGCTCTATCAAATGGGAGCCGATGAATATTATCAAGTCTATAGCGGCATTTCGAGAGAAGCTGATCGGACTCAGCAAGCGGTGGATGCAACGGCAGGAGAGTTTGTGAGCTATCGCGGCGGCATTGTAGAGTCACTTTATGCAGCGTCTGATGACATTGTGGCAGAGGCATTTCAGGGAAAGGGGATGAGCCAACTAGGAGCGTTAAACCTGGCGGAACATGGCTATTCTTATCATCAAATTTTGGCAAATTATTATCCCAAAACGGGTGTTGCCCGCATTGAGCAAGATCATGAATAGGTGTGTGCGAATCCCTCCAAATCGCCCCGGTTTAAGCGCGTACACGCAAACATTAAACTGCTTGAGCACAGCAATGATTGAATAACTACTCAAGGGATGCAAAGTTTTGCATTCCTTAGAAGAGAAATTCGAGACGTGCGATCGCATGACAGTCATGAGCCTTGCCGTGTCGCAACAGATCGTTGATGATCAAGAGACAGACACACGCGGGATTCACACGTATGCAATTACCCAACGGACCCCAAACTCCCCCTTGGCTGCAAACCCTGCAATGGATTTTGCGCCCCCTTGAAAGTTTAGATGCTCGCGCTCGGGCTTACGGCGACACCTATCGAGCGTTAGGGCAACAGATGCCTCCGTTGCTTTACTTCAGTAGCCCTGATGCGCTAGAAGCAATTTTCACTGCCAAACCCGACCAGGTTAGCTCAGCAGAAGGCAATCAGATTTTAGAGCCATTGCTCGGCGTGAATTCAATGATTTTGCTAGACGGCAAACGCCACCAGCGTCAGAGACAGCTTTTAATGCCTCCGTTTCATGGCGATCGAATGCGATCGTATGGGTCGTTAATTCAGAACATCACGCAGCAAATTAGCTGTCAATGGGTTCCCAGTCAGCCTTTTGTAGTGCGTCCTGCAATGCAGGAGATCTCACTACGGGTCATTCTCAGCGCCGTGTTTGGGCTACACGAAGGTAACCGCTATGAGAAATTGCAAAATGTATTAGTCGAAATGCTAGAAGCATTCGGCTCGGCAGCGGGCTTTATGTTGCTTTATTATCAGATTCTACAAAAAGACTGGGGAGCTTGGAGTCCGTGGGGACGTTTTTTGCGCCAAAAACAGCAAATCAAGCAGTTGCTGACCGAAGAAATTGACGCTCGCCGCGCTCACCCTGACCCCGATCGCACCGACATTTTGGCATTGCTCATCGCCGCACAAGACGAAACTGGACAGCCGATGAGCAATGCTGAACTGCAAGACGAGTTGATGACGCTGCTGTTTGCGGGTCACGAAACTACTGCGTCTGCCTTAGTGTGGGCACTTTACTGGATCGCTCAACTACCAGACGTTCGCAGCAAACTAAGAGCGGAACTAGATCGTCTTAGTCTTGACGATGACCCTATGACGATCGCACGTCTCCCCTATTTGAGCGCTGTCTGCCAAGAAACCTTGAGACTTTATCCGATCGCGATCAATGCCTTTCCGCGCGTCGTCAAGCAACCGATGAGTTTAATGGGCTACTCGCTCAAGCCGGGAACGATTTTGTTGCCATCAATTTACCTGGCTCATCAGCGTCCTGATGTTTACCCACATCCTAAACAATTTAGACCCGAACGATTTCTAGAGCGGCAGTTTTCACCCTATGAATATCTGCCATTTGGTGGCGGTGATCGTCGCTGCATCGGGTCAGCCTTTGCGCTGTTTGAGATGAAGCTAGTCTTAGTCACGCTGCTCTCACAATTCGACATAGATTTAGTTGATCGCAAGCCGATTAAACCTGTGCGTCGAGGGTTAACGATCGCGCCCCCAAGTCATCTAAAAATGGTCGTCAGCACTCGATCGTAGGGCAGCAAAATTAATGCTCTCTGCCTCTTGAGAAAACGCTATGATCACACAAGCGTTTCATGCGTTTATGAATCGAGACTCTTCAAAATCGCCTTTCTATTACTTATACAGTTCATCAAACTTACCTCGAAGTATTGATGAGAGCGTTGCCCAAATTAAAGCGTTCGTGTTGCAGGAATTTGATCGAGAAGTTGTTGAGAAGCAGCTTTATTATCATAATCGGGAGCATCTAGAAAACGTTTGGCGGCGATCAACTCTGATTTTGCAAGCTATCGCTCCAGCGTGGGAGGCACAGTTACAGCCAGGTGAACCCTCGATCGACCTGTCACGCATCGAGTTACTGCTTGACTTATCCATTGCTGCTCACGATATGATTCAAGTGTTTGTTGACCAATCTGATCTCCATGCAGCGCGACAGCGAGAATCTGGTGTTAGTGAACGAGCAAGTTTTGAGCGATTAGCAGATTACATCAACGCACTCAATCAGCAGTTGCAAAACCACAATCCTGAAAGTCCGGCACGGTTGACTGATTGGGATATTGCAATTATTCAAGAGGCGATCGAGGCGACAATTTGCACCTATGACCTAACCGAGCAAGCAATTTATCAGGCTGACTTATACGATGTGCAGCATTCTCCCTCGATCGTGGCACGCATTCTTGCCCTAGCAGATATCGGCGCATTAGGAATTGATGGCATCGAAGCCTATAACCAGGAAGGAAGCCTGCTGTTTTTAGAAGAAAATCTGGACGTGATTCCGCTGCTTTTAGACAGAAGTATTTATGGTTTAGAGTCAAACAATTCAGCGCTTTATCAAACTATTCGGCAGCGTTTACTAAAGCGTTGTCGGTTTCAAGTCAACTTTGCTAAAAGTCGGGCTAAGCGGTTCGAGTCCGAGTTAGTAGGATTTCCAGACAGTACGATCGAGACGCTGGCTCACAGCGTGTTTCAATATTTGAATCCGAGCACTATTCAAGCGATCGAAGCCACTACACCAACGGCTGAAACCGAATCGCTGGAGTCACTGCTTGAGTTTTTTGAGCTTGAGCGATATCTTGATCGTTAAAACCGTGGCGGCTTGAGTTCAGCCCGATCGTCATCACCAGAGTTATTGCAACGGGCACGCTTGAAGTTGCTAAGGCGTTGCTGAATGCAGAGATGAAATGCCCTCCTCACGAAGTGGGTCGAAGCCCTCTCCCAACAGGAGCCAGAACTCTTGTCCCCTCTCTTGTTGGGAGAGGGCTAAGGTGAGGGTAAAATCTGTGCTTCATAGATCGATTCAGCAACGCCGTTGCTAACAGAATACTCTCTGAAACTGCTCAATAGAAACAATATGCAGATAGTCAATCAACCGATTCGGATTGACATCGCCTATTGATCGCTTTGGCTCTTGGAGCATAGTTGCTGCCACTCAACCACACCGTTAAGACGACTGCAACAGATTCTTCAGCTCTTGCTCACGGTGTTGAAGACGCTCTGCCAAAAGATTCACCACAAATCGATGAATATTTGAGGCTAATAGTGGATCAGACGCTTCAATCTGTTCAAATGATTCAGTAGGCAAGAAATAGATTGTGCTGGGCTTATCAGCGACCACTGATGCCATACGAATCATTTTCCGGTAAAGACCCATTTCCCCGATCGCATTTCCTACCGTGTAAGTGCGAAGGCGTTTCGTTTGCCCCTCGTCTAAGTTGAGCACTACACTCACCTGTCCAGACCCTACAAAATATAAGCCATTAAAGGGGTCGCCTTGATGAAATAAGTAGTCTCCTTCAGCAAAGAGATGAGACTCAAGCCGACTCATCAAGCGATCGACCTGAAGGGGATCTGAAAACCCTGCTTTGAGATGGTCAGAGAGCGATCGGGCTTCTAGCTCACTCACGTTACTCTCTGTGAGAATTTGCTGTTCACACCATTCAAGCCCTCGGTCTAAATCGGCGAAGACGTGACAATATGGGTCATCCGCTTCGAGGCAATCCCCTTGTTTCAGGCGCTGCATCGCGTCGTGAGACAGATCGGTAAACACTAGATGCACCCCTTTTGAGGTGGCAACTTGCTTAAGTTTGGCAAAACTGAGGACAGCAGAAGCATCTAACCCGCTCACGAGTCGAAAGTCTAGAATCACATGGCGAACGTCGATCGCGGTCGGATGATCGAGGCGATCGCGGATCTCAGTCAGCAGTTTGTTTGCGGTGCCGAAAAAGATCAGTCCCTGCAGTTCTAAAATGTAAATCCCTTCGCCTTGAGTGTCTAAGATATCTAGTTCTTCAGAGCTTCGCAGCACATTGCTCCGCTGAAATGCACCCGACCCGGCGCGCTTTGTAACCGACAACTGACTGTAATTGACCACAAACAGCACGATCGCGGCAAGCAACCCGACGCTAATCCCTTGCAGATAGCCGACGCTGCCTGTCACCACTACAATCAGCACGATAATCGCATAGTCCGATCTCGAAAATTTGAACCACGCCCGATAGAGCCATTCATAAAAGAACTCCAATCCGAGCAGTAGGGGAATGCCAACCAAAATAAATTTAGGAACCAGGGACAGCAGAGATGCGCCTCCTAACAGCATCGCTAAACAGATGCCAGTAATTGTCCAGCCAACGATGCGTCGGGTGCCCCCTAGATGATGAACTAAGGTGTTTTCTCCCGAACTAGCAAACCCACCAATGCCGCCCCCCAAACCGGATGCGATCGAGGCTGCCCCCGCCACTTTGAGTTCATGATTGAGGTCGAGATCACGAGAAGCAGCGAGTTCGATTCCGCTGGCGTTGAGCAGCAGCGCCATTGACTCAACCAGCCAGAGTGCGGCTAAACTCGGCACCTGCTGCACAACAATGCCCCAATTTGCCTGAGTCAGCGCCGGAAGCGTCGTGAAGCGGTAAAGGCTGCCAGAGGGAAGCGTTTCTAGAAGCAAACTGCGATCGGTCGCCTGCCCGATCGAGGTACCCGTCATCGCCAAGGCAATATAAAACAGCACAATCGCTAGCGCAATAATGCCGGGGATGACTAAAAAATGATCGACCAGTTGAGGAAGCGCAAACATCGCCACTGCAAAAATCAGCGCGGGCACCCACTGCAGCAATACGTCAGGTTGCACAAATGCAGCAAGGGTTAAGTGATGAAAATCTAGCCCTGCGATCGAGTGCAGTGCTCCTTGCACTAGCAGCACCCCGGTTCCTGCGAGAAAGCCACCCACGATTGGGTACGGAATATAGCGAACAAAGCCCCCTAACTTAAACTGCCCCAACAACGTAAAAATAATGCCCCCTGCAACTGCATTCAGCACGATCGTTGCCGTGAGCGTTAACAATTTATCTTCAGGCGAAGCATTGGGCATCTGGTCAAGAATTTGTCGGGCAACCAGAATCAGGACAGGAATACTTGGCTCTGAAACTGTGCCGACGATAGCAGGATAAGCGCTGAAGGTCGTCACGATCGCGCTTACTACAGTGGCACTAAATAGCAGAAGACCTGTACCAAACGGCAGCGCACTTGAAAAGTCTCCAGAGAAGATGACAGAGGCAAACGAGACGCTTGTGATCACGGTCAAAAGACCCATCGTGCCGCCCGTCGTGAGATTTAAGAGAAGGGAATTGGCAACAGGTTTAGAATGCGCTTTAGTAGCCACTTTTTACAACTATGAAATTACAAACTGTGATAGCATTTTCGCATCACTTCGCAATATTACAACCGCTTAGAAGCATTCACTTCTATCTAAAGTTTTCATCCATCAATAGACATAATTATTAAAGTAGCGGCGGGAGCATTGATGGATTATTGAAAGCGATCGCTGGGAGTCCTTAACGATGGAGTTGCAATCCGCTTTCAACTGGATAATGGTGCAAGTTAAACAGATTCTTCACGTTTTATTAAACACGTTTAACAGCAGTTTATTCACGTTTGCAGGAGAGAATTTTTCCCTTAGCTTAGTCACTGAACTGATTGTTCGGGTGATCTTCGTTTTAATTTTTGCAAACACAGTCAAGCAACTGCTAAGGCAACGGATTTTACCAGGCTTTAAGCTAGAAATTGGTACGCGAGAGTCACTGTCAGCCATTACTAGCTATATCATTACGGTGATTGGATTTTTTGTAGTCCTTGAAACCGCTGGGATTGATCTGAGTTCACTGGCGGTGTTTGCAGGTGCGATCGGGATCGGAGTCGGTATTGGGCTACAAAACCTGTCGAGTCAATTTATTAGCGGTTTAACCCTGCTCTTTGAACAACCGATTAGAGTGGGCGATTATATCGAGGTCGATGATCTTGCCGGAACAGTCGAAGGCATTGCGATTCGATCGACCACCATTCGCACTATCAACGGGGTGTTTGTGATTGTGCCCAACAGCCGATTTCTTGACCACAATGTTGTCAATTGGAGCTATCGCGACCCCAAATGTCGGATTGAGATTCCGGTGCGGGTTGCTGAAGAAAATGACTCGCTGACCGTGTTAGAAGCGTTGCTAGCAGCCGCCCGCCAAGAGCCGAAAGTTTTGTCGTCTCCATCCCCAGAGGTCTACTTTAAAGGAATTGAAAACGACGCATTGAAGTTCGATCTCATGGTTTGGATTAGCAGCCCGATCGAAATGGACTCGATCAAAAGCGCCCTACGATTCCTCATTGAGGCAGAATGTCGCGATCGTGCCATTGCTCAGAGAACGGCACCTAGTTTAACGATCGAGAATTTGCCTTCTTTGGCGGCTCGGCTGCAAACCACCCAGCAGATTAATGGATCGGCAAAACAGGTTGAAGCCCCGCTCGGAGGCTTGATGCTGCGCGATCTGCTACAAAAAGTCAGCTATTTTCGGCAGTGTAGTGAGATTGAGCTACGGCAGGTAATTGAGAAAGGCTATCGTAAAAAACTGGCGATCGGAGAGACTATTTGTCGAGAGTCTGACCCCGGTGACTCGTTTTATATCATCTTGTCAGGCTCGGTCGAAGTGTTTGTTGAATCGATCTCAAAACAGGTTGCCATTCGCAGAGCGGGTGAGTTTATTGGTGAGATGTCCTTGTTGATGGGCACTCCCCGCACTGCCACCCTACGAACTCTAGAAGACACCGTTTTGTTTGTGGTTGACCATAGTAATCTGCAAAGCTTGTTAAAAAATCATCAAGGGTTAGCCGACAAGATTGCCGAAGAGCTATCTGATCGTCAAGAAGCCTTAGAGAGTTTGGGAATCACGATCGGGGCTACTCCTAAAGAAGAGACCCCATTTCACCAAATTCGCAAACGTATCCAATCTATTTTTGAAATTTAATTTTTAGCGTTGAAGATATATCAAGCAGAATTCTTAAGGGGCGATCGCGAACCCAAATCAACGACCTCTAGAACGAGTGACCTATCAAGTAACTTGACTTATGCTAATGCTCTTGTTTCAAGCTGGCGATCATCTTTATGCCATCGATAGCGCTCAAGTAGTCGAGGTGATTCCGATCGTAGCGCTAAGACCTCTCAATCAGGTTCCCGATTATGTTGCAGGGGTGTTTAATTATCGAGGCGACTTAGTTCCTGTTGTTGATTTATGCCGACTCCTTCACCACACTGATTGTCGTTCCCGTTTCAGCACACGCATCATGATCGTTCGCTATTCTAGTAATGACGGAACTCAGCAGTGGTTGGGACTGATGGCAGAACGCATGACCGAAACCCTTAATCGACCTGACTTTGAAACACAAACAACTCAGAAAAGCAGTGCACCCTATTTAGGAACTCTATTTATGGATGAGAAGGGCATGATTCAACAGATTCACTGGCAGCATTTAGTGCCAGATGCCCACTCTGCGTCTCTGTTTATTCGAGAAGGCGTTGAGACAAATGGCACAAGACGCGATTGAGACTCTATTGAGGCAGAGAATTGGGCTAGATGCTGACAGCATTGGGTCGAGAACAATCACCCACGCAGTCGAACAACGGCGATTAAGCTGTGGATTGCCCGATCGAGCCGCTTATTTTTTGCACTTACAAACCTCACCTCAAGAGCTAGAAACTCTGATCGAAACGGTTGTCGTGCCCGAAACCTGGTTTTTTCGCGATCGCGAACCCTTTGTCTATCTCAGTCAATTCGTCACTCAATGGAGGGTTGCCTATCCCAAACGTGTGCTTCAGGTTCTCAGCGCACCCTGCTCAACAGGAGAAGAGCCTTACTCGATCGCCATCACGCTGCTCAACACTGGGCTGACTTCGGCTCAATTTCACATTGATGCGGTGGATATTAGCAAACGTGCCCTTCTCAAAGCAACCCAGGGAATTTATCGAAAAACCTCATTTCGGGGTGGCGGGTTGCCTGAGCAGTCGCGCTACTTTCAACCCATCGCCAACGGGCAAGAGATTCGCCCATTTGTGCGTGATACCACAACCTTTCGACAGGGAAATCTTCTCGCTCCTGGTCTCCTATCGCAGGAAGCCTATCACGTCATTTTTTGCCGCAATCTGCTGATTTATCTCGATCGAGACTCTCGAAATCAGCTCATTCAGACGCTAGATCACGCGTTAGCCCCATCGGGTTTATTGTTTGTGGGAGCACCCGAAACGTCGCAAGTCACCGCTCAACACTTTGCGTCAATTCGTCACCCCTTTGCATTTGGCTACCAGAAACAAACTCGCGCTGTCGATCGTCCACTGCCGATCGCTCATCCCGTTCTCAAGACTCCGATTCCTCTGTCTGCTCCCAGTTTAGAACTTGGAACCGCCAAACAACTTGCTGATCAAGGGCATCTCACCCAAGCGATCGCTGCGTGCCAATCCTATCTAAAAGCGCATCCGACAGATGCTCAAGCCTATGTGCTGTTGGGCGAAATTCTTCAAGGTCTCAATCATTCGGAGCAAGCTGAGCGAGCATTCCAGAAAGCGATTTATCTCAACCCCAATGCCTACGAAGCAATGACCCATTTAGCGTTGTTAAAAGAGCAAAAGGGCGATCGGGCAGGGGCAGCCCTTCTCAAGCAGCGCATTCAGCGGTTGCTCAATACTCAGCATTAGGAGTTTAGTCATTCGAGAGGTGGGGATAGACGCGATCGTAGACGTGGCAATGACCCAGCTACGCTACTCTAGAAGAGGGTCTTGGTAGGCATGGGCACATGTTAAATCGCTGGAAAATTAGCACTCAAATCGCAGCGGGGTTTACCCTGGGCTTAACCGTCTTTTCGATCATTGGCATTGTCTCCTATCGGGGCACAGAGCAGCTTGTTGCCACCGCTCGTCAAGAGAAACACACCTATCAAGTGCTAGGTAAGTTAGACGAGATTTTGGCGCTGATCAGAGATGCAGAGACAGGGCAACGAGGCTATCTGCTGACCAATGACACTCGCTACCTCACTCCCTACAATCAAGCTCGAACTGCGGTTCAAGCAAGAATTGATGAATTCAGACAGATCGCCAGAGATAATCCGAGTCAGCAAAATTATGTTCAGACTCTAGACCCTCTCGTTAGACAAAAGCTTGCCGAAATCGATTCGACTATTCGTCTCAAACAATCTGGACAATCGACTGCTGCACTCAAAGTGGTGCAGACTAACGAGGGACAGCGATTGATGGATCAAATCCGAGACACGATAGCTCAACTGAGAGCGGGAGAACGAGATTTGTTGCAGACGCGATCGCAGATTGCTGACAGATCGGCTCAACGCACCCTCGACAGCCTGCTCTATGGGATGCCGTTTGCGGTTTTGCTGCTGGCTCTGATTGGCTGGATTCTTAATCGTCAGATTGCCCGTCCCATTAATTTGGTTTCACAAGTGGCTCAACAGGTCGCAGATGGTGATTTAACTCAATCGATCGCCGCTACCAGAGATAACACTGAAGTTGGGCAGTTGCTGACTGCGTTTCAAAGAATGACTAAGAGTTTGAATGCTTTAATCACACAGGCACAAAAGTCTGGCATTCAAATCAGCACGTCTACTACTCAGATTGCAGCAGCAGGCAGAGAGTTGGAAGCAACGGTCAATGAGCAAGTTGCATCCATGCACGAAGTCAACGCCACCTCTCGACAAATTGCGTCAACGGCAGGTGAGTTAGCAAAATCAATGGATGGGGTAGCTGAGACAGCGCGCACCACGACTGAATCTGCTTCTAACAGCCAAATGAATCTAGAAAAGATGCAACTCGCAATGCAAAATTTAGTGCTAGCGACTAGCTCGATCTCATCCAAATTGAAAGTGATGGATGAGAAAGCAAATAATATTAATACGGTCGTGACTACGATTACAAAAGTTGCTGACCAAACCAATTTGCTATCGCTGAATGCGGCGATCGAAGCCGAAAAAGCCGGAGAATATGGAGCCGGATTTGCGGTCGTAGCCCGAGAAATTCGTCGTCTTGCCGATCAGTCGGCGGTCGCCACACTCGAAATTGAACAAATGGTCAAAGGAATGCAATCATCGGTGTCTCAAGGCGTGATGGAGGTCGATAAGTTTAGCAAAGAAGTCAGACAATATGTTGACGATGTTGGGGATATCAGCAAACAAATTGCTGGATTTATCAACAATGTGCAGGGGTTAACTCCGCAATTTGGGGCAGTCAGCCAACGCATGGATGAACAATATCGCGGCGCAGAGCAGATCAGCTTAGCGATCGGGCAACTCAGTGATGCGTCTTATCAAACCGTGCAATCGCTGCAGGAAACCAACAATGCGCTGACTCAGCTAGATGATGCCGCTAAAGGCTTGCAGCGGGAAATTTCCCAATTCAAGGTATGAGTCCCGATATGACCTCTATTGATGACTGCTGGAATCAGATTGGCGTGTGGGGCGATCGCTCCTGTGATCAGCTAGAGACGGCGATTCACTGTCGCAACTGTCCGGTCTACGCCACGGCAGGGCGCAGTTTGCTAGAGCGAGACGTTCCGATCGACTATCTTGCCGAACGGACAGCGGCAATCGCCGCTCCTGTAGACAAATCGGTGAGAATGCTGAATCTGGCAGAGGGCGATCGTCATCCTGTAAAGGGGGTAGGAGATACCCCGTCTGTGATTCTATTTCGGCTGGGAGATGAGCAGTTTGCCCTGCCTCTAAAGGTGCTCAACGAAGTCACCCGTTCCGGTGCGATTCACCGACTGCCTCATCGCAGCAACGATCTGGTGTTGGGACTGATCAACATCCGGGGTGAGATTCTGATCCTGATCTCGTTGAGTCATTTTCTCGGTTTAAAGACGGTGGAAAATTCCTCGTCTCTCAGTCGGCTCTTAGTGGTGGGAGCGCCCGATCGCAAATGGGTGTTTCCGGTTGATGAAGTGCATCAAGTTCATCGAGTTCAGGCGGATAAGCTAAAAGAGGTGCCTGTCGTCGTGTCGCAAGCGAGAGAATCTTACACCCAAGGGATTATTGACTGGCAGACCAAAAAAGTGAATTATCTGGATGCTGACCTCTTGTTTTACACGCTTGAGCGCAACGTTTTGTGATGAGTCGTGGAGACCCTATGCGCGATCACTCCATGCTGGATCTGTTTCGTCAAGAAGTAGAAACTCAGGTTAAATGCTTGAAGCAAAGTCTGTCGATTTTAAGGGAACAGCCGTCTCAAGCGGGCGAGTTAGATACAGCGATTCGATCGCTCCACGCGATCGCCGGATCTGCTCAACTCGTGGAAATCAACGCTGCCGCCACGCTGTCTGAAGACATGAAAGTTCGCTTGACTGCCGTGCAGAATGGCTCAATGACGCTGACCGAATCGTTGATCGATCGACTTCTCCAAGCTGGAGATTTGCTGATCGAAATCAGTGACGCGAGTGATGGCGCATTAGAGGACTGGCTAGCAGAACACTCAGAGGCTTTAGTACAGACGCAGGCGGCGATCGTGACCGATGACAGAGCGACTATTCCCTCACCCATTCAAAACGAGAGGATAGACAGCGCTGAAACGCCCGACTCAAACCCTTCTGAGGAACCGGAATCGAATCCGCTTTCGCTGCTCTTAGATAGCTCAATGATGGAGTTGTTTCGGCTAGAAGTTGAAGCCCAGGCAACGCTCTTAAACAACGGGTTGTTGGCGCTAGAAACTCAGTCTCACTCTGCTCAAGAATTAGAGGCGTTGATGCGTGCCGCTCACTCGGTTAAAGGGGCTGCTCGCATTGTGGGCTTAGATGCTGCCGTTCAACTTGCCCATGTGATGGAGGATTGCTTTGTCGCCGCTCAAGACCACACCATCACGTTAGATGGCGATCGTGTCGATGTGCTGCTGCGAGGCGTTGATTTGCTTCAGAGTCTTAGCCAAGTGAGCGACGCTGACTTACCAACCTGGTTGGCAAACCATGACTCAGAGTTTGACACGGTGCGATCGACGATCGAGGCAATTCGCAACGCAGAAGGAACGGCGGCGATTCAAGCTTTAAAGGCTGGGTTCGGTTCAGAAACGATCGCTCTGGCTGAGTCGGCTCCCGTTGGCGAGTCTGAAACGGCGGCTCCGCTGAGTCTGTCTTCTGAAGAGCCCAGTCCGGCTGAATCTGCTGCGGCTCAAGATCGAGTCGTGCGAGTCAGTGCAGATAACCTGAATCGCATGATGGGGCTTGCAGGAGAATCTCTAATCGAAGCCAATTGGCTGCCGCCGTTTGCAGATTCTCTGATGGCGGTTAAATCGCAACAGCTAGAGTTGTCTAAACATCTAGAGCAATTGCAGCAAACTGTGATGCTCGATCACCATGCCAAATCGCTGCTTGAAGCGGCTCGCAAACACGATCAAGACTGCCGCACTCTACTCAACGATCGCTTAAGCGAACTCGAAGACTACATTCGTCGCTCGGCTAATCTCTCCGATCGCCTCTATCGAGAAGTCATCACCTCTCATATGCGTCCGTTTGTAGACGGAGTGCAGGGATTTCCGCGTATGGTCAGAGATTTAGCCCGCACCGTCAATAAGCAAGTCAGATTAGAGATTGTGGGGAAATCAACGTCGGTCGATCGAGATATTCTCAAAAAGCTCGAAGCGCCCCTCACTCACATTCTGCGAAATGCTGTTGACCACGGCATCGAACTGCCCGAAGATCGCATCGCCGCCGGAAAGTCTGCCGAGGGCACAGTTCGGATCGAGGCAATGCACCGAGGCGGAATGTTAGCGATTACGATCGCCGATGATGGCAAAGGCATCGCCTCGATCGCGCTGCGTCAACAGATCATCGATAAGCAGTTAGCCACGCCCGAAGTCGTTGCCAAGCTAACCGACGCTGAACTGATGGAGTTTCTATTCTTACCTGGGTTTTCGATGAGCCACCAAGTGACAGAACTCTCTGGTCGAGGCGTGGGCTTAGACATCGCCCAAAGCATGGCGCAGGAAGTGGGAGGCACGGTGAGAGCGACCTCCCACTCTGGAAAAGGCATCAGTTTTTACTTTCAGTTGCCCCTGACGCTCTCTGTAGTGCGAACGCTGCTCGTCGAGGTTTCTGGCGAAGCCTATGCGTTTCCTCTAGCGCGCATCGATCAGATCATCACCCTCCAGCCCTCAGAGATTTCCATCGTTGAAAATCGGCAATATTTCACACTGGACGGAGAAAACATCGGTCTGATTCCAGTGCATCAAGTGCTTGGGTTACCTCCGCCCACGTCGCCGCCTGCAACGCTTTGGGTGGTGGTGATTAGCGATCAATCTAACCTGTATGGATTAGTCATCGATCGCTGTCTCGGAGAACGCGAGCTGGTGGTGCGTCCGCTTGATGCTCGTTTGGGCAAAGTGCAAGATATTAGCGCAGCCGCCTTAATGGGAGACGGATCTCTGGTGCTGATTGTCGATGTGTCTGACCTTGTACGATCGACCAACGCCCTGCTCAACAGTGGAGCGATTACCAGAGTAGGTGAGACTTCTGCACAAAACAGTTTAGAAGAAATTGTCCTTCATGAGGCACCCGACAAGAAACGCATATTGGTGGTAGATGATTCGATCACGGTGCGAGAAATGGAGCGCAAGCTGCTGCAAAACCGCGGTTATATCGCCGATGTTGCAGTTGATGGAATGGAAGGCTGGAACGCGGTACGATCATCTCCCTACGATTTAGTGATTAGCGATATTGATATGCCTCGAATGAATGGGATTGAACTGATTAAAGAAATTAAACGACATCCGCGACTGGGGTCGATTCCCGTGATTGTGGTGTCTTATCGCGATCGAGAAGACGATCGTATCCAAGGATTAGAAGCCGGGGCAGACTACTATCTCACCAAAAGTAGTTTTCATGACGATACGCTGATTCGAGCAGTCGTGGATTTGATTGGTGAATGACCTATGAGAATCGCTATTGTCAACGATATGTTTATCGCGATCGAAGCGCTGCGACGAGTGCTGCTGACAATCGCCGATCATCAAATCGTGTGGATCGCTAAAGATGGCGCTGAAGCCGTTGCTAAATGCGCCAAAGACACCCCCGACCTGATCTTGATGGATCTGATCATGCCCGTTATGGATGGCGTTGAGGCAACTCGACAAATTATGAAGCGATCGCCCTGTGCCATTTTGATTGTCACCGCTAACGTCGGACAAAATTCTGCAAAAGTCTTTGAAGCGATGGGCTATGGCGCACTCGATGCTGTCAACACTCCTGTCTTGGGCAATCAAGGCACGCCAGGAGCCGCCTTGGCTCTACTCGGAAAAATCGCCACGATCGCCAAGTCAAACGGCACATCGCCGCTACTTCCCTTCCCGTCTCCTCCCTCTTCTTTGCCCCTTTCATCCTCTGCTCTGCCGCCTCTGATCGCGATTGGCTCCTCTACAGGCGGACCTAAAGCCCTCTCCGCGATTCTCTCGCGCCTGCCTGCCAATCTTGGAGCCGCGATCGTCATCGTTCAGCACGTTGATGCTCAGTTTGCAGGAGGCATGGTTGACTGGCTCAATCAACTTACGCCTCTCACGGTTAAAAAAGCCTCTGTCGGAGATCGTCCCCAACCGGGTATTGTCTTGGTTGCCTGCACCAATGATCATCTCTGTCTGCAAGCAAACCAGACGCTCACTTACGTCAGAGAACCAATTGAGTATCCTTACCGTCCGTCGATCGATGTGTTTTTCAGAAGTGTTGCCCACTACTGGACATCCAGAGGAACGGCAGTGCTGCTGACTGGGATGGGACGAGACGGAGCAGAAGGGCTGCGATTGCTGCGAGGTGCAGGCTGGCACACGATCGCGCAAGATAAAGAAAGCTGTGCCGTTTATGGAATGCCGAGAGCAGCGGCTGAATTAAATGCGGCAGTTGAGGTGCTAAACCCAGACGCGATCGCGACCGCCCTTCTACAGCGCACCCATCTAAACCATTGAGCTTTTGATATGGATGACTCCATCACCGTGCTGCTAATTGATGACCAATCCATAATTGGCGAAGCTGTGCGGCGAATGCTGGCTGCTGAACCAGATATCACGTTTCACTACTGTGATGACCCGACTCAAGCTCTCAAGATGGCACGAGAATGCCAACCCACGGTGATTTTGCAAGATCTGGTCATGCCGCAAATGGATGGGCTGCTGCTGGTGCGGTTTCTCCGATCGCACGATGCCCCAACCTATCAGATTCCGCTGATTGTGCTGTCGAGCAAAGAGGAGCCTCTGATTAAAGCCCAGGCATTTGAGCTAGGTGCAAATGATTATCTAGTCAAGTTGCCCGATCGTGTCGAACTGCTTGCCCGAATTCGCTATCACTCTAAGGCATACACAAACCTGCTCAAGCGACAAGAAGCCGAAGCACGGCTGCGTGATGAAAACCTGCGGCAATCTCTCTACATTCAACAAGTAGACAAGCTGACTCAGGCTGCCGCAACCGTTGAGCAAGACACCTTTGAGCCTAAAAGTTTAAGCGATGTGGTCGATCGCGAAGATGAGTTAGGACAACTGGCACGAGTCTTTACCCAAATGGTGAAAACGGTCAAAACTCGTGAACAGGAATTGAAACGGTTAAATGATTCCTTTGCTCGATTTTTTCCAGGTGAATATCTCAAGTTTCTTCGCAAAGACAGCGTGACTGACGTGCAGCTTGGCGACTATGTCAGCAAAATGATGGCAGTCATGTTTAGCGATATTCGATCGTTTACTACCATGTCAGAGACGATGACTCCCCGCGAAAACTTTGACTTTGTGAATGCCTATTTAAAGCGAGTCAGTCCAGAAATTCGCAATCACTATGGCATCATCGTTAAGTTTTTGGGGGACGGCATGATGGCAGTGTTTCCCGATGGGGCAGATGATGCAGTAGCGGCAGGCGTTGCCAAACAGCAGCGAGTGCAGGAATATAATCAGCAGCGCAAGGCGAGGGGCAATTTGCCCATTCAGGTGGGCATTGGCATTCACGTCGGGCAGATGATGCTAGGCATGGTCGGTGAAGCCAATCGGATTCAGGGCGATGCGTTTTCAGACAACGTCAACCTGACCGCACGACTAGAGGGGTTAACTAAATTTTATGGCGTGGCAATGTTGATTTCGGGTCAGACGCTAGAGCATTTGAGCAACCCCGATCGCTATCAAATCCGCTTTCTAGATCGCGCGATCGTCAAAGGTCGCAATGAGGCGATTTCAGTCTACGAAGTGTTAGACGCGGAGGTTGAAGACGTGCGATCGCTGAAGCTGCAAACTCAACCGGACTTCGATCAAGGAGTCAAACACTATAGCGATCGAGCCATCGAGGGTGCAAAAGCGTGTTTTGAGCAAGTGTTGGCGATTCATCCGGCTGATAAGACGGCAAAACTTTATCTAGAACGAGTGGAATGGCTCATCGAAAACGGCATCCCTGACAACTGGAGCGAAGCCTGGGTATTTAGTGAAAAATAAGTCGCAACCTTAACTGAGTGTTCGCGGCAAAATCTGCCTTGAGTTGGTACTGCGGAGTGATACTTTAGCGTGTCACTCAAAGCGGCTTCACTCGTTCGGATGCCTTGGTAGATCTGTCGATCAGTTGCTTTCAGCACGGTTACTCTCTCAGCAAACGGGTCTAGACAAACTCCGCCTAGCCGTCTGAATGTGGTGGGTTTCGTCTCCTGGACTGGTTCGTAGGTCGTTGGCTTTGCCTCATTAACCTACTCGTACTGATACCGAATTAAACGATCAACACACTAGACAAGGGATGTCCCCAATGCTGTAGAGACGTTTCGGTCAAACGTCTCCAACCGACCGCGCCATGATCTATCATCGGACGCATTCAAGAATCAAATCGGTATGAGTTCTTCTGAGGTTTGCAAAAGGTCTATTGTTTGAGTCATTGAGGCTCATATTGGTTTGCCTTTCATAACCAACAAAAAGCGGCGAATGACAGGTTACATTCACCGATCGGCTTTGAAAATCTCGTTTAGCCTTATTGGGTTGGTGTCGTCCCATTCACAGGCGGCATAACTTGAACCGGAGCGGGCGCCACAGAAGACGGTTGTCCTTGAATGCGTTGCCGTTGCTGAGCTTTAAATTGAGCCGCCGCATCATCTAAATTTTGCTGCCGCTCAGCTTGAGAATCAGCCGCATTGGTGCCGCCTGTGCTCAGTCTTTGTATCAGGTTAAGCACGCTGGTCGATGAGCCATCACTGCGATTAGAGAAAATATCAGAAAGCCCGTCTTTTGACTGCGTGTCTCTAAAAGGATCGACATTCGTCACCTGAGCGATCGACGGGCGAGCCATCAAAGAAGCCATGCCCAAGCCCATAAAAAGATTAAGCGTAAACCAAGCAAGCGGCTTAATAGACTGAATCTCAAGTTTGGTTTTCATCGCCGTGGAAATCCTGGATTAATGAAGGCTTACTGCTAATTCTACTCAAGACGCAATAATCTGAGATTTGCTCCCAAAACTTTATTTCAGAATTTTATGCCAGCGTGCGCTTGAGCAAAGGCTGAATTGCCAAAAATGCGACCACGTTAAATCCTAGCAAAATCAGCAGAGACGCTCCCATTGTGACAGCTCCCCATGGGGCATTTACGACGACACTGCCGAGATTCCAATCACTGTGAAGATAGACATAGCGGATTGGCTCGATCGCATAGCTTAACGGATTTAGCGTCGCAACCACCTGCAACCACTTGGGCATAAACGACAAAGGCACCAATGCCGTGCTCGCAAACAGCAGCGGTAAGTTGGTGACGAAAATAACGGCAATCAGTTCGATGTGACCGGGAAGGGCAAACGCTAATCCTAAGCTCAAAGCCGTTACGGCAAGAACGAGCATTAACACAATTAGCCCGACCAGCGCTAACCCTAACGCGTTGGGCAAACCCGAACCGAGCAATGCACTCATCGCCACGATCGCCGCCGTCTGAATCAAGCTCAGGGTTGTAATAAAAATGGCGGATGCCATCACGATCGAGAACCGAGACGCAAGAGGCGCGACTAACAATCGATTCAAGAAACCAAACTCTCGATCGAACATCACCGGCAATCCAGCATTCAAAGCGCCCCCAAATGCTGTGAAGACGATGATTCCTGCGCCGAGAAACTGCCCATAGCTAGCGCTTTCGCCAAACAATCCCTGAGGCGCATTTTGAAACAATGCCCCAAATAAGACAAGCCACATTAACGGTTGAATGATGCCTGCTGCCAGAGTCGAGGGGCGACGCTGAAGTTGAATGAACAAGCGTCGAGTCAGTGCCAGCGTTTCTTGAACAAAATCACCTAGAGGCGTAGATGGCGAAGCAGCGATCGAGCCTTCTCGATCGTTTAAAAACTCAGATTGGGGAGGAGTGATGGTGCGACTCATAAGAAAAAAATTGGATGAGTGGAAAGAAATCTTGAATTTAAGTCAGTCGATCAAATTCAGCCCTTTAACTACCGCATGTTTTGCTTCTTTTCTGCCTTGACATCGCGACTTCCAGCCGCCGCAAGCTCAGCATCCAACAGTGTGCGACCCGTTGCGTTGAGATAGACATCATCTAAACTAGGACGCGCTTGGGAAATGCCAAACGTGGGCAATCCGGCTTGTTGAAGGGCATGTTGAATGGTCATCAACGCTTCGCTTTGAGGCGCAACCACCAGGTTTAAAGAGTTTCCTTGAGCGCTATTGATGATCACTTCTTGAACAAGCGGCAACGACTCGAGCAAGACTTTTGCTTGTTCAGCCTCCTCAACCGGGGAGAACTCCCGAATCCGTAAGGTGACTCGATCGCCTCCAACCTGATCTTTTAACTCCGAGGGAGTGCCTGACGCAATCACAACGCCGCGATCAATAATGGCGACTCGATTTGCAAGTGCGTCGATCTCCTCTAAATAATGGCTCGTAATTAAAACAGTGGTTCCTTGCTCTCGCAGCTCACGCAAGAAATTCCAGACCGCAACTCGGCTTTCGATATCCAATCCAACGGTTGGCTCATCGAGAACTAGCACGTCGGGTCGATGGAGAAGTCCGGCTGCCAGATCCAGGCGTTTTTTTAAGCCCCCAGAGTAGGTGCCTGACTTCTTATCTGCCCATTCGTCTAGCCCCAAAAGCGTCAAAATCTCAGAAATTCGTGGCTTAATGGTTTGCCGAGGCAGATGATAAAGTGCTGCTTGAAGCTCTAGAAGTTCTCGTCCAGTCAGGACTTTATCGATCGCCACTTCTTGAGCGACGTAGCCCAGACGTTGACGCGCCAAACGAGGATTCTCGATCGCTGAGACTCCAGACACCTCAATCTGCCCTGAGTCGGGTGTAGTCAAAGTACACAGACATCGCAGCGTCGTGGTTTTTCCGGCTCCGTTGGGACCCAATAAGCCAAAAATTTCACCCGATTCGACCTGCAAAGAGACGTTCTTCACGGCTTCGACCGCGCCGTACCGTTTTTGAAGTTGTTCGATTAGAACCGCAGGAGCCATTGTCACTCCTCCCTTGTTTGATACAAATCTTTATCGCTATTCTCTCTTATTGTAGAGAGCATTCACGAGACAAATTCGTTCGATCACAATTCATTCCGTCAACACGCTCCACAATCAGCCCCAATGAAACGTCCCCATCAGGGTTTGCAGATTGGCGGCGAGAGTCGTCGTGAGTTGACGCGTCACCGGCAAGCTATCGATCCCCATTCCCGCACAGAGCAGCATCAAATAGAGAATAGAGTATTTGAACAGAGATTTTGCCACCATCAATTCAGATGGCTCTTGAACTAATTTCCAAGCTTTTTGAACGAAGACCCCGCCGAGGAGTAGCGCGATCGCCGCATATACAGCCCCCATGACGTGCAGAGGATAGACCAGCAGCAGCGTTACTGGAATCAACGCCAGCGTGTAGTAAAGAATTTGATGACTCGTCGATTCGTTGCCCTCAACTACGGGCAGCATTGGCACACCGACTTTGGCATAATCTTCACGAATCATAATCGCCAGCGCCCAGAAGTGAGGCGGTGTCCACATAAACACGATCGCAAACAGCACCCAAGCTGCCCAACTCAAATCGCCTGTTACTGCCGCCCAGCCTACCAGAGGAGGAATTGCCCCAGCAGCCCCGCCGATCACGATGTTTTGAGTGCTGTGACGCTTCAGCCAGTGAGTGTAGACCACGACGTAGCAAAAAATGCCAGACATGGCGAGACAGGCACTCAGTAGGTTCGCAAACACGGTCAGCAGCACAAAGGCAGTCACCGCCAACGTAGTCGCAAAAATCAGCGCATCCCTGGGGCTAACTCGACCCGATGGCAGCGGACGGTTGCGAGTACGCTCCATGATGTAATCGATGTCACGATCGTACAGACAGTTAATCGTGTTTGCTGCCCCGGCTGAAAACGCGCCGCCAATCAGCGTGGTAATCAGCAAAATGGGAGAAACCTGTCCTTCAGCCGCAATCCACATCCCGCCTGCGGTTGTAATCAGCAGCAGCAGAATGATCCGGGGCTTGGTTAGTTGCCAATAACTTTGAATGACGTGTAGAAAATCTTGGTTGTGGCGAGAAATGCCAGGAAGCGCAGTATTTTGCATTCTCTAGAAGTTCCGAAAGGACGAGAGTAGTCAAGAAAAAGACGAATTGAGATGGTTGAATTTGAAATTCACCGCTGTTTTCCTAGGCTTTTCTCAAAGCCGGAGCGTCTCGAAACGCTAACACGGTGAAGACAATTAGAGTTCCGAGTAGAGAAGCCCCAACCGCTTGGTGCCCCACGGTCAGAGGTTCGACCTGAAGATGAAGGCGGAAAGTCGCAACGCCTAACGTGATTTGCAGCAATAGGCAAAGTCCGGCTAGGTTTGCCCAACGGCGCAGTGAAGGATGCAGGGCAGGAGTTCGCCAAGCCAAGACGATCAGCGTGAGAGTCGCGATCGTAGCTGGAACTACTCCCGCTATGTGGCTATTCATGACGGTGCAGAGTTGATTGGTGCCAACGCACTGATGCAGCGCCCACTGGGAGGACACTAACCCGCCCAAAATACTCTGTAGGTAGACTAAAACAACGGCAGTGATCCCAATCCACTTCAATTGACCGACGTTTCCAGTTCCTTGATGAGATAAGAGGGCTGTGCCCATAGCAACCAGCGTGCTAAAAAACAGCAGTCCGGTTCCCAAGTGAGCAGTGACGATATCAAATCGCAGCAGTTCAGTGACGGTTAGCCCACCCAAAATGCCCTGAACGATGACCAGGAATAAGGCGAACGTCGCTGCCCAAGGTGTCCAGCCCGGAAGGACACGTCGATACCACCAGGTCAGACTAGCAAGTCCGATCGCGGCGAACCCCATTGAGGTCGCAATCAAGCGGTGAAACCACTCTAGAAAGACCTGAAGATTCATCTGGTCACGAGGGACAAACTCGCCATAGCAAAGCGGCCAATCAGGGCAAGATAAACCAGCGTTCATGACGCGAGTTGCACTGCCCAACGCCATTAAGAAGAGAGTCGCGATCGCCAGCCCAAACGCTAAACGAGTCACCCAAGTTCTAACGATCGTGGGGTCAGGCGTTGAAACGGCTGGCTGATGCAGGAAGGAGTCAGACATGATTTAAAAGCCTGAGTTTCGAGGCTTGAGAATGAAATAAAAGTTAATCAAGCATTGAATATCTACTCTAGCGTCTACTTTAGTAACGCAACTCCAATTCCTGTCAGGCTTTCGGAATTTCTTCCGATTGCAGATTTCGGTCAATCCCTATCTGACGACCTTACAGCCGAATCCCAAAGAGATCATTAAGGATGATCGAATAGCTGCCCTCTCTTGAGAGAGGTGATTTACCGTGTAGTTATAGGAACGAGTAGCACGAATTTTGAGCCTGAATCCTTGAACCTATTCAGTTGCAGTATGGTAGAGCTATCTGCCCAAAACCACTCTCCAAGGTCAGGTTCAAGCCCTAAAATTCGAGGCATATTCGGTGGCTTTCATTTGGTCGCTCATGCGATCGCCCAGTTGTTTGTGAGATTTGACCCAATTGTGAATATTCCAAGTCAGATTACAACCTTGCTGGCTGGTATCGCTCTGACCCTAGTCAGTTTCTGGTACGGTCAGAACCATAATCTCTTGCCTGTCTCCGCTTCAGTAGAGTCTGTCCGCGTCGATGGTCTCTTCAACCTCATGATGACGATCGGAACAGGGATTTTCCTTCTCGTGATAGGCGTGTTGTTCTACTCAGCCTTTAAATTTCGTCGTGAGCCTGGAGATGAATCAGACGGACCTCCCGTACATGGCAATATTCCCCTAGAAATTCTCTGGACTGCGATCCCAGCCATTATGGTTCTGGGTATTTCAATCCTCAGTTTTGACATCTATAACGAAAACGGCGGCGCTGATCCGATGGATCATTCGATGGCGCACGGCAAAGCCCATCAGCAGATGGCGAGTCTACCTGGCTCTGCAATGGCAGGAACCCTGATGGCGCAAGCCGACCCCAATCAACAGAAGGCAGAAGCAGTCAACTCAGACCCGACAACCGCTGCCCTTCGTGAAGACATACCGCAGAAAAAAGATGCGCCAACTCTAGGCGTTGTCTCTCCCAAAATCGGTGGAGCAGAACGAGGCGCGCCTGAGTTTGTCGTCAACGTAGCGGGGATGCAGTACGCTTGGTTATTCACGTATCCTGGTACAGAGGCAGTCACCAGTGAATTGCATGTCCCAATAAACCAGAAAGTGCTGGTTAACATCACCGCAAATGATGTGATTCATGCCTTTTGGGTGCCTCAGTTTCGCCTAAAGCAAGACGCGGTTCCTGGGCGGCAAACTGAAGTGCGATTTACCCCTAATAAATTGGGCGAATATCCGCTGATTTGTGCTGAATTGTGTGGTGCTTATCACGGCGCAATGAACACTAAAGTGGTGGTTGAGTCTGCTGAAGACGTTCAGAAATGGCTTCAGAGTCAGCAAGTTGCCAGCGCAGAAGGACTCAGCAAAGCCGTTGCTACCAGTCCGGCAACGATGACTGAAACTGAGTATCTTGCTCCCTACGCCAAAGAAGTAGGTGTTAGCGCAGATACACTCAAGCAACTCCATTCCGATCACCGTTCCGTGAGCTAGTTAGGTTAGGTCATTCGTCGTTACTCAATGGCAAATGACCCATGACCTGTGACGAATGATAGAGAACCCTCGACATTTCCTATGACCCAAGCTGCACAAGTCCAAGAACAAGCCAATCTTCTTGCTCACGGTTCCGAACCGGATCAGGATGATTGGCGCAAATACTTTGGTTTTAGTACCGACCATAAAGTAATTGGGATTCAATACCTGGTTACAACGTTCATTTTCTATCTCGTGGGTGGCGTACTCGCGACGATGGTGAGAACTGAGTTAGCGACTCCAGCCTCTGATTTTGTGAGCCGCGAAGTCTATAACAGCCTGTTTACCGTTCACGCAACGGTGATGATCTTTTTGTGGATCGTGCCTGCAGGAACAGGTGGATTTGGCAACTATTTGATTCCCCTGATGATTGGGGCGCGAGACATGGCGTTTCCTCGCCTCAACGCGATCGCCTTCTGGATTATTCCGCCCGCAGGAATTCTCCTGATGTCCAGTTTCTTGGTGGGTGCTCCAGGTTCGGGTTGGACTTCCTATCCACCTCTGAGCTTGATGAACGGTAAAGCAGGCGAACTGATTTGGATTATTAGCGTCTTGCTGCTGGGAACGTCTTCAATTTTGGCGGCGGTGAATTTCATTGTCACCATTTTCAAAATGCGGATTCCTGGAATGGGGCTAAACCAGATGCCTCTGTTCTGTTGGGCGATGCTGGCAACGTCATTCTTGGCGCTAGTCGCAACTCCTGTTTTGGCAGGTGCGATGATTTTGCTGTCGTTTGACCTGATAGTGGGCACAAATTTCTTTAACCCAACGGGCGGCGGCGATCCCATTGTCTACCAGCACATGTTCTGGTTTTACTCCCATCCGGCGGTCTACATTATGATCCTGCCTGTGTTTGGGATGATTTCAGAGATTGTGTCCGTTCACTCTCGCAAGCCGATTTTTGGATATAAAGCGATCGCTTATTCCAGCGTCGCGATTTGTGGATTGGGCTTAATCGTGTGGGCGCACCACATGTTTACAAGCGGCACCCCACCCTGGCTGCGGATGTTTTTCATGATCACGTCGATGATCATTGCTGTGCCAACGGGCATTAAAGTGTTCAGTTGGTTGGCAACGATTTGGGGCGGCAAACTCCGTCTCGAAAGCCCGTTACTCTTTGCGATGGGATTTATTTCTCTATTCGTGATTGGCGGCATCAGCGGCGTAATGGTTGCTTCTGTGCCGTGGGATATTCACGTTCACGACACCTACTTCATTGTGGCTCACCTGCACTACGTGCTGTTTGGTGGCAGCGTATTTGGGCTGTATTCCGCGTTTTATCACTGGTTCCCCAAAATGACGGGGCGGATGCTCAACGACACATGGGGCAAAATTCACTTTGCTCTCAGCTATGTTGGGTTTAATCTGGCATTCATGCCCATGCACAAGTTGGGAATTGAAGGCATGAACCGCCGAATTGCGGAATATGATCCCAAGTTTGCAGCGCTGAATTTGCTGTGCACGATCGGAGCTTATCTCCTAGCCGTCTCCACTCTTCCCTTCTTGGTAAATGTTTGTTGGAGTTGGGTTTATGGCGAGAAAGCCAGCGATAACCCTTGGCGTGGTTTGACGCTGGAATGGATGACGACTTCTCCTCCTCCAGTCGAAAACTTTGATGCCGACCCTGTCCTAGCGACTGGACCTTATGACTATGGAATGGGTAGTCGCGCTACCGAAGTCGATGTTGCGTTCTCGGATGCCAGCGATCCCGCTCTTTCAGCAGGTCCAAGTTCCACGCTTCGGGCAAAACCTGACCCGGTAGTCGCGGCTAACCCCAGCGATCGAGTGGGTGAAAGCCACAACCGTTAAAGCAGTTGAGTTTTGAGTTGAATTTCTTCGATGCAAAACTCAACGTTTTTTGTCCTTTACTAAGACGCAAGATTCATGACAGGTTCCACCCTTGATTCCGCAAAAACGGTTCTCAATCATCACCACGACGACGAAGTGGTCGCCGCTCATGGAGTAGAACACCACGACTTTCGACTTCTAGGTGTCATTGTCTTCCTAGTTGCCGAGGGCATGATTTTCCTGGGTCTTTTTATGGCATATCTCACGTTTCGATCAGTGGCAACCGAGTGGCCTCCTGCCGGGACACCCCGCCTTGAACTGCTGCTACCTGGAATCAACACCGCCATTTTGGTCTCTAGCAGTTTTGTCATTCACAACGCTGATACGGCGATTAAAAAGAATGATGTGAAAGGGCTAAGGCTCTGGTTTGGAATCACTGCTGCAATGGGCGCTATTTTCTTAGCCGGACAACTCTATGAATACTTCAACCTAGAATTTGGGCTGACGACTAATCTATTCGCGAGCACGTTCTATGTGTTGACAGGCTTTCACGGACTGCACGTTCTCTTTGGACTGGTGCTGATGCTGGCGGTGCTGTGGCGATCGCTCAAACCTGATCACTACAACAGCAAAAGTCACTTTGGCGTAGAAGCGGCTGAGGTCTATTGGCACTTTGTCGATATTGTCTGGGTCATTCTCTTTCTAATGCTCTACATTTTGTAGACTGATCCCGCAATCACAGTTTTGAACAGCCTCCAAGCAATTGGGGGCTTAATTTTTTTTAAGGAAGGAAGCGGTGCTCAAAAAAGCCTGTATATTAGCTTGTCGGTGCCTCATCAAACGCCTACTTAGCCTCCAGAGTAATTGAGCATGAATCTACCTTTTGTTTTAGATGTCGCGATCGGCTTAGTGTTTATTTATTTAATTCTGAGTTTGCTTGCGTCTGAGGTTCAAGAACTGATCACGACCTTATTGCAGTGGCGGGCAAGGCACCTCAAAGAGTCGATCGAGATTTTGTTAGGTGGAGGCATAGAGGTTCCTGAACACCAACAACGGGTCAAAACCCTGGTGGATGAACTCTATAACGATCCATTGCTAAAGAATGTAAATCAAGGAGCCACAGAAGGCATTGCGCTTTGGTTTCGGCGGTTCACAAAATTATTTCCAACCAATCGCCGAGGAGCCTACGGAGAAGAATTAGCCACAGGTCCGTCTTACATTTCCTCCGAAACGTTTGCGACTTCTCTTCTAGAACGATTAGGAATCTCTCAATTAATCAATAAGCTCACAGAAGTCAGACTAGAAAAATTTGCAGCTCGACTGATAGGAACCTACACACATAGCGACAACGGTAATGTTGAGATTCCGTCGAGTCAGCAACTTAGAGACAAATTAGAAGCTAAAGAGATCAGTCAGTGGGAAGTTGGAAAAATTAGACAGATTATCGAGCAAGCAAATCCGGATCAGGCAGATTTAAGCAGCGATTCTAATTTTGTTGGGCTGGTGACTGACTATCAAGACATTTTCAAAGACTTTCGATCGAAGCAAGCAACGTTAGAAACCTGCGTTGAGCGGATGGGAGAAAGCCTCGATCGCTTCATCGTGGCAGGTTCTCCAGCAAATTCTGAAGCGGAAGGAGTGCCTTTAATCGGTCGTCTCAAGTCTTTTAAACTGGGAATCTTTGGCACAGATAACAGACGAGCAATCATCTCTGGCGGACTCAGACCCTCGCTATCTGAAATTGCAGATATGGTGAATCAAGGGAGTGATGTCTATAAAGAGATCACTGATGCTTACACCACGATTAAAACAAAGCTGCCGCCCATTGATGCAAAAATAGAGGCATCAATAAATGCACAACTTGATGCTTATAACAACTCTGAAGACCCTCCTTTAAGTCTCAAGTTGAGTGATTTGGCGAATGAACAGCGTGATTTGTTTCGCAATGCTGCAATTAGAGAACTTCCAGACGAAGAATATGCGCTGTATCAAGATTACCAAACGTATGTCGAGATTGAGAAAGGACTAAATAAACTCCCAGCCTCAGTAAGAGGGAGTCTATCGGTTTTGGCGAGACGTGCTCAAACTAGAGTCAAGCAAACTGAGAGTGACATTAATCAACTGCGTGAAGAGGTTTCACTGTGGTTTGATCGCTCCATGTCGCGCGCTTCAGGCGTTTATAAGCGCAATGCAAAAGGCGTTGCTATTCTGATTGGTATCGCGATCGCTTCCTTTGTCAACGCCGATACCTTTCATGTGTTTAATCGTCTTTCGAGCGACGAAAATCTACGGCAAGTGATCACAAAACGAGCGGGTGAAATTATTCCTCCGACAAACTCTGGAGCCAGACCCCCGATGCGTCAGGAGCTAGACAACATTCGCAGCCAAACCGACTCTGCATTAAGAAATGTAGCGCTGCCGATTAGCTGGAACCCAGCAAACTTATCGAAGCAATTTGACTGTCCCCCAGCCGCACCCATTAACCAAGAAAACGTCACCAGTGAGCAGGAATGGAGTACGATGTTTGCAAGCTGTCTCAATCGTCAACCCCAAGAGCAGCCACTTTCTTTCTTCGACAAAATTGGGCTGACGGCACAGATTGCCTTTACGCGTCCTTGGGAGGGCTTTAAGGTGCTGCTTGGGTGGGTGCTGAGTGGCATCGCGATCGCGATGGGTGCCCCATTCTGGTTTGATTTGTTAAGCAAGATTGTCAACGTCCGCAACACAGGTGGCAAACCCAAGCAAGCCCCAGAGCAATCACCCCCTGCCTAGATCAAAGGTGGTCTGCAAAGTTATTGACGATAACACTGTTTGAAGATTACCTGATGGTATGCAGTATGAAGAAGATAGCTATTTTTGAAACGATCAGTGTTGAAAAAGCGTATGTCTCCTCCGCCCACCAAAGTGTTTGCTTACATCACAAACCAAGATTGTTTACTGGTATTTAACCATCCTGATTTTCCAGAGGCTGGCATCCAAGTCCCTGGGGGGACAGTAGAGCCAGGTGAACCGCTACAAGAGGCTGTGTTGCGCGAAGCTTATGAAGAAACAGGTTTAGTTGGGTTGAGATTGATAGGTTATCTTGGTAGTTGTCTTTACGATATGTCTCCCTGGGGTGGTCATCCATCACAGCAGCGTCACTTCTTCCATTTAGAGTTGGATGGTCAATCTCTTAGCTCATGGCGACACTATGAAACAAGCGGTGGTAAGCGAGATCCCATCTTGTTTGAGATGTTCTGGGCAAAATTACCTGATGGTATTCCAGAATTATTTGCTGATCATGGTCAAATGCTTCCTGAACTTCTAACGCAACAGTATCAAGAAGCATAGCCAGACAGAAAGCTTAAGAATGCGTGAGATTAAAATAAGTAAGGGTGTTGAATGAGTGTTTTGAATGCCAACTAATGCTCAATTAAGAGGTCTATATCGTCTAAGCTATCAGCTAACGTATCTTATGCTTCAGCTCATACATCTTGTTTGTATTGATGCCCGAACGCAGAGCCTGTATCTTTTGGCTGGAAATTCTGAGAATATCGAGATCCAAATTACCTCAGATGGGGAGGTATTCTGATGAGTCAGGTTGACTATGCTGCCATGTCTGACCAGGAATTAAAACAATATTTTTTGCACCATCGGGAAGACAAAGCAGCTCTTCAAGTCTATCTAGATAGGCTTAGTATTCGCCCATATGAGATCATTACAACTGTGGATGATCCAAATTTTGAAGCCAAAATCCAAGCAGCAATTCTGCGACAAATAGAAGCAGAAGGCGACGGGGAAGCGGCGGTCTAACCATTCAAATACAGCGCCCGATCAAAGGCTGCTAGGAACGAGTTTGAGTCAAGTTCGGGCTAATTTCTGAAACCCACCCTAGAAAATCATGCGTTCAAATGCAGTTTGCAGATCTTGAGTGAGGTCAGAAACAGCTTGTTTCCCAGCGCGGCGATTGGTGTGATAAGTGTCCCAACGATCGGAGACTGAGATAGGTTGCCCGATCGTCACATAGCCACATTGTTTGCCTAATTTTGGGCGATTAAAGGCATTGCCACCTTTGATTTTGGTAATCGTATCCCACAGTAACAATGTCGTTTCGGCAAAGCGTTCAGCGCTGGGCTTTTCTAAAACGTATTTGCCTGTGACAGCGACAAAACTCTCGACTAAGCGCATGTGCCAGATGCGGAGGTTAGCTTCTTCAGCGATGCGATCGGCGAGTCCTCGTTCTAGGGGCGACAGCGTTTCTAACTGTAAATCTTCGCGAAAGACATAGTCCCATCCGGCTTGTTCGAGTTTGCGACAGCGATCGATGACGCTGCCTTTAGGCTGAAGGTTGAAGTATTGTTCTGCTACTTGCAGCGCGACATTCAGCAACGCCTCTAATCGAACGGCAAACTCTGCGTTTGAGCCAGGAGAAACCCCTTCAATCTCAGATGATTTTGCGGCAGTCGTCGGCAGTGTCTGGTGATAAAAGCGCGTGTAAAATTCTTCCACCACCGTTAATAAGTGCTCTGACAGCTGATAGAGCCGACGATAGAGATGCCCTTCCTTGATTCGTCCGCTTTCATCTGTCAGCTCTCTCACAAGTCCACTATCAGATTCTAGGTCACTGAGCAGTTTTTCGACTGCCTTCCAGGGCGGCGTGACATAGCGATACTGAATGCCGATCGGCACAATTAGAACGTCTTCCGATCGTCCTCCTTTGATTAAGTCCTCAACGCACCAAAAGCCGAGTTGGGCGATTCCTGGCTCTAACGGGCTAACGGTTTCGTTGTGTCCATTGGTTGCGCCTTCGGGGGCTGCCAAAAGCGGGAATGCACCATTAGCAAGGAGGTCACGAGCAGACCGCAAGCCAACTCGATCGAGCTTGCCGCGATGAATCGGAGTGCCGCCTAATTTAGAGTAGATCCGCCCCGCCAGCGACCCTGCCCATAAGGGAATGCCGCGATCGTACATAAAGTGAGCATGAGTGGGAGTCTTAAGCCGAATTCCCTGCTGTCGTGCCATTTTGGGCATCAAATAATGCAGCAAATAGCCAACGCAAATCGGATCGTGAACGCTAGGATGGCGAAATGCCAGCAACAATCGCACCTTGCCCGATTGAAACTGTTGATAGAGATGGGCTAATTGCTCAACATTTTCGGCTTCAACGCGAGTGAGAGGGGTTTTAAATCGCATCCAAAGCGGCAGCGCGCGCTGCACGAGATTGACCACGGTGAGATCAAGATCGGGAGCAATGAATTCTAACGGGGGCTGAACCTGGGTGAGCGATCGAGGAGCAAGCCGCTTAGAAGAGTGGGGCAAGAGAAACCTCCTAACTATCAAAAAAAGGAACGGTAGCCGACAAAAAGGCAAGAAGGGAATCTAGATAGGGGCTGAAAAGTCTCTAAGATAGAAGTCTGCCATTGAGAGCAAGCCTTTTTCAGTATTCACTCTCATCCTTCATTTTGCCCATGTCTTCACCCCCTATCCAATGGTATCCCGGTCACATTGCCAAAGCAGAAAGAGCGCTCTTTGAGCAGCTCAAGCGAGTCGATGTGGTCTTAGAAGTGCGGGATGCTCGAATTCCGATGTCTACGCATCACCCTCAAGTCGATCAGTGGATCGGCAGCAAAGGGCAGGTTTTGGTGCTCAACCGCACCGACATGATCCCCGCCCAAACCCGTCAGCAGTGGACGCAGTGGTTTCGATCACGCGGGCAAGAACCTAATTTTACCGATGCCCAACACGGCAAAGGCATTGAGGCGGTGGCTCAGGCAGTGCAAAATGCTGGCGCACAGGTGAATGAACGGAGACACGATCGCGGGATGTTACCCCGACCAATTCGGGCAGTCGTCATTGGCTTCCCAAATGTAGGTAAATCTGCGTTGATTAATCGACTGCTCAATCGACGAGTGGTTGACAGTTCTCGCCGTGCCGGAGTCACGCGTCAACTGCGCTGGGTGCGAATCTCTGACCAGATTGAATTGTTGGATGCCCCAGGCGTTTTGCCCAACAAGCTCACTGATCAAGAAGCGGCGATTAAGCTAGCAATTTGTGACGATATTGGTGAAGCGGCTTATGACAACCAGCGCGTGGCGGCATCACTCGTCGATTTGCTCAAGCAGTTGCAGAGCGATCGCTCTCTGGCAACTCGATATGGAGTCGATGCGGCTGAGTTGACGGGGGCAAGCTACTTAGAAGCCTTGGCGGAGCGGAAGTATAAAGGAGACGTTGAGCGATCGGCGCGTCAAATTCTTAACGATTTTCGCAAAGGAATATTGGGCACGATCGCACTAGAAATTCCTTGATTTAATCGTTCGTTCTTTCAAGTTTGTTTATCTTCCAGCTAAGAGAAAAGGTATTAATAAACTCATCACTTTTTCTCAATAAAAAAGAAAAATATGTCTCTATAAAACTGGACAAATGTAATTTTTGCAACATTAATAATTGAATATTTCTTGAGTTGAGATGCCGTTTATACTACCTTAAATATCTTCACTATATTTCAGCACAAGTGATCTTTGATACTTGCTTTTTATTCTCTGAAACCTTTACTAGATCTGGGTTAGCGCTTCTAAGAAAAGCTGGGAACTTTTGAGGTTTGATCTCAGTCAGTTTTATAAAGCTTGTGTAAACCACTGGAAAACCTATTCGGTTACAACAAGTCACTTCACATCTTTTATCCCCCTTGTAGTGGAATGAATGATGGACGAAGCTGTAGCTTTCTAGACTTAGATATAGGAATGCTGCTCAGTTAGTCAAATAATTAAATTAACGTACATTCCACCTCGAACTGCATAACTCTTCGAGTTACTCACTATAAGATTCACAAGATTTATAACCGTTGCTCTACCTTAAAGTGTGTTGGGTATTCCTATGACATTAATTCGTGAAGTGGTACAACAAGCTCTGATGACTGGTTTATTGACGATCGAAGCTGAAAGTCAACTGCGACAGCTTCTTTCGACTAAGTATGACCAAGAAGATCTTCGGGCATTTATGACGCTGCAAAGTGCTGCTATGTCTGGCTCAGTCAAGCAAGAGTCGCGACATTTGGTTTCATCAGCTCGGTGAGCAAATGGCGGTATTTTCTGCACTGTGCGCTACAAACCAGACAAAACGGCTCTATCTATGGCAATCTGAGAGACAGAGAGAATCTCAACCCTGTTTTTTTGCTGTCGAATCTTAACAACAGCCGTATGCAAACTTTGTCAACCCCCGTTCCGTCTGCTCCAGTTTCTAGCGAGCTTTCTACTGACTCGACGATTCACCGTCGTAAAACCCGTCCCGTCCCTGTTGGCAGCATCACGATCGGAGGCAGTCATCCGGTCGCCGTTCAGTCGATGATCAATGAAGACACCCTGGATATTGAGGGATCGGTGGCAGCGATTCGACGGCTGCATGAAATCGGCTGCGAAATTGTCCGCGTGACAGTGCCCAGCATGGCACACGCCAAAGCGATGGAAGAGATTCGCGATCGGTTGCACAAAACCTATCAGCCTGTGCCTCTCGTGGCAGATGTCCACCACAACGGCATGAAAATCGCGATCGAAGTGGCGAAATATGTCGATAACGTGCGGATCAATCCTGGTCTCTACGTGTTTGAAAAGCCCAAGAGCGATCGCACCGAGTACACGTCCGCAGAATTTAAAGAGATTGGTGACAAGATCTACGAAACGCTAGAGCCGCTAGTGGTTTCTTTACGTGACCAAAACAAATCGATGCGAATTGGAGTCAATCATGGCTCCCTGTCTGAACGGATGCTGTTTACTTACGGTGACACGCCAGAGGGCATGGTCGAGTCAGCGCTAGAGTTCATCCGCATTTGTGAATCGCTCAACTTTTATCATATTGAACTCTCGCTTAAAGCATCGAGAGTGCCTGTGATGCTGGCTGCTAACCGCCTCATGGTGAAGCGCATGAACGAGTTGAGCATGGATTACCCGCTCCACTTAGGCGTGACTGAAGCCGGAGACGGTGAATATGGACGCATCAAATCTACCGCCGGGATCGGCACCCTATTAGCAGAAGGCATCGGCGATACAATTCGCGTCTCTCTAACCGAAGCACCTGAGAAAGAGATTCCGGTCTGCTATGGCATTCTTCAAGCCTTGGGGCTGAGAAGAACGATGGTCGAATATGTAGCATGTCCATCTTGCGGACGCACGCTGTTTAACCTGGAGGAAGTCCTCCATAAAGTGCGAGATGCAACGCAGCACCTAACCGGATTAAACATCGCAGTCATGGGCTGCATTGTCAACGGTCCGGGTGAGATGGCGGACGCTGACTATGGCTATGTAGGCAAGCAAGCCGGACTGATCTCCCTCTATCGGGGTCGAGATGAGATCAAGAAAGTGCCTGAAGCGGATGGCGTTGAGGAGTTGATTAATTTGATTAAAGGAGACGATCGCTGGATCGATCCCTAGCGTCAAAGGAGTCCAATCTCAGATATTTGCGAAAAAGCCTTTCAGATGATGGGATCTGAAAGGCTTTTTCATAGTCAGGATTCTGCACACCATCTAGTCAGCGATCGGGATCAGCTAAAGTCGGCTGGTAGGAATAGAAGCTAGCGATGAGCGCGATCATCAGCCACCAAAGCGTATTTACTGCCGGACGGTATAGCACCGTGTCAACGCATCCGTGGGCAAACATGGCGGCTAAAGCACCGATGATGCCAATTAGCCAAAACCCATCGCGATCGCTCACCTGTCTCAGACGCTTCAATTGCACAAATCCCTGATTAAATGTCACCAGCAACAGCCACAAAAACGAGAATAAACCAATCATTCCCATCTCAACCGTCACCTCTAAGAGAATCGAGTAAGCACTGAGCGCACTAAATTTCGCTCTCTGGTAAAGCGGATAGATTTTTTTGAACGGGGGATCACCGGGACCAATCCCCAACACTGGATAGTCATGAATCATTTGCAGCACTGAAGTCCACACATTGAGACGAAAGTTGTTGCTGCTGTCACCCCGTCCGGCAAAGATGCTGGCGACTCGATAGCGCAGTAGCGGAATCGTAACCACCGCCAAAATAAACAATCCAGCAACGGTGCCGATCGCGATCGGAAGTGCCCAAATTCTCCAAAAGCGCGGCATCCCCACACTCCACCAGTACAGCGTCAGCACCAGCAAGGTGAGCATCAACACCACTAAGCCGATCCAGCCGCCCCGACTGCCCGTGTAGTAGAGACACATAAAATTCGCCACCGTCATCGTCGCTGCTAGAAGTTTTGGAACCCAACCCCGCCAAGCAAATATTGCGGCAACACTGAGCGCGATCGCAGGCAGCAAATAACCCGCCAGCAGATTTGGGTTTCCTAAAAAGCTATAAACTCTCACTGCTTGGGCATTTGGAGATTCTGGATCAACCCAAGTCGCCAGCGCCTCTGCTCCAAAAAACTGTTGATGAATGCCATAAACGCTCATCAGCAGCGCAACGTGTAAATAGAGCGTAATCAGCCACGATCGCAGACGAGATGACCTCAACACTCTCGCCGCCAGCAAAAACAGCACGATATAAAGGGTGAGCTTGCTCCATCCTGTAAACGCCAATTTTTTGACAGGAGACATCGCGGCAGAGATTGTGGCGACTCCCCAAAACATCCCCACCATCAAGTGAACCGGAGTTAACCCCGATCCTAAAGCCGCTTTTTGCTCTGAATCAAAGCCTCGATCGTCTGAAATCGTCAGCAGCGCCCAATAACAGCCGCACGCAAATAGCAGCACCCCCGTTAAGTCACTTGACACAAACGGAGCCAACCCAAAAACCGTGCTCAGGAGTGCCGCTGCGATCGGGTCTGCCCACTGCATCAGCACACTGCGCTTACGCCATGCTTGCAACGGTCCAACCAATTGATGCAAATAGCTAGCGCTGCGCCACCGATAGAGCGGCATCGCAGAGAGTGTGACCTGTTGCCAAACCGAGTTCATAAACGATCCCCAAAGCTTCATAGAATACTAGCCAAGCCCCGTTTAGGCTATGGTCAATTATCCTCAAAAACGGATCGTTAGCAAGGTTGTCATCTGGTTATCTAGTCGGACTCAACCGAGGAAGTGTAATCACATACCGATGTCCAGGCTCAGAGCCACCCTGAATGAGAATTTGTCCACCGTGCATTTCTGCCAGGTAACGGCTCAACAATAGTCCCAAGTTTCGGCGAAGAACATCTGCTTCGATCGTGTCTGGCACCGCTTTATACTCGGCGATCGCAGTGGTCATTCGGTCATTATTCGATGTGCCATAACCGTTGGTGTAGTCCTCGTCTTCGAGACTCATCAGAGCAGCAGCTCCAGTATGTGTATAGATTTCTGAGTAACCTACGCCTTCGCCAAAACACGGATGAGACGACCAAACGGTGAGCCTCAAGCCACCCCCTTTGTGAGAGACGTGCAGGCGAATCAGGCTTCCAGCATTAGACGATTGAATTACACTGAACATCAAGTGATAAAGCATCTGCCGAATCTTGTCTTTATCCAGCATCCAAAGACGGTTTCCAGGCTCAACCGAAAGCCGAATTTTTTGCTCTCGACGACAAGCAGCTTGCTCTAAACTGCTGATGGCTTGCTGACAGAGCATTGCAACCTCAACAGAAGAAAGATTGAGCGATTGGGCACTGTCATCCATTTGGGACAGTTCTAAAATCTCTTTAACCAGAGAAAGCAAATATTGACCGCTGTGGTAAATGATGTCTAAATATTCTTTCTGTTTAGGGGTCAGCGGACCATAAATTTCTCGATTCAAGACGCTTGCCATCCCCATGACTGACGTGAGGGGAGTTCTCAGTTCTTGAGTGAGTTGAGCGAGTAGCTCAAACTTAATAGGCTTAGGCGCAGGGGGAGGCGGCTGTAGGGCGATCGTAGGGGCTGGCTTTGCACAGGTTTTAGCAAGATGAGTACGCTCATACTCACTCATACTCAGACGAGCAGTGATTGCCAAAAATTCGATGTCCTTGATTGTAAAGATCCGCGGCATCAAATCCATTACTGCCAGCGAGCCAATGCACTCTCCGCTTGATGTCAACAGGGGAGCACCCATATAGGCACGAATCCCGTATTGTTGCGTGAGCGTGCTATTGCTAAAAGCGCAATGACTGAGAGTGTCTTCGATCGTCAGCACTTGATGACTGTCTATGACATGCACGCAAAATGACTCACCGCGAGGCATTTCGCGAACCATTGCCAGACCATTCATTAAGCTCAATCGAGATAGCCCGACCGCCGACTTAAACCATTGGCGGTTTTGATCCATTAGGCTCAAGATGCAGATAGGAGTCTCTAAAAAATGAGCGGCGGTTTGAGTCGCCTCCTCAAAAATTGGAACGCTATCTGTTTCTAGTAAGCCCAACTCTGTCAATCGTGACAGACGCTGATGCTCACGCATTGCAACTGTTAAACCATCTAAGCGACAAAAAAGTCTGCTTTCAGGGATTCCCATTCTAACCCCAACCTCTATCGATAAATCCGTGAGATCCTCTAATCGAAGAGACTTCTTTATAGAACAGTCTTCATCTATACCAAGACTGCCCTCGCGTTAGGAGATGTGAACGGGTTGTTAGCAAGGGAGATTACTGAAGTTTGCAAGTTGTCAGCTTGATGGGGTTAATAGGTCTATATTAATTTCAATATTTCTACATAAGAACGATCGATTCGTCACTCAAACCAAGCGGGATGCTCTAACAGAGCCGCAATCACTCGAACGCCGCGCAGTTGATTAGATAGCGGCAGATGCCCTCTCGGAGCGTCTAGACTCCAGGTAAACTCATTGGGGTAGCGAGTCCAGTTATTGCCAGATTTCCAGCCAATCTTCGACCAAAGCTTATCCCAACTTTTGCCTACGCCGAGCCAGATTTCACGCTGCACCGAGAAGCCAAACCGACCCTTTGAATGGGCAAGCCAAAGGGCATTAATGGTCTGTAAATCGATCGACGACAGGCTCTCAATCTCGGTGAAGTAGATCCACTTGCGCTGCACCGCCGCCGACCCCGCCAGCTCACACAGCTTTTGAATGGTCAATTTGTCTGCTGCCTCAAACTCTTGGTTTGCGAGAAGCTTCTGGAGCGGGAGATAGTCAAGGTTGTGCTGCGATCGTAAGGGCACCGTTCCCGTCGGAAAATGCTGCTGAAGAAACTCGACCACCTGAGGAGCATGGGTGTTAAATAGCGCTTGATAGACAGTTGCCTCTACGACTTTAAGCGGAGTTTTGCTCGACCGCCCCTGATCTAAGCCAGACTGACGCTCTTGCAAAAACTCCATTAAGACCGCCAGACCTGCGTCTCCTAGAGCAATCAACTCATCAATGATTTGTAGCTGAACTTTCTCTGGCTCCGATCGCAGCTTATATTGCAGAGTCGCGACGCTAGCGGGAAGGTTGAGAGCCGAAGCGGTATCTAGGTTAGTCATGAAACGATTTATTCCAGATTGCAGCAAGGAAGGCTAGGGATTTAAAATGCGGTGAATAAGAGCGCTCGTAGAACTGGGGACTTCGATTTGAATCAGTTCGACGCGACCCCCATAGGAATGGACGATCGACGCTTCGGGCAATGTCTCAATTTTGTAGTCTCCCCCCTTAGCATAGATCTCTGGCTGGAGCGCTTCAACTAATTGAGCCGCTGTTGGCTCAGAAAATAGCACGACTCCATCGACCGACTTGAGGGCAGCTAACACTTCAGCACGTTGCAGTTCGGGCACAATCGGTCTGAGAGGTGCCCCAGGTGGCTGGGGTTTGATTGTCTGCACGGAGCGATCGCTGTTTAGCCCCACGATCAGCGCATGTCCCAGCTGTTTTGCCGCTTGCAAATACCGGACGTGCCCCGCGTGAAGCAAATCAAAACAGCCGTTGGTCAACACCAGAGGTCGCCAGGTTTGGGGGTCAGCCGCGATCGTCTGTTTGAGGTCACTCAGACTATAGACACCAGAAATATTTCCCATCTCCTCCTTCAGTTTAGTTCTCAGCGACTTCTTGTTGAGCAGAATGTTCGTCGCTGGGGAGCCGATATCCTTGCTCAAAGGCAAATCGGACAAGCTGAGATCGATTCTCTAACTGAAGCTTACTAAGAATGTTACTGAGATGAGTTTGCACTGTGCGGGGGCTAACAAACAAGTGATCGCCAATTTGTTTATTGGTGTAGCCCTGAATGACTTCCCAAAATACTTTCTCTTCGGCAGGAGTAAGCGGCAGCGGAGCCGGAGCCGGGATCGAAATACTTTGAGACTGCTGCATCAGCCGAATGATTTCAGAGTGCATTCGGCGCGATCGTTCGAGCTGTGCCTCAATTTTCGCCAGCAGCTCTTTTGGCTCAAACGGTTTGACTAAATAATCATCTGCCCCAATCGAGTGCCCTTGAACCCGGTCTTCTACATCACTTTTGCTTGATAAGAAGATAAACGGCACTAATTGCCCCGATCGCATGGCTCTGAGCCGCCGACAAAATTCGTAGCCGTCCATTTCGGGCATCAGCACATCGGAGACAATTAGATCGGCAGGATCCTTTTCAAAAATCTTAAAGGCTTCTAGCCCCGATGCAGCATCTTGAACCAGGTATCCTCGCTTTTCTAAATAGCGGGTTAATGCTGCCCGTAAGGTTGTATCGTCATCGACTAAAAGAATTTTCTTCATTCACGTCTCCAGGCGGTCAATTAAGCCGCCCATAACTGGCTTTCGGCGATCATTAGCAGGAATAAACACAAAATCATTAGACAAGACACGCTAAACTCTCGACAAAATTAGTTTTTGCCACCTAATCGTATTTTAGAATTCTTCGAGATTGGTTAGTTCTACTGAATTTAGTATCAAGAATTGATGAAGAAACAGCCATTGCAAGGGCTACCAGGCTTTACACAATTCTGGTAGCCTACCAAAACGGCACCGTAATTGACCCTCTCTAAAACTATGTACGAAAAAATCACTCCTCCGACGACAGGTTCTGCTATCACCTTTAAAGAGGGTGAACCGATCGTGCCTGATTTCCCAATTATTCCATTCATTCGCGGAGATGGCACGGGGATCGACCTGTGGCCCGCATCTGAAAAAGTGTTTGATGCTGCTGTCAAAGCTGCCTATGGGGATCAACGTAAAATTACCTGGTTTAAAGTCTATGCAGGCGATGAAGCCTGTGAGCAATATGGCACCTATCAGTATTTGCCTGAAGACACCTTAGCCGCGATTCGGGAGTTTGGGGTAGCAATTAAGGGACCGTTGACAACTCCGATCGGAGGCGGAATTCGCTCTCTAAACGTCGCACTTCGCCAGATTTTTGACCTTTATGCCTGTGTGCGTCCCTGCAAATATTACACGGGCACACCCTCGCCTCACAAAACTCCAGAAAAGCTGGATGTCATTATCTATCGTGAGAACACAGAGGACATTTATCTGGGGATCGAGTGGAAACAGGGCAGCGAAATGGGCGATCGCTTAATCAAATTGCTCAACGAAGATTTGATCCCCAATACGCCCGAACATGGCAAAAAGCAAATTCCTTTAGATTCGGGGATCGGCATTAAACCGATTAGCAAAAAAGGGTCGCAGCGACTCGTTCGGCGAGCAATGCAGCACGCGTTGCGGTTACCCAAGAATAAGCAAATGGTGACGCTGGTTCACAAGGGCAACATCATGAAATATACCGAAGGGGCATTTCGAGATTGGGGCTATGAGTTAGCGATCGGTGAGTTTCGAGCCGAGTGTGTGACTGAGCGCGAGTCCTGGATTCTTGGCAACAAAGAGAAAACCCCAGATCTGCCGCTCGAAGACAACGCCCGTCAAATCGATCCTGGTTATAATTTCCTGACTTCTGAGAAGCAGACCGCCATTTGTGAGGAGGTCAAATCGGTCTTAGATGCCATTTGGGACACTCACGGAAACGGACAGTGGAAAGAAAAGGTGATGGTCAACGATCGCATCGCAGACAGCATTTTTCAGCAGATTCAAACTCGTCCTGACGAATATTCGATCTTGGCAACGATGAATCTGAACGGCGATTATCTGTCTGATGCGGCAGCCGCGATCGTGGGGGGCTTGGGAATGGGTCCGGGTGCCAACATCGGTGACTCGTCTGCTATTTTTGAAGCGACTCACGGCACGGCTCCTAAACACGCCGGACTCGATCGCGTCAATCCCGGTTCTGTAATTCTCTCTGGCGTGATGATGCTGGAGTTTATGGGCTGGCAAGAAGCGGCGGATTTAATCAAAAAAGGATTGAGCGCCGCGATCGCCAACGGCGAAGTCACCTACGATTTAGCGCGCATGATGGAGCCTCCGGTCAAGCCGTTGAAGTGTTCTGAGTTTGCAGACGCGATTATCAGTCACTTCTAAGGCAATGTAACGCGATGTGCGACTTCCCTGAAACACTCGCAAAGACTGCCGTCACCCTAGCCCTCTCCCGCAGGAGAGGGAACAAGATTTCTAGCGCCCCTCTCCTGCGGGAGAGGGGTTGAGGGTGAGGGTAAATCAGTTGCACATCGCGCAATGTAGGGATATTTCATGGAATGTCCCTACACCAATACTGTATCAACTACTCGAATGGCTCCAGTTGATCGACTCGCAGCCAGACATTAGGAGTCGGAACGATGCCAAACTTGATGAAAGCAAAGTCACCTTTTAGATCGATCACTTCGCCCTTTGTATCAAAAATATAGCTGGGAAACCGAGAATCGCTGGCTTTGGCTTCCAGGCTATTCTCTAACTTTTCCCGCACCGCGCGAACCAAGTCACCTTTCTTGATTGCCATCACCTACCTCGAAATTGCTTTACCTAGCATTCTAGACAGTTAAGCGCCGCTATTTCAGCCGATTTTGAGCAGATTTCATGAGTTTTTGCGCGTCTGAGTATTGAGTGGTGCCGGGTTTGACTTTGGCTAACTGATCGACAATGGCTTGTAGCTCGCTAGCGACGCGACCTCGATCGATGCCTTGCGGATCATTAGTCGTCACAGCCAGCAGATTTTTCTTCAAGCGTTGAGCTTCGTCAAATGCCTGCACCGATTCTTGTTCAGCTTTGATTTGCACCTGGACTCCACTCAGCGATCTTTGATAGCTGACGAGTTGCTGTTGCGCTGCAACATAGTCAGGATCTTTGTCTGTGATAGTGCTCAGTCGATCGATCGCGGTCTTCCAGAATTTTTGAATCTCCTCTAGTTCTGCTAGAGAATGGGGCGGATTTTTTGTCGATTGGGTGGCTTCTTCAGCAAACTGCTTGGCGACAGTGATCAGGCTTCCAGTGCGAGTGTTGTCTTTGGTGAATCCGACAACTTGCTGAAAATCCCGCTCGTAGGCTTTGAGTTTACCTTGCGCCATCCGACCCGCCAGCGTTTTTGACGGAATTTCTTGCAGGGTGTCGATCGCTGCCTGCCACTGGGCGATCGCTTTACTTTGTCCGGGCTGGTCAGTTGCTTGACGATAGGCTTGTTGGGCTTCAGCGATCGCCTGATCTGCCTGTTCTATCTGAGTGCGGGCGTTGTCTTCCTGAAATAGCGTGGCATCCATGCGAGCAACGGTTTTACGGGCTGAGCGAAACTCATCGAGCGTGAAGTTCCAGCTACAGTGAAACAGGCTGCAATATTGACTCGGATAGTAGCCTACAAACCACACAGGCAGAGCATCCAGGTTTTTCTGAGCGGCGATCGCTTTAGCTTTGCCTAACTCAAAATCGGCTGAAGACGTGGCTTGGTTAACTAACTGATCGGCTTGTTCAATATTCACGATCGCCTGCCGATAGTTCTGATCCATGCTAATAAAACTAGGCATCAGCAAGATTGGTGCCGATTTAGCCACCGCCCATCGGAGCGGAGGAAAGGGCAAATTGAGTACCCAAACTCCACCTGCCAAGGCAACGAGAGCGATCGTAGAAAATTTGATTGCTCCCCACGGAAACGGGGCTTGATCACTCAAACGGGGCATAGAAACTCAAAATGACTACTCTCCAAAGGTGCCATAAGAATGCTCAAAACTCGAAAAGGACTCTTGATCAAGAGTCCTCTTTTCACATATGACCTGCAAACTTAGGATCAAGTCTGGCAGCGATCGTCTTAAACATCTTCATGAGTTGACGCTCACCAAAGCAGAAGCAACATATTTAGGACATTGCTCCCAATTCAATAAGCGTCAGCATTAGGCTAAACTGCCTACAGTATTTGAAACACTCCTACAAATCGAGCATCTTTAGCAGATGTCGAGATTCTAAGAGTTGGTGGTTTGGGTTGCTAGAAGCTGCTTGAGTTTCTCAAGATCTTGCGCCCAGCGTGGATCGGGTTGGATCGAGTTGGAATCAGCCGATGCCGTAGTGGTCGCGCGGCGGGTTTTATTGCTGGCGTTATCAGTGCCACCCTTGCGACGAGCGCCTCCAGACGAAGCTGCACTAACCGGAGCGGGTGCGCTTCCTTCTGGCTGATCTTCTTTTTCCTTGGTGCGAGGCAGAGCCTTTTCGATTTTGATGACGTTGTCTTTAACCTGAAGACCGTTGAATTTTTCGATCAACTGATCGGCTAACTCATCGGTTTTGACGGTGACAAACCCAAAACCACGACACTTTCCTGTTTTACGATCGGTGATCAGCTTGGCTGAGACACCATCTCCTTCTTCTGCAAACACGGCTTCGAGTTCTTGCCGCGTCAAGTCTTCTGGCAAATTGCCAACATATAAGCGAATAGACATTATGAGAACCTCCAGACTTTGATCCTAATACACTTGCTTTGAGAGCATTCACCTGATGTTGGCTGAGGATGAACTAGACAGACCGATGAGAAACCGCCAAACTCCTCCCCTCGCCAACCGCAACAACTCAGGTAGTTCGTCAAATTCTAGACGTTTAGCGACTGACTGACGACTGTCCCCAGATGAGTTGAGGACGATTTTGCCTGACAGACAACCCCTTAAGTTTTTGGTCACTGCTGGAGGACTCAGGCTAAACATTAACTTTTAACTGTTTCCCAGGGACGTTCTTGCCATCCTTAAAGGTACCATGCTCACTTACCCTGAATTTCGCTGGCAGCAGATTTCCGTCTCTAGCTTGATCCCCGCTTCATAAATGAGGCTTACTCCTCCTTTTTTTCTGCCTAAAGGTACATATAAAAACCAGCCAATCAAGTGCGATGGCTGGTTAAGCTTGCTGTGTTGGGAGGAGAAATAACGAGACCGAGACACTTTAGCCACATTCATCGCGAGACACAGGACTGAACCACGTCTGGGGTCATCAAGCTCCTGTAAAGAAATGTAACACTGCAGGGCGATGGGCGCAACTAATTGTTACAAATTGGGTCTCTTAAACGATTAAGAACCAACCAAAGAGAATGGCTGTGCTGGCAAGAAGAGTAGACCAGATTTGATGACCACTGCGGCTGATACGTGCTCCTGATCGAATCGTGTCCATATCAATCCAGGGGGTTGCGCCGCGACGAAACCAGCCTGTAACGAGCACAGACTGCCCGACCAAATCAGCAGGACGGGTGGCTTGAGGAAGCAAATTTCCGATCGCGCCCACCTGCGAAAGGTAGTGCAGTTTGATCAAGCCGTTTGAGGTTTGCAGTAGTAAGTCTTGCCCTAACCAGTTGGCGATGCCAGATCGTCCCAGTAGCGTTCCTTCGAGGCGAATGGGTTGTCGGTCGATCGGCAGCACATCTGGTTTGGTCAGCAGGTCTACAAGAGATGGCAAGCTCGATTCAGCTTGTGAAGGCGAAGACGATCGACTCAACTCCAGATTTTTAAGGTCTGGAAAGAAGGAGTTGAAGCGAAGAAAAATTCCGATGCCTAACCCAATCATCATGAAGCCTACAAAAAGGCTGTAATCACTCGCTAGCCAAGAGATTTGCTGCACTCCAAATCGATAGGCGACCTGAGCCGAAAACCAGAGAACCTGAGCGATTAGATACCCAATAGCGAGTCCGAAGAATGGAGCACCCTGCAACAGCAGTGATCGCCGACTTCGATGAAGCGGTTCTGGTAGTTCTAAGTCTAGCTCTGGCTCTAACTGCCAGTGAAGTGCGTAGCGAATCAGCCCTTGTAGACGCTCGCCCATCAATGGGTGCGAATTATTGATCACTAGCCAACCTCGATCGGGATTCACTAAATCCCAAGCCAGCAGAGAATCTAAGGATGTAAAAGAATAAACGCTTCCTAAACTAACTGCGCTGCGACATCCAACAGGCGTAAGAAGATCAAAACTTTCTAGCAGATAATCGGTTTTAGTATCGCGCTGGATGATTTGAGCCGTTGCGATCGTAGTTTTCATCAACGCCCGAATCAGCCCATTCGGGTTTCCGGTTAGATTGCACGCCGCTCGATCGCTATACAGCACTCGCTGTTTTGAGAGCCAGAGTCCTGACCAGCGCAGCAGCCAATAGAAACTGTAGGCGAGGGCAGACCCGATCGCTAGCAAGTCTGCTCCGATGCCGAGCAACACCGCCATAAGCTTACTTTCCCGCTTTCTAAGCGCACTTCTGACTCGCAGCCAGTCTCCTGCCTCTGCTGCCTTCCAATAAAGTGCATAGGGAAGTTGTGTGACGAGTGTTACCCAAGACATGAGGCTAAAATCCCAGTGCAAAATGTGACCGAGTTCACCTGCATAAACAGCAGCAATTTCGTCATCCGCTAGTTGATCGAGCAATCCTTGACTTACCACGATGCGAGAAAATCGCCGCAATGACCCGTAGGTAAACGCTAAAGGAGCTTGAGACGGCACCACTCCCAGACGCGGCAACGGCATTTTGTGCTGCTGACAAAAGCGCTGAATGACTCGATGACTTTCTGGGCTATACCCTCCCAGCGCAGTAGTTGAGAGAGGATGCAGGTTATATAACCCTTTCAGCAGTGCGTCGAGCAGCCAAGGAGAGACGACGAACAATCCGCCCAAGACCAATAAAATCTGTACAACCGGAATGTCTAATGATGGAATAGGTCTGCTCCAGCGCAGAACACTGGTTATGAACCTGAACCAGAGAAGACCAACCCCGTTCAAGACTACAAACACACTAGCGATCAGCAGAAAAAGCCCGATCGACGTTGTCATTTGTGCCCACTGCAACCGAGCTGGATTGAGTTTATTGAGAGGTTGCCAGCGCTGCGATCGTCCTGCACTGTGCCAGATTGTAGTGGCTGGAGGGGCAGCAGAGGGTATTTTAGTAGGTGTAGATGGATTGACGGAGGGAGCAGGCAAATCAGGGAGCAGGGAGTCCGAAGGCTTGACAGATGGCTGTGTCGCTGCTGGGGTAGCTGGGGGACTGAAGACCGATCGCGTCCCACTCGTCTCAGCCTGCAAGGGCACAAATCCAGCTAAGTCAGCAGTTTGTTCAGCCTCAGAATTCGTCCCATTGCCCACGATCGGATAGCGTTGCTCAATCTCTTCTAAAGTCTGACTCGCCCACTGTCTGATTTTGGGATTTGGGCTGTCGTTGAGATGCTGGCAGACGGCGATCGCTTTCTTAGGTCGCCCACTTCGCATATAAACCGTTGCTAACCACATTCGCGCCTTGATCGAGTCGGGTTGCTCTAAAGCACCCGCTTGAGACACGAGATAGCGCTCTAGCTGTTGAATCGCTTGGGAGTAATTGCCCTGCTTGATCGCTGCCAGACCTGCTTCAAGAAGATTGGCACCCGACGCAGGATCGGGGGGAGAAGTCATAGATTGCCTAAACGCACAGCGCTTTCAGGATACCTTAGAGTGCCGTTGGCTCTTTCCCAGAAACTACGGGAGCGATCGAGTTCAATTTCAACTCAGGGTGGTCGGTTTGAAGCTGCTGACAGTTCCACTCGTTGCGAAACAGCAAGACAGGACGCTCCCAGCTGTCTTTAACCGTCAACGTGTTGAAGATTCGCCCGACTTTTTGCAGTGCTTCCCAGCCGCCCTCGACCCATCGTGCCACGGTGTAAGGAAGCCACTCTACGGTCGTCTCAACGCCATATTCATTTTGTAACCGAAACTGCACCACTTCAAACTGCAACTGTCCGACGGCTGCCAGAATTGGGTCACGTTTGGCTTCGTCAGCTGAATACATAATTTGAACCGCCCCTTCTTCTCGCAGCTCAGACACACCCTTGCGGAACTGTTTGAACTTGGACGGGTTGGGATTTCTCAAATAGGCAAATAACTCTGGCGAAAAGCAAGGAATGCCTTCATATTCCAGCTTTTGCCCGCTGTAAATCGTGTCACCGATCGCAAACACACCTGGATTGTTCAACCCGATTACATCGCCGGGATAGGCTTCTTCGATCACTTCTCGGTCTTGAGCAAATAGCTTTTGAGGACGAGATAATCGCACCGTTTTCCCAGTTCGAGCGTGGCTGACGGTCATATCTTTCTCAAACTTGCCCGAACAGACGCGCACAAAGGCGACGCGATCGCGGTGTTTGGGGTCCATGTTTGCCTGAAGCTTAAACACAAATCCTGAAAACTCTGGGTAGGTCGGCTCAATCTCGCCTTGATTACTGTCGTGATTTCCGGGTCTGAGCGCATAGTCGAGAAACGCATCTAAAAATAGCTCAACCCCGAAGTTAGTCATGGCACTCCCAAAGAAAACGGGAGTCATTTTGCCATGATGAATCGCTTCTAAATCGAGTTCAGATCCAACGCCCTCAATCAGTTCTAACTCGTCTTTGAACTGATGATAAAGCCCTTGCTCTAACAGCGACTCAATGCGCGGATCACCCAAATCAATCACGGTGTCGATCGCTTCTCGCTTGCCGTGTTCACTGCGCTCAAATAAGTGAATCTGTTGACTACGACGGTCATAGACCCCTTGAAAGAGATCGCCCATGCCGATCGGCCAATTCACTGCATAGGTTTGCAAGCCAAGTTCTTGCTCGATTTCGTCTAATAGTTCTAGGGGCGTGCGACCGGGACGATCGAGCTTGTTCACAAAGGTAAAAATGGGCAGCGATCGTAGTTTGCACACCTCAAAGAGTTTGCGGGTCTGCGGCTCTAAGCCTTTGGCAGCATCAATCAGCATCACCGCATTATCGGCGGCAGCTAACGTTCGATAAGTGTCTTCACTAAAGTCTTGGTGTCCTGGCGTGTCGAGCAGGTTGATTTGACAGTTTTGATACTCAAATTGCAGCACCGTTGAGGTGATTGAGATGCCGCGCTGTTGCTCCATTGCCATCCAATCTGACGTAGCATGGCGCTGAGAACGACGCGCTTTGACGGCTCCTGCTTCGTGAATTGCGCCTCCATAGAGCAGCAGCTTCTCAGTCAGGGTCGTTTTGCCTGCGTCGGGGTGAGAAATAATTGCAAAGTTGCGGCGGCGCTCAACTGCTGTCTGCAATTCAGCCTGAAGTTCAGTGGACATGCTTAAATCCAGAGGATAGTTTCGGTGAAAGCCAGAAGTTTCACAATACCTTAAAGATAACGAGAAATGGAGTCAGAGGTGAGGAACTGAGTGGCATGAGCTGCTTCCTCGAGGGTTCAGATATCCTAATAGAAAGCTCTTAACATTGGGATTTGACCATTATGGAAAACTCTGATCAACGCAAGCTCTTGTCTGCGCTTTGTCACGGGTCAATTTTCTTGAGTTCTCTGCTGGTCTCGATCGGGATTCCGATCGCCATCCTATTAATCTCAGAGGACGCGATCATCAAAGAAAACGCCAGAGAAGCGATCAATTTTCACATTAATCTTTACCTTTATGCTGCCCTTGCCGGAGTGCTGGCTGTCACAGTGATTGGCATCCCGATCGCAATTGTGCTTGGCATTGCTCTATTTGCTGCCAGTTTCATAATGCCGATTTTGGCTATCGTATCGGTGTTAGGACGCTTCGATCGACCCTACCATTACCCCTTCATTTGGCGATTGGTCTAACTTCATCATAATTTATAACTGTTCCGCAAATTTGCGGACTTTCCTCTGTAAGATGTAGAGTAAGTATCAGGGCATTACGGATTTCTCCTCAAGTGAGATTGAGACCTTAAGCATCTACCATGTACCATGCGAAATTCTTCAGATAGAGCCTGAAAGCCTTAGAGATTGATAAAAAGCTTTCAGCGCGGCATTTCTGGTGTTGGTAACCTTGGGGTCGATTGTGAATAGGTGTAAATTTTTGATTGCTTTGCGTGAGCCAGTCCTCTGTGCGTCTGACTCAGTAGATTTTGTAGTGAACCGATTTTGGAGCAGCCGTCATGGAAATCACTAGTGACCTGCTCACAGCTTCGCTGTTGCTCAATTCCGATCGTCAACCTCTCAGCACTGATAGTCTGCGAATTGCCTCTGCTCAGAGCAGCGTTCAAACAGATATTCTCTGGCGCAACTCAGCCGAAGGAGCCAACACAAGCTGGTCGATGGACGGAACACGATATGTCAGAAATCGTGATCTGACCTCCGTAAAAGACCCAAATTGGCAATTAACTGCAACGGGCGACTATAACCGAGACGGACAAGATGATATTCTTTGGCGAAACTCTAATGGTAGCCTCGCCTGGTGGGTCATGGATGGCACCACAATCGCCCAAGCCGTTTACTTAACCACTCCCGCAGTCACAGACTTAGCTTGGCAAATTGTTGGAACAGGCGACTTTAACCAAGATGGACAAGTCGATTTGCTCTGGCGGAATAAATCCGATGGCTCTGTTGCCTGGTGGGTGATGAATGGCACTTCGATCGCCAGTGCTGCCTCTCTGCCGACTCTCAAAGATGCCAACCTCAACATCGTAGGTACGGGCGATCTCAATCGAGATGGGCAGGTCGATCTGCTTTGGCGCAATGGTGCCACTGGAGAAAACTTTTGGTGGGTGATCAATGGCACTACGATCGCTGAGAAACGTGTCTTGCCGCCTGTTACAGACCTAAACTGGCAGATCGCGACCGTTGGCGATTTTAATCAAGACGGCAAAACCGATCTGGTGTGGCGGAACTCTAGTACGGGTGCTAATAGCCTCTGGTTAATGAATGGCGTTGAGGTTATAGATACGGTTGCGCTGAATGCGGTTCCCGATCTGAACTGGAAAATCATGGGCGTTTTGCGTCGCCCGATCGAAGGGCTTCCGCTCGTAGGTGTGGTCACTGCGCCGTCTAGCTTGGCAGCGCTCAAAGCGTCAGAAACGCTCGCAACAGCGACCGCTGAACCGTCGGTAACGTTTTCAAGCGTCGGTCAAACCAGTGCAAATCGTCTCAGCGATTTCTATCAGTTTACGATCACTCAAGCAGGAGTCTTTAACGCCAGTTTGACGGGCCTAACGGGCGATGCCGACGTGCGGCTAATCCAGGATGCTAACCAGAATGGAGAGATTGATACAGGTGAAGTGTTGGCATGGCAATGGGAGCGAGGCAGCGTCAGTGAATCGATTCGGCGATTTTTAACGGCAGGCACTTACTATGCTCAAGTGATGAGCTACGGCGATCAAACAGCAAACTATTCGTTGACGACCAATTTCACTCCATCAGTCAGCGATAGCCAAAAATTTGAGTTTAAGCTTGATTTAACTCAGGGGTTGACTGGGTTAAGCGAGGCGGCAAAAGCGGCGATCGTTGAGGCAGCAAGATTTTGGGAAAATGCTATCACGAGTCGCAGTGCCATCACTCGATCTAACCAGTTAGCTGTCACGATCGCGGGACAAAGCCTGGTCTACAGCAATGGCAGCCCCGATACGGGAACGCTGGCACTCTCTGGACCCCAATTTGCGCTAGATGGTCCTAATTTGATTATCGGCAGTGGCACCAGCACCATTAATGCGCGTCGATTTGCTGAGTTTAATGCCAATCCGACTTATTTACGCGACATCATGATTCATGAGTTTGCCCATGTTTTGGGCTTTGGCACCTTATGGGAGCCTGTCCAGTTTGTGAATTCGACGGGGCAGATTTTTAACTTTGGCAAGAATCTGATCAACCGCACTAACGCAACCTATAACGCCAACACCTATGCAGGGTGGGCGTATGGAGAATTGATGGGCAGTGCTAGCCAAGCGGCAGCTCCGATCGAGGCAGGTGCGTTTTCCCACTGGGATGAAAGTCGCTTTGACACGGAATTGATGACCCCTTATGCAGAAAATCCAGGAGTTGCCACGCCGCTTAGTCAACTGACGCTAGCTTCTCTCAGAGATTTGGGTTGGAATCTCAATTTCGGGGTAGCTCAAGCCTATTCGCTTCCGAGTGTGACCCGGTCACTCTAAGAGGATGTCTGAGAAGTCTACTGAACTCCGGTTCACCTACGGTGGAATCAGCATTTCAGATGTTGTGCCCCGACGAAAGGATACGGGTTTCAGCTCTCTCACTTACCTTTTAAGACATCCTCTAATACTTATGGCTCAAAATAGCCAACTTGCAGTTGATACGAGTTGTGAGTGTGCCCAACGGTTCAACGTTGACCAAAGCCATTGGAGAGCGTGAGTGAGGCGAGATCGTTCTCTCTCAGATAAAACTGCCCGCAACCGAGTCGGGTTGCGGGCATAAGGACAGTTAAACGCTTGACGATATTATTGCTCAATATCTTCACGATTGGGGTAAAGATTTAGGACGGTTGAAAGAGTGTCCATTGTCAAGGGGCGGAACGTGGTTTGGGCTGCAAATTAAAAAGTTGTAGTTGCGTCGCTTCTTTGCAGTGCGTGTAGCTGACCCTCAAAAAACGTCTGCCCATTTTTAGACTGAGCAGCCTTTAGTCGTGTTTTAGAATCGTTTGGACAAAAAAGTTTCAGGCGATCGATTTAACAGTAAACTATGCCGCTAGGACGCTGTTGTCTAGAACGCTAATCATGACGTTTCTTTCCCCGCTTTACGGCTTATTTCTGCTCAGTGTCATCGGGATTTATTGGTCTGTGCAGCAGTCGTGGTTACGATCGTGGCTGCTATTTTTAGCAAGTCTGATTTTTTATGCCTCGCTGCAAGCTCAATATATTCCTCTGTTATTGGCAGCAACGTGGATTAACTTTAGCTTGGGGCAAGCGATCGGGGCACCTCCTGATTGGCGGATTGAAGACTGGCAGTTTGCCCAACAAGATTGGAATCGGCGACGCATCAAGCTATTGACCTTCGGAGTCGTGACAAATGTCTTATTACTGCTGAGTTTTAAGTATTTGCCGTTCATTTTGTCGTCGATCGCAACGGGTTTGGGGTGGTCGATCGCTCAACAAAGTGCAGACTGGACGACTCAACATGTGCTCGTCCCGTGGGGATTGAGTTTTTTCTGCTTCGAGTGCATTGCTTATTTGGTCGATGTTTATCGCGGCGCACCTGCGGCACAAGAATTTCTCAAGTTTGCGTCTTATAAGTTGTTTTTTGCCAAGCTGATTTCGGGTCCGATCGTTCGCTATCACGCTTTTGCGAGTCAACTGCAATCGCTTAAATTTCCGGCGATCGACCAAATTACAGAAGGGCTGTGGCTGATTGCCTGCGGTGCCGTTAAAAAAGGACTGATTGCCGATCGCTTAGATATTCTCGTCAAACTCAGTTTTGATAACGCCCAACGTGCCGGAAGTGGCAATTTGTGGCTGGCGATCGTTGCTTACGGGCTACAGCTTTATCTCGATTTCAGCGGCTATGTCGATGTGGCGCGAGGCAGTGCCCTTTTATTGGGAATCAATCTGCCTCAAAACTTTGACTTTCCGTATTTCAGCACGAGCATTGCTGATTTTTGGCGACGCTGGCACATCACCCTGGGCGACTGGCTGCGAAACTATCTTTACTTCCCGTTGGGCGGCTCTCGCAAAGGGCAAGCTCGGACGTATGTAAATCTGATTATCGTGATGCTGATCGCAGGCATTTGGCACGGCTCAGCGTGGGGATTTGTGGTCTGGGGCGGACTGCACGGGACTGCCCTAGCAGTGCATCGATGGGTAGATCAGCGATCGCGCCAGTCTTCCCAACTCGAACAGTTTTGGCAAACCATACCCGGAATTGTGACTGCTTGGTTTACGACTCAGCTTATGGTCTTTACAACGTGGATCTTTTTCCGGTTGCCGAACTTTAGAGACTCATTGGTCGTCGTTCAAAGACTGATCGGACAGTCAGCCGATGCCCAGTTTTCTCAAAAGATTTATGGAGAAGCGATCGGGCTTTATCCGCTCCAGATTTCTCTATTGCTCGGCGCAATTTTCTCAGGAATGGGATTCGCTTATCTGCTCAATCGGGGATTAAAACTTCAACTCACCTGGCACATCAAGCTATTTCTCGTTCCGCTCTGTCTCTATGCCGTTTGGGTGTTGGCTCCTGAAGGCGGCTCAAAATATATTTACTTTGATTTTTAGCAGTTATTTCGGATGTTCTCTCAACATCTTGCATGATATGGGTAGGAGTTCTTTAAAAAGAAAATCGATGAACCAGGAATTGAACGAATCGATCGCGCTTCAGTTGTTGCCTTCAGATGCCGAAATCACGCGCACTCGCTATTGGGGCACCGTCACCCTACTCGAAGAAGGCAAACGCTATCGCATTAACCGCATTGAGCTAAAGCCCGGACATCACATCAGCACTCAAATGCACTATCACCGCAGTGAGCATTGGGTGGTGGTTTCAGGAACTGCAAAAGTGCTATGTGATGGTGAAGAAAAAACGCTGGTGCAAAAGCAGTCTACTTATGTGCCAACCTGCACGCCTCACCGAGTTGAAAATCCGGGAGTGATTCCTCTGGTGATGATCGAGATTCAGAACGGGGAGTATCTAGGAGAAGACGACATCACTCGCTTTGAAGCTGATCCAGAGTTAGAGGATTAGGCAATCTTTATTAATCGAACAAGCCACTCCATGAATATTCCAGTCGTGTCAGAATTGCCGATCCCGTCTTTTTTTGACCCCGATCGAGTGGGCGATGTGTGGCGGGTTCTTTATCAACAACGAGCCATTGACGCTGAAGCCTGGGCAACACAGCAAAGTATTCGTCCTGCGTCTGACGATCGGGTGCGGGTTTGCCTATTGGCGATCGACGTGCAAAATACGTTTTGCATTCCAGACTTTGAGTTATTTGTGGGAGGACGATCGGGCAAGGGTGCGATCGACGATAACCAGCGACTCTGCGAGTTTATCTATCGCAACTTGGGACTGATTACCGAAATTGCGCCGACGATGGACACGCACACGGCAATGCAGATTTTCCATCCGATTTTTTGGGTGAATGAACGGGGTGAGCATCCGATTCCGACTGCGACGATGATTCGGTTAGAAGATGTACAAACTGGCGTATGGAAGGTCAATCCGGCGGTTGCTTATAGTGTGACAAATGGCGACTATGAGACGCTGCAATCTCACGCCCTGCACTACACTCGCACACTGACCGAGAATGGCAAATATCCGCTCACGGTTTGGGCATATCACTCAATGTTGGGCGGCATCGGACACGCTCTTGTGTCAGCCGTTGAAGAAGCCATGTTTTTTCACTGCATGGCGCGCAGCAGTCAAACCAACTTTCAAATCAAGGGCGACAACCCGTTAACTGAGAATTATTCGATTCTGCGTCCTGAAGTCATGGATGGAATGGATGGATCAGCGATCGCCCAAAAGAACAGTCCTTTAATTCAAAAACTGCTCGATTTTGATGCGGTGATCATTGCAGGTCAGGCAAAAAGTCACTGTGTCGCCTGGACGATCGACGATTTGCTGACTGAGATTCTGGCTAAAGATCCCACACTGGCGAAGAAGATTTATTTGCTGGAAGATTGCACCTCTCCGGTAGTCGTTCCTGGTGTGATTGACTTTACCGAACAAGCAGACGCGGCATTTCAACGATTTGCAGAGGCGGGAATGACGGTGATGCGATCGACCGATTCGCTCAGCGATCGACTTACAAATGCTAACTGACTCACCTATTGCCAAAGCACTAAGCCGTGCCTAAGTCCGTGCCATCATCTTTTAGGAACTGCGAAGATACTGTGTTGGATGTCAAGCTGTCGCACCTGCAAAATTTGGGTCAAACGGGCAGCCTGATTTCAGAATCCCATAGGCGAAATGGAGCAACTTTCGCATGGCTGCCCCAATCACCTGCTTCTTCGCTTT
>JBBRPT010000021.1:0-69622 GCA_038227635.1 Leptolyngbyales cyanobacterium | reverse complement strand
TGGATGAAAGTTCAGGGTTACGCTTAGGTCATTAGTGTTTTGTCTGCGCGTCTTCATGAACCGCCCATTGCGGACCCGCATGATGGGTGGTGTGGGAGGGGAGAGTTAAATACTCTCCTCGACCCGATTGGGATTGCTTGCGGCAATGAATGAAAAACCACTCGCACAACAGAACGAGAATCACGAAACTAAACACGATCGACGCACTTCTCAAACCCCAACCCACAAAACGCGAATCTCTCGGAAAGAAACGATCGACGCGCTACCCCGATCACTATGCGCCCCTTGCGAGATGCAGCCCAACTTGTTTTTAGAGAGAAAGTTTCTGCATATTACGCCAAAACGGGTGAATAGGCAGATGCTTTCGGCATATCACCCCAAACCAGGGAGACAGGTAGAATCTTTCTGCATACTACGCTCATGGTGATGGATAAGCGGAATCTTTTCTCCTGGGTTCAGATTTAGCTCAGATTTTAGCCTACAGGTTTCCTGCATCAAAGGCGATCGCTCCAGCACTGTCCATCCTTTTATGGCAGCACTCAATATTGGATGCGATCGCCCCCTTCAACCTCACCTTAAATCGGAGGTAGCTCCTCCAAAATGGTGAAGCGGATGTGATTGATCGCGAGATCACCGATCGACAGATCAAACAAGTCGCCGACCGGAACGCCTCCACTTCTCAGCGACTCAAAGGTGATGCCTTTGCCGATTTCGGCATGAAACCAGGGCAGACCCATAAAAAATCTCGTCGGATAGGGACCGCGCTCTACGATGTCGTCGGGGTTTGACTCCATTGGCAACCACCCAAACCCAGGCACATAGAATTCGATCCAAACATGGTTATAGTCGGGTTCTAGCGGGATGCGCTGACGCTCAGGGTAAGGAGGACATTTGTAGCGCCCAACGGTGCGACAGGCAATGCCATTGAGACGAGACAACGCCAACAGCAAACCGACATATTCACCGCATGAGCCGATGCCCCGTTCTAGAACGACATCGGGCGGATCGATGTGAGGTTTGATGCCATAGGAGAGCCGATCGTAGACAAAGTTACGAATCTTGAGAATTTTTCTGAGTAGATTCGTCTCGGTGCCGATCGCTTCTCGCGCAGCAGCCTGAATCACGGGCGTATCCATCGCTAACTCGTCGTCATCGACCAAATAACGCGCTCTAAATTCAGGGGTGAGTTCAGACACTTTATCAATGGCATCAGGCGTGAGTTGATATTTAATGCCTCGCACTTCGAGCAGGGCTTTCCAACCAAAAATATTCCGCTCATTGGACTTGAGAGAGTCAAACTTAAAGACCGCGACCTTTTGCCCTTCCTGAATTTCTTCGGTAAAAGGCACCCCGATCGCTTCGATGCGCTTAACTTTTTGACGATCGGTTTCGGTCGGCAGAGCAATGCGCCACTCCAGATTTTCGAGAGCGACCTCATCTAAGGGCAGCAATTCTTCAGCATAAGACATCTCAATTAAGTAGCCATTTGAGAGCGCATAGCGTCCCTTAGGGTCGTTGTGGAAGTAGAGCGGGTGAACAAAGGTGCGATCGCGAAAGGTCAATTCATGACTCGGATCGGCATTGGGATTGTCGCGAATGTATGCCTCTTCGCTGGCGTAAGAGACGTAGAGAGTCTGCTTGCCAGTCGTTGAGTCAGGCAAAAACGCCAATCCGGTTGGCGACTCAAACGGCGTGAGAATGCTGAACTGAAGTTCACCCGTTGCCCGATCGAGACAATAAACCGTCTGCTCAATGCGATCGCAGATCCAAAGTTCTTCACCTCGTACGGTCAGATTAGCGGTTCCGACACCGGGCAACTGAAACTGAGTAATTTTTCGTTTAGTGCTGCGCTCGTAGATGAAAATATAGCCTGACTTTTGGCAAGTCACATAAATTGTAGATTCCCAAACACCTACCCCATCAGCGGCATAAGGCAAGCTCACAAAAAGCTGGGGTGTTAGATCCTGAAATCCACAAAAATAAACGTTGTTCTCTTGAGTAAACCAGACCGTTTCGCCCCAAATCGCCAAACTCGTTGCGTCAACAAATGGTTCGGTGTTTTTGGCATTGAGCACGATCGCGTTGTCGCTCATTGGATCGAGCTGGAGCAAATAGCCTCGAACCGAGTCGAGAGCCAGCAGTTGACTTTGCCAAATCGCCAACCCATGCAGCGCGTAAACCCCGATCGGACGAATGGTACGCGGCGGCGTGATGGGCTGGGATGATACAGTCAGCGAGGAGGGCTGCTCAGAAGAGATGCCGAGATTGAGCATCGGTGTTATTAAATAAGCGTTCAGCACCCTTCATCATAAACAAAACTGTCCAATGATGAATGTATCAAGACACTCTCTATGCAAAAAATGAGAGGTAGGACATTCCGTTTTGAAGTGTGGACACCACTATTTTATGAATCAGCGCGCTTTATTATTGGTCAACCGTCACGCTCGCAAGGGGCAACAGCAGTTAGACGCTGCTGTCACTCAGTTAAAATCTTTGGGGCTTGAGTTGTACGAAGAAGCGATCGAAGACCCCAATCGTCTCCCAGATGTGATCCGTGACTATCGTAAGCGGGTCGATTTAGTGATTATCGGCGGCGGTGATGGCACGTTGAATGCGGCTGTAGAAGGCTTAGTCGAGACTCAATTACCGCTGGGCATCTTGCCATTAGGGACTGCCAACGATTTAGCGCGAACGCTAGGAATTCCGGCGACGTTGCCCGAAGCGTGTCAGATTATTGCAGCAGGCAAAGTGCGCTCGATCGATTTGGGCTGGGTGAATGGCAAATATTTCTTCAATGTCGCCAGTTTGGGGTTGAGTGTGCAGATCACTCGCAACCTCACCAAAGAAGTCAAGAGACGCTGGGGCGTTTTTGCATACGCCGCGACCGCTCTGCAAGCATTGTGGAAGAGTCGGCGGTTTCATGCAGAGATTCAGATTGAGGGAGAACGATCGCAGAAAGTTCGGGCGATTCAAATCGCGGTAGGGAATGGGCGCTATTATGGCGGCGGCATGGCAGTGGCAGAAGATGCCGCGATCGACGATCAGCGTCTAGATCTCTACAGTCTGGAGATTGACCATTGGTGGCAGATGTTGGTGGTGCTTCCGGCGCTGCGGCGAGGACGGCAGGGCGTGTCGCCTTGGGCACAATCTTGGACGGGCAAAGAGTTTCACGTTTACACTCGCAGACCTCGATCGATCAACACAGATGGAGAAATCACGACTTCGACCCCAGCACATTTTCGAGTGGTGCCAAATGCTTTATCGGTGATTGTGCCCTGAGTTACGCTTTAAGACGTTGTGGACGGCTTCTTTAACGGTGTCGCCAAACGTCGAGCAGTATTTCAAATCAGGACTGTCGCAATCTAGCCATCGTCTTCTCGACAAAAGACGTTGATGGGATGGTCTTTCATGGCTCGTTTTCTAAATCCTGAGCCTTTTGAGACAATCCAAAACGTCCATTGTGAACATTTGCACATAAAAAACAATAGAGCCATTCGCTTGAAGCTGAGCATCGGACTCCTCAAGATGAGCGCATAGACCTAGCTCTTCTTCACAGCTTGCTAGTCTCTAGAATCCGGGCGCATGGAGCATTATAGCCATCCTTTCTTTCAGAGCACTCCCAAATTGACGTTGAGCAAATCGGCAGCCGCGCCCGCTCTCATCAAATTTGAGCACGACCCAAGAACTTTAGACTCGATATCTTAACTCACCAGACAGAGCCATCGCTCTAACTGATTGAACATCTGTTTTATCTGTTTGACTTAATTTCTACAGGGGAACAATAGTGAGTATATCCAACTTATCGGCTTCTTAGGTAAACTAGCTACTCGCCATGCCTTCATCAAAGCCTAATTACACTTTCTTAAGCCGCATTCCACTACGAGCAGTTTTAATTGTGCCCTTTGTCCTGCAAATCTTTGCAACGGTGGGATTAGTCGGGTATCTCTCATTTAAAAATGGACAGCAGGCGGTCAATGAGTTGGCTGACCGATTAGAAAAAGAAGTCGCAAACCGAGTTGAGAAAGAAGCGATCGCGTTTTTAGAAACGCCCCATTCGGTCAACCAGGTGTTGCTCTCTAGCGTCAATAGCGGAAATCTGAACGTAGAAGACCGCCCCGCCTTAGAAAAATTCTTTTTTGAGCAAATCAAAGATCACGGAATTGTGCCGTATCTTTTCTACGTCGATACGCAGGGTATTTTTACGGGCGTTCAAAAGTTAGACAACAACCAACTTATTGCTAAAGTCAAAGATAAATCGACGGGTAACAACCGAAATATCTACCAGCTTGATGAGCAGGGTCGTCGAGGCAACCTGATTAAAAGTGCAGAGTTTGAGAGTAAAGAGTATTTCTTGTTTGATCCGACTAGCCGCAAGATTGAAACGAAGGGAGAGGCATTCTGGAGTGAGGTTTCTCTCTCGTCTAGTGCACTGGCTTTAGAAATTAAGACAGGGCTGCCCGTTTACGGTAAGACTGGCGAACTAAAAGGTGTGCTGGGCGTTGAGCTTTTTCTGTCTCAAATCAGTCAGTTTCTCCGCAAGGTCAAAATCAGCCCGTCTGGACAGTCTTTTATTATGGAACGATCGGGGGAAATGATTGCAAGCTCAACGTCAGAGCCGCCTTATATTCAAAAAGGAACTGAACAGGTGAGACTGTTGGCGAGACAAAGCCGTGACCCATTGACTCAAATGGCTGCAGCTCAGCTATCTCAAAAGTTTGGTGATCTAAAGCAAATCACCTCCAGTCAACACTTCACCTTTGAACTCAATCACCAACAACAATTGGTTTATGTGCAACCGCTAAAAAACGGTCGAGGGGTAGACTGGCTCACGATCGTGGTGATCCCAGAATCAGATTTTATGGGACAAATTCAAGCCAGTCTTCGCCACACGCTTTGGTTGTGTCTAGCGGCATTGGTCTTAGCAATCGTTTTAGGAATTTACACATCCCGTTGGGTTGCTCGTCCGATTTCACGTTTAAAGGAGGTTAGTCAAGCGATCGCGTCTGGTGACAGGTTTGCAGACGAGGATTATGATACAACCCCAACCGTACAGGGAATTTATGAACTAGACGCTCTAGGACAGTCGTTTAACCAGATGGCGCTCCGACTCAAGTCTTCATTTGAAGAGCTAGAAACTCGCGTTGAAGAGCGGACGACAGCACTCAAGGAAAAGAACCAGTCTTTAATCGAAACGCTTGCAGAACTCAAACACACCCAAGCTCAATTAATTCAAACCGAAAAAATGTCGAGTCTGGGGCAAATGGTGGCAGGGGTCGCTCACGAAATTAACAACCCCGTTAACTTCATTCAGGGCAATCTTTTCCATACCGAACACTATGCGCAAGAATTGTTGGAGCTAATAGAACTCTATCAACAGCAGTATCCCCATCCCTCCGAAGCAGTTCAACAAAAGATTGAAGAGATCGACCTCAAATTTCTCTCTCTCGAGACCTGATAAAGATTCTGAAGTCAATGCAAATTGGGACAGACCGAATTGGTGAAATTGTTCTGTCATTACGCAATTTTTCCCGCTTAGATGAAGCTGCATTCAAAGCAGTTGATCTACACGAGGGCATCGACAGCACTCTGCTCATTTTGCACCACCGATTGGAGGCAACTGTCGATCGCCCAGCCATTCAGATTAGCAAAACGTATGGTGATCTTCCTTTAGTCGAATGCTATGCGGGGCAAATCAATCAAGTATTCATGAACGTTTTGACCAATGCGATCGACGCGATCGGTGAGTCAAATCAAGAGCAAACCCATGAAGAACTTCAGCATCGATCCAATACTATTTGGATATCCACTGAAACGATAGATGATCACTTCGTTAAAATTACCATTGCAGACAACGGCAGCGGGATTGCAGAAAATATACGATCGCGCCTGTTTGATCCATTTTTTACGACTAAGCCCGTTGGCAGTGGTACCGGGTTAGGACTCTCCATTAGTTATCAAATTGTGACTGAAAGGCACAATGGCAAGTTTTATTGTGATGCAACTTCGAGCCAAGGCACTAAGTTTTGCATTGAAATTCCACTCAAGCAACTAAAGGCTGCATAAAACCCCCTCGTTCTAGCTCAAAGTCCCCCAGAATGGGGGATTTAGGGGGCGAGAGACCTCAGCCATGACAGATCGATCAACTTATGTATACACCGTAGCTTCCCAAGGAGAGGGAACAAAGCTCTAACTCTCTTTTCCGTTGGGAGAAAGGTTGGCAAGGGCTTCGCCCCACTTCGTGAGGAAGGCAAAAGACGCTCGCAAGTCTGACAGGTTATTTAATCCACGATCCTAAGATGAACTACAGCGTTAACCCCTAGTCATCAGATTGAGCAGGTTCAGGAGGATTGGCAGAAACCTCCTTTTCTTCAGCATCCACGATCGCCGCTTCAACCAAATCTGGTGGCGGAGGGTTAGGGTGGATCGGCTGAATCGGTTCGGCTTCTGGCTGTGTTAATTTTGCGTCTGGTTGTATTAGTTCTGCTGCGGCTCGACCCGCTTCAAACTCCATTTCTTCTAGCATGATCTCGTCAGAAGGAATGGTCGAGTCACTCGTAGAGTCTTGATCGACTGAGATGATCGGATGAGGAGCCAAATCCCCCATGCTGGGCTGATCGTCTTCATCATCAAAGTCATCGGCTTCAGAAGTCGGCGCAGCATCGCGAAACTCTTTTCTAACGTAAGTCTCTACGTTTTTCTTGGGCTTATTAAACCCAGCAATCACCGACTTAGCTGTCTCTACGATCGCCGCAAATGGGCTAGATTTATCAGCCGATTGAGAGGCAGATTGAATAGACGGCGTTTTCGCAGGACTAGCAGGTGTCGCCGCTGCCTCGATCGTAGTCGGAGGATTGCCAAAATCTTCGGGTTTCAACGGCTCATAAGCTTGAGGCGCGGAACTCTCTGCTGGATTTTGCGATTGAGGCGTTTTGTTGATCAGCGACTGGGCACGATCGCGCAAATTCATAACCTGCTGCTTAACCTTGGCAGTGTTTTCAGGCGACAGCGCTCGGTTTAGCCCAGCTTGCAGATCGCTAGAAAGATCACCCGTCGTCGATCGCAGCTCTGAAGGAGTTTGCCCCGATCGAGCCAGCAACGTCTGCCAACCGAGCCAGCCGATCAGCGAGACACTTGCCAGTTGCCCCAGCAAAACGCCGCCCGTGATGCGCTCTGCACAAACCCATAGCACCAGGGCATAAAATAACCCGACCCCGCTCCAGACCAGATCGCCCTTGCGGTGAAGTTCTGGATAGAAGAATGCAGCAAGATAAAGGGCAAGACTGCCTAAGCCAACCACCAAAGCGAGAATAAACGTCAGCATACTGGCTGCTCCCAAACTGTCAGCGACTTCTATTAACTTTACCGCTCCTGGGTGGCGTTGAAAGTTGAAGAGATGTAAGGAATCAAAAATTATGAGGGTTTAACGCGCATCAATGGCTGCCCATATTCGACTGGCTGAGCGTTTTGCACCAAAACTTCAACGATTTCACCCGATACTTCGGCATCAATTTCGTTAAGCAACTTCATTGCTTCAATAATGCACACCGTTTGCCCAGAGCGAATGCGATCGCCCACATCAACAAACGGCGGCTCATCGGGCGCGGGTGAGCGATAAAATGTGCCTACCATCGGCGAGAGAATTTCAACCAAGTGACGATCGCTATTGGGAGGCAGAACTGATTGACCCGACGGTGCACCACTAGGCGTGTCAACCGTGCCTTTAGACACGTCTGCTGCGGGAAGCGGAGTCGCGATCGGCGCGACCGACAACAGTTCTCGCGAACCGAGTTGAGACAAATCGGCTTGTCCAAGTTCAGTTCGTGACCCTCGACGAACAATAAGCTCAAAGTCTTCACTTTTTAAGATCAACTCCGCAATGTCAGTTTGATTGAGAGTCGTGAGAAGTTCGCGGAGTTCGCCTAAGTCGAGTGGCACAGTGTTATCGCTCCAGTTAAATAAGCTATCGGTCAGTTCAAATAGCGGACTGTCTCTAGTCTCCACTACCAAACCAGCCACCGATTAATTTTCGCGACCCAAGTAAGAATCGTCGCGAGTGTCTACCTTGATTTTTTCGCCGACCGTGATGAAAAGAGGAACCATTACCTGAGCACCTGTTTCTACGATCGCAGGTTTGGTGCCCCCCGTCGCGGTGTCGCCTTTAACGCCCGGATCGGTTTGCGTGACTTCAAGAACGACTGAGTTAGGCAGTTCAACTTCTAAGACTTGCTCGCCCCATTTGATCACGTTGACTTCCATGCCTTCTTTGAGATATTTGACGCGCTCACCAATTTGAGCCACGCTCAGTTGCCCTTCTTCATAGGTTTCCATATCCATAAAGACGTATTGATCACCTTCTTTATAGGTGTGCTGCATCGTGCTTTTTTCAAGATTGGCTTGTGGCACCGATTCTCCAGCGCGAAACGTCCGCTCTAAAGTTTTGCCAGTGCGGACATTTTTAAGCTCAGTCCTGACGAATGCTGATCCTTTCCCTGGCTTCACATGCAGAAAGCTGATCACCCGCCAGACGGCTCCGTCTAGCTCAATACTTACGCCAGGTCGAAAATCATTACTAGAAATCATGAGTGATGACAGTTGGGGAGAATGTTCGGCACTTTATTTTACCGCCCAGCGATCGCTTTTGATTAGGGTTGTTCGTCACGATTGGCAACGAATCAGCGACCCCTAACGTGGCACAATCGAAACGGGGTTTTAAAGCACGCAGGAAAAGAGATATGTCTTTTTGGAATGGTTGGATGCTCACTCAACATCTGAGTCGATTTGCAAGTCGCTTGCTCAAAGGGATGGCGCTGGTCATGGTTTGCTTAAACCTGTGGAGTCTTCCGGCTCAGGCACTCCCTCCCGGAAACCCGATCGTCAACCCAGAAGCGCTGCTTCGCAACTCGCTGCCGATCGACAATCCTGACGTTCGTAAGCTGCAACTGAGCTTAGAAGACATCACGGCTCAACTGCGGGCAAACCGTCGATGGGGTGCTGTAGTTGGCGATGTCAAACAGGCATATCGCATTCTCAACGATCGTTCCCCGCAGCTTGTGGCATCTATCCCCGATGACAAAAAACCTCAAGCAGAAGCCATTATTGAGAAATTAAAGGCGGGTGTTGAGCAACTCCAAACCAGTGCAGAGGCGAAAGACAAAGAGCAAACTCGATCGCAGCGCGCCGATTTGCTCACCCTAGTTTCACGCCTTGAGGAATTAATGGTGCAGAAATTTCCCTATGAGGTGCCCAAAGAGTATAGCAATCTGCCTCAACTGAAAGGACGCGCCACCGTCACCGCGAAAACCAATCAAGGGGATTTGACGATCGTCCTTGATGGCTTTAGCGCCCCAGTGACAGCAGGAAACTTTGTAGATCTAGTGAAGCGTGGCTTTTATGATGGCTTGCAGTTCACGAGAGCCGAAGATTCTTATGTGCTGCAAATTGGTGATCCTCCGGGAGCCGACGTTGGCTTTATTGACCCCGCAACCAAAAAATATCGCTCAGTGCCTCTAGAGATTTTAGTCAAAGGCGACAAAGAACCGCTCTATGGCATCACGCTAGAAGACGCAGGGCGCTATTTAGATCAGCCCGTTTTACCCTTCTCAGCTTATGGCGCTCTGGCGATGGCTCGTCCGGGTGAAGACCCAAACGGTGGCTCTTCGCAGTTTTTCTTCTTCTTGTTTGAGCCAGAACTGACCCCCGCAGGCTTGAATTTGCTCGACGGTCGCTATGCCATTTTTGGATTTGTGACTAGCGGGCGAGAAGTCTTGGAAAAACTGAAGGCTGGCGACACGATCGAGTCGATGAAAGTCGTTGACGGGTTAGATAATTTGGTCGAACCCAAAGCCGCCTAAATGAGCGATTCTCAAACCATCCGAGAGATTGGCGAACAAGGGCTATTGAAAAAATTGCAGTCCTTTTGTCCGTCAGATGTAGTGGGCGATGACGCAGCAGTGTTGCCCACCGAACCCGGAAAACTGCTCGTCGTCACCTCAGATGTGTTGGTCGATCGAGTTCATTTCAGCGATCGAACTACCCCGCCCGAAGCAGTGGGCTGGCGATCGGCAGCCGCCAATCTCTCCGATCTCGCCGCAATGGGAGCTTCGCCGTTAGGAATCACCGTTGGATTAGGACTTCCAGGTGAAGTTTTAGTGAGTTGGGTGGAAGATTTATATCGCGGCATCACAAACTGCTTGCAGAAGTATGGGACTGTGATCGTCGGCGGTGATATCTGTCGATCGCCTGTGACAACCGTAGCCATCACTGCTTTTGGACTAGTTGATCCCGATCGAGTCATCCGTCGCGCCACCGCTCAACCCGGAGATGCGATCGTCGCCACAGGGTTTCACGGCTCTTCGCGGACAGGATTAGAACTCTTACTAAATCCAGAATCGGATCAAGAACTGAGTCAGAGCGATCGCGCTTCATTCATCCAAGCTCATCAATATCCCAATCCTCGATTAGATGTTCTTCCGTTTCTTCCTAAAACGAGAGTTTCTGGAATGGATAGCAGCGATGGGTTAGCCGACGCGATCGTGCAAATTTGTCGATCGAGTGGCGTTGGGGCAAGGCTCGATCAACAATCTATTCCTATCCATCCCGCTTTAAAGCGATGGTCTCCAGACAAGGCGCTGAACTGGGCGCTGTATGGAGGAGAAGATTTTGAATTAGTGCTGTGTTTGCAAAGAGAAGCAGCTCAGATGTTGGTTGAACATTTGGGAGAAGCGGCGGTGATCATCGGAACTATCACATCTGATTATGATATTCGCCTCATCGATTCCGCTCAAGAAACACCCGATGAGATTTTGACCTTAGAGCGAGGATTCCAGCACTTTAGCAGCGACTAGCTTGTTGATTGCCTCAACATCTGCTTGAGATGCGATCGGAGCAACCGTTTCTGAAAATGCGTCAGATGTGAAGCGATCGACAAACGCACAGAAGGCTTCATCACTAAAATGTGCAACAACATAAGCTTGTAGTTCAGCCTTAGTCATCGTAGTGAAGTTAGGCTTCACTCTAAAGAGAGTCTTTAAGCTGCATTGTTTCGTTTTTCCGAGCTTTTGCGAAGATGTTCAGTGAACTCAGGATAATTCTCCAAATCTTGCTCTGATTGAAGCGCAGGCATCTCGATCCAATGACCCTCTGCGTGAAGCCTGTTCACATAAGCATAGAACGCTTCCTGGTCTTCTCGATGAGCGAGAACATAATCACGTAAATCTCTCTGACTCATCGCTTGAAAGTTTGGCTGGCTCATTCGATGTACCTCCATTTGCCGTTGGGATAGATTTCGATATCGCTTTCTTCACCTACTAGAAAGAATACATTCCCTGTGCGTTCATTAAATCGGACAATATTCGCAGGCAAGTAGAATTTGGTGAATCGACAGCACAACAAGTAGCACTGCGTTTTCTGCTCTGATGTAGGAATGCTAATCAACCCCTTAACCTTGCTCCTCGAAGCTAACACAATTCAACCTACAAAAAGCCCCCAACTTCGAGCGGGCTAGGCGCTTTTAAGATTTTTGAAATACCAGTAGAGGTTGGCGACTGTTAAATCTGAGGCATCTTGCCAACTTGACGGCACAAGCGCGGAGTAACCTGCTTTAGGAGCTAGGGTATCGATCGCCACTTCATATTCTCGACGCGACTCCGGTTTGATCATAAAGCGCAATTGATCCCGCAATCCCCGAAAATCGGTTTGCAGTCGCAGCGTTTCGTAGACTGCCTCTTCTGGAGGAATTTGTAGAATCTTAGGCTCGATCGTATCAACGTCTTCAAGACTCAAATTAGAAAGCTGCTGTAATTCGCTGGGCGAAAGAGCTTGCATCACATCAATTTGAGTCTGCCACGATTCTAAGACCTGCAAATCTTGGTGATGAATGCGAGTAATTTCGGGAAAGATGAAATCTAATTCGGCTTGAGATTCGCAAGTAGCAACAACCGAGAGAGTATTCTGTTTGATGTTGTTTTGCAAATCAGAAATACATTTACTGGCAGCGATCGGCTCATTGTGCAATTGAAAGACTAGGCAAGACAGGGCGAAATTTTGAGTCTTTAGGGCGACTGTTGTGGAAAATATTATTTATCAGCCTCGAACAGTACTCCTCAGTTTCAAGTGGGCACTCTATAGAACGTACACGCTCTAACAATTAACTCGCCAAATATGGATTGGGCAATTTTACGTAAAGCTTTAGAAGTAGAAACGAAGCATGACTACTCTGATCTTGTTGGGCATCAGTGCCAATTCAGCGAATTCATGATTGCTACTTTTATCAAAAGTCAACAATTTCTATCAGTTGAAGCTTCTTCACTTTGGCAAGAGATGTCCCTTCAATTTTCCTATTATTTCTGTTTAAACCTATTTCAACGTCACCAATTAGTAGAGCATACTTTAGCCTCTTTGGATGAACTCCAATCAGATTCTACTAAGACTAAAGATGCTAATTTTTCGAATCTTAGTAGAGATGAGCTATTAGTAGATACTTCTTATGATTACTACACTGAATATGTTGAACAAGATCTTGAAGCAGTTGAGCATAACGTTAGCCTGTCCATAAGTCAAAGAATTGACTTCATCAATGGTAGGAGGGTGATGGTGGATGGCTGGCTGTTGAGTTATTCAGAATATTTGAAGTACGAAGATGATCCAGAAAAGTTTGAATCTTTTAGAGAAGTTCAACATAAACGTAGTATAGATTTGTTACAACTAAGACATCATTTAGAAGTAGAGATAGAAAGTGACTTCTCTAATGTCATTGTTAACTGTATTCAATCAAACCAACTTAGATATTCTAATTTGCGTACTACCTATAAAGCACCACTTCCAGCCATTTCAAGTTTTGAAAATGAAATTCGATTTAACAAAATTATGTGCTTAAGTTTAAGCCATCCTCCAAAGAGTTTACAAGTCACAGTGCAGCTTGAATGGCATGAGATCGCGCTCAAGTTTGCTAGATATACAAAGCTAACAAAGTCTGAGAGACAGGAATTTCTGGAAGTAGCCAAAGATTTTTTTATAGAGGCATATGTGGATGTAGCCCTTCTGCCTGAGAATCGTCCTGCTTGGGCGAGTGATTTTAGTCCATATGCATATTTTGATGTCCCTTATAAGTTTTTTCCAGTTGATCGATCAGTTGATGATGTTTATTTGTTAAAGCTTTCGAGATACGGTACTTCTGGCGGCGATGTTGGTAGTACCAATGCTCTCATTAGAAGCTTTGTCAAAGATAAGGAAAAGATGCCTGAAACTTGGAATGAGCTTCATAGCTGGGTCGCAAACGCCTACTTCCATTTAGAGGATGTTTGAGGAATTAGTTGCTCAGTGAGAGAGGGGAGAACCAAGTATCTCCTCCACGATCGAAAAATGGCACAATCGATTCGGCGGTATTTCATGGGAGGAAGTCGAAACCTTTAGAGATGAAGCCCTTACAAAAATTGAGAAGCGAGTTGAGCTTGTGATTGACGATCGTCTTGCCATTCTTCATAAAGTGATCAAGTGGGCGCTCATGTTCTACAACCATTTTTTGACTCAGCAAAAGCGTTATCAACAAGAAACCCCAGAACAGCGATCGACCGAAAAGGCTTGGATCGATCAGCAGCGACAGCAGCTAGAACATCTCTTGGAAAATGTCAAAATGGTTTTGAAGTAACTTCTAGATCGGTGAATTTTCATGTTCATGCATTGATCCACAAGGTGGCGATCGACGTTCTCACTACAGCCCAAGCGTATGTCTCAGTGCTTCGTCAACTTCTGCTGTTGATAGAGAACCAATGATTCGATATACGGCTGAGAGTGCGATCGTAGCTAAGTTATCAGTCATCACCACTGAGTCCTTTAGCAAACCTGATCGTTGCCCTTCCGAAGAATTTAGGAAAATCGTAACGCGACTGGGGTGCCCCGATCGAAATACCTTGCTTGTCACCATCGCAACAATGATTTGAGACAATCCCGTTTGTAAGTCATCTGCTTGAACAATCAGGGCAGGTCGCGTTTTAGCAGAAACCAGATCGGAATTAGGAAAAAGCACCAGCACCACATCACCTCGCTTGAACACTGTCTTTTGCTGCGTCGTAGTTGTCATAGATGCTCATTTCAGGACTATCCCAATCGTCTGAGAAGGTGGCGAGACTCGATCGAAGAATGTGAGCTTGCGCCCTATCAATACCCTGAGATTCTAAGTCAATGTCATTGGTGTCTTGCTTTTCCATTAATTTCCTAAGAGCTTTCTGCTCTATTGCGTCTATTCGATTTGTCGCATCTCGTAAAGTATTGAATTCTGCAAACCAGACCCGAAACTCTGCAAGCTCCTCCGGTGAAAGCTGACGAATCGCTTGTTCAATCTCGTTCACCGTATTCATAATCATTCACCTCTTCTGCTCTGCTAACTCAACTATATAGAAAACCCCCAACTCCGATCGAGGAATTGAGGGCATTCAAGCAAACGATTAATCAACTCTTAGGCGACCCACTTTTGAGCCACAATTTCAGCCAGGTCAACGACGCGTTGGCTATAGCCCCACTCGTTGTCATACCAGGCGATCACCTTCACCATATCGCCGCCCATTACCATCGTTAGAGCCGCATCAATGATCGAAGATTCATCCGTTCCCGCGTGGTCGCTTGACACCAAAGGCAGATCGCAATACTTGAGAATTCCTTTCATCGAACCTTCAGCCGCCGCTCTCAGCACTTCATTGACCTGTTCAGCGATCGTCGCCTTCTCAACCTGAACGACCAAATCAACGACCGACACGTTTGGAGTCGGCACCCGCATTGCAATCCCGTTCAGCTTGCCTGCTAATTCGGGCAGCACCAGAGCCACAGCTTTAGCAGCACCCGTCGAAGTCGGAACGATATTCATCGCAGCAGCTCGTGCTCGACGAGGATCACGGTGACTCGCGTCGAGCAAACGTTGGTCGCCCGTGTAGCTGTGAGTTGTGGTCATCGTGCCTTTGATGATGCCAAAATTTTCGTGAATGACCTTGGCAACAGGGGCAAGACAATTAGTGGTGCAGCTAGCATTACTAATAATGTTGTGCTTGTGATGGTCATAATCTTGATGATTTACGCCCACGACAAATGTGCCATCATCGCCCTTGCCAGGAGCCGTAATCAAAACCTTTTTAGCGCCAGCGTTGATGTGCTTAGATGCGCCCTCTTTGCTGATAAACACCCCAGTTGACTCAATGATTAAATCGATTCCCCAATCCTTCCAGGGCAAGTTTTCTGGGTTGCGATCGCTCGTGCATTTAATCACATGACCATTGACCGTGATGGTGTTTTCATCAGCGCTCACATCAGCACCAAACTTGCCTAGCATCGTGTCGTAGGTCAGCAGGTGAGCGTTTGTCTTGGGGTCGGACGTATCATTGATAGCGACTACTTCTATCTGACTATTCTCCCTGCCCGCCCAGCAACGCATGAAGTTTCGCCCGATGCGTCCAAAGCCGTTGATCGCTACTCTCATGACTGCGCTTGCCCTCTATTATAAATACCTATTGATGAGACACATCATATCGTAAAAGGTAAAGAAATTATTAGAGGAAAACAGGCATTAACCGCGCGGGATCGAGAGATGGGGATCAGAGGTCAGACGATGAAAAAAGCCTTAATTCTTAGTAGAGATGGCGGGGCGAAGTCAAAACTCTAACAGCTTCCGAAATCAGAGAGTGAATCTGACCACCAGTCAACCCTCATTTTCACTCGACGGGTGCTCCCGATCGAGCTAAACGTTTCCACAATTGCCCATTCTGCACTATCAAGACGTAGCGAGAAACATTAATTTTGAACAAAAAATGAACGCCCGCTAATTTTGCAATCCATGTGCTGATTTGAGAAATTCAGGTTATTTTAGAGGGCAACTCATTTCAACTCTAAACACCCCTTAAATACTGGTGAATTTTCATCAGGAATTGATTCACTTAATGGTGTATTAATCTAGCTAGGGTGCAGACCGATGTTAGATCAGCAAAGGGGATTGGGAAAAATTGAGTCTCTCGCTAAGTCAATCGAAAAGCCAATTTCGCGGTTTTGAATTAAGGAGAAAGAAATTCTCATTTATCTATACCGTGAAAAAGCAATCCTTGATATGATAGCGCGTGTTATTGGTGTGGTGTGTGAGGAGCTAAGATGCTGAATTCCGTTGATTTCAGCGGCAGACCGTTTCATTTTATTGGAATTGGTGGGATTGGAATGTCAGCTCTCGCTTATGTATTAACAAAGCGTAAGTTGCCTGTTTCCGGTTCTGATGTTCGCTTAAACCATATTACGGAGCGCCTCGAAAAACTAGGTGCTCATATTTTTGATAGTCAAGACGCGTCTAATCTTGAGTTCTTTAAGTCTCAGGCTGATTTAGTCCCGATGATCGTCAGCAACCTGACTCCTGCAGCGGTTGCCACGGTTGAGCCGTCTATGAAAAGTCGGATATCAAAACCCGAATTTGCTTCAGCATTGCCCCAAGTTGTTTGCTCTACGGCGATCAACTCTGCAAATCCTGAATATCGGGCAGCGATCGAGATGGGATGCCCCATTTTTCATCGATCGGACATTCTTGCTGCGCTAATAGCAGATTATCAAAGCATTGCCGTCGCCGGAACTCACGGCAAAACCACGACCAGTAGCCTGATCAGCTATATGTTGCTGATGGCAGAGCTTGATCCCACTATCATCATTGGGGGAGAAGTTCCTGCTTGGGAAGGCAACGCTCGACAAGGGCAAAGCAACTATTTGGTTGCAGAAGCCGATGAGTCAGACGGGTCGCTGGTGAAGTTTTCTCCTTATATTGGCATCATCACGAATATTGAACTTGACCATCCTGACCACTACAGCAGCTTAGAACAAGTTGTAGAGACGTTTCAGACGTTTTCGAGCCATTGTCACACGGTGATTGGCAGCATTGATTGCAAAACAGTGCGCGATCGAATCAAACCCAGCATTAGCTATAGTCTTCACATCGAATCTGAAGCTGATTACACTGCCGATCAGGTTAACTATCACGCAGAAGGGACGATCGCCCGTATCTGGGAACGTGGACAGGTGTTGGGGCAATTGAGCATTAAGCTCTTGGGGGAACACAATTTGAGTAATGCTCTGGCAGCCGTTGCAGTGGGTCGGCTGTTAGGGTTGGAGTTTTCGGTGATTGCAGCGGCGATCGCTCACTGTGAGGGTGCGCGCCGTCGATTTGAGCATCGGGGTGCATTCAATAATATTCTGTTTGTCGATGACTATGCCCACCATCCGAGTGAGATTCGAGCTACGCTCTCGTCTGCTCAGATTCATGCAAAGTTGACGGCTTCCAAACGCCGAGTTGTGGCAATTTTTCAGCCTCATCGCTACAGTCGCATCCTCACGTTTCTCGCCGAGTTTGCTGAATCGTTTAAAGACGCAGATGTTGTCATCGTGAGTGACATCTACAGTGCTGGAGAACCTGACTTGGGGCAAATTAATGGTCAACAGGTGGCAGATTTAATCGCAAAGCACCACGCGAATGTGCACTACCAGCCTTCGCTACAGGCAGTTAGTTGCTTTTTAGACAAAACGCTAGCTCCTGGAGATCTGACTCTTTTCCTGGGAGCAGGAAATTTGAATCAAGTCATTCCCGACGTAATGGCACATCAGCAGGGTGTTGAACAAGACTCACCTTTGGAACGGTGCAACCGCTCTTAGAATATGGCAGAACCATCTTAAATCCTGTGCACGAGATCTATCAGGGTCTCCAGTTGGAGCATCCAAACACTTAATATAATCATGACTCTTTCAAGCGATCCCCGGACTTCTTGCACGTCTCACCCAACAGACTTTTCAACTCGCACCACCCTATCAAGAGCATTCATCATTACGAGCGATAGTCAAACGATTCCACTTCCTGGCACTGACAGTTTGTTAAAAGCGAATGTTCCCTTAGCAACCCTGACTTCCTTTAGGGTTGGGGGTCCGGCGGAGTGGTATATTGCGCCACGTCGGCTCAACGAACTTCAGGCAAGTCTTGAGTGGGCAGAGTCTCAAGGACTGCCTGTGACAACCCTGGGAGCGGGGTCAAACTTATTGATCAGCGATCGCGGTCTTCCGGGTCTCGTGATCTCAACGCGTCATCTGCGGCATAACCAATTTGATCACGCTACTGGGCAGGTAACGGTCGGAGCCGGAGAGCCATTGCCCCGGTTAGCATGGCAGCTTGCTGAGCGTGGCTGGCAAGGGTTTGAGTGGGCAGTCGGCATTCCGGGCACTGTAGGCGGGGCGGTGGTAATGAATGCAGGCGCGCATGGGGACGCGATCGCAGACATCTTAGTTGAGGCACAAGTGTTGCTTCCCAATGGACAGATTGAGACTCTCACTCCCCAAACGTTAAATTATCGCTATCGCACGTCTGATTTGCAGGGTGGCTACTCAGATGGAAAAATGGCTGCGCGGCAGCGGTTAGTGACTCAGGCAACCTTTCAACTCCAATCGGGCGCTAACCCCGCTCAGGTTTTAGAAACGACTCGGCTCCACAAGCATCAGAGATTGACCACCCAGCCTTACAATATGCCGAGTTGTGGCAGTGTGTTTCGCAACCCTGACGCTTATGCGGCAGGTTGGTTGATTGAGCAGACTGGGCTAAAGGGTCATCAGATCGGCGGTGCTCAGGTTGCCCAACGTCATGCAAATTTTATTCTCAACTGCGGCGGGGCAACGGCAAGCGACATTTTTCAACTGATTCGGTTTGTGCAGCAGCAGGTGCAGCAACAGTGGTCACTCTTTTTAGAGCCAGAAGTCAAAATGATGGGAGAGTTTCAGCCGCTCTGAGACGAGCAAATGCGTGATTTCACTGAGGGCTGTTTTGAGCGGTAGAGTGACCAGTTTGACCACTTCATCTAATTTTGGTTAATATACTGAGAGTAGCTATTAGGAACTTTGCACCAACTTTACAAGTCACGGTGATTTGTAGAACCTAACGTAAAGTGACTGCTCGTGATTCAGTAACTTGGGGTTCAGTAACCTGAGTAGACCTGACTTTAAGAAGGGTGCGTCGAATCCATTACCGTAAACGAAATTTCTCTACTGAGTAAAAATGCGAGATAGAAGCGATCGCGTTCAATTTTCATCTGTGCCCCCAGGCTCGCCAAGCGCAAAATATCTTGGTAGCTATCTAGTGGAGGCGGGCTTGATCACATCTGCCCAAGTCGATGTTGCGCTGAATGATCAGAAGATCATGGATGATATGCGGTTTGGTGAAGCGTTAGTGGCACGAGGCTGGGTTAAGCAACAGACTTTAGATTATTTAATTAAAAAAGTCGTTGAACCCGAACAACGAGCGGCAAAGCCATCTCAACCGAAATCTCTTAGTCCTGATAGGTTGTTAAGCCCTGCGATCGTCAAGCAACCTCCTGCAATTGCCGCAAAATCTTCTGACCTGCTGCCCAATGAGCGCAAGCCTCTTCCTTCGGTGCCCTCTGATGACGGGGTGAGTTGGGCAGGCTAGACGCTAAACAGCCAAAGCCAAATCGGTAAGGTGAAGAGTAGCCCGATCGAGCCGGCTGCGAGAGAGGTCACGGCAAGATTTTTGTCTAGCCCATAGGTTTCTGCCAGCACTAATGTTGCAAACGCAGGTGGCATTGCCATTTGTAGAACGATCGTGTGTTTAGTCGCTTCGCTAATGGGTAAAAATGGGAGGCTTAAACTCACCGTCAGAGGCACTAACAGCATTTTGATCGTCAAGCTGACCGTGGCGGAACTGAGACGCGAGAGTGACGGCAACTGGCTGAGGCGCATTCCGATCAAGGCGAGAGCTAACACGATCGCGCCCCACCCTGCTTGATGCAACCCAGTTTCTAGCCATTCAGGTAAAAACACATTGCGTCCAGCAAGTCCCAAGGTAAAGCTCCAAAGGGCTGGATTTTTGAGTAGGGCGAGGGTAAGCTGCGATCGATGTTTGGTGCCTAGCCCAAATCGACTGGCTAAAATAACGCCTAAGCCATAAGCACCCCAAGTCGTGCCTAGCATGTCGTAAAAAAGCGCCCAAGCAAAGAGTTTTTGTCCACCTAGAGCCAACGCCACCGGAAAGCCCAAGTAGCCTGTGTTTCCTACCATTGAGGCGAGTAAAAAGCTGCCTTGGGTAGGTTTACTCCAACCGGGTTGATGCCTAATCCATAGCCAAGCGAACCCTGCGCCTAACAGAATCGCGACCCAAGCGACGATCGGAGCGATCCAGACTTGTCCCGATAGGTCAGCCCCGCGCAAAAACGCCAAAATGCTGACGGGAACTCCGATCCAAAATAAAAACCGACCCAGGTAGGTTGAAGCAGTTTTTGGTAAATAGCGCCCCATTAGCCAGCCGAAGAGCGTCCATCCTACAAGCGGTAGATAAAGATGAACCAGTTGAATCGCAAGATTAGACATGAATTTGGGGCGAAATTTGCATTCCTGGATAGAGAATCGGTATCTTTAGGGGTGGCTTTGAAAAACTCTGAGCTTATAGAACCGTTCCCCAAGCGTTGACGATCAAGACTCTTGTCGCGATCCTTTCGATAGGGTAGCGTCTCTGGCTCGTTCCCGCCGATTGCAACTTAAGAAGTGTAGGAACCCCTGCTTTGAATAATGCTGGTCTACCTGGAAAACCTCCCAATCATCAGGCTGCATCCTCAATGGACGATATTCCAGAAGCTCTGCGAGAGACGAGCGAGCCTAAACCGCAACCGCGCGTTAAGCGAAGTGGGATGATCATCGGTTTGGCGATGATCGCCTTGGGTGCAGGTGGTTGGTTCGCCTACAATACGCGTCAGGCAAGTTCTGTCATTCCGACGGCAAGTCCTCCTGCGCCGAGTGGCTCGATCGCGGCATCTCCGACTGCGAGTCCGTCTCCCAACACCTTGCTTGGGCATTTCCCGTACGCGGAAGCGCCCCAAGCCGACCTGCAAGCTATTAGTGGCGATGGTGGGATCAAGCTTCGCAAATCAGCGGCAGAGGCATTTAGGCAGATGTCTAGCGCGGCTCAAACAGAAGGAGTCATTCTCGCTCCGCTTTCGGCGTTTCGATCGCTCAGTGATCAACAGCACGTCTTTTTTGAAGTCAAAGCAGAGCGATCGCAGACTCCTAACCAACGAGCCGAGGTCAGCGCCCCTCCTGGCTATAGCGAACATCACACGGGCTACGCGATCGACATCGGAGATGGCAACGTCCCGGCGACCAATCTCAGCCCCAGCTTTGATCAAACGGCTGCCTTCAACTGGCTCAAACAGAATGCAGTCCGCTTTAACTTTGAGATCTCGTTTCCTAAAAACAATCCGCAAGGCGTGAGCTATGAACCCTGGCACTGGAGATTTGTGGGCGATCGCCAAAGTTTAGAAACCTTTTACAAGGCGCGAGGCAAGCAGTAATCCTGCAAACGAGCAACAAGCGCTAAAGTGAAGGATAGTCGCCGTTTCCCCTCTTTTCTAATGAACCAGATCGCGCTCAATCTGATCGCCATTTCAATTTTCGCGATGACCGTGACAACGATCTTAGGTCCGTTGATTCACGTATCTCCGGCAGTTCCGGCAATCGCGATGTTTGCGGTGTTGGGCGTTGCGACGCTTGACTCATTTACGTGGCAGGGGAGAGGCGGCACGATTTTATTAGATTGGCTGGCGAGTTTTTCTCCGGCTCATCGGGCGCGGGTGGCGAGACATGAGGCAGGTCACTTTCTGGTCGCCCAACAGTTAGGAATTCCGGTGACGAGCTATACGCTGACTGCCTGGGAAGCATTTCGGCAAGGGCAAGTTGGGCAGGGTGGCGTACAGTTTGACACACAGGAACTAGACACTCAGTTGCAAACAGGCAAACTTTCGGTGCAGTTAGTCGATCGCTACTGTGCGGTTTGGATGGCGGGTGGCGTTGCCGAGACGCTGGCATACGATTCGGCAGAGGGCGGCGCAGATGATGTACAAAAACTTCGCATGACCCTCGCGCAATTGCGTCTACCCAATGCTGAAATTCAGCAAAAAGAGCGGCGGGCATCGCTTCAAGCAAAAAACTTACTCCAACAAAATCAAGACGCTTATGATGCCTTGGTGACGGCATTGGAGGAGCGCAAACCGATCGAGGAGTGCCGTCAACTTCTCAAAGAGAACCTAGTCGCGAATTGATTTGCAAGGCTCTCTGGCTCATGAGTATTTCGCTTCCGCCTCAGCCGCGTGTTTTGATTCTGTTTAACCCCACAGCAGGGCAAGCCCAAACCATAATTTCAGCGTTAGAAAGTGCCGTCGATCGCTGGCGAGATCGCGGCTGGTTTGTCGATCTCTGTCCAACTCGCAGCGCAGGAGATGCGACACGATTGGCGCGAGAAGCCGCAGACCGAGGCTACAACATTGTCGTTGCGGCTGGGGGAGACGGCACCGTCAATGAAGTCATCAACGGCTTAGTCGGGACTCAAACCGCTCTAGCTGTGCTGCCGATCGGCACGGTGAATATTTGGGCACGAGAAATGGGATTGCCAATGGATTTGCCGCGATCGACAACGGCATTTCTGCAAGCGCGACTCGAACAAATCGATGTCGGTCAAGTCGGCGATCGCTACTTTCTGCTCATGGCGGGGATCGGATTTGATGCGGCGGTGACGGCAGCGGTTCGGTCGGGCGAGAAAAAACGACTGGGCGCGATCGCGTATGTGGTGCAGGCGCTTCAACTTGCTCAAAAATTTAAGGGCACTCGCGCTCACGTTCGCATTGATGGCAAACGAATTCGCGGACGGATTTTGATGATCGTGATTGGCAACAGTCAACTCTATGGCGGCGTAGTCAAACTGACGGCTCACGCGGTTCTCAACGATGGTTTACTGGATGTGTGCGTGATCAAGGGCAGCAGTATGGTGTGGGCACCCTTCCGGCTGTTGTCGATTCTGCTGCGGCACTACGATCGTGATCCCAAAGTGGACTATTATCGAGCGCGACAGGTGCAAGTTTTGGGACAAACCGTGTTGCCCGTGCAGGTCGATGGCGATTATTTGGGGATGACTCCGATGACGTTTCGAGTCGTGCCCAAAAGTTTATGGGTGTTGGTTCCGACTTCTGCTGATCGGTCTCTTTGGCTACCTGAGTAGATTTTTGATCTCACTTCAAAGCGGCTGCAAACTATCGACCAATGCCGAAACGGCTCCTGGCACTTGCCCAGTGGCGGTTTCTGTTGCAGCAATCAGAATCATTGCGATATCTTTCGGGAGCTGACGCACCAAAATTGTTCCGCTCATTGGCTGGCTCTTTCCAGCGATCGTCAAGCTGCCTGTCCAATCGAGTTTGATGCCACCTGGAATGGCTTGCCACTGCCCTACCTGAAAGCCCTCTCCTTGCTGAAAGGCGGTTTGAGCAATCTTTGCCAAGGCATCATTCAGGGTCACATTGCTATTTTGTAGCGCGAGTTCACCTTGCGATCGCACCAAAACGGTGTAGGCTATACTCCCGTCTCTCGACTCAATCAACGCCGAACCCGCTAAGGGACTCACAACATAGTCTTTGAGAATGGCAACTTTAAACCGTCCGTTAGGGTCTTTGTAGTCGCCGCTAACAGGCAACGGAGGCGCGATCGAAGCGGGCACGATCGGAAAGACCGGAGATGGCAAGGGGGGCACAATTGGAACCGTAGGAAGTGCGGGAACGATCGGGGCTGAAGGCGCTGGGGAAGCCTTGACTGTTGGACGAACGCTAGGAGTCGCAGTGGGCGGCGTTGCCGGAGACGCAGGGAGCGCGCTGGGAGTTACGATCGGCGGTTCTGCTAGCGCCACTGTGGGAGCTAAATGCCCAATGATTTGTCCAACTGTGGTGAAGCCGACAAACGCCGCGAATGCTATCCCAATCAACCCGTTTCGATTTAATCTCATTGTTCTTAGTGTCCGATCGACGCTTATTATCTGCCTAAAATTGTCGGATTGTTCGACGCAAACACACCCGCGACACAGCCGATCATCAACGTCGCTAACGTCGCTGCCCACAGTGCTTTCCAGCCCAACTCGCTCAGGTTTTTGCGACGAGTGGGAATCAGACTCACAAATCCCCCCACAAAGATGCCAACAGCGGGGAGATGGGCGAAGCCACAAAGGGCATAGCTGATGATTAAGAGGGCACGATCGCTGATCGCTTTTTGGTCAGCCAAAACCGCTAGCTGCTGGTAGACCGGAACTTCGGTTTCGAGCAATCTGCGCCCAATCAACACAGACGATTGCCAAAGCTCTTGCCAGTTGAGCGAAATACCCGTTAAGAACGTCAACGGCAAAAACAGTGCTCCGACGATGTTTTGCAGGGTCACGACTTCAAAAATTAGACCGAGACGACGGACGAATAAATTATTGCTCTGCGCCAGCGAAGCGAGATTGCCAAAAAACAGATTGACGAGGGCAACTAATCCCAAAACAGCAATTAAGAGAGCGGCGATCGCGATCGCGAGTTTCACCCCATCCATCGCGCCCGTGATAATGCTTTCCATCGCGTTTGTTTCGGGTTCAGCATTGTCCGGTGACTCTTCTGGCAAACTCCCCAACGTTTTAGGAACCTCGGTTTCTGGCACCAGCAGTTTAGACACTACAAAGCACGCCGGAATCGCCATGATCGAAGCCGAAACCAAATGCCCCGTAATGTTAGGAAACACGGGACGAAGTAGCTGTGCGTAAAGCGCTAAAACGGTGGAAGCAATGCTGCCATAACAAGCGGTGAGAACGGCGCACAGCTCGCTGCGAGTCATGTCTGCTAAAAACGGACGGACGACCAGAGCCGATTCGATGCCGACAAAAATATTGGTTGCGCCACTCAACGCTTCTGCCCCGCTCAAGCCCATTGTGCGTCGAAATAGCTTGGCAAAGATGTTGACGATCGGTTGAATCAATCGCAAATAATAAAACAGCGACATCAACGCCGAGAAGAAAATCACCGACGGCAGTGCCCGAAATGCAAAGACATAGCCCAAGTTGAGACTATCGGGGCTGAGACGATCGCCCGCCACAGGCACATAAGGAGGAGTGACGGCTCTCGCAATCCAGCGCCCTGCTAAAACGGGACCTGGCACCCGATTGGGTTCGGGCACGAGTAGAGACCCAAAGATAAACCGTGCTCCTGTTTCGGTAGCATCTAAAATTGCGTTTACCCCATCGCTCAGCACTTGAATAAACGTCCGGGTGCCTGGAAAAGAGAAGACGAGCAGACCTAACACAAGCTGTAATCCAATTCCCCAGATGATCACCTTCCAGGGAATGATGCTGCGGTTTTCTGACCCTAACCAGGCGATGCCGCAGAGTGCAAAAATGCCGACAAAAGACAAAAGATTTAACCAGGTCATTATGAATATCGACTCAAAAGGTCATTGAATCCGATGTTTAGCAAGTCTATCAACATTCGGATCGAGTCTTGCAGAAGATTCAGCGCTGAGAGTTTGGTTTGTTCAAAACCTCCATGCTTGCTGCCAGCGTTTGCCAAGCTGCAAAGGCTTCAGGGTTTGACGAAACGCCCTTTTTCATCAACACGACTCCATCTTGAACTTGAAGAACTCCATAGGTTCCGTCAGCCGCAACTTTTTCTAAAATGGGAAGCGTTGTCCGTAGACTTTCCCGACTATCCTCAAACGCTTTGTGATATTCCTGCATTTGCCACAGATCAGCAACGGCATAATCGACGGTGATGATTTCCTTACGATCGGCGCGAATTTGCAGAGTCGGCAGCCGCACGATCGCTCGACGGCTCGACAACTGAGGAATGAGATGGGTCGTAGTCGAAACGCTAGCACCATCAGGAACATGGCGGATCACCTGACGAATCTGATTCGCGTGCTCCCACTGGCGCGTAATCGGCACAAACACCCACGGACGAACGGAATCGGGAATGATAAAAGACAGCGATCGATTGGGATTATTAGTCACCGTAAACAACAGAGATAGCACGATGCAAACTCCCCAAAAGCGGCGTAACCTGGGCTTAAACGCGTTTGGATGATGTGACCACCAGAGAATGGCTCCATAAAACACACCGGGAACAATCGCTAACGCATATCGGATATTAAGCGCCAGCGCTGACTTGCCTGACTGCGCCAGCAATGCGAGCAAGGGAAATCCAGCAATTGTCCAGGCTGAGGCTGAGAGGGCAGGCACAAACGCTAGAGGAAGCCAATGCCCTGCGAGATAGCTGAGGCGACGGTCAAGCGGCAAAAACAGGCTAGACAGCAGTACGATCGGCTTTGTCACCATTCCCCATAAAACCTGCATTGAGGTCGGATTTGGACTGTCTACAAACTGTCTAAATCGATACCCCAAATACAATCGCGAACTGTCTTCAGAGATTCGCGGCAGAATTGCGTTTGTGACCAGTGCCACATAGCTAAAGCTGATTAGACACACTGCTAACCCAGTCCAAGGGTGCCGCCGACTGAGAACGAGATAAACCCCAATCCCAAACAAGATAATTCCTGCATCTTCTCGAAGCCCCAACACCAAAAGCACACAGAGCCAAAACCATCCCCAACGTTTTTTCTCTAACGCCAACAGACAGCCAAACGTAAACAAAGGAATCTGACATTGCTCATAAAAGTTAGCCAATGTCGGAGCGATTACGGCGATCGCACCATAATAGCTGCCCACAATCCACAGCGATAACTGCGACGAGAGATAGTGTCGAGCCAGAGCATATAACACGAGTCCACCCAGCGTCATTAACGCTACCTGCAACACAATTAACGTCGTTGGATGAGGAAATAGCGCATAGAGCGGCATCCACAGCAGAAAATCTAAGACGAAGTGCTGCCCTAAATGCAAAAAAGAAACTGTAGGAATCACACCATCTACCAGAGAGGCAATCGAGTTTGCAGACGTGAGAGAACTTTGAAACCAGTTGCCTCGCAAGGTATTCCAAAAAAGCTGATTAAACAACCCTTGATCATAAGAAGTATAAAAAGTGAAATAGCGGTTTAGCCCGATCGTTAAGACGCTAGTAAAAAAAATCAACGCAAGCAGAATCGCTCGCTGCAAACCTAATTGCTGCTTACCTAGAATGAAATAAGAACGCATATCTGTCTATAAGAGATTGATCAAACCGATAGATTCAAAACACTATAAGACGAGTCTTCAGGCAATCAACTACACGTTTAAGGCGCTTTAGGAGCAGGAGACTTCGCAGGTTTAGCTGACTTGTTAGACACAGCTGGAGCCGAAGGAACCGGAAGCGGCTTAGGCGTAGATGCTTGAGTAGGAACCGTCGATGACGGTGGAACCGAAGGGGCAACACTAGGAGCCGTAACCGAAGGTTTAGCTGACTTATCACCTAAAATGCTGGCGCTACCTGTGTCATAAAATCCTGCAATACAGGCGATCATCATCGTCGCTAACGTGCCCACAAAGAGCGCTTTCCATCCCAGTTCTGAGATGTCTTTGCGACGAGACGGAATTAACGCGATCGTGCCGCCCACAAAAATGCCGACCGATGCCAGATGGGCAAACCCAGACAGCGCATAGCTGATGATCAACACCGCCCGATCGCTGATAGGATTCACCGGACGAGCGGCAGCGATCGCCAATGCCTGATAAGGCGGAATCGCAGTTTCGAGCAGTCTCCGTCCAATAATCACCGATGATTCCCACAATTCATTCCACTCTAGTGAAACCCCCGTCAAAAACGTAAATGGCAAGAACAACGCACCTTCAATATTCGCTAGCGTGACAATGCTAAAAAATTGACCAATCACACCGGGAATTCCTGCCAAGCTGGCAAAGATTTGATTGATGAGAGAGACTAAGCCCAAAATTAGAATCAGGACAGCGGCGATCGACACCGACATTTTCACCCCATCTAGTGCGCCGACGATCGCGGCATCTAAGGGACTGATTCGCTCGATCGGCTCGCCTCCAATATCTCTGGATGGTTCTTCATCGCCGTCTCCCTCAACCGGAATGCCTCCTGCCGTTAATGGAATCTCGGTTTCGGGCACCAAAATCTTAGACAACACAAAACAAGCTGGAATCGCAATCACCGAAGCTGACACTAAATGCCCCAAAATATTGGGAAAGACCGGACGCAGGAAGCTCACGTAAATTGCCAGCGTCGATGAAGCTGCCGTCCCAAAGCAGCAAGACAAAATCGCACACAGCTCACTGCGGGTCATCTTGGCGAGAAAGGGCTTGACGACGATCGCCGCCTCAATGCCCACAAAAATATTTGCCGCCCCGCTCAACGCCTCCGCCCCGCTCAATCGCATCGTCGTATAGAATGCTTTCGCAAACAGATTGGTGGCAACCTGAATCACGCCAATGTTGTAGAGCAGCGCCATCAATCCAGAGAAAAAGATCACAGTCGGCAACGCTCGGAACGCAAAGATATAGCCGAGATTGATATCAGCAGGTCGAGTGGGCAACGGGACAATGTTTTTGCCAAATACAAAATTTGCGCCAGTATCTGCAGCAAGAAACACTCCATCCAGCAGGTTGCTGAAGACTTGCAGTGCCTCTCTCGTGAAGGGCAACCAAAATACTAGCGCTCCCAGCACAAGCTGCATTAGAATGCCCATGCTGACCACTCGCCAGGGAAAGACTCTAGGGCTACGATTTTCAGAAAAGAGCCACGCGATCGCGCACAGACCAAAGATGCCAAGAAAAGAGATCAGGTTGAGCAAACTCATAGGGCTGAATCCTTGAGCGAGGGCGAAACGGTTTTCAAGACCACTCTTGCGGCAGATGAACGAGGGTCACTAAGACGATACCTAAAAACGGCTCGATCGGCATAAATAATTCTCGCGATCGCCATTACCCGAAATTGGTAAGTCGCCACTTTAGCAGGTCATAATAGGCAGAGTCGCCTTCATTCGTTGCTTCATGGACGCTTTTAATCCAACCGCTCCGACCTGGACTGAACCTGCCATCCACGCTTATGAGTTTCACTGTCCCAATTGTCACAAGTCTTGCATCGAAGCAAATCACGTTTGGATTAATCGACGCGCACCCGTCTTTTCAGAAGACTATCGCAAAAAGTGGCAAGAGTTTTATCAATGTCAGTGTGGTCAAGTCTGGTGGGCATGGAGCAACGATCGTCCGCCGTCAGAGTTGCCTGAGCGCGATCGCCCGGTGATGGATATTTTTAACCCGTTTGACGACCTTTGAGAGCAAGTGTAGAGTCCTCAAAATTCAGGCATTACAACCGATCTAACTCCCACAGATTTTTCAAGTCAAGCTTAAAGTCGTCAACATTGCAGAATATGGAAGGTGTTGCGCTGTTTGAGAAGGTGATGGGATGGTTTGCTCAGCTACCCCAGGTACTTCACTCCTAATCGCACACTACATACTATTTTGTTGCTGCTTCCACTCTTCAAACGTAGATTGCCTAATCAAACTCGTTGAGTAGGGGTGTAGTTGCTGGTCACGGAGCTGTATCCAAAGATAAAAATCTTCCATTACAGTGAAGTGCCTATCGATTATCTCTTCTAAAGGTATTGACTGATTGTCTTTTATGTACTCTTTTGAAGTTCTATTCCAATTGAAATCCTGTATCTGCTCACTACTAAACTCAAAAGAATAACTCAGCTCCATTAATGGAGGCTCCGAATCCGAGTCAGAAAAGCTCTTTCGAGTCACTCTATTGTGTAGAGTTGGAATAGGTAGAGCCTTGTGTTGGATATACCTGCGTAAATCTTTCACAAATAAATTCTCAAAGTTCTTTTTAATAGATTCACTTAGCTTATTTTCATATTCAAACGCAAAGTTTCTAATTTCCTCTTTCTCATGATCTTTCAGCTTTTTGAGGATAGCCTGAGTATGCTCTACCAAAGAGAACCACGCGGCTGCATAGTTATAAATTAAGCGCCCAACCTCCCGACCACCTTGTATGTGTAATTGAATATATTTCTGATTGTCATATATATATTCATCAGTTGTTGTAAGTTCTATATATCTTTAAAGCGTGCTTTTGAATTCCTGATAGTTTTCTTTCAAAAGATAGAAACTGTAAAAGATGACAGAGAAAAAGTTTTCTCCCATTTCATGCCCCCAAAACTCAGCAATCAGCAGCTTGATGAATATCATTCAAGAACATAGTAACGTTTTTCATTATCTGATAACGATTCAACATCAGCCCCGATCGACCAAAAACGTCCCATCCAATGCGACAATAAACCCGTCCCTCATCAAAAAACTCTCATGTGGCGTGTCACGGTTTACTGTTCTGCGGATAGCTGGCGCATTCATGCTATTGCTTTTAAAGAAATCACCGCTAAATATCCCAACAAGCTGCTCTCTAGCAAGAAGATGAAAGACGATGAGCGGCGCATTATGGAATTTCAGATAGAGGATGTGAGTGATGCTGAATCGTTTCAAGACGAGTGCATGATGCTTGAGGGATTTACCGCGCAGTTTGAGTCTTTATAGAGACAGACTTTACTTTTTGGTGGAGCGATCGAGCTTTTGGCTCCAAAAATCGAGGTCTCACCCCCAACGTTCTCTCTTCAAACAGAACCAGTCGTGTTTTTTGTGAGAACGACCGGACTTTTGACTCATCCAACGAGACAAAACTTGCGGGTGATGCAGTTTGAGGCAAGAAGTGAGCTTTACTAAACGAAGATCTTCTAAAAAGTTTCATGGCAAAGCAGCGATCGGATCTCAAAATTCTCCTTCTACAAATCCGCAGCGACACCATCACTCGCTTAGAAGAGCTAGACGAATTCGTCCGGTATGGTCGCCTAGAGGCGCATCAGTTTTCGGTTCTGGATGTCTTTGCCACGCCCGACTTTAGCCCCACTCAAATCGAGGGCTATGACGCTCTATTCATCGGCGGTTCCAGTGATGCGTCGGTCACTCAGCCAGAGCTATATCCTTTTGTCGAGCCGACCAAAAAACTCATCGTCCACTGTCTCAACGAAAGAATTCCCGTTTTCGCCTCTTGCTTCGGATTTCAGGCGGCGATCGAAGCGTTAGGTGGTAGCGTCATTGTTGATAAACCCAATATGGAAATGGGCACCTATCCTCTCTGGCTCACCGAGAATGCCGCGAGTGATTTGCTCTTTCACGATGTCCCAAATGGCTTTTTAGCGGTCTCCGGGCACAAAGAACGCGCCGTTTCGATGCCAAAAGATGCGATTTTGTTAGCGTATTCTGATCTGTGCCCCTATCACGCCTTCAAAGTTGCCAACAAACCTTTTTACGGCTTCCAGTTTCACCCCGAAGTCGATGCCAAAGATTTAGCCATTCGCATCAGCCGTTATCAAGACCGATATTTAGACGATCGGGATTTGCTCGATCGCATCCTCAACAGTTTGCAAGACACCCCGATCGCCAATCAACTGATCGAAAAGTTTGTCGATCGTATTCTATTAGCCCAATAACCCCCACATCACCACGCCACCCCCGTAGAGACGTTTCGGTGAAACGTCTTCTTTTCTCATACCCATTCAATTTGAAACGTCTTCTTTTCTCATACCCATTCAATTTGAAACGTCTTCTTTTCTTATACCCATTCAATTTGAAACGTCTTCTTTTCTTATACCCATTCAATTTGAAACGTCTCTTGTACCCATTCAATTTTTGAATGCGACGGATGATTGGTCATGGCGCGATCGTTTGGGAGACGTTCCACCGGAACGTCTCTACGGTCTTGGGTAAATCGACATATCTGTTGCGTTCATTGATGAATTGGTACTACAACGATTTGCGATCGATTGAAAAAGGATGGTGTCGATCGCGTTCCCATTGTTTGGGGTTATTTGCAATGTAATCTTGAACTCGTCCAAACGCGATTTCGTCTCGGATAATGCGATCGTGAAATCGCGGTTGCCAAGCAAATTCCTGGTGTCCCATTGCCCAGATTCGTCTTGTACAAGCAGATTTAAACTGCCCAACGATTGCCCCCAATGAATTTGATTTTAACTGCGGCAACCCATTAGAGGTGAAGGGATACGACGTTTTTGCACCAGTCGATTCATTTTTCAGAGTGACGATCGCATGAAAGTGATTTGGCATAATTACCCACTGATCTAACTCGATAGATGAGCGAATTTCGGCAGTCTTGCCCCATTCTTCCGCCACAATTTCCCCTATTGCAGATAACTGCATCTGTCCCTCAATGACGGTGCCAAAAAAACATTGGCGGTTGCGTGTGCAGATGGTGACAAAATAACAACCGTTGCCAGAATAATTCCATCCCGTTAATCGAGCAGATTCTATCCGATATTTGTTTTTGTAGAGGCTCATGGTTAGGTGTAAGAAAAACCGCGATCGCTAAGGGAACCATCCTAAAATTCCCCAGTTCTTACGGTTCAACACACCAACCCAATAATCACCCCGTAGAGACGTTTCGGTGAAACGTCTCCCAAACAATCGCGGCAAAACCAACCATTTCACCATCATCATTTCCCGATCAAAACCAAACGATCAGAATCCGTTGGGTGTCAAAAATACGTAGAGACGTTTCGATGAAACGTCTCCCAAACGATCGCGGCAAAACCAACCATTTCACCATCATCATTTCCCGATCAAAACCAAACGATCGAAAACCACCTCAATTCGTTGGGTGTTAAAAATACGCGGAGACGTTTCATCGAAACGTCTCTACGGGGGTATCGGTGCCTTACGCTCCGACCGATTCTTTGGCGGCGTACATTGCCTCGACCGTGATTTCAGATAGGTTACGATCGCGGGCAAACTTCTCGGTGTTTCGCTTGATTTTGCCGCGCACAAATCCAGGAATTTTGTTTAATTCCAGTTGCGCTTCCTTCGTCCAATTCATATCAGAATCGGCAGACATTCCTCGCGTGATCACTTCTTTGGTGTCGTGTCCGCCGAAGATTTCCAGCAGGTGATCTTCCATGCCCAAGGTGAAAGAGTTATAGACCAAATCAGCCACCTGATTCGTACCCTCGTATCCTAAGAACGGCTTGTATCCGATCGGGAAATCTTGAACGTGAATCGGAGCCGAAATCACCCCACACGGAATCCGCAGTCGCTTGCCGACGTGGCGTTCCATTTGAGTCCCAAAAATTGCTGAAGGTTCGATGCGGGCGATCGCGTCTGCAATTGCGCCATTGTCATCACTAATCAACACTTCATCGCAATATTCACTCACCTGTTCACGAAACCATTTCTCATCGGCTTTGCAATACGTTCCTGCCATGACGACATGAATGCCCATCTCGCGTGACAAAATTTTGGTCATTGCAGCCGCGTGAGTGTTGTCACCAAAGACAACAGCTTTCTTGCCCGTGAGATTTTGGCAGTCAATCGATCGTGAGAACCAAGCCGCCTGAGACACATACAGAGTTTGATTTTCGATGAAATCTTCGTAGTTTACATCGCCACCCTGAGCATTCACCACGTCTTGAATTTTGCGAATGCAGCGTGCTGTTTCGACCACGCCCATCGGCGTAATATCTACATACGGCATCCCAAACTCTTCTTTTAAGAATTCTGCTGTCATCAAGCCAATTTCTCGATAAGGCACCAGATTAAACCAAGCTCTCGGCAGATTCTTTAGTTCCAAAACCGAAGCCCCTTCAGGAATCACCGCATTCACTTCAACGCCGATGTCTGCCATCAAGCGCTTCAGCTCAATGCAGTCATGCTGATTGTGAAACCCCAGAGATGAGATACCGATGATATTGACTGAGGGCTTTTCGGTCTTGCCTTCGGGCAGTTGACCCTTCTTTTTCGCCTTCGCAATGTAGTACTGGACGATCTGCTGGAGAGTGCGATCGGCGGCTTGCAGTTCTGTAAACCGATAGTGATTCACGTCTGCCAGCAGCACATCACACTTCGTATCGATTTGCGCTCGTTGCACAAAATTTGCCAGATCTTCTTGCAAAATGCTGGAGGTGCAAGTCGGAGTCAGCACAATCAAATCTGGCGTTTCTTCTGTGTCTTTGCGGGTGATGTTATCGACCACCTTCTCCTGAGAGCCACGAGCCAACACGTTGCGATCGACCGAGCTAATTGTCACCGGAGTAAAGTTACGATCGCGCTCTAACATCGATCTCATGACGTTGAAATAGTCATCTCCGATCGGGGCGTGCATGATGGCATGGACGTTTTTAAAAGAACTGGAAATGCGAAGAGTGCCAATGTGAGCCGGACCTGCGTACATCCAGTAAGCCAATTTCATACGGTGTCTCCCTTATCTGATCTAAATTCTGTGGGGTGGGGTGTAGAAAGGATTGTCCCCATGGGGTTGCCCCCGATTATCGTCGAGGTTTGTCGCTTCCTGATTGTCTCAAAAATGATGCGTTTGCAGGCGATCGCTTTTCAACTCCACTTCTGCACTTTGACGCGATAGAGATTGTCCAAGTCTTTACCTAGCCTGCGATGCGGCGATTGAGGTTGAGAAAAAAGGCAGGAGCGATCGCAATGATTCTTATTGCTTTGTGATATTCTGCAAAAGCTAATCAAGAGAGAGCTTTCAGCTAATTTCTATCAGAAAAATCGACGTGGCTTAAAGCCGAGCCGAATGATGCTTCGAGTTTCTTAACTCCTGACTTCAAATGTTGCTTCTATCATCGCTCGTCAAACACCGACAGAGTTGTTTAGCAATTTCTGGTGCAGTTGGCTTGCACTTAACGCTGGTCACGTTCAAGTTACCGAGTTGGCAATGTCCGATTCGAGCAACGTTAGGAATTCCCTGCCCGGGCTGCGGACTGTCTCGTGCAATAGTCGCGATCGCTCACGGAGACTGGCAGAAAGCGCTGATTATTCATGCCTTTGCTCCGATTGCGATCGTTGCCTTCGCGATCGTGCTAGTGGCTACATTTCTACCAAAATCCACCAGAATTCGGCTTGGAAATAGCCTAGAGAACATAGAACGTCAAAGCGGAATCGCCGCATTACTACTCAGTGTTTCTGTGCTGTATTGGCTCGTCAGACTATTATTTTTTACTAATGACTTCTACCGTTTAGTGATGTAACGTGCTTTAGTGTCAATCGAAGAACATTGAGGAGAACGTATAAGTGAATGCTTCGTCAGGACTAATGACTGGGGTCGGCTTAATTGCAATCGTCGCAGCCATCACAAGCCTGGTTTGCCTTGTGCTCGTGCTGATCAAACTATTTCCAGCCAAGGGAGCGGGGTGGGGGATCTTCGGAATCTTTTGCGGGATTTACACCTTTATTTGGGGTTGGCAAAATGCCGAAACGCAGAACATTAAAAATGTGATGATTGTCTGGACTGTGGCGTTTTCTGCAAATGTACTTGTGAGAATACTGGCTATGTCTCCTCGCTAGAGAATCTGATCGTTCTACAGCCATTAACTCTTGCTGTGGAACGATCGTGATACAGCCTGACCAATGCAACTTAGTCAATAGTCCTCGATTTATGACAATCTCAGAGTTTCTGGCTGCTGATTAAAAATGCTCTCCGCTACCTGTAGTGGTTCTATGTCTTAAAGTTCTAAATTTGGAGTCTGAGTAATTACGCTACTAAAGCAATCTGGCTAGGCAAGCCATTTGACGAATAAAAATTCTGCCCACAGTCAGTTGTGGGTTTGTTGAGCTACTGTAGTTTAACGATCGAGTCTTGATGTTTTAGCAACCAAACTCCGGTGTAAGTCATGCCTGAGTCATCGGGCTGCACGAGCAGGAAATGTAGCCCCTGACTGGCTTGCTTACGCTGTTCATAAATTTGGGCAGCAGATTTGACTTCAGGGTCGTCGAAGGTAGCAACGATCCAACGATCGACCGCTCCTGCCTCTAAAATTAAGCCATCTGGGGCACCAGAGATCGAGGTGAGCGAGATCGGGTGAGCTGCCTGCAACCACCGAGCCAAGGGCAGCGATCGCCGTCCTCCATCAATCACCACTCCCGGAACTGACACCGTTGACGCAAGCCCTAGCTTAACGGGCATTAAATCGTTGGGCATCTCTACTACTGGAATCATTCGTCCTGTAAACGCTTCAGAAAGCTCGATCGCGGATAAAGATGCAAACCGCCAGCGATCGCCCCAAAGATTTTCAGGCAACGGTTGAGGAGGGTTTCTCATAATTAAAGACAGAATCGACAACTCTACCGTTCACACTTTACTCTTCATCGGGCATTGTCGTTCTGTTGCCCAGAAGATGGGTCGCTGAGCGCACAGCCCTGAAGGAGGGTTTCCCTCCGTAGGGGACTGTGTAAGAGAGCGTAGTTTCGGATGGATGTCTCGTTTTCGGCGCTTGGTGCGAGATTACGAGCGGTTACCAGAGACATTAGTGGGCTTTCACCTGATTATGTTTGTGATGTTAGTGGTCAGGCAGTACATGAGTATTGGGTTCAAAAGTGCATAATGCCCTCTAGAGCTAACCAACCTCGACACACCTTACATTGACGTTTCTTGCAAAGTTTCTATGTCCAAACATTGTTCAGAAAATTCTGCTGCGTCAAATTTTCGACGTTGCTGAGTTGATCTATGAAACACAGATTTTGCCCTCACCCTAGCCCTCTCCCGCAGGAGAGGGAACAAGATTTCTCCTCGCCCACGGGAGAGGGGTTGGGGGTGAGGGGCATTCATATCTGCATTCAGCAACGCCAAATTTTCTTTCACCTAGTTACAAGGCGAACCGCAACTTGACTATCAACCGTTCAGTCAGGGGTTGACTCCCTGGCTTGAGCTACCCATACGCAAAATAACGATCGCCTCTGTCAACTGATCGGGTTCGATGGGCTTGGCAATGTGTATCTGAAAGCCTGCCGCGATCGCTTGTTGCCGATCAATTTCGCTGGCGTAGGCAGTCAGAGCGATCGCCGGAACCTGCCCCCCCTGCTCTGGTGACAGAAACCGCACTTGTCTAAGCAACGTATGACCATCGATCTCTGGCATTCCAATATCACTCACCACTACATCGGGCTGAAATGACTCCAGAGCGACGAGAAATTCGGCGGCAGAGGCGACACACATCACTTCTGCTCCAGCCTGAGCCAGCATCACCGCGAGAAGTTCGCGGCTGTCTGGCTCGTCGTCGATTACCAGCACCCGGATGCCAGTTAGATCTAAGGGTTGCTGTTTCAGCGGGTTGGATCGATTTTCCTCTGAGTTGACGGTGAGCAGGGGGAGCCTGACGGTAAACGTAGCGCCTCTCCCTTCTCCAGGGCTGTCAGCAGTGACGGTGCCGCCGTGGGCTTCGACCAGTTGATAGACGATCGCCATTCCTAACCCTAGCCCACCGTGGTTGCGAGTCACGGAAGCATCTTCCTGGCGGAACGACTCAAAGATGTGGGGTAGGAAGTCTGGACTGATGCCTTTGCCCGTGTCTGTGATGGTGACCTGTGCCTGGTTGTCAATTTGCTCTAACCGAATGTCGATGCGTCCGCCGCTGGGCGTGAACTTGACGGCGTTGGTGAGCAAGTTCCAGATGATCTGCTGGAGCCGAACGGCATCTCCGGATACTTGTCCGATATCGGAAAGCACCGGATGAATCTGAATGGACTTGACGATCGCGGCAGTCTGCACGGTGTCGATCGCGGCTTCAATCACCTTTAACAGATTGACAGGACACACATTCAGAGTCAGCTTGCCGCGCAGCACGCGAGCCATATCGAGCAGGTCATCAATCAATTGACATTGCGCTTTGGCATTGCGCTCGATCGTGGCTAACGCTGCGATCGTTTTGGCTTCATCAAGTTTGCGAGTTTGCAGCAGTTTTGTCCAGCCTAAGATCGGGTTGAGCGGCGATCGCAGTTCGTGAGAGAGCACAGCGAGAAACTCGTCTTTGATGCGGTTGACTCGTTCTGATTCTGTCAGGGCAGCTTGTTTCTGCTGTAGGATGCGCTCACGATCGCGTTCAAGTTGGACGCGATCGGTAATATCATTCGAGATGCCAACTAGCCCGATTACCTCTCCAGCTTCGTTATAGTAGGGTGCTTTCATCCCCAAAAAGATGTGAATGCCATCGGGAGATTCTTCCACTACTTCCATTTGCCCCGATGCCATAATCCGCTGATCATTTCCCATCACTTTGGCAGCATCTTCAGGCGATGGATAGAGATCGCTATCGTAACGACCAATCACCTCAGCAGCCGTTTTGCCCAGAACGGCAAGGGTCGCTGGATTGGCATAAATAATCCGTCCTTGCCGATCTTTGACAAAAATTGGGGTCGGTGCAGATTTATTGATCACATCCAAAATGGCATTCTTTTGCCGCAACTCTTCTTCGGTGCGTTTCCGCTCTGTGACATCCCGCGCAGTCGATAAAATCTGGACGACTTGCCCTGCACCATCCCGCATTGGCGTGACCACCACATCCCACCATTTGGGGTTGCCTTTGACGGTCGGACAAAAGCCCTGAAATTTGCCCACTTCGCCGGCTTTCGCTGCTGTGAATGCCGCTTCTGCCGCTTGCCGATGCTCACCTTGCCAGAAACAGAGCCACTCTGAGTTTAGGTAAGGAGTCAGGTCGTCAATCTCTAGCAGACACATGCCCACCACATTCATATGCAAAAGTTGTGCATCCAGATCAAGGACTTTGAAGCAGTCGCTGCTGCTCTCTAAAACGCGGTTCTTAAACTCTTCGCTTTGTTGTAAGGCTTCTTTTGCCCGGATGCGATCGGTAATGTCGATGCCGGAAGGAATCAGAAACTCAACGTCTCCTGAATCGTAAAATAGAGGCTCTAAGCAAAAATCAATGACAATAAACTGGTCTTCCGCTAAGCGGATCTGCACGTCGTAGCGAACCGTTTCCCCGGCTGCCGCTTGTCGAATCGCCGCCCAGAGTTGCGCTTGAATCTCTGGATCGTAAGCCCACCAATAGGCATCGGGAAAGGGTTTTCCCAAAACATCCGTTGCAGACAGCAAAGCGGCTTCTAACGCGGTGCGGTTGGCTTCAATGAGTATGCCGTCTGGGGTCATCATGCCCACAAAGCTAAACAAGTTATCAAGGACGCGACGGAGTTGGGATTCACTCTGACGAATTTCGACTTCTGAGCGTTTGCGATCGCTAATATCCAGATCAATCCCTGCCATCCGAACGGGTTGTCCGATCGCATCGTAGAACACTTTTCCCTGGCTGAGTGCCCAGCGGACGGTGCCGTTGGGATAGAGAACTTGAAATTCAATGTCATAGTCTGCTCCCGTGGTGACCGCCGCATTGATCGCTTTTAGCACGCGATCGCGATCGTCTGGATGCAGCCGAGCCACAAACTGATCGTAGGAACCATCAAATTCTCCCGGAGCCAACCCAAACAGGGCTTCCATGTTGGGCGACCAGATAATGCGGTTCGTCAAAACATCCCAGTCCCAGGTCGCCATATGAGCGGCTTCCATCGCTAGCTGAAGTTTTTCGCTTTGGTCTCGCAGCACCTCCTCTGTGCGTCTCCGCTCCGCGAGTTCGTCTTGGGCTTGCTGATAAAGCTCTGCCTGACGGATGGCAACGCTAACTTGAGTGGACAACTGCTGAAGTAAATCAATCTCCAACAATCGCCACTGACGAGGGGCAGCGCAGTGATGAGCAATCAGCACACCCCAAAACTGGTCGTCGTGCAAAATGGGCACCACGAGATTTGCTCTGACTTGGAACCCAGCTAAGAGTTGGACGTGACACGGATCGATGCTGCCATCATAAATATCGGCTTTGACGGTCACTCTTCCTTGACGCTGGAGATCGACGTAGCTCTCGACAAAACAGGGATCATGGATCTGCTCTGCCAGAATCGATCGCCAGTCTGCGCCCACAGATTCTGCGACCACCCTTCCATCACCGTCTGGCTCTACCTGGAACACAACCACGCGATCGGTCTGAAGAAATTGCCGCACTTCTGTAACGGTGGTGTGCAAAATCTCGTTTAAGTCGAGCGATCGAGACACTTTCTGAGCAATCTGGGTGACGACGCGCTCTCGATCGATGCACTCTTGGAGTTGAGTTTGCAACTGCACCGTCTTAATCGTTGCATCCAACGCCAGCTTCAGACCCTCCGGCGTAATTTGTCCTTTAACCAGATAATCTTGTGCGCCCGCTTTAATCGCTTGGACGGCGATCGCCTCGTTGCCTTGCCCCGTCATCATCACGATCGGCAAAGGCGTTTGCGACTCCTGAGTTTGTAGGGCGGCAAGAAATTTTAGCCCGTCCAGGTCAGGCAGTCGATAATCGAGCAACACTGCATCGGGCTGGTGCTGGTGCCAGAGATTTAATCCTTCTTCGCCCAGGCTTGCCTCTACGATCGTGTAGTCGCAGTCGCGATCGCGCAGCAAATAGCGTCGATACAGCTCGCGGTCTTCTGGGCTATCCTCCACAATCAAGACGGTGCGACGAAGTTGAGTGTTCATTAACGTGGCTCTACTACATCAGTAGGAAGAATCGTAGTATCAAACCAGTAGTCGATTAAAATTTGAATACTACGCTTTAAGCGATTAAAATCCATCGGTTTGACAATATAGCTGTTAACACCCTGTCGATAGCAGGCTTCAATATCCTTAGGGTTGTTGGAAGTCGTAAAAACAACGACCGGAATTAACTTCAGAGTCTCATCTTGTTTAATTTTTCGCAACACTTCTCGTCCGTCCGTTCCGGGTAAGTTGAGATCGAGCAAAATCAGCCCTGGACGCGGGGCGCTTTGGGGATCAGCGTAGCGACCGGTGCGATAGAGAAATGCCAGCGCTTCGTCGCCATCGAGGCAGCGGTAAATTGGGATCGTCAACGGCGATCGACCGACGTAGCGTTGGAAGGCTTCAAAATCTTCATTGCTGTCTTCAATGACTAATAAGAGCGGCGGTTGCTCGATCGTGGTTATCGATAATTCGCTCATGCTTGCCCTCTTGCTGCCAGCGTGAAGTAAAACGTGCTGCCTTCGCCGATCGTTGATTCTACCCAAACTTTTCCGCCATGTCGCTCAACAATCTTTTGGACGATCGTCAGCCCTGCCCCCGTCCCGCCGCCATACTGGTTTTGCGTATGCAGCCGCTTGAAAATTTGAAACACCCGCTCCAAATGCTGAGGCGGAATGCCAATGCCGTTATCGCGGACATAAAAGGTGTAAAGTAACGGGTCTTCAGGATCGCCCTTGCCTGACTCCATCCTGTCTGACTCAGTGAAGCCGATTTCCACCCATTTCTCAGCTTTGTCATTGTACTTGATGGCATTGGTCAGCAGGTTAGTAAATAACTCGCTAATTTGGGTGCGATCGCAGTGAATCGTCGGCAAGGGGCAAGGCAACCGAAACTCGATCGAGCTTTGGGGCTGGCTGATTTTCAAGGTGTCGATCGCCTGTCGTGCCACTTCAGCCAGATTGGTGGGTTGGCAAGAGAGTTCGGCGCGTCCGAGTCGAGAATAGTGCAGCAGCGAATTAATCAGATCTTCCATGCGCTGAGTCAGCCGCACAACGGTATTCAGTTTGGCAACGCCGTCGGCATCCAACACATCGGCATAATCCTCCATCAAGAAATTGGAGTAATTGTGAATCCCTCGCAGTGGCTCTTTGAGATCATGAGACGCAATGTAGGCAAACGAATCGAGTTCACTATTGCTCCGCTCTAGCTCTAGGTTAATTTTGGCTAAATCGTCTGCCTGCTTGAGAATGATCCCCACAATCAGGCTCCGCAGTTCGGTGACAATTTCAATCTCACAAGGCTTCCAGGGCAAAGAGCAACCCTGCAAGGTTTCTTGCCATTTTTCAAACGATTTGCGCGGCGATAACCTGACTTCCCCGCTGTCTGTGACTTCTACAGGTTTGTTAGGGTTGCCGCCCCAATTCACGGTTTGAACCACCTCGCGGCGAAACCACAGAATGTAATTTTGGTGGAACTGAGAGATTTCTAGCGCCAGCACGCCACTGGCAACTGCCTTAAAAGATGCTGCGGCTGGGTAAAGCTGAGACAGCGATCGCGTCTCAAACTGGTTGTGCTGAATCTGAGTTTTGACCCAATCTCGCAGGGCTGGCAATTCGGTTTCTGGTGGTGTTTGACCGATGCAAGTGATATGGTCTGCTGCACAAATTGCCGCTCCTGATGCGCTGACAAGATCAAGCAAATTTGAGTCTAGTTGAACCAACCCATCTAAAAAGCGCTCTGACTGAGACAGCGATTCGACAAACTTGCCTTGCAGCGACTTTAACGTCATTTTGTAGTCTAAGTCTTCATGAGCTTCCTTGTTGGTCAGTTCGACGGACATCACCTGCCCCACAAACTCACACATCGTTCGCACACTATAGGGCACATAGCGAGGGGTCGAATGATGACAGGCAATCAGTCCCCACAATTTTTGATCTTGAATCAGAGAAATTGACATGGAAGCCCCAACTCCCATGTTGCTGAGATATTCCAGGTGCAAAGGAGACACACTCCGCAGCACCGATAAACTTAAATCTGTGGGGCGATCGTCCACTGGATTGTGTGCGGGCACTAACGCCACAGGCTCATAGGTAGAATCGGGAATCAACCGCAGCCAATTTAGAGTGTAAAGCTGCATTGCTTGCTTGGGAACGTCACTCGGAGGGTAGTGTAAGCCCAGATAAGGAGTCAGCGCGTCTGCCCGATCTTCTGCAATCACTCGTCCGGCTCCTTCTGCGTCAAACTGGTAGACCATGACGCGATCGAACCCGGTGACTTTTCGCACTTCTTTGACCACCGAATCAGACATCTCTAGCAAGGTGGGAGCCTTTTGAATCTTCGTAATTGTGCCTTTAACCCGCTGGTAAAACTCAACAAAATCCGCCTTCTGGCTTTTTTGCTTGGGTTCTAATTCCAAAATAATCAGCGCCTTCTGACGATGCACAATGCCATCAAACCGCAACAGTTTGGCTGCTCGTTTGATGGAGATATCCAACGGATTCACATGCTCAAAGTCTTCGCTTAAACATTGCCGGATGGTAGCAATCTGCTTGGGAGCGAGTAAGGCTGATAGCGGTTTGCCTAATAGGTCTTGAGGGTGCTGACCGATCAATTCAAACGTGTTGCTGCCCACTTGAATGATGGTCAAGTCAGGTTCTTGCAAAACCAACAGCGTCCCATGCGGCTGAATCAGCCCTGGAATGTGAATCGGTTCGCGATCGCAATTGGTCAAATCAATAGCTTGATGGGTCATGAATGATTATGGGTACGAGACAAAAGTTCAAACCGGGAATAAAAAGGGAGCATACCCAGACCCGAAAATTGTAAGGTGATTGAGTCGATCGCCCTAGAGTTCGGCAAAGTTTTCTTTGAGATGGCTCAGGATGGATTGAACGATCGGATTCAGAACAGGGTGACGACTGTACTATAGCAATCCTAATTAACTTGTGAGATGCAGAGAGTCTGCCATCACCCTAAATCTCTCTCCCCAAGGCTACCGTGTACATACAAGTCTTCTGATCCAGTCACCGCAAAGATTTTCGCCCCCTAAATCCCCCATTCTGGGCAGGGCTGATTAGTTGTCACCAGATAAAATCTACAAGCTTGGGTCTTCGTTCAGCATCAAATGATGCCTCGACGCAAGATAAAGGGTACGTATTTTCTTTCTCGACCTTAAATTAGCCCTGCCATTCTGGGGGACTTTGAGATAAAACGAGGTTTTAGAGGTCAAAGCATTTATCTCGTTCAAAGTCCCTCAATTTTGGGGGATTTAGGGGGCTTAAGCCGACTCAAACGAATCTATAAAGACTTGTGTGTACACGGTAGCTCCCCAAGGGGAAAGACTTTGACTTTCTGGCTCCCTTCTCCTTAGGGAGAAGAAGGGCTGGCGAGGGCTTTGCCCCACTTCGTGAGGAGGGCAGACCGAGTTTACAACTGATTCAAGATTGCTATAGCGAGTCTCATTGTCTGCGCTGATGGTAAAAATTGGAAAGTAAAGCTAAATGATATGGAGCTAGGTTTTTGGCAAAACTGCGATTAATTTCTCCTCTACATCTTAAAGAAGTTCGACCAATACAAACAACTTGGAGGAATAGAGATAATCTTCTCTAGACTCATCAATCACGCGAATGAAGTGCTTCTGAGCCGCCGCATCATCTGGCGACGCTTGATATAGCTTGAGTAGATCTAGATCTTCACAGCGATCGTTGTCTACGCAGATTGCAAACTTAATCTGATGGTTGTCCATTGGGTCAACTATTCACAATTTATCAGAGCTTCAATATCTGCCGCTACGATTTTTTCTAGATTACGGGTAATCTTCTCGATATCCCAATTCCACCAAGCGACTTCAAGTAATGAGTGAATAACGTCGTTATCAAATCGCTGTCGAATACACTTAGCTGGATTGCCTCCAAAAACTGTATAGGGAGCAACATCGTTGACCACCACTGATTTTGCTGCAATGATGGCTCCGTCACCCACTTGCACCCCCGGCATGATAGTCACTTCATAGCCAATCCACACATCATTCCCAATAACTGTGTTGCCTTTGTATGGCAATTCTCCAGGGTGAGGGGTCACTTTTTCCCAGCTATTGCCGAAGATTTGAAATGGATAGGTTGAAAAACCATTTAACTTGTGATTCGCTCCGTTCATGATGAACTTCACGCCCCTTGCCAAAGCGCAAAACTTTCCAATAATGAGCCGATCGCCAATGAATGGAAAGTGATAAAGAACATTGCGTTCAAAATTTTCTGAATCTTCAGGATCATCATAATAGGTGTAATCTCCAATCCTAATGTTGGGATTTGACACAGTATTTTTGATAAAGCAGATTTGCGGAAATCCCTTCATTGGGTGTTTATCGTTCGGGTCGGCTCCGTACATGATGATTTCCAGACCTTAAACGTACTTTAATTTTTTAATAGTATTGATCTCGCCCATAATTTCAACCCAGAGGTCAAAAAAAGGGGCACGTTGCCGCACCCCTGAAGAATTAAAATGCCCTCTTGATCAAACTTTTGCGTCTTTCACCAATTTGTCCCAACCGAGGTCTTTGAGAGAATTATTGCGGCGCAACGGACGAGTTACTAACTCTAAAACGTCACGAGCATTCGTGAAGCCGTGAATTTGAGCAAACGTGAACTCCACCGACCACTTGGTATTGATGCCCCGTGCTTCGAGAGGATTTGCGTGAGCCATCCCCGTGATTACGAGGTCGATATCTTGGGCGTAGATGCGCTGAATCTGATTGTAGTTGTCGGGCTTTTCGACGATCGTCGGAGTCGGTACGCCCATTTCTCTACAGGTCTTGGACAACAGTTCTAGTTCGGCAGCTTGATAGCGCTTGTCCATATAGGGAATGCCGATTTCGGGGCAAGTCATGCCGCAGCGAATCAAGAATCGAGCTAGAGAGATTTCGAGCAGGTTGTCACCCATAAAGAAGACTGATTTGCCGCGAAGCAGTTTCACATAGTCTTCGACGCTTTCCCAGATTTGTGCTTCCCGTTCGGCGAGTCCTTTTGGCTCAACGCCGAGGGCAGAGCAGAGTTTCTCAATCCACGCGCGGGTGCCATCAGGTCCGATCGGAAACGGTGCCCCAATCAATTTAGTTTTGCGACGACGCATTAACGTTGTTGCCGTCCGCGAGAGAAACGGATTGATACCCGATACAAAATAGCCTTCTTCAATCACAGGCAACTCGGTATAGCGCTTTGAAGGCAACCAACCCGACACTTTAATGCCCTGCTTTTTGAGTTCTAGCGTTAGTTGAGTCACCACCGGATCAGGCAGAGATCCAAACAACACTAGCGGCGTGTGCTTGGCATATTCGGATTCTGTGACCGCGACTTCTTCTTTTTTGCGTCCGAAGTTCAGCAATTTAGAGATCGAGTTGCGCTCTTCTTTCTCGACTTCGCCCACAGGCTTATCGGGGCAACGCTGCACCATTGCGGCAAGAACGGTGTCTTCGCCTTGGGTGAATGCGTAGTCTAAACCGTTAGCGCGGGCAGTGACGATCGGAATTCCCAACTCAGCTTCTAGTTTAGGTGCCAGCCCTTCCAAGTCCATTTTGATGATCTCGGTCGTGCAGGTGCCAATCCAGACAATCACGCTGGGGTTGCGATCGCGCTTAATCTGCGTACACAGCCGCTTCAGTTCTTCATAGTCGTTGAGTTGAGCCGAGATATCGCCTTCTTCGAGTTCCGCCATTGCATAGCGGGGTTCGGCGAAGATCATCACACCCATTGCGTTTTGCAGAAAATAGCCACAGGTTTTAGTGCCAATGACTAGAAAGAAACTATCTTCAATTTTTTGGTAGAGCCACGCGACGCAGCTAATCGGGCAAAACGTATGATAGTTGCCCGTTTCGCACTCAAAATTTAGCGCTTGAGGTTGAGTATTGGCAAGAGTCATGGGATGAATAGTCCTCTCAGGGATCAAGGATTAGAAGCAATCGAACGTGAAACAAGAATTATTTGCGACCTGACCCCCCGCAGTCTTCGTCTCGTTTGGCATAGACGCGGCTGACAGAGGCAGGAATCCCGGGTTTAGCCCCGGCAGGAAGCAGTTTGACCTCTTCATCGACTTTATTAAGTGAGTCGAGGGCACGATCGGGGTTAAAGTTCAAACCCAACGCAATCACGATGCGATCGGGGCTGCTGTTGAGATCGACGATTAAAGGCAACATGACGGTCAATTCTGGTTCTAAGACAGAAAGGGTTGCCAAAATAAAACTGGAAGAGGGTCGTCTCTGCCCGTTGCAGTTGACCCAAACTGCCAGACGAGCTAGCCAGGGGCGGTTATCTCGATAGTAGGTTAGCCATTTGTCTTTGAGCGATTGACGGAGGTTCTCAATATTCACAAGTTACCTGAGTGTTAAGGGCTGAATTTTGAGTTCTAAACTATCTTCTAACAACTCAGGACTCAACCCTCGAAACTCATACTCTCTTTAGACCATCATCAGATCGACTTTCTCGCCCTCGGCTTTGGGGGGTGTCGGGTTGAGATAGAAGTCAGATAACAGCGAGAACAACTCACGATCGGGTGAGTCGTTGGGCACAACCCCTTCGGGATTCGCTAAAATCTGGTCTGCGATGTTGAGATAGTAGTCGCAAACGTAATTCAACGACGGATCTGTCTCTGCCATCTCGAACAAGGTTTTGCCTTTGACACGCGAGACGCGGATGTCTTCAATTAGCGGCAGCACTTCGAGCACAGGCATCGGCACGGTATCGATATATTTGTCGATCAAGTCGCGCTTAGAGGTGCGGTTGCCAATTAAACCTGCTAAACGGAGCGGGTGAGTCCGAGCTTTTTCGCGCACAGAAGCAGCAATGCGGTTAGCGGCAAACAGCGCATCAAAGCCGTTGTCGGTGACGATCAGGCAATAGTCAGCATAGTTGAGTGGGGCGGCAAAGCCACCACACACCACGTCGCCCAACACGTCAAACAGAATCACGTCATATTCGTCGAAGGCGTTCAATTCTTTGAGCAGCTTGACGGTTTCGCCAACCACATAGCCGCCGCAGCCTGCCCCCGCCGGAGGTCCGCCTGCTTCTACGCAGTCAACGCCGCCATAGCCCTTATAAATCACGTCTTCGGGCCAGACATCTTCGTAGTGATAGTCTTTTTCTTGCAGCGTGTCGATGATCGTCGGAATCAGGAAACCTGTGAGAGTAAACGTGCTGTCGTGCTTGGGATCACAGCCGATTTGTAGAACTTTTTTGCCGCGCCGCGCCAGGGCAACGGAGATATTGCAACTGGTGGTCGATTTGCCGATGCCACCTTTTCCGTAAACTGCAAGTTTCACTAATGGTTTCTCCTAATCTCTTCTCAAAAGGGGTGAGCTTTGGGAGCTTAAAACAGGCGATCAGCCTTGATTTCTATGACTGCCGATCGAGATCAGCCCTATGTCTCTCGTCTCTTGTTTGCATTATTGACTATGTTGCAGACGATTGAAAGAGGCGTTTTGAATAGATATGGCACTAAATCGCTAAAAAGCAGCGTTTCAAAGAGTCTAACAAGACTGAGGCATTCAGAATCTTTCTCAACTCAAAAAAAAGACGTTTTTAAGTTTTTATAGCCCGGTTTATATATAAATCAGAACAATAGACAAAAAAATAAGGACTTGCGTCTGACAAAAATTTTCTGAGCAAGGACTCGATCTTCTGGCTCAAAGGGGTCGATCTGCCCAAATTCTTGATCGAATCTGTTTAAAAGCGGTGGATTCTGGAGATTGACAGCCCTTGATTATCAATTTTTTGAGCGACAAAACTGGAGAGGGGAGCCAGCGATCGAGCCAACCAACTTCTTTATTAAGAATGGTGAAACTTTTCGATTGAGACAATTCTCCAAAAGAAAAGGCACCTCGAAAGGTGCCCAATGCGTTTACGAAAGTTATCTGTTATTGAGCGGGCTTGGCGCGGCGCTGGTTTTTATATTGCTGCACCTGACTGCGCTGCTCTGGAGTCAACACGCTATCCATTTGAGTACGAGACGCTTGTCTGATTGCCTTGATTCTGGCTTTTTGGTCGTCGGTCAAATTGAGAGACTTTAAATCTTGACCGCGCTTCATGCCTTGTTGACCCCGATCGGCTTGAAGTTTTGCTCGCTGCTCAGGGGTGAGAACGCCTTCAATCTGCTGGCGGGTGTTTTCGCGAATGGTCTTGAGTTTCGCTTTTTGATCGTCGGTCAAGTTGAGTCGATTCTGCTTCTGCATTCTCTGACCCGTCGGTGCAGTCGGTGCGGTCGATTGAGCGTGAGCCACCAGAACAGGAGCCGCCGAGAGCAAGAGCGCGATCGCGCCAGGTAGTAATAGAAAGAGTTTGTTCTTCATTGAGATTGAGTTCCTAGAATGTCACCAAGCCAACTGAGTAGCTTTGAAGATTAGACGGTGACTCGATCGAGAAGGTTCATTCAGCGACTAAATTGTGTCAGGTTGACTGCGATTTTTGCGAAGTTGCTCAAGCTGGTCTTTACGTAAGACGCTCTCCAGTTCTTTGTTTGCGGCTGAGACGATTTTTGAAATTTTCGCTTGCTGAGTTTTTTCTAATTTCATCGTTTTCAGCACTTGTCCTGGTTTGCCGCCTTTCTTGACCGCGTTAATAAACTGAGTCTTCTGATCTTTGTTGAGCACCTCGACAATTTGCTTGAGGGTGTTGTCTCGGATTTTTTTGGCTTTAATTTTTTGATTCGCGTCAAGCGTGATCTTAGTTGTGGTTCCCTGGCTAATGATCTGAGAAGATGAGGCAGACATTTCAGCGTGAGTGATCAGCGTTGGAGTCGCGATCAACATCCATGAGAGCGTTCCGAATAGCAGCAGAGAATTTTTCATGAGAGCAACCACTAATTATTTTGCTTTTCGACCGATATTATACAGACGACCTCAAATTGTTACTGGCGATCGAGGGCTGACTTGTCATATTCGATCGCGCCATAGTCGAGTTTGATCATCCGATCGGCAACGTGAAAGTAATGATCGTCGTGACTAATCACAAAAATGGTTTTTCCCTGGTGCTTTAGTTTTGGTAAAAACTCAGTGTAGAAAAGCTCTCGAAACATCGGATCTTGATCAGATGCCCATTCGTCAAATAAATAAATCGGACGGTCTTCTAGATAGGCGGTGAGGAGACTTAGGCGTTTTCGCTGTCCTTGCGAAAGGTCTGTCGTCGAAAGCCTACCGTTCGCGATCGTGACTTTGTGATCGAGGTGCAATTGCTTGAGATACGCCTGAGCTTGAGCATCCAAGTCTGGATTATTGATGCCGAGAAGCCGATCGAACAAATAGAAATCGGCGTAAATCGCCGAAAAATGTTGCCGATACCATTCTCGGTTGTCTGATGTGATCAACTGTCCATCTAATCGAATTTCACCTTCATCAGGGATATAAAGTCCCGTCATCAGCTTCGACAGCGTAGACTTGCCGCTGCCATTCCCCCCAACAATAAAGACCAATTCGCCTGGGCGAAAGGCAAGATTAATCGGACCTAAAACAAAATTACTCTCTTCTCCCGGTTTGTAATAGTGGTGGGTGATATCTCGAAACTCTAAGCGCTGCCAAAGAGGATCGACCCTCGCCGGAACGCTGCTAGACTCTGATCGACTGCGAAGCGCCAATCCCAAAAGGTCAATTTTCTCAAGAGAGACACTCGCTTGGCTCAGCGTAGGCAACTTTGAGACGATCTTTTCTAAGGGCAACGTTGCATACGTGAAAATTAGGACATACCCCGAAAGCGTTTGCAATGGAACTGATAAGACTTGAGGCAACGCAAACAACACAAACCCGATCGCAAAGAAAAAGACGAGCCGACCCCAACTACTCGCCATCGAAAACAAAATCAACGCGCTGACGTTATGGCGACGATAGCGACCAGAAGCGGCTTCTAGGTCATCTGATAAAAAGGCTTGGCGGCGATCGTAGTGCAGCTTGAGTTCTTTAACGCCATCGGTGATCGTGCGAAAGTGCTTAAACAACTGGTCTTGGTCTTCACGAGCCAGCTTTAGAAATCCATATCCCCGTTTGAGCATCACCTGCGTGATGATCAGGGCTAACACAAACAGCCCCATCACCATCGCAAACCCTTGCCACGAGAGCCAGCAGATATAGGCAAACGACCCGACGATCGTCGCTAAATCAATACATAAATAGGGAAAGAGTGCAACTGCGCTGGCAACCGCATTCACGTCTTCAGTCAGCGTTGCCAAAATGCGAGCGTTACCCAACTGTTCTAAATGGCTCAACTCTGAAGAGAGAATTTGCCGACTTAGCCCCAATCGCAAATTAAATACAGCACTTTGTGACAACTGCACTAGCGACACCTGCGAGATCACACTTGTCGCCAATGACGTAACTGCTAGCGCTACAAAGATGCCTGCGATCGCACCTACCTCGCCTCCTGACCCAATGGCGCGACTCGCCAGCGCAATCAGAGCGGCACTGCTGCCCCCACTAATAAAACCTGTGAGAATCGCGATCGCCACCATGCCGCGAGAAGACCGTAGTAGAAAAGAAAGTAATTTCATTCAAGGGACAAGAACAGGGAATAGAAGCCAGGGTCAGCTTTGAAGCCTGAACCTGAAACATCTCTGTATTATGAGTAAACACGGGATTATGAGCAAACACAGATAGATTTGGGCAGTGTAAAGTCAGCCAACTGCAATCTAGACGAGTGCCTTTGTGTTTTCTAAAGCTGTTGATGAATCTCATTTAAAGTTGATGTCCCCCACTCTCTTAAGCGGGAGCACTCAGGCATTAACCCTTGACTCTACCCTTCAAGAGTTGCCTCTCTATCAGTTTCAGACTGACCTGAGCTGCTTAGGAATTGACGTGGCGCAAGTCTTTGAGCAACATCCTCTGCTGCCAGGAGTGATATTAGTCGAACAAGAGCAGTTCGTTGGTATGATTTCGCGGCAGCAATTGCTGGAGTACTTGTTGCGTCCTCACGGGGTGGATTTATTTTTAAAGCTGCCATTGCAGGTTTTGTCAAGCTATGTGCCCAAGTCTTGGCTGATGCTAGAAGACACTACATTCATTTTGAGAGCAGCACAGCAGGCATTGCGACGATCGCCCGATTGTTCAGCAGACCCGATCGTGGTTCAACAGTCGTCAGGCTACCACTTGTTAGATGTTCACGCGCTCAACATCGCCTACTGGCAGATTCGCGACACTGAGACGCAGGTGCGATATGAGCGGCTTCAGTTGCAAATGCTGCAAAGTGAAAAAATGGCAAGTCTAGGGCGTTTGGTCGATGGAGTCGCCCATGAGATTTTAGATCCAGTGAGTTTCATCTGGGGCAATCTCAGTCATGTGTCTGACTATAGTCAAAATCTATTAGCGTTAGTCTCTGCTTACCAAAAAGCTCTGCCACAGCCAACTCCTGAAATCGCCCACATTCAAGAGGCGATCGAGCTTGACTATCTGCGAGACGATCTGCCAAAAACGCTAGACAGCATCAAAACGGGCGCAGAACGCTTATCTAAGCTGGTTAACGGTCTGCAAAACTTTTGTCACATTGATGAGGTGTATCCCAAACCCGCAGATTTGCACGAATGCGTGAATGGCGTGTTGCTGCTGCTCAAAAGCCGCATTAGCAGCGAGATTGAAATCGTCAAAGACTATGGTCAGTTGCCGCCTGTTCCCTGCTTTGCTGGGCAACTGAGTCAGGTGTTTATGAATCTTCTCAGTCGATCAATCGATGGGTTGCTCAATCAAGCAGTCGGCGATCGTCTTAGTTCAGAGTTTAAGGTTTGCGCTTATCCCTATAAAACCCGTCCTCGCATCACGATCACAACCGATCTGTGCACATTACGTGAGAGTGACACGCGTTGGGTTTCAATCCGCATTGCTGATAATGGATCTGGCATCACATCAGAAACACAACACCAATTAGTTGAAGCGTTTGCAAGTGATGAACCCTTTGCCAAAGAAACCAGCCTAACGACGAGCTATCGAATCATCACGGCTAGACACGGTGGAAAGTTCAGGGTGTATTCTCGCATTCATACGTCTGACGCAGATGCTCAAGAGTCAACCAGCACAGAGTTTGAGATTTTGCTGCCAGTTGCTTAAGCTCGTAGATGGAATTCCGGGCTAGCCTTGCAAAGTCCGTTCAAACGGACTGAACCTCAAACCCTCTCAGTCCCTTGAGTGGACTTCGCACGGTTAGACCGTGATGTTCAATCACGGTCGGATGAATGCCAGAAACGAAAGAGTTTTAGTTCAGGTGCAAGATCCTAGTTAGCTCTCCAGATAGTCGCCATCAAGCAGGAATGAGCCTTTGGCAAATCGCACGCCCCAATAGCCGCCGGGACGACGATCGAGCACAATGCCTTCTTCGCCAATGCAAATTACATCGGGGGGGCGTAACATCGGCATCGGGTCAGCCGTTTTCACGTAGGGCGGCAACGCAATTACGCGGACTTTAGAACCAATCGAGAATTCTTTAGGCATGAATCAATTCTAATTCCAGTCATTATGGTTAGACTGGTTTTCGTTGAGATGATAGGGTTTAACTTAATGCTATCCATTCACTGGCTAATACGCCTAAAACAGGAATTCCCAACAGGAGCATCAATCCGGCTGGCATGAATCTGCGAGTTTTTGACAATCGCATCCCAAATGCGACGAGAAGCACGATCGTGACGACATTAGACAACACTAATCCCAATGTCTGCCCTTGAGCCAGCAATATGCCACCTGCGATCAAGAGAATGCCGCTCATCACTCCTGCAATTAGAGAGATTTTGCTTTTGGCTTGAGCATATCCAATTAGACCCCCTACAAGGGCGAGAATTCCGTAAGCGATCGCCGCAATGACACTAATATTCATCGATACTCTACCTATTGCAGAACCAAGACTTGAGACGGGCTAGATGTGATTTTTAGACGACTCATAACATCCCGCAACCTTAAGAGTGAGCTGGAGGCAGGAATTACTCCAACGTCTTGTTGAAAGAGGGTCAGTTTTTGTAAAGTCCTATTCTTCTAGCAGAGGTTGCAGTCTCTGCTCACCAATCCTCTTACGAGAGCGTGACTTCACAAAGAGAAAGCTTGCAAAAATTAATAATCATCGCTCTGAGTTTAGGGTTGCCAGCCTATTGAGTTCTGATAGTTGATAGACAGCCGTCAATTGCGAACAACTGTAACAGTTCGGTTAACGAGGTAAACCCTCGGTGATACGATGCCTAGAAACGTTTAGAGCGAGACACTATGTCAGACACTCTTACTGGACAAGCTCCTTTGTTCGGTGGCAGTACAGGTGGACTGCTGACCAAAGCCCTAGTAGAAGAGAAGTATGCAATCACCTGGACTAGTCCAAAAGAACAGGTGTTTGAGATGCCGACAGGCGGCGCTGCAACGATGCGCGAAGGCGATAACCTCCTGTATCTTGCTCGCAAGGAACAGGCGATCGCATTAGGCGGTCAACAGCTTCGTGCCAAGTTCAAAATCACCAACTACAAGATCTATCGAATCTTCCCTAACGGCGAGATTCAGTATCTTCACCCGGCTGATGGTGTGTTCCCCGAAAAGGTCAACCCTGGTCGGGTAGCAGTCAATAGCGTTCCGCGCAACATTGGCTCTAACCCAGATGCCGCTAAAATTAAGTTCAGCAGCCGCAAAGCCTTCGATCCTTAATCTGAGGGTTGCGATTTCTGCTTAATTTTTACGATCGTTCAGGAGTCAAATTTCAGTCATTCGTGCCTGATGTTTGGCTCCTGAATTTTTGTACACCCTGACCTCCCCCTCTCCTTTACAATTGAGAACATGATTTTTCCAGACTTTTCTCAATTTTCACAGCTCGCCCAGCAGGGCAACTTCATTCCGGTTTATCAGGAATGGGTTGCCGATTTAGACACGCCCGTCTCTGCCTGGTATCGAGTCTGTGCAGGGCAGCCCTATAGCTTTTTATTAGAATCGGTTGAGGGAGGGGAGACGCTCGCCCGCTATAGTTTTTTGGGCTGTGACCCGCTTTGGGTCTTAGAGGCGAGAGGTAACCGCACTACTCAAACCCATCGAGACGGATCTCAGCAAGTCTTTGAGGGCGATCCGTTTGAGACGTTATCCCACTGTATTACGCCCTTTCAACCTGTGAAGCTGCCTCAGCTCCCGCCGGGAATTGGCGGACTGTTTGGCTTTTGGGGCTATGAATTAATTAACTGGATTGAGCCGCGCGTCACCATTTATCCAGCCACCGAGACTAACTTACCGGATGGGTTGTGGATGCAGATCGATCAGGTGTTGATCTTTGACCAGGTAAAACGCAAAATTTGGGCAGTTGCTTACGCCGATCTGCGAGATCCGACGATCGACCGAGCCGCTGCCTATCAGCAAGCCTGCGATCGGGTCACCCAGCTCGTCAACAAACTCCAATCTCCCCTTTCTGAGCAAGCCACCCTTTTGTCTTGGAAGTCTCCGGAATCGGGAAACCGCGAGCAGCTTGCTTCGCTCACCAGCAACACTACCAAAGAAGATTTTTGCACCAACGTTGAAACGGCAAAAGCTCACATCAAAGCAGGAGATATTTTTCAAGTCGTCATTTCTCAACGCCTTTCGGCAGACTATGACGGCGATCCGTTTGGGTTGTATCGATCGCTGCGGCTGATCAATCCTTCGCCCTACATGGCATATTTTAATTTTGGCGACTGGCAAATTATTGGCTCTAGCCCAGAGGTGATGGTCAAGGCAGAACGGCTTGAGCCAGGTGCGCCCAAAATTGCTACGGTGAGACCGATCGCTGGAACCCGTCGTCGAGGTAAAACGCCTCAAGAAGATGACGCGCTCGCGCACGATCTGCTGCAAGACCCTAAAGAGGTTGCCGAACACGTCATGCTCGTAGACCTTGGACGCAACGATCTGGGGCGAGTCTGCGTCAATGGCACCGTTAAAGTAGACGAACTCATGGTGGTTGAGCGCTACTCTCATGTGATGCACATCGTCAGCAACGTGGTTGGCGAACTCGCCCCCTCTAAAACTGCCTGGGACTTGCTAAAAGCCTGTTTTCCTGCCGGAACGGTGAGCGGAGCACCGAAGATTCGGGCAATGCAAATTATTCATGACCTAGAATCCTGTCGTCGCGGAGTCTACTCTGGGGCGTATGGCTATTATGACTTTGAGGGTCAATTGAATACTGCGATCGCCATTCGCACAATGGTGGTGCGATCACAAGGTGATGGCAAACACACCGTCAGCGTTCAAGCCGGGGCTGGGTTGGTTGCCGATTCGGAACCCGAAAAGGAGTATGAGGAAACCCTCAACAAGGCAAGAGGACTGCTGGAAGCCATTCGATGCTTAACCGAGTGAGGCAGAGAAGCTCCAAAAAAGGCTTCTCAAGGTTTGAAGAAGCCAGGAATCTGGTGAGCGGAGTGATTCTCTAAGAATCGTGGATTGACGTGAGTTCGACGGATTAAAAAATGGCAGGCGGCAGAGCAAGTAAGCCTTTAGACTGCAAATCCAACGAGGGTAATTAACGCGATGTGCGACTTTCCTAAAACATCCGCAAAGACTGCCCTCACCCTGCTCCTCTCCTGCGGGAGAGGGGTTAGGGCTGAGAGCAAATTAGTTGCACATCGCTTCAACTTAATTGCAGGACTGCTGAACTAAGAGCTTGCCTACCCCGTTTGATTCGTGCAGGAGGTCTATTGATGGAACACACTTTACCAAGATCGTTGAGCGGTAGCAACAACCGCAGTAATCTAGCTGCATTCTGCTACCGCAGCAACGAGTTCGACCCATCAGTCAAACCCCAAAGGTTCCTTACTCTTCGACCTTCATCGAGATAATTTTGTCACCCTGACGGATTGCGTTGACGACATCCATATCTTGGGTTTGCCCAAACGTGGTGTGCTGCCCGTCGAGGTGAGGTTGAGGAGAATGACAGATAAAGAACTGACTTCCGCCTGTGTTGCGCCCTGCATGAGCCATCGACAGTGTTCCTGCCATGTGCTTATTTTTGTTGATTTCGCAGTTGATTTTGTAACCAGGACCGCCTGTTCCAGTCCCTAGCGGACAGCCGCCTTGAACCATAAAGTTGGGAATGACCCGATGAAACTTGAGACCATCGTAAAATCCTTTGTTTGCCAGATCTACAAAGTTCTCGATCGTTTTAGGCGCGTCTTGATCAAACATATCAAGATGAATCGTGCCCTTGTCGGTTTCCATTATTATGCGAGTCATAGAGTTGCTCCTTGTGTGCCCTACGATCCTACAACTTGATGGTAGTGATGGAGTCAGGCAGATTCAGGATTGAGTTTAGCCATTTCCCAAGTGGTGTAGGTGCCGATCGGACTCCACAGCAAATAAGGCACTAGCAAAAGCGCCGCATTGCTAGACTCTTTCATTATAAAAAATGTCAGAATCAAACCCAATACAAATCCTAATCCACCGATGAAGGTACCAAAATTCAGCCGCCGCGTCCATAACATCACTGGGGAATAGAGGACGATCGTCACTTCTACCAGCAGATAAAACGCCATTAATGCCCAGCTTTGAGTGCGCTCCCACACAATGTAGGCTGACCACGCACCGCAGATGAAGACGATCGTCCAGATAATTGGAATTAAAGCTTCAAAGGTTAGCCAACTGGGTCGGCGCAGTCGTGCAAACCACTTGATATCTTTGGGTTTGATTACTCCGCTTCCAAAAGCCACGAGAAACGTGACTGCTCCTATTATCATCCACGACTTAATCATGTCTCTAATCCTAAATAAAAACGCTTGAAGAATTTGTATATCATCAAGCGTTATTGTGTCAGAGATCCATTCAAGCAACCATCATTCTTTGGATGCGATCGCCCCCATCCAAAAGAGCGAAGTTAGCCGAAAATGTCTCCAAAAAATTCAACGGCTTCTTTGAGAGAGGCAATAAAAACATCAATTTCTTCACGAGTGTTGTAGAAATATAAGCTAGCTCGTGCAGTCGATTGAGCTTTGAGATGGCGGTGAAGCGGTTGGGTGCAGTGATGCCCTGCCCGAATTGCGATTCCCGCTTGATCCAAAATCGTAGATAAATCGTGAGGATGCACCTCACCTGCCGTAAATGCCGCTAACGCAGTCCGTCCGCTTCCGTCCTCATTGGGCTTGGGTCCATAAATGCGAAGCTCAGGGATCTCTTTGAGTCGATGAAAGAGATACGCAGTGAGTTCTTCTTCATAGGCATGAATCTTGTCCATGCCGATGTTGGTTAGATAATCGACAGCAGCCCCTAGCCCGATCGCTTCTGCGATCGCGGGAGTTCCCGCTTCAAACTTGTGAGGCAAATCTGCATAAGTCGCGTGGTCTAAAAAGACATCAGCGATCATCTCACCGCCGCCGAGGAATGGAGGCATCGATCGCAGCAGATCCAATTTGCCATAGAGAAATCCGATTCCAGTTGGGGCGCACATTTTATGACCAGAGCCAACCAGCCAATCACAATCGATCGCTTGGACATCGATCGCCATGTGAGGCAAGCTCTGACACGCATCCACCAGGACTTTTGCGCCATAGTGATGCGCCTCTACACAGATTTCTTTAACGGGATTGATGCAGCCCAGCGTGTTCGAGACGTGAACAACCGAAACAATCTTTGTTCTATCTGACAGCAAAGACTTGAATTGCTCGAAGTCAAATTCTTCGGTCTCAGTCAGCCCAACAAACTTCAGCACTGCTCCCGTTCTCTGAGCCAACATCTGCCACGGAATCAGATTACTATGATGCTCCATCACCGACAGAATGATTTCGTCACCAGACTTTAACGTGCTGCCCCACGAGTAGGCGACGAGGTTAATCGCTTCGCTGGCGTTGCGAGTGTAAACAATCTCTTGACGAGATGCCGCATTTACAAAGGCGGCAACTTTATCACGCGCACCTTCATAGCCATCCGTCGCTCGTGAACTAAGCGTGTGAACGCCGCGATGAACGTTAGCGTTATCGTATTCGTAATAGTGACGCAATGCATCGAGAACTACGATCGGCTTTTGCGAGGTCGCCGCATTATCGAGATAAACCAGAGGCTTACCGTGAATCTGCTGGTGCAAGATCGGGAAGTCAGAATGCACTTTAGCGGCAATGGTCTTTTCTTGAATAATAGTCATTTTGGATAAGTTTAGAGTTGCTGGGTTCGGATGGTGGCGGTTAGATTGTTTTTGAGAGACACGACTGGGATCTGATTGATGATTTCGATCGCGAACGCATACGTCAACAATTTGCGGGCTTCTTCTTGGTTTAAGCCTCGACTTTGCAGATAGAATATTTCATCATCTTCGAGTTGGCTGACCGTTGCGCCGTGGGCACATTTGACATTATCAGCCGTGATTTCTAACTGAGGTTTGGTATCGACTCTAGCTCTCGGAGAGAGGAGCAGATTGCGGCTGAGTTGAGCAGCATTCGTCAATTGGGCAGCTTGAGGAACAGAAACTTTGCCGTTGAAGATAGCATGAGCGCGATCGCCAACAATACATTTCTGAACCTGATTGCTCGTCCCGTAAGGTTTGGTGAACGCAATCTTGCTGTGAGTGTCGCCGACTTGCTCACCGTTGATCATCGTCAGTCCATTAAGCGTGGTTTGGGTCTGCTCACCCGTCTGATAAACCTCTAAATTATGGCGAGAAATCTTAGAACCTAAGCTAATGGCATTACAGATATAGCGAGAATCACGAGCTTGAGAAACAACAGTTTTGCCGATGTGAAACGCAGTCTCACTCTCTCTCTGAACTCTAGTATGATTCACCTGCGCGCGGTCAGCGATCGCGATCTCCGTCACGGCATTGGTGAAATATCCGCCGTCTGCGATCGAGACAAACTCTTCAACTAATGTCAGACTACTGCCCGATTCTGCAATCACGAGACAGCGAGGATGCGCGATCGTTGCGACTCCAGTTGTGGACACAAACAGAATTTGAATCGGCGTTTCGACCGTCTGATTTTTGGGGACGTGGACGATCGCGCCATCGATCAAACTTGCCGTGTTCAGCAAAGTAAACACTTCGTCTGCGCCCTGCTGTTTTGCCAAATAATTATGAAAAGACGGCAAAAACTGAACCGCGACGCTTAAATTCGTGACTAGAACGCCTTCCGGCAAGTCGTCTGTAGCCGATAGATCGGGCGCGTAAGTTCCATTCACAAATACGAGGCGACTGTTGACCGCTTCGGGCAAAATGAACGATTCGATTTGAGCAAAACTAATCGATGCACGATCGGGTAACGCAAACCCGATTTGTACCAGCGAAGATAAATCGGTAAATCGCCATTCTTCATCGCGAGTCGTAGGAATGGCTAACTCTTGAGCGATCGCCATTGCCCGATCGCGGACTCCCTGCAATTCAGCCAGTTCCACTGACAACTCAGGACGTAGTTTTAGCAAGCCAGTGAGATAAGCGGCTCGATCGACTCTTGCTTTTAGAGTTGGCTCAGTCGGGGTGGAGACTTCGATCGTCATCGTGCCACCTCCGCCACTTCTTCTTCGCGCACCCACTCATAGCCACGAGCTTCTAGCTCAAACGCCAACTCTTTGCCGCCTGTGGTGAGAATGCGTCCGCCTTCCATGACGTGAACAAAATCAGGAACGATGTAATCCAACAAACGCTGGTAGTGCGTAATCATCAAAATCGCGTTGTCAGAAGTCCGAAGTTGATTGACTCCGTTGGCGACTACTTTTAACGCATCGATATCTAAACCAGAATCGATTTCGTCGAGAATGCCAAGCTTGGGTTCAAGCAGTGCCATTTGCAGAATTTCGTTGCGCTTTTTCTCACCGCCAGAAAAGCCTTCGTTCACACTGCGACTAAGAAACGCAGCATCCATTTTTAGCAAATCTAACCGGGTGCGAACTAACTCATCAAAGTCAAACGAATCTAATTCTTCTAAGCCTTCTTGTTTTCGCTTGGCATTATAGGAGACGCGCAAAAAGTCCAGGTTACTAACACCCGGAATCTCTAAAGGATATTGGAACGCGAGAAACACGCCGGATTTTGCTCGATCGTCCGGTGCCATCTCCAACAAGTCCTGTCCCCGAAACGTGACTTCGCCACTCGTCACTTTGTAAGCCGGATGCCCTGCCAAAATCTTAGAAAACGTACTCTTTCCCGATCCGTTTGGACCCATAATGGCGTGAATTTCACCCGCCTTGATCTCCAGATTCAACCCTTTGAGAATCTGAGTATCGCTGACATCTGCGGTCAGATCTTTAACCGATAAAATTACTTCGCTATTTTCGTTAATCACACACTGACCTCTCTAATTTCATCGCTTACTACAGTTGACCAAACCGCTTTAAAATTCTAAAGACTTCATACAAATCATTTCCTCGATTGCGGGTTGCAAACTCATCCGAAACAGCACATTTAGAAACGGTGTCTTTCACTAACTTAACGAATACAAAAGTTCCACCTGTCACAATCATCCCAAATCCTGGCTTAGTCGGATGTAGATTTGCCAACATATAGGACAACAGTTGCGCAAGTCCCGCTTCGGTCGAGAAAGAGAACCGTTTGGACTCGATCGCCATGACCCAAAACTGCTCTTTCATCAACAAAATGTCGAGTTGTCCTCGAATCACCGTTCCTTTGTCCTCAGCCGAAATCTCGATGGAATGTTCTGCCCTTAACCTAAACGGAGGTAGAAAAAAGTCTCCCAAATGAAGCATCGGACTCAAAATCGCAATCTGAACGGGCTTCTCAAGAAAGGGCGGATCGGTTACAAGATTCAGATATCCAGCTTTCACCTTGTCTAGAAATTCTCTTTCTGATGGTGTGATATCGGGTAGGTCTTGCTGCCACTCCCAAAAGAACTGATCCTCTTGAACCAATTGCAACCCAAATTGCTCAATCAGATCGCGAATATTAACATTCCTAGCTTGTATCGTTTGCGTCATCACTTTAAGGAACTCAGCGATTCAGTTGCTGTTGCAGAAGATGTCTACAGCGCCGACTCTAGACGAAAGTGAAAGGCTAGGGCAACCGCGCAGCAATCCTGAAGGTGTTATTTGTTTAGTCATTCAGTTTTTACGCGATCACCCTAATGAAAAGTTTTATCTGTCTGATTTCTCAGTCAGAACTCTACCCTACAGACCCTTCAAGCTTGAGGCTGAGAAGCCGATCGGCTTCAACCGCAAACTCCATCGGCAATTGGTTAAACACGTCCTTACAAAAGCCGCTAATCATCATTGAGATTGCGTCTTCGGGCGAGATGCCGCGCTGACTAAAGTAAAACAACTGGTCTTCCCCAATCTTGGAGGTAGACGCTTCGTGCTCAACTTTGCCCTGGTTGTTTTGCACCTGAATGTAGGGGAATGTGTTGGCTTGGGCACGATCGCCAATCAGCATCGAGTCGCACTGAGAATAGTTGCGTGCGCCTGTGGCTTTGGGTCCGATCTTCACTAAACCACGATAGCTGTTGTGTGACTGCCCCGCCGAAATTCCTTTTGAGATAATCGTACTGCGAGTGTTTTTGCCGATGTGGAACATCTTGGTTCCGGTGTCGGCTTGCTGGTGGTGATTGGTCAATGCCACTGAGTAAAACTCACCGACGGAGTTATCGCCGACTAACACGCAGCTTGGATATTTCCAGGTGATCGCAGAGCCTGTCTCAACCTGTGTCCAGGAAATCTTCGAGTTCACGCCCTGGCATAGTCCGCGCTTGGTGACGAAATTGTAGATGCCGCCTTTACCATTCGCGTCACCTGCATACCAGTTTTGCACCGTGGAATATTTGATGTCAGCGTTATCAAGAGCAACAAGCTCAACTACCGCCGCGTGAAGCTGATTAGTGTCAAACATCGGAGCCGTGCAGCCTTCGAGATAGCTAACCTGACTGCCTTCTTCAGCAACAATCAACGTCCGTTCAAACTGACCCGAATCGCCGTTGTTAATGCGGAAGTAAGTAGACAACTCCATCGGACACTTCACCCCTTTGGGAATGAAGACGAAAGAGCCATCACTAAACACAGCAGAGTTGAGCGCTGCGAAGTAATTGTCACCAACAGGAACGACGCTACCCAGATATTTCTTGACCAATTCAGGATATTCCCGCACGGCTTCAGAAATCGAGCAGAAGATCACGCCATCTTTGGCAAGCTTTTCTTTAAAAGTCGTAGCGACCGAGACGCTATCGAAAATCGCATCGACTGCCACATTGCTCAAGCGCTTTTGCTCAGATAGAGAAATGCCTAACTTTTCAAAGGCTTCCAGCATCTCTGGATCAACTTCGTCTAAGCTCTTTTTCTTCTCTTTGAGCTTGGGCGCAGAGTAATAAATGATGTCTTGATAATCGATCGCCGGATAGCCCACATGTGCCCAATTCGGCTCGGTCATTTTGAGCCATTGCCGATATGCTTTGAGTCGAAACTCCAGCATAAATTCCGGCTCTTCTTTCTTGGCAGAAATCAGCCGCACCATCTCTTCGCTCAACCCACGAGGAATGGTGTCGGATTCGATATCAGTGACGAACCCGTATTTGTAGGGCTGGTTAACCAGATTTTGAACAGTTGCACTCATCAATCGTGTTCTCTTATCTCAAAGGTGAGGAAGGTGAAAAGGGAAGAATAAAGGATGAAGCCATGAATACTCTGACTCATCCTTCGTCTTTAACTAGGGATCGTCGTCGCCCGGATCTCGTCGAAGGTGATGGCTTGAAGTTCACCTGCAAAATCATTGTCTGGGGTCAAAAACAGCAGACAGTGGCACTCTTTCCGCTCACGCATGGGGACACAGGGGCAGTTCCAATAAGCGGCTGAAACTTCGGCTTCTTTGTCTTCATAGTGACGGCAGGGGCAAAGCGGAGCGCCCAAATCATCTTTATGTTTAGCAAGCCCTTCGATCACAACGGCGGTCACACCGGGATCGACGCAAAAATAGGTGCCTGTGCGCTTGGCGTAAGTCTCTGAGAAGTGCCTCATGGCTTCGAGGCTTTTATCTGATGCTTGGGTGGTTTGGGTTTCTGTATTCATAAATCCAGAACGACACTACATCCGATAGATCTTATAATTAAAACAACATCTTTGTTGCTCAACTTCCATTCTAAGGTACTTTAGCAACATTAACGTTGTTTAAGTCAACTTTTTGTCTTAGATTTCTGTGAGCTTTAAGGATGACGACGACTCAACAGCCTTCGACCAAACAAGACATCCTCCATTACCTGTTAAAGCAGGGTCAATCGACTGCTCAAGAATTGGCAGAACAGTTGCAGGTGAGTCCCCAGGCGATTCGCCGCCATCTCAAAGATTTAGAAACAGAAGGACTGATTTTGCACCAAGCGATGCAAACGGGGATGGGTCGCCCCAATCACGTCTACACATTGAGTCGTGAGGGACGAGCGCAGTTTCCCGATCGCTACAACGAGTTTGCGGTGTCTCTCTTAGATACGCTGGCAGAAACAGTCGGGCGCGATCAGGTGAGTTTGATTCTCCGCAAACAATGGGAGCGCAAAGGCATCGAATATCGGGAGAATTTGGGCGCGAGTGATTTGCCCGATCGAGTTAATAAGCTGGTCGAGCTACGAAAATCGGAAGGCTACATGGCAGAATGTCACGAGATCGACCCCGATACGACTCCTAAATTCGTGTTGACAGAATATAACTGTGCGATTTCGCAGATTGCCGAGTCGTTTCCCAGCGTTTGCGGTCACGAGTTAGAAATGTTTGAGTTGGCGCTGCCGGATTGTCGCGTCGATCGGACTCATTGGCTCGTCGAAGGTGAGCATCGCTGCGGCTATTTGATTCAGCCTAAATAATGGTTAGCTGGCTTCGTTCTGCGACTGAGTACAAGATTTTCGTATTCTCTCTACTGCTGACATGACGTGCATTATTGAATAGAATTACAGTAGAAATTGTTTACAATCCCTCATCCTTGGGTAGTGGAAAGTGAGTAACACGTTGCTCACTTTAGTTGTTATGCTCACACTTACAGTGCGTAAATTTGTGATCTCAAAATCCACTGTGGATCATCGCTTTTGATAAGCTTTAGGTGTCATTCCTGTCACTTGACGGAAGACTTTTGTTAGATGAGTTTGATTTGCAAAGCCACAGTCTAGAGCAATGTCGCTAATTGAAATTTCGTGCTGTTTTAGTAATTGCTTGGCTCGTTCTACACGTTGTTGCGTCAAATATTGATAGGGCGCAATTCCCACTGATTGCTTGAACGATCGGCTAAAGTGTGATTCGCTCATGGTGGTCAGGGTCGCCAAATCCAAAATTGATAGATCTTGAGTCAAATTCGCCTTCATGTAATCAATGACTCGCTCCAACTGTGACTGGGGTAAACCGTTGGCTTTGAACTCAAGCGAAGGTTTGCTGCCTGCATAGTTCTGTACCAAACGAGCAGCAAGTGCTGTTCCCAATAACTCGCCATACAGCCTGCCAGACAGACAACCCGTTTGAATTTCCGTTTTGAGCGCAAGGGCTAATTGCTGGATTACCAGATCAGCGATCGAAAACTGTGGAATCAGTTCTATTTCACGCTGCATCCATTCCTGAGTAGTTTGATTCAGCAATGTTGGACAAATCGCGATCACCGAAAACTCGACTTCCTGATCCCAGTTTGTCCAATGATTTAAAAATGCTGGGATAACATCGACGCGACCGTTGCCGTGGTCGTAGTATTTAAGTTTGCCGTCCAAATGACGCTCTGCCTGAAAGCAACTTTTGGGGTCTGTAATTACCAGTGAATGTTGTAGAAGGCAATGCTCTACCGTTTTGTGAGGAGGATGGCAGTAGTGGGTGAAGGTCAACCCTTTCCATCCTGCGTGGTAGCTAGATAGTAGAGGTTTTTGTGGAAGCACTCGCGCTGCTTCCTGTTGATTTGTAAAATCAAGTGTGGAGATTGCATGATTCATAAACGTTGCCCGATCGAGATTTCACATCTCAAGCAGGATTAGGATTATTTTAGCAGGATTGGATGAGACGACAGGTTGAGGCTAATACTACTGTAGGAGTGTCTACAAAAGATGTTCTTGTTCTGATGACATTCATATTGGATGGTGAATAATTATGAGTTCAAATCAGCAGTTTCTGCAAACCTTATACGAAGCCTTCAACAAAGGTGAGATTGAGACAATCATCTCGGTGATGCACCCGGACGTGAAATGGGCGAACGGGGTGGAAGGCGGTTTCGTTTATGGACGCGACGCGGTGCGCGAATACTGGACTAATCAATATAAGGTTATTCAAGTGCAGCTTGAAACCTTAAAATTTGAGACAGATAAAAATAATAAAAATGTCGTTACTGTTCATCAAATCGTCAGAGATTTGCAAGGAAATTTGCTCGCGGACGCAACAATTCAGCAAATTTTTACTATTGAGAGTAGTTTGATTAGTCTCTATGAAATTGGCGAAACCGAAACCATCCAAGAGATGATTCAAAAGACGAGAACTTCCAATGAATGATTGGGAAGGCAGTTACAATTCGAGCCGTTGCTTTTACCGATCGCACTGGATAGGGGTTAGTAACTTCGGTTAGATTCTGTATAGACACTTCACTGCTACTTGCATAATCGCAGACTAACACTCCGCTTGCACCCGATCGTTTAGAGCCTTTTCATTGAGGATGAAGCGGAACGTTACGCCGCCGAGATAAGGGATAAACAGCACACAGGTACGATCGGCACATTCGATCGAGGGTGGTTCCGGTACAATTGACGCATTGCCGATGAGAACCGATTTATGAGTGATTCGCCTGCTTCTACAGAATTTCTGACTCCTGAAGAATGTCACGAAGTCGATAAAGCGTTGTTGACCTCTCGTGAGAGGTTTTCGGCAAGAGTGGCGATCTATGCGCTGCGATCGCTCAAACAAGTGGCTCAACAATCGGGACAAGCGATCGCGGATCTCAGTTCTGAACAAATTGCCGATTGGGTCGCCAATGATCCCAGTTTGCAGAACGGCATGGACAGCAACTTCAAAACCTTCTTTACGCAACTGACAATTTCGGCAATTAAACCACTTCAACGATCGGCTGCCGATGAAGGAGTTGAGATCGAAGCGTTAACGATTCCTCAAGTAGTCACGTGGTTTGAGAAAGAAGCAAAACTTCGACTTGAAAAAGGACTGTAGCCTGGATGTTTGGATTGACCTCAGCAGTCATAGATTCTTGTCTGATCGGTGAGTCGAAACATCTAGTCGAGCATGGCAGCACTCACAACAGAACCCAGAACTAACAACACGCCACACCAACGCTGTCTGACCGATCGCAATTTCTCTCTGAGCAGTGAGGCAGAAGAGTTCATCAGTCATCCTCTTTTGAAAGGCTAATTTCACTCATCCGATAGAGTTCAAGTCGTCACAAATCTGAGAATTTGAGAGAGTAAAAAAGCCTTTGGAAGAACAATGCTTGGGGTCAACGAAATCAAAACGGTTGCATTGCTGGGGTTGCTGAGTGGTCTGCTGGTATTGGGTGGATACTATTTAGTCGGCAACGAACAGGGTCTTTATTTGGGGTTGGCATTTGCTGCCATGACCAGCATCGGCTCTTGGTATTACTCCGATAAAGCTGCTCTCGCTGCTTATGCGGCTCAACCGATCGAGCGAGACGAAGCCCCTGAATTGTTCGACATGGTAGCCAAGCTGAGCCAACGAGCAGACATTCCGATGCCGAAGCTGTTTTTTGTGCCTACTAAGTCACCCAATGCCTTTGCTACCGGACGTGATCCCAATCATGCTGCGGTTGCGGTCACCCAGGGAATTGTTGATTTGCTAACTCCTGAAGAATTAGAAGGGGTTTTAGCTCACGAACTCACCCACGTCAAAAACCGCGACACATTGACGCAAGCAGTTGTGGGTACGATCGCGGGTGCCATTACATTTCTTGGACGAATGCTGACATTTGGAGCGTTGTATGGTCCAGTCTATCGAGACGATCGACGCAGCATCAATCCGCTTGGTTTGCTCTTTCTAATCGTTCTCGCGCCGCTGTCAGCCGCTGTTATCCAGTTAGCCATTTCTCGCACTCGTGAGTTTGCCGCTGATCAGGGTTCGGCGCAGATCACTCACAATCCTCAGGCATTAGCGAGAGCATTGCAAAAACTAGAAGAAGTGGGTCATCAGATTCCGATGAATGGCAATCCGGCAATGTCACCGTTGTTGATCATTAATCCGTTGTCGGCTAAGGGATTACAATCTCTCTTTCGCACTCATCCATCCACTGAAGAACGGATTCGTCGCCTGTTAGAAATGGCGCAGCAGCAGTCTTCAGTAGCGGCTTAAATCATTTGGGCAAACAGGGGAACCTGAAGGAATCGAAAAGACTGTGCTAGAAAGGAATGAATCTCCCTATTTTGGAGTTGTTCTCTCATGCGCCGCACCGATTCAAACGATCCCAGCTCGATCGCAAGTGAAATTAAGACTCATGTGGTCGTGTTAGGTGGAATTGTAGGGCTGCTCTGGCTGATTGAAATCGCTGATGTCTTCATGGGCGGCAGACTTGATTTCTACGGCATCATTCCTCGTAGCAGCATCGGGTTGAGGGGGATTTTGTTTGCACCTTTTCTGCACGCCAGCTTCGCCCACTTGATTAGCAACACCATTCCCTTTGTGACACTGGGTTGGTTTGTGATGCTGCGTGAAACGAGGGACTTTTTTCTGGTTTCGACGATCGTCGCGCTCGCCAGCGGAATTGGAGTCTGGTTATTTGGTGCTCCGGGAGTGCATTTGGGCGCGAGTGGCGTAATTTTTGGTTACTTTGGCTTTTTGCTGTCGCGTGCTTATTTTGAGCGCAGTGCTTTAGCCATTGCTCTGTCTCTAGCCGTTGCACTCTTATATGGTGGGCTACTTTGGGGCGTGTTGCCTACCCGCATCGGCATCTCTTGGGAGGGGCACCTATTTGGTTTTGCAGGAGGCATCTTAGCAGCCAGTTGGCTGCCAAAGAGACGCTGAGGAATAAGGATTTATGGCATTGCTAAATCAGACTATGATTGGCTGAGGAGTGGGCACATCTCGGAGCTTGAGATAGCGAAGTATCAGTCGAATCGAATGTGTCAGCATCTCTACTGACTTGGAATAACACAAGGTCTGGCGATGTAAGCGAGTGGTTTCTCCTTCGACTCTTGTCAGGTAAGTCTTGCTGACAATCTAATCTCCTTCTGGAATGAACCCAGGGTCAACAGACCAACCATCGGTGACAGAAAAATAGCCTTGCCAAGTTGCTCCGACTGCCTACAAAGACCTGAAGGTCTGAGTACTACGATCGCCTAAGACTCAGCCTAAGATTCCCGGCTGGACGTGATCAACCACCGTCCACAGCCAGATGTTGTTGTTTTTGAACCCACAAAGGTTTCCAGTTCATCGAGTTCACCGACTTCCGGAAAGGTCTCAGGGGCATAGCCTCTCGGGCGTTGCTGAATGCAGATATGAATTGCCCTCACCCCCAACCCCTCTCCCGCAGGAGAGGAGCGCTAGAAATCGTGTTCCCTCTCCTGCGGGTGAGGGCAAAATCTGTGTTTCATAGATCAATTCAGCAACGCCGCCTCTCGAAGCACCTCTCCCACTTGTTTCACCCATGTGATTTTGTTTACTGTTTTTACCGATATTAGTCGAGCCACAGTCTGGACATTGCATCGCTTCTCTCCTCATTTCATAAACCCATGACGCAACACCGCCATAAACTCTGCACCACTACCGGAAGAATAGACCTCTTGCGAAAGTCCCTGCCCTCACCCTAAATCCCTCTCCCACGAGTGGGAGAGGGACTTTGAAATCTGGCTCCTCTTCTCCCAAGCTTGGGAGAAGGGGTTGGGGGATGAGGGCATCTTGGGACTTTTGCAAGAAGTTTAATGCAGTCGTGGTGTTAGTTTCCTGTTTTGCTGCCCGTTGGGCACAATAAAGCTCAACGTCTTTTTGAGAGAGATCATGAAATTCAAATTCGCTTTGTTGTTGACACTCTTCTTGATGTTGCAGGGATGCGCGATCGTTGAGTCGGGTCAAATTGGGGTTAAAACGTCTCTTGGCACAGTTAAACAAGAGTCTCTCAACCCCGGTGCTCATCTGGCTCTGCCGATGCTTGACTGGGTAACGACCTACTCGGCGCGAACAATGTCGCTACCTGAAGAGTTTGCCTCTTTGACAAGCGACGGGCAGGCGATGAAAGTCACGGCGACAGCGCTCTACTCAATCAACCCGATCAAAGCGCCGCAAATCTTTGCCACGATCGGTAACACCGACGAAGCAATCAAAGATCGAGTGATTCAGCCAGTTCTCTTAGGCGCGGTCAAAGAGGTGATTGCTCGCTACACCATGTTTCAAGTCATTGAGAATCAAAACAAGATTGCAGCAGAAGTCTCTACGTTGATCAGTGATCGGCTGAAGTCTTCTGACTTCGTGATCTTTCAAGGATTTGTTGTAACAGGGTTTGTCTTAGAGGATGTTTTAAAAGTTTTGAGCGGTCAAATTTTATGCCAAGCGCCTGACCATAAGCCGAATCATGGCAAGGTAGATCAACGTCTCTGAGGTTTCTGGCAACAACTCGTAATCTCTGACCAAGCGGCGACATCCC
>JBBRPT010000020.1:0-71036 GCA_038227635.1 Leptolyngbyales cyanobacterium | reverse complement strand
TTTGGCTGGTTCAATTGGTGTCGTCGCTTGAGTAAGGACTATGAGATTTTGCCAGAAACTGCAGAAGCGTTTATCTACATTGCCAACATTCGACTAATGCTGCGACGACTTGCCTGATACTCTTCTCAGACATCCTCTAAACAATCCTCCGGTTCTCGACCTAAATGGCGCAGCAGCAGGAACTGGCTTCACGGCAAGCTTTATAGAAGGAATGGGCACCGTTGGAGTAGTAGATAAAAACAACCTCACCCTAACGGATGACGGTACCACCATCACCTCTGCCACAGCCACTCTGAGCAATCTCCTAGATGGAACTGCCGAATCCCTCTCAGCAAATGCAGGTTCCACTGGCATTGTCATTAGCTACAACTCTGGCACAGGGGTATTAAGCCTGAGTGGTAGTAGCTCCATTGCCAATTACCAGCAGGTTCTTCGCACTGTTGCCTACAACGATACCTCCACCAATCCCAATACCACGCCTCGAACGATTAACTTTGTTGTCAATGATGGCAACAGCAATAGTGCCACTGTCACTTCAACGGTGAACCTCACGGCGGTTGATAATCCTTCAGTGCTCACCGTGTCTGACACCAGCAGCTATACCGAAAACGCTGCTGCTGGCTTGGTTGCCCCAACCCTCACTGTATCTGACCCTGACGGTCTTAACGGCGCTAAAGTCTCGATCGGCACAAACTTTGATGTCAACGATCGTCTAGGCATTCAAGGACAAGGCGGCACAAGCGGCACAATCAGCGGTCTGACTTGGAACTATGACCCCACTAAGGGCATCTTGACCTTCACAGGTGCGGCTTCTGCTGCTGTCTACCAAGCAGCCCTGAGGCAAGTGGTCTACAGCAATGTCAGTGAAACCCCAATCGCTGGCGATCGATCCATTCAGTTCGCCTTGGGTGCAGGTCTAGCGAACCCCGAAAACGGTCACTATTACGAGTTCGTTAATGCAGGCGGTGCAGTTTCTTGGACTGCGGCTCGCGATGCAGCGGCAGCCCGCAACTATTTTGGGCTACAGGGCTACTTAGTCACCGTCACGTCTGCGGCTGAAAGCAGTTTTGTTTCCAGCAAGCTACAAGGACAGGGCTGGTTAGGAGCCAGTGACGAGACCGTAGAAGGCGACTGGCGCTGGGTCACTGGTCCTGAAGCGGGTCAACAATTCTGGCAGGGACTTGGTAACGGAGGGTCTGTGGTTGGTGGAAAGTACAACAACTGGAATCCTGGCGAACCCAACAATGCCGGAAACGAAGACTATGGTCAATTCCTACTGAACGGCAAGTGGAACGATCTGCCCCTCAACCCTGGCTCTATCTCTGGTTATGTCGTGGAATATGGCGGTCTTCAAAGTGACCCCACCCTGCAACTAACTGGCAATGCCACGGTGACTGTCATCGCTGTCAATGATGCACCTACCGTGACAGCAGCACCTGCCACGATCGCCATCACCGAGGACACCACAACCGCACTCACAGGCATTACGTTTGCCGATGTCGATGCGGGAAGTAGCAACGTCACCGCAACCTTAACCGTCGGTGCAGGCACCCTAGCCGCTATCACTGGTAGCGGGGTCACGGTAGGTGGTACAGCAACTAATCTCACCCTCGATGGCACAGTTGCCGCAATTAACAACTTTATTGCAGGAAATCAGCTTACCTACACGACAGACCTGAATGCCACCACTGCCCAAACGCTGGGTGTCAGCATCAATGACAATGGCAATGTTGGCACGGGCGGTGCACTAACTTCGGCTGTCACTAATGTTGCTCTTAACGTCACAGCAGTCAACGATGCGCCTACCGTCCTGGCACCTCCTACGATCACTGTCACTGAAGATGTCACAACTATCCTGACAGGCATCGTCTTCTCAGATGTCGATGCAGGGGGTGGCAACGTCACAGCTACCTTAACGGTAGGTGCAGGCATCCTGGCAGCTACTTCTGGTAATGGTGTCACCGTGGGTGGTACAGCAACCAACCTGACCCTTGACGGCACAATTGGAGCCATCAACGGCTTTATTGCAGGGAATCAGCTCACCTATACGACAGCAGCCAACTCCATAACGGCTCAAACCTTAGGTGTGAACCTCAACGATGGTGGCAACACTGGCACTGGTGGCGCATTGAATTCGGGAGTGACTAACGTTAATCTTATGGTTACCCCGGTCAATGACGCACCCTCGTTCACCAAAGGGACAGACCAAACAATTACAGCGGGTACAGGTATCCAAACTCTTACTAACTGGGCAACGGGCTTCAATCCTGGACCTTTAGACGAGTCTGGTCAAACCGTCCAAGCTTATGATCTGACAGTAGACACAAACCCTGGCATCTTCGCCGTTGCGCCTGCGATCGATACCTTCGGCAACCTGACTTATACTCCTGCTACCAACATAGCGACTCCTACGACTGCCACCATCAGCGTACGTGTGCGTGACAATGGCGGCATCGCTAACGGAGGCATTGACCAATCTGCTGTGCAGACCTTTGCCATCACGGTCAAGCCCCAACCCACTATCAGCATCGCCACCGTCAGTCAGAATGAAGGCAATAGTGGCACGACCGCTTACACCTTCACCGTGAGCCTGAACGACACCAGCACCCAAACTGTACGCGTCAACTATGCGACAGCAGACAGCACTGCGACGATCGCCGATAGCGACTATTCAGCCGCATCCGGCACCCTCACCTTTGCGCCCGGTGACACCAGCAAGACCTTTACCGTCAACGTGAATGGTGACAACCGATACGAGAACACCGAAGCCTTTTTGGTGAATCTCTCGAACGCAATCAATGGCACGATCGCCACTGGCAGCAACAGCGTCAACGGCACGATCACCAACGATGATACGGTGCCTGTGGTAAATATCACACCCACTGTTACCCACGCTGAAGGTAATAGCGGCACTACTCCTTATGATTTCACCGTCACGCTGTCGAACTCCAGCTTTGAGGCGATCGCCATTAACTACAGCACAAGTGACGGCACTGCGACCATAGCCGATGGTGACTACACTGCTGCTAACGGCATTGTCAACTTTGCTCCTGGCGAAATCAGCAAAACTATTACTGTCAATGCGATAGGTGACACCACGTTTGAGCCAGATCAAGCTTTCCAAGTAAAGCTTACGGGTTCTGCTGTGGGTTCTGGTGCCGTTAGCCTTGGTAATACGGTAGGCACGGGTGCTATTACGAACGATGATACTCAACCAATTATCAGCATTGGTAATGTCAGCCAAGTTGAGGGCAACAGCGGCACCACCGCCTATACCTTCACGGTCAGCCTCTCAAATGCTAGTGCTCAAGCTGTTGCAGTTAACTACACTACTGCCGATGGCACCGCTACTGCTGCCAGTGGCGACTTCGTTGCCGCCAACGGTAGCCTTTCCTTTGCCGCCGGTGAAACCAGCAAAACCATTACCATTAATGCCAACGGTGATCCCAATCGAGAGCTAGATGAAACCTTCTCAGTCAAGCTCCTCACTCCAACTAATGCCACGCTCGCAGCGAGCGCCAACATTGGAGTCGGCACCATCGTCAACGACGATCGCGTCAATCTCGTGTGGCGCAGTGATCCATCTCCCACCCTCCAGGGCACAGGAAAGAATGCCATCTGGCAACTGAACGGCTTTACGTTAGAAAGTGGCTATTACCTTCCCCCTGTGGCTGACGCAAACTGGCAGATTATTAGCACCGCCGATTTTAACAATGATGGCACTGCTGATCTCCTGTGGCGGAACAAAGCGAGCGGAGAGAACGCCATCTGGCAACTGAATAGCACTGGTTTACAAGCTGGTCACTTCATCACCCCTCTCGCTGACTTGAACTGGCAGATTGCCAGCACCGCCGATTTTAACAATGATGGCATTGCTGACATCGTTTGGCGGAACAAAGCGACTGGGCAAAACGCCATCTGGCAGATGAAGAGTGACTTCACGGTGCAAACTGGCTACTTCATCACTCCTCTCGCTGACGCAAATTGGCAGATTGCCAGCACCGCTGATTTCAACAACGATGGGATTGCTGACCTGCTCTGGCGGAACAAGGCAACTGGGCAAAACGCCATCTGGCAGATGAAGAGTGACTTTACAGTACAAAGCGGTCGCTTTATCACTCCTCTCGCTGACGCAAATTGGCAGATTGCGGGCACCGCCGACTTTAACAATGATGGCATTGCTGACATTGTTTGGCGGAACAAGGCAACTGGGCAAAACGCCATCTGGCAGATGAATAGTACCGATGTGCAAACCGGCTATTTCATCACGCCTCGCACTGACGCAAACTGGCAGATTTCAGGCATTGCAGATTTCAATGGGGATGGGTCACCCGATCTTCTCTGGCGGAATCCGAAGACTGGTAAAGTCGAAATTTGGAAAATGAATGGCTTTGCTGATGCACAAGTCTACCAACTTCCTGATGAATCTCCCGATTGGTCTTCTGCCAAGACCTTGCAGGCACCCAAAGCTGATCCGCTAGTGGGTTAGAACTCATCCGTTTAAGTTAAGAGGGTGAACAATGCTGCTCGTATCAGGTCGATAATACAGGGCAGCATTGAACCCGTCTCTAGACCAGCATTGAACTGATAAATTCCGCCCTCGCCAGGGTCGGGACACTGATACTGAAATGAATACACGCTCTACAACGCCTATTCGGACTCTCGGCTAAGGAGCTGGAATCAGAAATAGGGCGATTTCCGAGAATGAAAGTACCGTATAACTTGGTCTTGAAACAGGATAAGCAGATTAATCGGCAGAGCGAGCTATGTTGCTATCAAATCTCGAAAGAGAGCAATTAAGCAGAAGTCACATCGAAAACCTCCGGCTAGCATCGACAAAACTCAGTGGAGCGAAGCGTCAGAGTTTTCAGACTGAGATTCCAGAATTTCTGCTCTGACGCTGCAGTTTTAAAGAACTCATGAAAAAATGATGCCTACCAAGCCCCAGATAAAATCAAGAGAATCGTAGGCACCAAAATCGAGATGATAAGAATCCCTTAGAACAAGCCTAACGTTAGCGCTTGGCTCACCGGGAAAGCTGCCCCAATCCCCAACCAGAGCGTTACAGCCGTACCAAACAGAAAAACTGTGGTAGCAACCGGACGACGGAACGGGTTTTGGAACTTGTTCACATTTTCAATGAATGGAACAATTAGCAAACCTAAGGGAACAGAACCCATCAGAACAACACCCAACAACTTGTTAGGCGCGACTCTCAGGATGTTGAACACAGGATAGAGATACCACTCTGGCAAAATTTCCAGAGGCGTTGCGAAAGGGTTTGCGGGTTCGCCGATCGAAGCGGGGTCAAGCACGGCTAAACCGACGCAAAGAGCGATCGTTCCCAAAATCACCACTGGGAAGATGTAAAGCAAGTCATTGGGCCAGGCAGGTTCACCGTAATAATTGTGACCCATACCTTTCGCCAGCTTGGCACGTAATTGAGGATCGCTTAGATCCGGCTTCTTAACAGTTGCCATAATTGAAAGAGGCTCTCCTTAAGAGGGAAATCAGCAGATAAACAGCAAGCAAATTTCAGACTCGCAATTTTGAATTGATTATCCAAAATCTGAATCCTAAAATTAGATTACAAAGGACCAGAGATACCCTGTTTGCGAATCATCAAGAAGTGCGCCAGCATAAACACGGCGATCAGCCAAGGCAACACAAACGTGTGAGCGCTGTAATAACGAGTCAGTGTCGATTGACCTACACTCGCTCCACCGCGCAGCAAATCAGCAATCAAGGTGCCTACAACAGGAATCGCTTCAGGCACGCCCGACACGATTTTGACTGCCCAATAACCAACTTGATCCCAAGGCAGAGAATAACCCGTTACCCCAAAGGAAACAGTAATCACCGCCAAGATCACACCCGTTACCCAGGTCAACTCACGGGGCTTTTTAAAGCCACCCGTCAGATAGACGCGGAAGGTATGCAAGATCATCATCAGCACCATCATGCTGGCAGACCAGCGATGGACAGAACGAATCAGCCAACCGAAGTTAACGTCGTTCATTAAATACTGCACCGAGGAAAATGCCTCAGCGACAGTTGGTCTGTAATAAAAAGTCATCGCAAATCCAGTTGCAAACTGGATCAGGAAGCAAGTTAACGTGATTCCACCCAAGCAGTAGAAGATATTGACATGAGGCGGCACGTACTTGCTGGTTACGTCCTCGGCTAGCGCCTGGATTTCGAGGCGTTCCTCAAACCAGTCGTACACATTTGCCATAAAGCAAGCGTTCCTAACAATGATTGCTGTTCATAAAAAATGTAACACAGCCCAACGGTCGATAGCAGCGTGGGGAGCGGTAATTCATCAAAGTTTGGCTATTCTCAGGGTTTACTTGCAGTTGATGATCACATTTAACCATTTGTAAAGAAAGGCTTTATTTTTAATAAATTTGACTAGCAAATTTCACATTTTTTGAATGTGTGGAAATTTAAGGACATTTCCAGTTAGGATCTATCGCTATGGGAAGACGATTTTCTTGGGTTCGTGCACTGTCTGGGTTTGTGTTGGCGATCGCAGTCACTTGGAGCGTTTTGGCTCCTTCTGCCCACGCTCTGACTGAAGAGCAACGGCTGGTCAATGAAGTTTGGCGAATTGTCGATCGTTCTTATGTCGATGCCAGCTTTAACCATCAAAATTGGTGGGCGATTCGAGAGAAGTATTTGAAGCAGCCGTTGCCGAATCGTGAGGCAAGCTACACCGCAATTCAGCAGATGATAGCGGGGTTAGATGACCCGTTTACCCGTTTGCTCAAGCCTGATCAGTATCGCAGCCTGCAAACCAGCACATCTGGAGAACTGACGGGGGTAGGGTTACAGATTTCCTTAGATCCAGAGACGAAGCGGCTGAGAGTCATTGCTCCGGTAGAGGGATCTCCTGCTGCCAAGTCGGGTATTCGTCCAGCAGACAGCATTTTGATGATTGATGGGGTCTCGACCGAAGAGCTGTCACTGGATGATGCGGCTGAACGAATGCGAGGTCAAATGGGTAGTCGAGTCACCCTGACCATCGATCGAGAAGGTGAACCAGTTTTAGAGGTCGATCTGGTGCGCGATCGCATTGAATTAAACCCTGTTTATGCTGAGTTGCGTCCTCAATCGAACGGTAAAAAAATTGCTTATTTACGGCTGAGTCAGTTCAACGCCAATGCCACGGCTGAGGTTGCTCACGCGATCGCCCGACTCGAAAACCAGGGAGCCGATAGCTACATTCTAGATTTGCGAAACAATCCCGGTGGGCTGCTGCAAGCTGGGGTTGACATTGCGAAGCTGTGGATTAATGAAGGCACGATCGTCTACACCGTGAATCGTCAAGGCACGATGGGTAGCTTTGAGGCGATGGGAGATGCTTTAACCAAAGATCCGCTTGTCGTTTTGGTCAATCAGGGCACTGCCAGCGCCAGCGAGATTCTAGCAGGAGCGCTGAAAGACAACGGACGGGCGATTATTCTGGGTGAAAAGACTTTTGGCAAAGGGTTGATTCAGTCTCTGTTTGACCTGTCAGATGGAGCGGGACTGGCTGTAACCGTCGCTAAATACGAGACTCCGAGCCATAAAGATATCAACAAATTAGGAATCGTCCCGGATCAAGTGGTTCCTCTCGATCCGATCACTCTGGATCAGATTGGAACGCCCAACGATCGCCAATATCAAGCAGCGATCGACGCGATCAAGTCTAATGCGTTGGTTGCAGGCGCGAGTTAAATCGGAGACACTCGAACCGTCCTTTACCGTTCATTCTTTTGCTGCCCAACTCTGAGCGAACCTATCACGACCCGTTACACGGTGCGATCAGCCTCAACAGCAGCGACCCCACCGAAGCGCTGCTGATTCGCTTGATTGACACCCCTGCGTTTCAGCGATTGCGACGAATTCGGCAGTTAGGTCCAGCGAGTCTGACGTTTCACGGGGCAGAGGGATCTCGGTTTACCCATTCACTGGGCGTAATGGCGGTAGCTCGACGTGCGTTCGATCGTCTTGCCAAGTCCTATCATCAACTACAAGTTCACCGACCTGTGGTGCTGTGTGCTGCGCTGCTACACGATATAGGGCATGGTGCGTTTAGCCACACGGCTGAAGAGGTATTTGGCTGCGACCATGAACACTGGACTCGGCGCATTTTGAGAGAATATCAGCCAATTTGTGAACTGCTCGATCGCTTTCACCCAGATCTGTTAGATCAGATTGAACAAACCTACTTAAAAAAATATCCGGTGCCGCTAGTGTCGCAGTTGGTGTCGAGTCAGCTTGACTGCGATCGCCTCGATTATTTGATGCGCGATAGCTACTTCACGGGTGCCTCTTACGGCAAGATTGACCTGGATCGGATTCTCATGGCGTTGAGGTACGATTCCGTCAGTCAGCAGTTAGTCGTGGCACAAAAGGGAATTGCCGCGATCGAGCATTATCTAATCGTTCGCTATTTTATGTATGCCCAGGTTTATAACCATCCCAAAAATATTGCGGCGACTTGGGTGTTGAATCAAGCCTTCGATCGTGCCCGCACTCAACTTCAGGCTGGGCAGTTAACTGCCGATGAGACCGTCACCGCCTGGTTGAGCGAAGATTGCAATCAGCTTGCTCTTGAGCAATATTTGTCTGCCGACGATGGTGTGTTTGTCTACCATCTGCAGCGCTGGCAGCACCATGCTGACCCCGTTCTTGCCGATTTGTGTCGGCGTTTTTTAGATCGAGACTTGCTCAAAGCCCTGGATGTCAGTCACTTAGGGGAGAGCGATCGCCAAATGCTTCTCGACAAAGTTCACTATTTTTTGACAGAAGCCGGATTTGTCCCCCATTATTATGCAGGGCTGAGAACTTTTATCAATCGAGGCTACACGCTCTATCAGCGAGGAATTAATCTGCAAACATCCACGGGTTTACAGGAAATTAGCGAGCTGTCACCGCTCGTCAAAACGCTGACTCAGCCCGTGCAAAAAGTTTGGCTTCTGTATCCGCGAGAGATTGAGGCTCAACTGATGGCGATAATCAATTAGATAAGCGATGGTTCGATCAGGGTGTCTTCTAAAGAAGGTAAGCCGATCGGAATCGCTGCATTCGCCAAGGTTGTTAAAATTCCGGTTTGTTCCTGTCCGTTGGTGGCTAAGTCGCCATAGCAAAGAAATACCCGCTCTTCGGCGCGACCTAGTAGATCGAGCAAAATTCGTCTCAAGCGCTGCTCGTTTGAGGTTTGCGTGTCGTCGGCTGTCCAGGTTTTGCCTGACCAGTCTTGCAGAAACAAAGGAGCCGCAAACAGTGAGTCTACCCCACTTAGCCAGCGAGTTGACCCAGCATCTAGCCAAAACTGCCAACGGTGAGAACGCCGACTTGATCGATATTGAAACACGGTGGCTAACGTGACAGCATTGCTCGACGGTCCGATTGGTCTGACCGGAAACGGATTGGCAGTCACCGTCCCTTGTCTGAGCAGTTGAACAAATCGATTGACTGTCATTGAAGAAAGCGCATCGGTTTGGTCGATCTGTCTCAGTCGAGCATCCACTTCCCAATAATGTTGGGCGGTTTCAATCAGTTCTCTTAAAGCAGCAAGTTGGTCAAACGGCAAATGACTTCCGCCTAAAAAGAATCGCTGGATGGCACGATCGAGCAACACCACCGGACTTGCAATCAATCGTTGCGACAACTGCGATCGCTGCCCGTCTAGCCACTGGACAACCTCCTCATAGGCTTTGGTGGCTTGATATCCCAATCGATCCCAACGGGGAAAGGTGGTAGCAGGCAGCAAGCAGGGACGATCGGGGTGAGGCTCAAAACAGTGGTCGGCTATCAGTCCAGCGCGCACGGGATCAATGAGGAAGGGTGGGGGATCGCGATCGAGCGAGGCTTGTCCGCTCGATTTTTGGCTCAAGACGACGAGCATTTCAGCAATCGTATCTCGATCAACTAATCTCCCTAGACCTGGGTAGACAAGCGTTAGAAGAGTTAACAACGCCCGAATAATAGGACTACTCGACAGAGGACGCTGGTCATTGAGCGTCTCAACCGGAATCCCTCGGCTGGTGAGAATGGCAGCAAGGGCATAGCGAGAGATGGGATCGATGCCAGGACCGATCAGAGCAATCTCTCGCGGCTCGATCTGTCCTGACTGGATGGCTTTAATCATCACGTCGCCCGTTTGCCGGAGGAGTTGTGCCTGAGTCGTGGTTTGAATGGTTTGAATAGACTCTGGCAGCGTAGCAAAGAAAATCGGATCGGTGACTAATTCTACGATCGACTCACTCAACTCATCACCTAGACAAGGGATGACACGATCGCTCAACATTTCCTGCTGACATCGCAGAGCCAAACCTTGCAGATAGCTGGGGTCGGCTCCTAACCCTTTTCGCACAGCACCATCAGGATTAAAGCTAAACGCTCCGACAACGCCACGATCGAGCAAAACCTCAAACAAATGACGCACGATCGCCGGATATTCATCGACATCATCGGCTAAGACTGCCTGATAGCGCTGAGTTAAATGTTGCTGATAGGTTCGATCTGTCAGCAAATAGCGCCAATATAATTCCGCAATCAGACTATAGGTTAATAGTCCCCGTCGCAGGCACCAAGTACGCCAACGCTGAAGCATCTCACAGACCGTTTCATAGGGCAACGGCAGTTCGCTCCCCTGTCCGTCGGGTTGCATAGGTAAGCCCTGCTCTAGAAGAATTGGAATGTCGTCGATCGTCATTCCGCTTAATGCCGCCAACTGCATCAAATCTAGAATTCGTCGCACGAGTCGCGCGTCTGAGATGCCTGACCGCCCGATCGCGTCATCCAGTTCTATTCTCCACAGACGAGTCGCGAGTTCTTGCTCGTTTTCGGGGCGAAGCTTTACCGGAAACTGTGCCTTTAGCCCCAGGTTTTGAATCAACAGCGACCAGAACAGCATCACCTCATCTTCAAAAAATCCTAAAGGGGTCGTCGCTCTAAAGGGACATCTGCCTTGAGTCGCTGCTGTCAGGCGATCGACTAAATCGAGGCGATTGTCTCCGATCGCAGACAACACTAGCACTTGCGTATCTTTTTGAGTTGATTTTTGCTCGATCGCAGGGCGCACCCAATCGCAAAACTGACGGACTAACCGCGTCGTTTTGCCGCTGCGGGTTGCACCGATGATCCAAATAGATTGTGAAAGCACAAATTAGCCCTAGATGAATTTGTTAGGATACTTAGCACTCTCATGTTTGACAGCTCACATTCGCAGATGCTAAGACTCTCTCTATCGTAGATCTTTACAAAAAGCAGTCTTACAATAAATTGCTGCGATGATCGTCAAATCTCAGCCCTGACCAACCAATTAGGGTCAACTCACTACAGCCGAGGGAAAGCGATTTTAAGTTTGTGCCATGAAAACATCGATTTTTTCAAGATTTAAGGGCTATTTAAACCGCGCTGAACAGTGGTATCTAGAAACCCCTGATCGTGCATTAGATCACGCCTATGACGCTGCACTGAAAATTAAAGCGATCGAGGACGAACACTTCGACGGCAAAAAAGTTGCACCTGAATCATCCAAGATGAGTCCGAATGTATTCGCTTTTTTTGAAGCGGATCTAAAGAAATATCTCAAAATCGTTCGCATCGGACTCGCAGAATTTAAGCTCAGCCGTTCAACGTTAAATCTCACAAATCCTGATGTGTCTGATCGCCCGTTAAGAACGATCGAGACTTCAGAATTTGGGTCTTCTCGATTGGTGCCAACGGCGAGAGATAGACCCGCCATCATGTTAGAGAAGCTCAGGTTTATCGATGAAGTATTAGCGAAATACCACGTAGAGAATCTATTGACGATTTCTTCAACGGCATTAGTTCCAGTTGAGAATAATGGCAACGGTGCGGTGAGTGTCAACACCGATCAAATTGATGCAGCTTCCTATTCGGCTAGTCCCGATCGCATTGCAGATTTTGAGACGGTGTCTGACAAAACGGGTTTATTGCCACGATCAATTTTAGGAACTTTAAACCGTCTCAAGCGAGATCTAGACCCAAAATCTGAACAGGAAGTCGTTCAAACCTTTCGTAGCTCTAAAGTCAAGACGGTTTTAGCATTAAGATTCATCTTGATTTTGATTTTAGTTCCATTGCTCGCCCAGCAGATTTCTAGAAACATCTTGCTATCTAACAATTTCACCTTTGGGGCAGCGATTTCTGAACGATTTAAAGCTGAGAACCAAGGAAGTATCTTTATCAATTCTGAGATGGCAGAAGAAGCTCTTACAGAATTACAGCGCTATGAAGAACGGCTCAAGTTTGAAAACTTGATTGGTGAAACGATCGGGCGTACTCCGATCGTGGGTGAAGAAATCGAAGCCAGAGTGAAAGCAAAAGCCGGAGAGATTGCCGAAACCTTTGCTTCTCAGAGTGCAGATGCGATTAAGAATTGGATAGCTGATAGTTTGGCGACGATCGCATTTACGATCGTGCTGATTAAAGGCAAACGAGAAATCACCGTTCTCAAATCGTTTATGGATGAAATTGTTTATGGTTTGAGCGACAGTGCCAAAGCGTTTATCATTATTTTATTTACAGATATATTCGTGGGATTTCACTCGCCCCACGGTTGGGAGGTTTTGCTAGAAGGAATCGCCAAGCACCTTGGGCTTCCTGCCAGTCACAATTTTATCTTCGTGTTTATTGCTACTTTTCCAGTGATTTTAGATACGATTTTCAAATACTGGATCTTCCGCTACCTCAACCGGATCTCACCTTCGGCAGTCGCCACTTATAAGACCATGAACGAATAGCCTTGCTAATCGCAATCAAGCGTATCTCGCGTCTTTCGTCCTGTCACGGGGTTCGTTCCGCTTGCTGACTTGCAAAGAAGCTTTTGAGCATCGGCTCGGAAATCAACTCCCGTGAAGTCGGCTCCCTCGATCGTCGCTCCGTCAAACTTGGCGTTAAAAGCAAACGCCCCTTCTAGAATGGTGTTGGTCAAATTTGCATTCACAAATCGAGCCGTATCTAACGTGGTGTTGCTGAGGTTTGCCCCTTGTAGGTTGGCGCTCTCTAAATTGGCACCAAACAAACTCACTCCTCGTAGATCGCTGTTGCTGAGATTGATTTCTCGTAGATTTGCTTTTGTAAAGCTTGAATCAATCAATACGCGATTTGAGAAGTCAGCTCGAACCAAAAAGTCTTTGTCATAATCCTCGGCAAGAACAGGTGCAGCGATCGTGCTCCAAACCCATAGCCAAGATACTAAAAGCAAAACAATTTTTTTCACCGATGCAGCAATTGCTTGACGCAATGCAGAACTCAAGCAGAACGGCATGGAGGGGATAGATAGAACGGTGGGCGATCGATGTCTCATTTTCTATAGGGTGATCTGAGAGTTGATAGCAGCAAACAATTCGGGCACTTTGAGAATGAACCAAATTCGTCCTGTGAGGCGATCTTCACTCTCAGTTGTCCACCTTGATAGTACCTGAATCTGTGAACCCACCTACATCCTCCGATTCGGCTAAAAACGCTAGGGCGACGATCGGCATTTTAGGAGAGAACTTTGTGGCAGAGTGGCTCCGATTACAAAATTGGCAAATTCTACATCACCGCTGGCAGTGCCCCCTGGGAGAAATCGACGTAATCGCTCGATCTCCAATGCAGCAATTGGCGTTTGTGGAAGTCAAAACTCGCAGCAAGGGCAATTGGGATAGTGATGGATTGTTAGCAATTACGCCTAGCAAGCAGAAAAAACTGTGGCAGACCGCTCAGTTGTTTTTAACCGCTCACCCCGATCTTGCAGATCTGCCCTGCCAGTTTGATGTCGCGCTTGTGCGGTGCCAACCCGCCATAAAAAAAAGAGCGCAAGATTTAAACCTTGGCTCTCCGTTGCTACAGAACTCTAAATTGTCCTCTGCAACCGATGCCCATCGATCAGTGACTTGCACGATCGCAGACTATCAGCTAACGCTTCATCACTACATCCAGGAAGCGTTTACGCTCTAAAAGGTTAGGCAAGAGTTTCGGGACAGTAGCCCAAGCCTTGAACAAATTGCTTACGAAATTCTTCGATTTCTTTACGATCGGGCGTGCCGTGAGACACAACTGCGACTTGATAGCGCTGCATCACGTCGATCGGTGACTGTCCAGTTTCTAGCCCCCAGAGTGCCATTTGCACCCGAATTCCAGGTTGGTAAGGGATGCCCAACTCGTTCAAAAATGCTCGCAAATCGCCATCCTGCTGAGACGGAAGAGCGTGACTCATTTTCACCTTGACTACCCAGCCATCAATTTGATGAATCACAGTCATAAACCCAACAGGCAGTTGATTCATTGAGTGCAGATACTCAACGATTCTCAAAGTGAGACTGGCATTCGCGAGGTAGTAGAGGTATTCCATAGATAGTCGATCGAGCAAAGGCTACCTCTTCATAATCCCTGTAAATGCTCGGAGTGAGTAGGGTGAATGCACCCGACATCCTATACGGGAATTCACCCAATTCGATGGATGGAAGGGCTAAACAGCGAATCGCTGCCATGATTTAATGGAGAAGTTACGTTGTCATCTAAGCTGATAGTGTGTGAACGTCGATCTCTTACTTTCCGCCTACAATTATCAATTACCAGAAGAGCGGATCGCTCAGAACCCAGTGACACCCAGAGATCACTCTCGATTGCTAGTTGTGAACGAGCAGACTCGCCATCAAATCTTTCACGAGTTGCCTGATTTTTTAGAATTTGGGGATTTACTGGTTCTTAACAATACACGGGTGCTGCCAGCTAGGCTCTATGGGCAGAAACTCGGCGGCAGTGCAGTTGAGGTGTTGCTATTAGAGGAACAACAGCGCAATCTGTGGTTGTCTTTGGTTAAACCGGGCAGACGACTAAAACCGGGCAGCAAAATTCTATTTACTCCCCTAGAGGCAGATAACTCTTTGTGCTTGAGCGCGATCGTAGTTGCCAGCGATGAGGCAACGCGGGGCAGAATCCTCCAGTTTGAAGTCTCTGATGGTCGCTCTCTGCTCGAAGTCTTGGATCAATTTGGGCAACTTCCCCTGCCGCCCTACATTACGGAAACCAATTCTAAACCAGAGCACTATCAGACGATTTACGCCGATCGTCCTGGGGCTGTCGCCGCTCCGACTGCCGGACTGCACTTCACGCCAGAGTTGCTCGATCGCCTTCAACAAAAGGGCATCGAACACGTCTTTGTGACCCTTCACGTCGGCGTAGGAACGTTCCGCCCGGTGGAGGCAGAAGAGATCACTCAACACCAGATGCACGGCGAATGGATTGAGGTGTCTTCTGAAACGGTCGAGAAAATTCGGCAGACAAAGGCAAGAGGTGGACGGATTATTGCTGTCGGCACTACCAGCGTGAGATCGCTAGAAGGAGCGGCTGAATCTGGTGAGATCCAGCCTTATTATGGCAAGACGACTCTATTTATCTACCCTGGCTATGAATGGCGTGTAGTTGATGGATTAATCACAAACTTTCACCTACCCAAATCGAGCCTGTTAATGCTGGTGAGTGCATTAATCGGTCGAGAACGCCTGCTGATGCTGTATCGAGATGCGATTGAGCAACACTATCGGTTCTATTCATTTGGGGATGCCATGCTTATTTTGCCAGAGGCAAGAATTTGATTGAGAGGCTGATCCACAATCAAAACTAATCTACATAAGATTCATGGGATCAATATCGATCGCCAAACTGACCATCGACCCACAGTGCGATCGCAGGGTCTCCCAATCTGGAAGATCGATCTCAACATGAGACGGAATCTTTAGTAAGATTTGCCACCGATAGCGACGAGCGACCCGCAAGATCGAAGCAGGCGCAGGTCCCAATAATTCATAGTCTGGATGCAATCGCCCTAGAAACTTTGCCACTTGCTCTGCCGCTTTTTGCACTGCGCCCGGATTGACTCCACTCAGACGCAGCAAAATCAAGCGTCCATAAGGCGGGTAGTGAAGCGCTTCTCGCTGCTCAAGCTCGGCAACCACAAACGGCTCATACGCCTGACGTTTGACCGCCTCAATGACAGGATGCTCTGGTGCGTAGGTCTGCAAAACCACCCGTCCAGGTTCGTCGCCTCGCCCTGCTCGTCCTGCCACTTGCACAAGGGTTTGAAAGGCGCGTTCACTAGCTCGGAAATCTTGCAGATTTAACAGCCCGTCGGCAGCGATGATGCCAACCAGCGTGACTTGAGGCAGATCGATCCCTTTGGTGAGCATTTGGGTGCCGACCAGCAGATCCGCGCCGCCTTGAGCAAAGTTAGTCAGCAGCGATCGATGTGCCCCCTTCGCACGAGTTGTATCGCTATCGAACCGAATCACACTTAAATCAGGAAAGTGTCGGGCAAGCTCTTCAGCCACTCGCTGAGTGCCACTGCCAAAATATTTAAAATAGGGAGACTCACACGACGGACAGTGAGACGGCTGAGACTGAGCGTGGTTGCAATAGTGACAGCGCAGCAGCGGCGTTGCGTCAGCATGAGTCTGGTGATAAGACAACGACACATCACAATGAGGGCACTCCATCACATAGCCACAGCTTCGACAAGAGACAAAGGTGCTGTGTCCTCGTCGATGGATGAATAATAAGCCTTGCTGCCCTCGTTCTTTTAGCTGCCGCAGAGAAGTCTGAAGCGATCGACTAAAAATCGATCCATTCCGCTCTCGCAGTTCTTGCCGCATATCCACGACCTCAAGTGTGGGCATGGGTCGATCGTAGACCCGGCTAGGAAGAGACAAGTAGAGAGAAGGATACGGGTCTCTTTTTTCATGCTTTGCAGCCACCCAAGATTCTAGAGAGGGAGTGGCTGACCCTAAAATCAAAGGACAGTCTTCTAGCTCGGCGCGCCATTGGGCAACCGTTCGGGCGTGATAGCAGGGGGCAGGCTGATCTTGTTTAAAGCTAGAGTCGTGTTCTTCGTCTAAGACAATCAAGCCCAGGTGAGGCAAGGGTGCAAAAATTGCAGAACGAGTCCCGATCGCGACTTGCGGACTGCCGCTCAACATCTGTCGCCAAGTGTCGTAGCGTTCTCCTTCTGAGAGGGCACTGTGGTAGACGCAGACCCGATCGCCAAACCGTGCTCGAAAGCGATCGGTGAGTTGCGGGGTTAGCCCAATCTCTGGCACAAGGACTAAAGCCGACTGACCGCGTTCTAAAATTGGCGCGATCGCTTGCAGATAAACTTCAGTTTTTCCTGATCCAGTCACACCATGCAGCAGCACTTGAGTAAACCCAGATTGCTGTTGAATCTGGGTCAACGCACTGGCTTGATCAGACGTTAACGTGCGAGAGGCATCGGTCTCGATCGCGCCACCTTGCTCTGCCCGCAGCACTTCTCTAGGCTGAATCGCGACATAGCCTTTGCTCTCTAACTTTTTAAGCGTTGATGAACTGGTGTGACACATTTGCAGCAGTTCGGTGAGCCAGGTCTCACCGCCCTGTCGCTTAAGAACGTCTAGAATTTCGCGCTGGCGACCAGTCAAGTCTGACAAAAACTCAGTTGCTACTAGGGTCACAGCCTGTTTTGCCTTGGGACGAACCGTCGTTGGAGGTTCTAAATAGCTTTCAACAAGCTGCCATTTCAACAGTTCTTGCAGCCCTCGATTGGCATTGTGCACCTGTCGCTGCACAAACTGCCAGGAATAATCGCCCGTTTTGCTGACTTTCAGCACATCAAGAATGTGTTGAGCGCAGGGGCTAAGAGGCAGATCAGGACTTCTCTGATCCTTCATTTGTCTAATGCGACGCTGCGATCGAGTCAATAATCCTGGTGGTAGTGCGACTTTAACCACTTGCATTAAAGACGTGTGATAGTAACGCGCAACACGACTCAATAACGTCCAATAAGACGGAGGAAAAAACCCGGCACTGACCACCGCTTCGACTTCTCGAATGTGGGTAGAGTCAAGATCAAGCGGCGCAGCCGCGAGCAGACGAATCGCGATCGCGCCGACTTGTTGTGCTCCGAATGGCACACTCAAGATGTCACCCGTCTGAACTTGCAGGTCGATCGGCAGCTTATAGGTGTAAAACCCTTGAGCACCTGGACAATCAACCAGCACCTCGACCCAGCGATTTTGTGGCGGCTCGATCGCATACGTCGCTTGTGGTTCGGCGACAGAGGCAATGACCACGCTAGACAGAGACTCAACCATATCAAAAGGCTCTAAGCGTAAGAATCTGGGTGGATTAGCAGCAAAAATCTTGAGAAGCGATCGCAGACTTTACAACACTCTTCACCATCTGGCAACTCAGGACACAACCTCGACTTCTAGCTAGTTCAAATGAACTGATTAGTCAATCTTAGCCTGAGATAAAAATAGACGAGAAGCGATGCAGTCAGGAGATGAATAAGATTACCAGACAAATGTAAAAAACTGCGCTTAACTTTCTCACTAACGATAGAGATGCAAACTTGATCGAGTGTGGGAGTCTATATGTGCAGTCCAAGGGATACAGAGCTAATTTCCGATGCACTTTGTTTCAAGACTTACGGAACGCTCTGTCAGCACCGTTATGATCTAGCCAAGCTAGAGCTAAGCGGAGCCGCATTCACCGACCAGAACTATTGAAGATTTTCTAACAGCAGAATTCTTCAATCTGAATGAGGTTATTGATCTCCAATAGCCTGGTTGGTGTTTAACAAAGTCATCTATAAAACTCATTAAATCCACTCTATTTGAGGAGGCACCAAAGACAGACTTTACAGTCTAAATTAAAGTATTTTTTCACTCGTAGCTTCATTTCACATGACAGTCCCAGGTTTATGAACTATGAGTCGATCAAACTTAAAGGTCTATACATCATAAGACTTTGAAGCTTGTCATTGTTTCTAATTCACCCTACAAAAACTACAGAAACTCTGTGGTTTTTAATCGACCCTTTCTCCTTCAGACGCATTGAGTAAAACTACCTCGATATAGTATTGACATGAACGAACAAAGCAACAGTTCTAACACAGGAATTCTCTCCGATCGTGAATTGGACTTTGCAATGGACGTTGCTGATTTGGATTCAGTTGACTCCCTGCAACTAGCCCCCGACGTTGATCTTGAGGGTGCCCCCATTGTTGAAATAGAAGAGCCTGATCTGGAAGGATTAGAAGATGTCGCTGCTGAAATGGCGGATGTCGAACAGTCCATTGAGGAGACTGAAGTCGATCAGATTGCTACAGCGCGATCAGCAGGATATAGCAAAACGATCGCCGATGATGCGGTCGGAGCATTTTTTAAAGAAATGGCGCGCTATCCGCTCCTTAGACCCGATGAAGAGGTAGAACTCGCTCGACGAGTGCAATATTTGGTTGAGATGGAAGAGCTAAATCGCCAGGTTTACCAAGAACTGGGGCGCGTTCCAACCAAATGCGAAATAGCCGCCAAAATCGGACTGAATGAACGTCAGTTAGAGCATCGGCTTCACCGTAGCCGCGTTGCAAAACGGAAGATGATTCGATCGAACCTGCGACTCGTGGTATCGATCGCCAAACGATATCTCAACCGTGGCGTTCCATTTCTAGATTTGATTCAAGAAGGGGCACTGGGTCTAAATCGCGCCACTGAGAAGTTTGATCCCGATAAGGGATACAAGTTTTCGACCTATGCGTATTGGTGGATTCGCCAGGGAATCACACGGACGATCGCCAATGATGCCCGCACGATTCGTCTCCCTATTCACATCGTCGAAAAGCTTAATAAGCTCAAGAAGGCACACCGCGACCTTAAGCGAGAACTCAACCGCAATCCCACTGAGGCAGAACTCGCCGAGTCGCTAGAGCTGAACGTTGAGCAGTTACAGCATCTTCAGCAGGTGCGTCGCCAGTCTCTATCGCTCAATCACCGGGTTGGCAAAGGTGAGGACACTGAATTGATGGATTTGCTAGAAGACGGCGACACCCAATCGCCAGAATCGCAGATGAGTGAAACCATGCTGCGGCAAGAAATCTGGGAAGTCTTGGGGAATGTGCTGACTCAGCGCGAGAAAGACATCATTTCGTTGCGCTATGGTCTGACTACGAGCAAGCCCTGCACTCTAGAAGAAGTCGGTGGGATCTTTAACCTATCGCGAGAACGAGTGCGGCAGATTCAAAGTAAAGCGATGCGAAAGTTGCGGCGACCTCAAATTGCAGAGCGGCTAAAAGGTTGGTTGGGATAGATAAATTTCCGAAATCCAGTCGGTTTGGATTTCAGATTTTGGGTTTTTGATTGGAGTTCAATCTAGAATCTAAAGTCTGAAGTCCAAATCTTGCTATGAATTCTCCATTCGCTATTCGGTCTGCCACTCCTGCTGATGTCCCAGCGCTTTTTTCTTTAATTCAAGCCTTGGCAGAGTATGAGAACTTATCTGATGCCGTTACAGGAAGCCCAGAGCAGCTTGCAGAGCATTTATTTGGCTCTCGACCTTATATCGAAGCGATCGCCGCTGACCACGCGGGAAAAGTTGTCGGGTTTGCGCTTTTTCTACACAACTACTCCACGTTTCTGACCAAACCAGGCATTTATCTAGAAGATCTATTCGTTTTGCCTGATTATCGGGGGCAACGCATCGGCAAAGCATTACTCACGTATCTGGCTCAAATTGCGGTTGATCGGGGCTGTGGTCGTTTAGAATGGAGCGTTTTGGACTGGAACGAACCCGCGATCGGATTCTACAAACGGATGGGAGCCACGGTTCTTCCCGATTGGCGCGTCTGCCGCGTTACAGACGATGCTCTAGCTGTCATGGCAAAACAGAATGATTAAGACACTGTCACTAATTTTGATAGAGTGCTGTCTATCTTGTAAAACCAGAGCAAAGATTTAGTGAAAAGTGAGGCAACGATCGTGGCTATTTGGGTAAACGAACAAGTCGATCCGTCTGGACTTCTCTACGCCTGCATTGCTTGCTGTGACGAAGCTCAGGCACAAGAATGTCACACCGCCTTTGAGGAAAATCTCACCGATACTCAGAAATCAGAAGGCTGGGTCGCTCGTATCCGTACCGTTTCTTCTTGGGAAGACGTTCCTGCCAGCGCTCTAAAGTTGAACTAGCGAGAGTTTTAGGGGAGACCTTCATGTATGTATTAATCGGGGGAGCGGGGCTAATTGGACTCAACTTGGCACAACGACTCGTCCATTTAGGGCATACCGTGGCGATCATCGATATCAACCCCGCCGCGTGTCGTTATGCCCGTGAGCAGCTGGGAGTCATCGCCTTTGAGGGCAGTGCGGTCAGCACCGAGATCCTGATCGAAGCTGGAATTCGCAAAGCAGATGCAATGGCTGCGGTCTTGCGAGACGATGCGCTAAATCTGGCAATGGTGACCCTTGCTAAGCATTACGGGGTGCCTCACATTGTTGTGCGGATGCGCCATCGAGATTTTGCCGAACCCTATCGATTTGCGGGTGCGACTCATGTGATCAACGCGATCGAGCTTGCCGTCTCCACGATGGTCAATGTGATCGAATATCCCGAAGTAGAATCGATGATGCACTTTGAGCAAGGTCAAATTGAAGTCGTTAAACTGTCAATCTCTGCTCACTGCAATGTCGTGGGGCGCAGTGTCGCAGAAGTCGCTCAAGATCCTAAGTTTCCGACGGGTTCTCTGATCATCGGCTATCAGCCTCACGCTCACATGGATCTGGCGATCCCCAACGGCAGCACCGTTTTAGAACCCGAATCAACTGTGCTGATTGCCACAAAACCAGGGGTCATGCACCAGATGATTGACTTCATCCAAAAGTGCGTTTAATCGTCTTCTAACCCCAATAGCTGTTCATCGATCGTTTTCAGCCGCGATCGAACGACTTCATCTGACAGAATCCGTTTGCGGAGTGCATCGTTGAGCGCGTTCTTTTCGGCTAGCAGCAATCGACGACGCACCGCTTCAAAGTGAGAATGGTTGATGCTGGTTTGCTGATTTGATCGACGATTATAAAAGTCTCGCAGCGATCGCTCCGCCGCCGCCACGCGAATTTGATAGCTCGATCGCATCTCCTCATAAATCGATTTGGGCAAGACTCCTCCTTTCAGCAGGGAGTCGAGTTCATCTTGCGCTGCTTTTGCCGTCATCAACTGAGACTGCAATCCCTCGATCCACTGCTGCGACTCGGAGGTGTGAGACAGCTTTAACCGTCTGACCAGCCATGGAAGACTGACTCCCTGCCCAACTAATGAGATCAGCACGGTTCCAAACACTAATGCAATCAGTTCTTCCCGCCCTGCAAGGCTCGGCGGCAAACTCAATGCCAGCGCCATTGACAGCGATCCCTTAATGTTGCCCAGAAAGAGAACGTGCTGCCACCGAAACGGAATGGAGCGATCGAACTTAGCGACGATCGCTAGTAGAGGATAAACCGAGAGAAATCGCCCCGTTTGATAGGCAAGCACTGCCAAAATTACGGCGGGTAACGTCTTACCCAAGGTCGGTAGATTAATTTCTAATCCAATTAGCAGAAAAATAAACGTGTTTACACCAAAGCCTGCATATTCCCAAAAGCTCAAAACTGTGATGCGACTTGATGCAGAGATACTGCGAGAGAGTTCTAAATTACCAATGACCAAGCCGGCAATCACGACAGCAACGACTCCTGAAACACTCAAAAATTGACCGATTTGAAAGGCACTCAATGCGATCGCGACCGTCAGTAAAATACTGCTGAGGGGATCATCTTCCGATCGCACATACAGTCCGATCCCCAAGTATCCCAGCACTAATCCAACCAACAGACCTCCCACGATCACAATAAAGAGTTCCTTCAAGCCACCGCTCACCGTGACCGATCCTGTGCTGTAAAACTTCAGGACTAAACTGAACAGAACTAACGCAATCCCGTCGTTAAAAAGGCTTTCTCCCTCCACGATCGTAATCAGTCGCGATGGCACTGATACTTCTTTAAACACCGCAATCACTGAAACTGTGTCTGTGATTGCCAAAATCACGCCGACTAACAAAGCTGGCACCCAATCGAGACTCAGCCCAAACTTCAGCCCGATCGCGGTTACCCCGCAAGAGATTACGACTCCAGGTCCTGCCAATAACAGAATTGGTTTGAGCGTGCTTCGCAATCGGCTGATATCGGTATTAATGGCTGCCTCAAATAATAGGATCGGCAAAAACAAATTGATGATCAGCGAGGAATCTAGCCCGATGCGCCGCGGCAATAGTTCAGCGATCGCCAGCCCCGCTAAAACCAACCCTGAAACATAAGGCACCCGCAGCCGCCGTGATAAGAGGGCTACGATCGTTGCGACCAGCAGCAAAATAATCAGAACCGTTACCAGTTCTGCAAAGTGTCCTTGATCTCCATTCACCAGTGCAAACACTCGCATCATTAACGCTCAACCTCGCAACCTGACGATCATTAACAAACCCTGTAAAGCAGCCTACAGGGTTAAATCTCTTATTTGTCTCGCATTCAATCTCTTCAAACGTCATCAATTCCCCACAATGCTCTCCCGATCGCTAGTTTCTTCCACTAAACTGAGCAAAGGTTCGCATAGACGCAACCCCAAAGTTAGAAACAATCTCTCCTCGTTTTGACCCGATTCCACCACGCGTTTAAGGATTAAATCAGTGAGTCCAGAAACCCTCGTCAGCCCCGCCATTGCCTCACTCGCCACTCCCTCCACCACGGCTGAGTTTGATGACTATGTGATGACTACTTACGGGCGCTTTCCTCTGACGCTAGAACGCGGATCAGGCTGCCGAGTCTGGGATGACCAGGGACGCGAATATCTCGATTTTGTTGCCGGAATTGCCACCTGCACGTTAGGTCATGCCCATCCCGCAATGGTTGAGGCAGTGACTCGACAGATTCAGACGCTCCATCACGTCTCTAATCTCTACTACATTCCTCAACAGGGCGAACTCGCGAAGTGGCTCGTCGAGCATTCCTGTGCCGATCGTGCTTTTTTCTGCAATTCTGGCGCAGAGGCAAACGAAGGCGCAATCAAGCTGGCTCGAAAATATGCTCACACGGTTCTTAACATTGAGAACCCGATCATCTTAACGGCTCACGCGAGCTTTCATGGACGCACCCTCGCCACCGTCACAGCCACCGGACAGCCCAAGTATCACCAGGGGTTTGCACCGATGGTTTCTGGCTTTCACTATGTTCCCTACAACGATATTGAGGCGTTAGAAGCGACGATCGCTGACCTCGATCGTGAGCAGCGTCAGGTCGCCGCTATTCTCTTAGAGGGGCTTCAAGGAGAAGGCGGTGTGCGTCCGGGAGACCTCGCCTACTTCAAGCGGGTGCGTGAGATTTGCGATCAAACTGGAATTCTTTTGATGATGGATGAAGTGCAGGTCGGCATGGGGCGGACGGGTCATCTCTGGGGCTATGAGAATTTAGGTATTGAGCCGGATGTCTTCACTTCTGCGAAAGGGTTAGGGGGCGGCATTCCGATCGGGGCGCTGCTCTGCAAGTCTTTCTGTAATGTCTTTAGACCTGGGGATCACGCCAGCACCTTTGGCGGCAATCCCTTTGCCTGTGCAGTGGCTTTAGCTGTTTGCCACACCTTGGAGCAGGAGAATATCTTAGCAAACGTGCGCGATCGAGGAGAGCAACTTCGGGCAGGGCTGAGGAGATTAGCTGAGAAGTTTCCGATGCTGGTGGCTGAGGTGCGAGGTTGGGGCTTGATCAATGGGATGGAACTAGTTGCAGAGGTCGATTTGACTTCGGGTGATATCGTTAAAGCAGCGATGAGTGAAGGCGTTCTCTTAGTGCCTGCGGGTTCAAAGGTGTTGCGTTTTGTGCCCCCGTTGATTGTCACGAGTGAAGAAGTCGATCGTGCTCTGCAATCGGTTGAGCGTGCTTTGACGGCGGCAGCGTCCTAATTTTCCTTTTCGACTGGCACCGACTGTGTATACAATAAAGAACTGTATGAAATCGCATCCAAGAACTGGGAGACGCTACTATGTCACGTAAATGTCAACTGACGGGAAAAAAGGCAAACAACGGCATGGCTGTTTCTCACTCTCACCGTCGCACTAAAAAATTGCAGGAAGTCAACTTGCAGTCAAAGCGCGTGTGGTGGGCAGAAGGCCAGCGCTGGATAAGACTAAAGCTGTCTACGAAGGCAATCAAGACCCTAGAAATTAAGAGCCTGAGTGCTTTTGCAAAAGAAGCCGGAATCGACTTGAGCCGTCTCTAAAGAAATTGAGCAATTTTATAGCGACTGGGGTGAAGGCGTGTCGTTCACCCCAGTTTTGTTGTATTTGCAGATAGTTTGGGGTTTTCCAATTCCAGAAAAGCCGTTATGTGATTTTGAGCGTCTAAATCTTTATCAAGCAAAATGATTGCTCTTTCAAGAGTCGTGGGTAATATTGTTCCATTCAACCTTACAAAAACTTTAAAAAACAAATTCGGTGCTTGTATGATATTTGCAACCCAGAACTTTCTTTAACTGGATTCAACTTATTCCAATTCATACGCCTGTGATCTCTCGTACGTAATTACCAAACCTCGCAAAACTCTACCTTGAGTCGCTCTCGACGATAGGAAAGTGAAGCCCCGTAAGTTCCCGGTTGACGATCGTGTTGAGTTATCAAGACAGTAAGAAGACAAGCCAATTGAATTATGGAGTTTTGATGAACTTGCCGGATCGTTGATTGACTCGATGGCGGGTCACTGCCTGACGATAGTCAAATCAATGTCATTGCGCCTCAACGACCGTGGAGACTGTTTCTTCACGATCGCCTTCGACTGATTAAAAAACTGGATTTCTGAACTCGCACTTTCTCTGCCAAAGCTATGTCAAATCGCAAACTCGCAAAGGCAATTCAAGGGCTCTTCCGCGCCATCAAAAGGCTTCACTACACGGTCACCAAAGGGTTGGTCAACTGGCTTCTAAGAAGCGCTTTGAAAAACAACCGGGGCAACAGACTAGCCAGTGGCTTTGTCTTGCCGACGACCGTTTTGCTCGTCTTAGTGGTGGCTCTCACTGTGGGGGCGCTGACCTATCGTGCCTATAATCGCAACGCACAAGTTATCGGGCAAAACCAGCAGCGCATCATCTATAACGCGGCAACTCCAGCGATCGATCGAGCTCGCTCTAAGCTAGAGTTTTTGTTTGATGCGACAAAAGACAACCGCTACCCAGGAGGGGTGCCGGGTGAAGATCGGTTGTTGGCAATGCTGCTCAATGATGGCAAAGATGCGACAAATACTAACGTTTTTGCAAAGTTACCCACTACAGAGGCTGGCGTTCTGATTGATCCCTACAAGCTGCTTGATGAAGATCGAGTTGACTTGAACGGCGACGGTAGAAAAGATAATGCCTGGTCTTTCCGCACCGACACAGATGCCAATGGCACACCAGATGCGACCGTTATTTACTCTATTATTTTCAGCAATCCTACAGACGCAGTCAAAAACCCTCAAGAACTTCTACTCACCCTGAGCGATAAGCAGAAAGCGCAGCAGCTTTTGGTTCGGCACGGTCCTCTGAGTAAGGAGTCAAACGCCGTTAAATGTGGGTCTGGTTCTGGAGGGGCTGAGGGTGGATGGTTTGAAGATCGAGGCGGCAATACTTCGATTCTTCGTAAAAACTTCCAGGTCGATGCGATGGTCATTCCGGACCAGGCGACCTCAACGGCAGTGACGTTGGAGTTTCATCAAGACCGTCAGCTTAATCGAGGCAACAAGTGGGGTGCCTGGTTCCGCAATGATTTAGAAATCTTTCCAGGACCTGCCTTTAACTGGAACGGGGCAATGCACACTGAGGGCAGTTTGATACTTGGGGGCGACCAAATCACCGCTCACTTGATTAGCGCCCCTTCATCGTGTCTGTTTAGCCCTGCCGACAACTCTGGAATCACGGTGACTGATGTCTCGCCTGCCTTTAAGGGCAATATCATTGCGGGCAAGATGGCAGACAACAATACCAGCGGTAGCGCTACCATTTATCGCTATGGAACCACTCCTCAACCATTTACTTTAAACAGTAGTAGCGACTCTACAAACGGTGGGTTTGGTCCTTATGACGTTTCGCTCGACCCAACGACTGTTTTAGTTGAAGATGGCTACAAGTATCGCTCTGATAAACTTGCAGGCAGCACAGACAATTGGACAAATCTTAAAAATCCAGGACTAGCCGAGCGCGTCACTTCTAAGAGCCAAGATAAGCCTTACGTCGATGACCTCTATCGGGCAGACGATCGCTGGGGACCCAAACCAAAATATGGGACGGGTGACACCGCTAGGGTTGTTCCGGCAGGAGACATGGGTAAAGAGATCCCTTCGACCAGTGACAACCTGATTTTGACTCTCAAGGATGACGATGCACCCGGAAGTGCGGGAAGCGCAGTCGGTTTAGATGGTTATTGGGAGCGTCGAGCCAGAGGCAAGGGTCTGCGAATTCTCGTCGGAGAGCGGCTAGAACTCGGAAATCTCAATACTTGGGTCACTCCTAGAGATACGAATGCTGACTCGTTTATCACTAAAGAACCTACGCCTAGCGCTCCGGGTGCAATTGGCGCGTCGGATGAACGCGAAGGTGATCCTCTTTATCCTCCAACCATTGCGCCTTATCCGATCGATAAAACAGAGTCGTTGAAGCATCTTGACTTGCAGCGTCGCACTCTCAGGGATAACCTATCTGCGGTGCAAGCGACTGCTGTTTATCACTCTATTAAAGACAAAGATTATCCAGTAGCTTGTCTGACCAGCACAGTTCACCCCGGAAACCTCTCATCTCTCTATCAGTCAATCAACTTTAAACCAACTCAGTTTGCTGATGGGGCATCAGGCGCGGTAGGCGCGGTGAATCCACCCCTACAATCTAACTTTTTCACGGGTCAAGGCACTAATGGTTGGGAGTTTTCGGCTCCTAGTGGCACTGCGGCTCAGTTTGAAACTGCCATGAATAGTGCGACCAGCCCCTTACGGACTGCGCTGCAAAACCTCGCCAACTTTGCCGGAGATCCTGATGGGGTCTTTCCACTCGCGCCAACCGATACTACAGTGGTTCACCCCTACCCAGCCTTGAGCATGTGGGGGAACTATTCTAATCTGCGACGAGTGTTAGGTAAACTCACGGCGGGCACTGCCTACACAGATCTCAGCATTGCAGATAAAACCTATCTGCAAACGGCTTCTTGCACGATCGGGGTCTTGGCATACAACATCGACACGATTCAAAAGTTTGACCCAACCAATGTCAATAATGATTATGACTTCACAGGGAGTAATAGCTTCGTTTTAACAGAACTAGCTAAAGCAATTCAGTTGCTCATGAACGGTGATGAGAGCGATGGAGAAGTTTTACCTAAGGGGCAACTTGGTAGCAGAGACTATGATCCTAACAGTAACCGGACAGGAATCAACGGCGGGCTGAACAAGGATACAGACTATGCCGATGTTCCTCCAGAAGCTTGGATTGGTGCCCTAAAGCAGAAGCTGTTAAAAAACCAATACCTCGGTTCCTCTGCCACCTATCAAGAAGCTTTAGCTAGCACCCTAAATGATTCAAGGGTGAGAATGGCAGAGCTAATCATGCTCAAGTACCAGATTCGGCGCGATCGGGCGTTTGGTTTCCGGTCTTCTCCTGCCTTTGGCACCTATGTAGGTCAAGCCGCAGGTACAGGTAAGGACACTACCAGAACGAAGTATAGACTCCCATCTGCGTGTGACCCAGACGATTTTACGTTCACCCCTTCTCCTGGTTTGATAACGAACGTTCCAGGTAAAACAGGAGGACCAACTATCGGCAGCCCAGGGGTTAAAGAAGGTGAATACCGACTGGCTCTCTCGCGCCTCTGTGGGGCGTTAGACACAACCAATTATGATCCTGACGATGTGACAAAACGAGCGTGGGTGCTTCCCAAGTTTCCTGCTCTTTATTACATTTTCCCAGAGACAAACCACGATCTAGACGGTGCATTAGACATTGCAGGAACTGGGATCTACGACCATAGACAGCCTGGTCTCTCTACTTTGAAGACTGATATTCAAAGTGCTCCGGCTACCATAATTGCGTCAACTCCTGTAATAGACCAGGCAAATAGCATAGCCAAGAGCGATAGCAGAGCCATCACTGACAAGGAACCCTATGTCACCAATACATACGTTTCTAAAGCCAGTGTCAATGGAAGTGCGACGTTTAAGGTAGTTGGTACTTCGGCGATCCCCGTAACTCCCGTTTCGCTACCAACTCTCCTGCCGCCTACGCCCACTCTTGCCGCTGCCAGTGGCAACACGCCTTCTCCTAGTCGTTATCCTTATCTAGTCACTAGTCCCTTTCCGGTAGCTGACTATGCGCTGGGGTCATCGATCGCCCTCACTCCTAGGTCGTTGACAGCGAATGAGTGGCAACTGCCTCACACAACGCCAAAGACTGTTTCTACAGCACCTGTCAGCGGTGGACCTAATGTTTCGCCAAACATCATCGTGTCTACCGATGGCACCAAGGTTGCCGTTCCATTCCTTGATCGTGCTATCTCTGACGGTCGCCAGAATATGCTGATGCGATCGCTAGACATCGACTTAGGAATGCTTCGCAGCAACGGCATCGGCACAGATGTCTGGTTGCCCGAAAGCGGCATCGTTTATGCCTTCCGCGAAGATGCGGTTCGTGAAGATGCGATCGTCCGCCCAACCGGAACAAACACAGACTTGAGGAACCCCGCAAAACCTACAGATCCTGCGTTCGTCAGCGGGATTTCCCCCAAGGCAGTAGACTATCTACCTGACCCAGAGCGTCGAACTCATGGCTTCCGTCTACGCAACGGTTCTGAGATCAAGCGCAAAGACTCACTCCTAGAAGCAGCTAGAAACATTCGGGGGTTGTCCTTCTTTACTGACCAGCCTGTCTTTATTCAAGGAGACTTTAACCTCCACCAAGATGGTGGAGAAGACACCGCAGGCACTCGACTAGAGGAATTTGTTGAAACGCTACCAGACACCACTGCCTACAGTGCTGCCCAGTTCTATGGACGCAAGACGACCAACTATGACAACTTCTCGTCTCCCTTAAAAGATCGATGGCGACCTTCTGAGATTTTGGCAGACAGCATTGGCATCCTCTCCAATAACTTCTGCGATGGCAGCATTGCTGATATGTTCGTCATCCCCGATTTGAACAAAGCAAATGTCCCTGATTTCAAACTTTTTCCTTCCGACGATTTCAACCCCAGCAGTAGTCCTCGCGCTCAATACAACGATTCCTCTAAATCGGGGTTATTCAGTCCTGGTTGCATAAGTACTGGATACACTTCCTTCCACAATCGAAACCTGCCTCGAAAAGTTTTACCCAATAACTGGGATTGGGTGCGCGAAAACTCCTCTAACGCAACCTTGCCTCAACAAAACACCACTGCTGCCCTTGACTACTGGGCTGACTTTACGTCACCCATCAAGATTTCTCGCGCGGGTCAGCCGTTGATTCAAGCTCCTCAAGCATCCGCAGGTGCTCTTACCACACAACCCGCCCTACCTCGCTCTGTTCTTTATGCAACTCGGTTCCCTACCGAACCTTACTTCGATATCGGACAAAACAATGATGGCGGCAGAAGATTGATACCAGCAATACAAACCAGGGTCAACTCGATCGTGGTGAGTGGAATTGTTCCATCTCGTAAAAGCCAATCCTATGGTGGGTTACACAACTTCCCGCGTTTCCTTGAAGACTGGGGCAGTAAACCTCTAAACTTCACGGGTTCCTTCTTACAGCTTAGTTTTAGCAACTATGGAACTGCACCCTTTGAATCTGAAGCCTGGGAGATCTGTCAATCTGTAGACAGTAGTAATGAAAACCTCAACTACTACTCTCCTCCTTTACGTCTCTGGGGCTATGATGTGGGGCTGCAACTGAGTCCCGCAGGTCCCGCCGCCACTCGGTTTGTCACCTCCAGCAAAAGCCGCAACGAGTTCTACAACGAACCCCCTGTTAACGACCCGTACATCAATCTGCTTTGCAAAGCCGCCAAGACCATCACCAATCCAAATTTCGGTCCCAAAGATACCGCTAAAGTCAACTGTCCTAGCTAATCAGGAGCCTGAGATGTTACTCACAACCGCAAACAAACGGCTTGCTCCGGGTATGACCCTTAGATGTGTTCTGGGTCTAACCCAAAAAATGGCAGCCTCTAGCCGACACCCCGATCGGGGGCTAACCCTGATCGAAGGGCTGGTGGCGATCGTCATCGTCTCGATCACTCTGGTCAGCATCACGCCTCCCATTTTTTGGGCAACAGGCACTCGCATCCAAAACCGCCGAGCCGAGCAAGCCCTGCAACTCGCTCAAGGCGAAATCGATCGAGTCCGCACGATCGTAGATCAGGGAAAAGCCACGATCAATCTACTCCCTCCGATCGGTGCTGCAAACATTCGTGCTGTCAATAGTGTTGCGGCTCCTACCACTCCTAAAGACAGCAACGTCATCAGTGTGAATCCACTGTGTACCAACCAAGATGATGGCAAAGCACCCGATAGTCCTACGAAATATCTTCAGGTCAACACTGACCCAAATCCTGAAAACCCTAAAGACTGCAAGGCTAACTTTCTGATTCAAACCTTTCGCAGCAATGGGATTGATAGCAATGGGATTGCCGCAACTGCTGGCGTTGTTCCTGATGGGTTTGTGATAGGAGTTAGAGTTTACTCGATCGTGGCTGAACCTAACTTAAAAACAGGCAAAGGTCTGACAGAGCAAGCCAGCCTAAAAGGCACTAATGGGCTGGGAAACCAATTGACTCGTCCTTTGGCGGTTCAATATTCCACGATCGTCCGCAGTAACGCCAGTGAGAACTTAACCATTTACAGACAACTGTGCCCAAGCCCTGGTACTGGGCAGTGCTAGAGGTCTTACATCACTGTTTGTCCATCGATAGAAGGCTTGAATCAGGTTGAAAACAATGGCTAGAAAATGGTTTAAACAACGAAGTCAGCACCGTCGCTTATTCTCCAACAGTCACAAATCAGCAGGCTTTACGCTGATAGAACTCTTGGTCGCAATGGTGATCGCAAGCATCATCACCAGCGTTTTGCTCTTTTTGGTGGTGCAGCTATTGCAGACTAGCCAACGAGAATCTGCCCGGAGTGACACCCAACGCGAAATGCAAATGGCGCTCGACTATATTGGTCGCGATCTGCGTGAAGCTGTATATGTCTACGATGGCAAATGCCTCGTCAGTAGCCCACCCCCGGACGGTTCGTGCACTGGCTTACTCAAAACTGGCTATCTGCCTGCCTCCACCTTACCCGCAACCGGAACGAATACTCTTCCAGTTTTAGCATTCTGGCGAGTCGATCCTCTGCCTCCGGCGATCGATAAGCTTTGCCAAGACAACGCTAAGGCATTCTCCGAAAAAGACAAGACAAAGCAAGACGCGGCTCTTCTCCCAATTAGCGGCATCCCCTGCGTCTCTCGCCGAATGTATACGCTGGTCGTTTATTCCTTAAACTGGGATACTACTGGCAATCAGTGGAAGGGCAGAGCCAGAATTACGCGCTATCAGATGCCCCAATATAGCTATGGTGCGAAAACCGCCGCTGAAATAACACCTGGCTGGCTCTTTCCAGCAGGGGGGGATGTCTCTTTTATGAGTTGGCCTCTTGATGCCAAAGGAGTAGATGCTCCAACTAGAGGAACCCCGTCTGATGGCAATACTCAAGTGCTCGTCGATTTTGTCGATCAAAAAGGCTTGTCAAGCGGAACCACTGACGCTGTTTGTCCGGCTGTTCCGCTTACAAATCCCGTCACCCCTGGGTATACACTTACGCCAGCCTCAGCTAGCAATAGAGGTTTCTATGTCTGCGTTAAAGGTGGAGAGAGCAATGGTAACTTAAACCAGGAGGTTTCTGTCTTTCTACAAGGCAATGCGGCTGGAAGACCTGGGCTTCCGCTCACAAGTAATGTTCCCATCTCAATGCAGACCCGCGTGATGACGCGTGGCTCCTTAGACAAGAGAATCTAGTCATTTGCTGTCGTGCCTCAACTGGGAGAAGGAACATGAAGAGGAACCATTCAAACCGCTCGATCGCTGGCTTTACCTTAATTGAAGCGCTAGTCATCATTATTCTGGTCGGGATTCTGTTTGCGATCGCCGCTCCAAGTTGGGTCGGCTTTCTCAACAGACAGCGCATCACAACCGCGCGAGACCAAACATTTGAATTGCTGCGATCAGCTCAAGCTGAAGCAAAACGAACCAAAGTTAGCCGAGCGATCGTTTTTGATAATGCAGCCCAGAAGCCGAGAGTCATCGTCGTCCCTGTGACTGACAACGCCTCAACCCTAAGTAGTGTCATTAGTGGTGTTAGCACTTCAGATGGAAGATGGCAGGTCTTAGGTAATGGTGACATCAAACAAGGGGCTATTAAGATCTCTGGGAGACCAGATAAAGGTACTGAAGCCACCAGTGGCGCGATCATCTTTGACACTTATGGCAACGTTAACCAAAATGTGAGCACTGCGCCTTACACCATCACGCTTCAAGCCACAACAGTGACTAGCCCTAAGCGTTGTGTCAGAGTAACAACGCTATTGGGTGCAATGCTCCCAGCAGAAGATGGTGACTGTAATTTGTGAAGAACGATCGTATATAAGTTGACACAACAGAAGAATTTGGGGAACTCTAGGCTCGGCATTCACAGCATGTAGAGTTTTTTCATGAGTTCGTACCTTAGAGAACTTTCTCGACCTCAATCAACCAAAGGCTTCACTTTAATAGAACTTTTGGTAGTGGTCGCTTTAATGGCAACTCTTGCCGCAATTGCAGCCCCTTCGTGGGTATCGTTTCTCAATAATCAGCGTTTAAGCACTGCCCAAAGCCAGGTATTTGAGGCTTTGCGTCAAGCGCAGACAACCGCAAAACTAAAACACCTCGACTATCAGGTTAGCTTTAGACCGCAACCGCTGAATGGAAAAGCTGAATGGGCAATGCATCCAGCCAAACTTACCGATCCTGCCAGTTTGCCCTGGAATAGCTTGGGTGAAAACATTCAGATCAACCCAGAAACAACCTTCCTGCTGCAATCAAACGGCATCTATAAAGTTCAATTTGACCATCGCGGCGAAATCAAAGGAAATTTAGGAAGAGTCACGCTGTCTGTCCCAAATAGTCAGGTCAAACGATGCGTCATCGTCTCAACCTTGCTTGGAGCCATGCGAACTGGAGAAAACCGTCCGGGGCAGGCAGGCAATCCCTGTGACTAGCCTTGCGCTTTGAGTGCAGCTTGAGTTTTTGCCCGATCGAGCTTCAGCACCAATGTCGATAGAGGAGGCAGACAGAGATCAAGTGAATAAGGGCGGCTGTGATAACTCCACTCATCTGTCCATTTCCCGCCCAGGTTGCCCATGTTACTGCCTCCATATTCACGAGCATCGCTGTTTAGAAGTTCTGTGTAAAATCCAGCTTCTGGGACACCAACTCGATAATGACTGTGAGGCTGAGGAGTAAAATTGCAGACAGTGATCACAAACTCATCAGAGTCTTTATCTCGGCGAATGAATGCAACTACACTGTGACGGTTATCGCTACAGTCGATCCATTCAAACCCAGGCTCTGCAAAGTCTTGAGTATAAAGGGCAGGTTCACTGCGATACGTGGTATTGAGTGCCTCCATGAAGCGCTTGAGCTTCTGATGTGGCTCAAACTCTAAAAGCTGCCAATCCAAGTCGCCCCAAACGTTCCACTCACTCCACTGCCCAAACTCCATGCTCATAAACAGCGTCTTTTTGCCGGGATGGGTAAACATAAAGGCATAAAGGCAGCGCATATTCGCAAGCTTTTGCCACTCATCGCCCGGTATTTTGCCGATGATGTTGCTCTTACCGTGTACTACTTCATCGTGGGAGAGCGCCAGCATGAAATTTTCGCTGTGGTTGTACCACATGCTGAAAGTGACGTTGTTCTGATGAAATTGACGAAACCACGGGTCCATGCTGAAGTAATCGAGCATGTCGTGCATCCAGCCCATGTTCCACTTGAGGTTGAAGCCTAAGCCACCGACATAAGTGGGCCATGAGACCATTGGCCAAGACGTAGATTCTTCAGCGATCGACAACACACCTGGGAAATAGCTGAAAATGACGTGGTTCATCTGACGCAAAAAATCTGCGGCTTCGATGTTTTCTCGTCCACCATATTGATTGGTTACCCACTCACCAGGTTCACGGCAGTAGTCGAGATAGAGCATCGAAGCAACTGCATCGACACGAATTCCGTCAATGTGGTATTTGTCAAACCAGAACAGTGCGTTAGAAACTAAGTAGTTGCGAACTTCGTGACGGGCATAATTAAAGACGAGCGTGCCCCACTCTTTATGTTCTCCTCGGCGCGGGTCAGAGTGCTCATAAAGGTGAGTGCCGTCAAAGAATGCAAGACCGTGCCCGTCTTTGGGAAAGTGCCCTGGTACCCAATCGACAATTACGCCAATGCCGTTTGCGTGGCACTGATCTACAAAGTACATAAAGTCTTGAGGAGTACCGTAGCGAGACGTGCAGGCGTAATGACCGACAACTTGATAACCCCAAGAGCCATCGAACGGGTGTTCGGCGATCGGCATCAGCTCGATATGAGTGAAACCCAGATCTTTGACGTAGGGAATCAGTTTTTCTGCCAGCTCTCGATAAGTAAGAAACCGCGCTCCCGGCTTGAGTTCTGAGACGACGACAACAGGTTCGGTTTCTCCATTTGGAAGTTGAGCAGGCTCGGCGGAAGATCCGTGGAGCCAAGAGCCGAGATGCACCTCGTAAACTGAGATAGGGTGCGTCAGAGGTTCAGTGTTACGCCGACGCTCCATCCAGACTTGGTCTTGCCACGTGTAGGAATCTAGATCGGTGACGATCGAGGCTGTTTTGGGTCGCGCCTCCTGCTGAAACCCATAGGGATCGGACTTTTCATAGATATGCCCGTCCTGATTTTTAACTTCGTATTTGTAGTGAGTGCCAATTCCCAACTCTGGAATGAAGAGTTCCCAAACTCCAGTTGAGCCTCTCCGCATTTGATCTTTGCGTCCGTCCCAGTAGTTAAAATCACCAATGACGGAAACGCTGCGAGCATTAGGTGCCCACACCGCAAAATAAACCCCTTTCACATCATCAACTTCCACCGCGTGCGCGCCTAATTTTTCGTAGATGCGGTGATGGTTGCCTTCAGAAAATAAATGGACATCAAAATCGGTTAAAAAAGGCGATCGAAAGGCGTAAGGATCGTAGATGACGCGATCGCGCTCTCCTTCTTTGATGCGTAGCTGGTAATTGGTAAGTTCAGAGGTCTCGATCGTGCACTCAAAAAAGTGAGGGTGATATACCGACTGCATCGGATATTCGGTTCGTTGTTCGGGTAAAACCACCCAAACGGCATCGGCAGTCGGCTGATAGGCTCGCACAACCCAGACAGTTTTGCTATCCCGCTCCATCGAATGTGGACCCAACACCTCAAAAGGGTCTTGGTGTTGATTCCAAACAATCCGCTCTACCTGATCGGGGGCGATGGTCATAGACATGAAGCTACCTACCTAAAATAAATGGCGACTTTAAAGGGAAGTCTAGAAAAAATCCCAGAGGGAAGTGAGACTTAAAGAACTGTAATAAAGTTATTAAATCATTATAAAAGTCTCAAAGCACTTACAATCTGCTCAATTTTAGGGTCAACAGCTAATAATTGGAAATCAAACAAGCCCCAACCTGCAGAACTCACGATCGGGGCTGCCTAACCTGATTTAATTCAGACAATCCAAAATGATGGCTTAACTATGAGTCGAGACTCATGCGCTACCCGTAAACGTCACTTCTGGAAACTTTGACTGCGCCTCTGCCATTGGGCGACGCTTGCCCTCTTCCTGCCAGTAGTTAATCACCTCAGTTGCTTTGTTGAGCAACTCAACTCGATCGACTTCAGAGATCCAGTGTTTCTTCTCTAACTCAGTTTTGAGCTGTTCCCAAGCATCATTCCGAGGCCAGAAAAAGTAAGAGGTTAGAGGACTTGTGCCTTTGCCAACCACCTGATCCACTGCTAACGCGACGTTCTCGTCTAACCAGAGAACCTTTAAAATAAACTTTGACAATCCAACCTCCAGCGCAATCTCAAGCTTGATTACAGTCAGCTATTCTATCGTACTGCTCTTGTGGATGGGAAAATCAACGAAAAATTAGGTCTAAAGCCCACTTCATAAAACGTGGTAGCAATTAGTAGTTAAGCGAATGGACCCGCTGAGAAATAAATCTGGATTAAGACAGGGGCACTGAGCTAGTTCACAGATCTCGCGCTTATGCAGCCAACCAATTCATAGCGGTTGACGAACCAGGCGATGATCATATTGCACCACCAAGTAGGCTGAGAATGTGACTCTGTACGGCTGTTCGTGTTCTTCTACAGCCTTTACTGGGCGCATTTCTCCCTTCTATACAAATGGTCAGAAAGCCTACTTGCGGTTCTGAGACAAGCTGGGTTCTATCGGCAGTAAAACCAACACCTAAGAGATTGACCACAAGCATTTGATTTTGAAGACTCGTATCAAGTGGCTAGCTCAAAAAGCCATCTGCTTCTACACATCTATCCGGCTATGTGGCATGGTAGACGGCTGATCAATCGCTGTGAGTTTGGGCAAGCCATTGAACTGTTTCGACAGGGCTAGATCACCGTCCTACTTTTAAGCGACTCGTAAGCTAGCAATAGTTTTCTAAAGTCGGGTGCAGAGGATGCTCTCAATTCTTAACAAGAACGTTAAATATTACGTTTTGTCAAGACTAATGAGAGATTTCTCTTCCTTTTCGACCCCAAAACTCGGTACACTACAGAATGAATTCTGAGATACTGCAACAATTATGAGCGTAGTTAGCCAAGTCATCCTACAAGCAGACGACGAACTCCGTTATCCTACAAGCGGTGAATTGAAAGGCATAAAAGAATTTTTTCAAACAGGAGCGCAGCGAACCCGCATCGTCGAAACCCTCTCATCTAACGAGAAGAAGATCGTCGAGCAAGCCAGCAAAAACCTTTGGAAGAAGCGCCCCGACTTTATTGCTCCTGGCGGCAACGCCTACGGCAACCGCGAACGCGCCCTCTGTTTACGCGACTATGGTTGGTATCTCCGCCTAGTCACCTATGGGGTGTTAGCGGGTGATAAAGATCCGATCGAGAAAATCGGTCTGATCGGTGCACGAGAAATGTATAACGCTTTGGGCGTGCCCGTCCCGGGAATGGCAGAAGCGATGCGTTGCCTCAAAGATGCCTCTCTCGCACTATTGAGCACTGAAGACGGGGCTGAAGCCGCTCCATACTTTGACTATCTTGTTCAAGGTATGTCTTAGCCATCGACTGCCAATTCTGAATATTAGCGACTTCCCCACGATCAATGGAAGTTCCTGGCTATTTAAATGTCGGAACTTGCTGGATGGTGGGGAAACTTTTTGGGCGCTGCTGAATTGATCTATGAAACACAGATTTTGCCCTCACCCTAGCCCTCTCCCGCAGGAGAGGGAACAAGATTTCTAGTGCTCCTCTCCTGCGGGAGAGGGGTTGGGGGTGAGGGCAATTCATATCTGCATTCAGCAACGCCACTTTTTGTAGATAAAATTCCGAAAATAGAAAAGTCCAAATTGATTCTCAAGCCGTGATGACGCAACTCAACAAAATTTTGACCTTCTGGTTTGGTGACCTGCAGGATAGCTCACGGTTGAAGCCTCGCAAGAATTGGTTCATCAAAGATCCGGCGTTTGACGAAACGGTTCGACAGTTTCAACTGGACTATGAGCAAGCCGCCGCTAATCAGCTCGATCGGTGGTGTCGCTCAGAAATTTATGTAGACACTCAGCACATAAGATATGAGCAACACGATCTGGAAACGTGGCTTAATCACGCTCTTACAATGTCTTCCTCTGTATCCTGGAATGATGTGCTGTCTGCCACTAGCATGATGTCAGACAGTCTACCAAGCATTTGAACACTGCGTTGGAGCGGATAACACAGATTCTGGTTGCAAGAACAGGCTGAAAAAGCCTACGAACTATGGCATTAGGAATTCTCAGATCGGACACTTCCTGAGCAATCATTGCGATCGAAGAAGATAGAGTGGGTGTCTCAGAAGGTTGACTGAATCCCTGAGAATAATCCCTACTGACAAACAGCAAACGTGATAGTGAATGTTGGGCTGCTTCGGTTATGGGTTGTGGCAGTAACCAGAAATTACTTTTACGTCTCCTACTGCACTTCTAAAGGTTCGTTGATAAAGCCTGTGATCTCTCTTCAAATCACCTTTCGTTCTGGACACCATCTATACAACCCAGTTAAGCTGGTTGAATAAATTTAGGCTCTATCTCTACATTTAGGAGACCGTCTTGACTGATAGTAATCCACCTCTCTTACCTTTACAGGATATGGCTGAACGCCATCGACCCCTTACGCCATTTGTAGCTGGTAGTTATCTTGAAGCTGCAAGAGTGTGCCTTGATCGACATCACGTTTCTCCAAAAGAGTTTACTTTGGAAAATGATGGAGTCGAATCTATCGCGAAAGTGGAGTGGGACAAGACAGATGCTAGGATTCAAGCAGCTTGGGCTAATGTAGATGATGCAACACGAGATGGGGCTTATGCACTTGCGATAGCAGCTACAGAACTCTTGAGAGGAATGGTTGCTGTGCATCGTGCAGAAACACGTACTGGTGCTGATTATTACATTGCTCCGTCAGGTCAGGATTTAGAGGACTTAGAGAATTGGGTTCGGCTTGAAGTTTCGGGAACAGATTCTGATAGAAAGTCAGAGACAAAGAGGCGACTTCGCGAGAAGATCGAGCAAGCAAGAAGAGGCAACAGTAATCGACCTGCTCTGGCATCCGTGATCGGATTTCGAGTACAGTTGATATTACTTCAAACAGTCGATGAAGCATCATGAGCTGGTTAGTGCATCATACTCGAAGTGAAAAGTATGCAAGCCAAGCAGAAGAGTTACGCAGACAGCCAGAAGTTGAGCGTGCTGCTGAATTGTATCGTTTAGCTGCGGAAGCAGAGGTTGAAGCACTGAAAAACCTTGACCCAAGCAAAACAAGAACAATTGGTATAACTGCTATTAGTGCTGCTTCTCTTTACTTTAAAGCTCAAAAATTTTTGCAGGCAAGAAAGATCGCCCATCAGTGGTTAGCTACCGATCTCTTGCCCTCTTTTGCAGTAGAAGAATTAGAGGATTTGCTGCAAGTACTACGCTACGAGGAGTCTCGTGCAAAAGCAGGTATTCAATTCATTGAGGGTGAAGTGTTAGTTTCCGTGCGGGGTGGAGAAGTTTTATATGGTGCAGCCCCTCTAGATCTTGTCTTACGGAAGGTAGATCAGATTAGAAACATGTTCTACAGAACGACAGAGCTACTTCTAGATATTCCATTCCGTACAGGTTGCCCCCCAACTCAAGATGTTAAGAATCAGTGTGATCCTTGGCTATTTCAAGCTGCCCCAGGAAGCTACCAATTTGCAGTGCGGGTACGTAAGCCTCAAGAATATAAGCAATTGAGTTTTCCTAATATATCGCCTTCCGACATTGAATTGCGTGTACAACAGATCACCAGCAAATTTTTTGAGGTTATTCGAGCAGCTACACAAGATCCAGAAGGAGAGATGATAGATGTTGTCCCGAACGAAGAGTATCGAGGAGCGTTTCTAAAATTAACTCGTGAGCTTGCACCTCCATTAACAGGTAAATCTTTCAATGAAATTGAGATTAAATCAAGCAGTGATATTGAATCACGTCCTGTCACTCTCGTGCCCAATACTCGTGAAGCTATTAAAAATGCCCTAAAGAAACCAGAACTTGAACCTCCGGAACTTCCAGAATACACAGTTACGCAGCTTCGAGGAACTTTACGTGGCTTACAGCTAGATGATGACTGGATTGAAATTAGGATTGATGGTGAAAACCAAAAAGTTTATGGTGCAAAGGAAGAAATTGATGATGTAGTCGGACCCATGGTAAATCGCAAAGTTGTTGCAGAGGTCAGTGAAAGATCTGATAGACCAGTAGAGAAAAGATATTCTCTACGTGATTTGCAACTCGAAGAAGATGTGCTGTAAAGCCCAGCAACCCAACAACTTATCGTCCAAGCGATCAGGTAGGGGCTTCTATCAAATAGTTTGAGGTTGATATCTTAGCCAAGCTTGATCGAAATGATTTTGAACAGGCTGTCATAGAACTCACGAGACTGATGGATAGCGAGTGATCGTGAGCTTGAGGGAGAGCCAATGATTCCAAAGTCCAGTAGTGCAATAGCTGACACTTTGAGCTGTTCAAGAATCACTCATAACGATAACAGAACTTTATTCTTCCGGTTTGATGGTCACAATGCCGTAGGCTGACGTTGGAAGATAGGTTTGAGCCGCCGCTTGCAACTCAGTAATTGTGAGAGATTGAATGTGAGCCGCGTAGTTAAAGGCTGGCTCTAAACTGCCGATTTGAGACTGATAGTAACCGTATAAACCAGACCGATCGCTAGGAGTCTCGTTTCTAAAAATAAAGTGATTGGCGACTTGAGTTCTCACGCGTGACAGTTCAAAATCAGTGACGAATTCAGATTGCAGAGTTTGAATGTGTTGAGCGATCGCCGCCTCCACACTCTCTAAATTCTCGACCGGCAAATGAGCCGACACACAGAACAATCCCTGATGACGATAGGTCATATTGCTAGCAGAAATGCTAGTCACTAGCCCACGTTCTTCGCGCAAATCGTGCACGAGTCGGGCAGTACGCCCGTGTCCTAAAACGCTAGCCAACACATCAAGCGCATAGGTTTGCGATAGGTCATCAAGCCCCGGTACGCGCCAAATCATCGTTAGTCGTGCTTGTTGAAGGCTAGTATCGACATACTCCTGACGCACAATTTCATCAAACGGCTTCTCAGAGGTGTATTGTCTCCTCACCTGACTCTGGGCGACTGAACCTGAATAATTGAAACTTTCTTTAACGACGCTGATTAACGTCTCGACGGGAAGATTTCCGATCGCAACGGCTGTCATCGAAGAGGGCTGATACCACTGGTGATGAAAGTCTCGCATCTGTTGAGCCGCCAGATTTTCAATCACAGTGGCAGGCCCCAGCACTTGTCTGCGATAGGGAAGATGATCGAATGCCAAATCGGTCATGCGCTGATAATTGCGTCGGCGAGGATTGTCTTGCGATCGCCGAATTTCTTCTAACACCACCGATCGCTCTCGCTCAAACCCATCGTCAGGAATGCTGGCGTTGAGCACGACATCCATTTGCAGCGGTGCCAAGTCTGCAAAATCTTTAGGAGCCGTCGTGATGTAATAGTGCGTGTAATCTTGGCTAGTCGCCGCATTAGTGACTGCGCCGCGCGCTTCAATTTGTTTTTCAAAGTCACCGCTTTTGAGACGAGCCGTTCCTTTAAACACCATGTGTTCTAAAAAGTGAGCCATGCCGTTAATCTCGTCTGACTCGATCGCAGAGCCAACATTGAGCCACACATTTAGATTGACCGCCTCGATCGGAATCTGTTCGGCAATAATGGTCAACCCACTCGGCAATTGGTGAATCGTTGGAGCGTTGAGTTTAGCGATCGGAGAAGACTTGACAAGAATTGAGGTCATGATTTGCCCAATGTTGGCGACAGCTTCATTCATCTTAATGGTCTCAAAGTCTTAAAGGTGAAATTTCTAGTGGAAAGAGGACGCTAGAATATGAAGATAAGTATTGCGAAATGTAACGTCATGCCCAGAAAACAGGTCGCTGCTGACAAGGCTTCCCGTGTAGTCGTGATTGGTGCAGGAGTCGGTGGCTTAACGGCAGCAGCTTTGTTAGCCCATCGTGGCTATCAGGTATTGGTCTTAGATCAGGCGTTAGTGCCTGGTGGTTGTGCTTCGACCTTTAAGCGACAGGGCTTTACCTTTGATGTGGGTGCGACTCAGGTTGCCGGATTGGAACCGGGCGGCATTCATCATCGGATTTTTTCTGAGCTAGAAATCGATCTGCCCAAAGCGACTCCCTGTGATCCGGCTTGTGCGGTTTATTTGCCAGGAGAAACTGAACCGATTAGCGTCTGGCGTGACCCTCAAAAGTGGCAAGCCGAGCGAGAACGGCAGTTTCCCGGAAGTGCCCCGTTTTGGCAGCTTCTCGCAGACTTATTTAAATACAGTTGGGCGTTTCAGATGCGTGATCCAGTGTTGCCCCCTCGCAATATCTGGGATTTATGGCAACTCACCAAAGCCGTCCGTCCCGACACATTGATGACGTTGCCTCACACTTTCTCAACGGTTGGTGATGCCCTGCGAGGCTACGGTCTAGGGGACAACCAGCGCTTACGCACCTTCTTAGATTTGCAGCTTAAACTCTATTCTCAAGTCAACGCCGAAGAGACCGCTTTGCTCTATGCCGCAACCGCTTTAGGCGTTTCGCAAGAGCCACACGGGTTGTTTCACCTTCAGGGCAGTATGCAGGTGTTAAGCGATCGTCTCGTCTCTGCGTTAGAACGCGTTTACCCCGAAGGGGGAACTGCTGCGCAACGCGGCAAACTCCTAATGCGCCACACGGTCGAAAAAATTCACCTCAAAGCCGGGAAACCTACAGGTGTGACGATTCGCAATCAAAAGACAGGCGAGAGTTGGGTTGAGCTGACCGATCGAGTTATCGCCAATGTCACGGTTCAAAATCTGATGCAGCTTCTAGACGAAGACGCGCCCAAAAACTATCAGCGCCGGGTCGATAAGTTGCCTCCGTCTTCGGGTGCGTTCGTCATTTACTTAGGAGTTGATCAATCTGCAATTCCTGCCAACTGTCCGCCGCATCTACAGTTTTTGTATGACTATGACGGGGCGATCGCCGAAAACAATTCGCTGTTTGTCTCAGTCAGCCATCCAGGAGACGGTCGCGCCCCAGACGGCAAAGCCACAATCATTGCGTCTTCGTTTACCGATTCAGCGATGTGGTGGCAGTGTGATGATTATGAGGCACTAAAGCAAAAATATACTGAGGACGCGATCGCTCGTTTGGGTCAATTCTTCACCCTGAATGAGGAGACGTTAATTCATCAAGAAGCGGCAACCCCTCGAACCTTCCAGCATTTTACGGCGCGCGATCAAGGAGCAGTCGGCGGCGTTGGTCAGCGAGTGCCGACGTTTGGTCCATTTGGGTTTGCAACTCGCACGCCGATCAAAGATCTCTGGTTGGTGGGTGATTCTACTCATCCTGGTGAGGGAACAGCAGGAGTTAGTTACTCGGCTTTAACGGTAGTACGACAAATTGAAGCAGAGTGAAATGCGGCGTTGCTGAATTGATCTATGAAACACAGATTTTGCCCTCTCCCTAGCCCTCTCCCGCAGGAGAGGGAACAAGATTTCTAGCGCTCCTCTCCTGCGGGAGAGGGGTTGGGGTGAGGGCAATTCATATCTGCATTCAGCAACGCCTGAAATGCTACGATCGAGTGCACTCCTTCACGGTGATCTGTGATTCACCTTCTCCTTGGCTACAGCAAGATGTCGAAAAGCGGTCAAGCTTGTAGAGAATTAAGCCAGAGCAATTCATTGTGAACGCGATCGTAGAGAAGGTAAATCGGCTTGATTGACATTCAGACACGCCAACAACCGATCAACCTAAACTTTTTGCCGAAAAGGGGAAGCTTTAGTCGTGGAAGCCGAGTGGGATAAAGACGCAGTGACAGACACTCTTAATCGATCGCGAATCTCGTACAAGTTCCTCAATAGTCGTTTACAGTCAGAATCAGAGTTTTTCGGTTTCAAGCGCAACTCATTGAGTTTTGAGGTGAAGCGATTAGAATCGCCAGAGACAGTCAATCAAGCCGTGTTTGAATTAGGAACGGTTGCTCAAGATGCAGAACTAGCGGATGCGGTGAGGGCAATGGCAGAGGCGTTTGGATTGATGCCGCGCGATCGCAACAACTGAACAAAGGTGTCGCTAACCGTGTGGTCTTTTGTGTCAGCAGCATATTGAATCAGCATTTCACGAAGCGCGATCGCATCCTCCAGCTTGAGAAAGTTCACCAGCATAAAATAGACTCCTCGAAAGCGCGGATCGCCTAAGTGTTGTTCCTGCCGCTCTGGGTGTTCTAGAAAGGTTTGAACAATAAAAAACTCAGCGATTTTGTCATGGCGAAAGTACCATTCTTTGGCAGGTTTCCCTGCGCTATCTTTAGACTGACGGCTGACTACCATTTTGTGCCGTTCCATCCCCAACAGTTCCTCTAAAAACTGTTCTTCTGGCAGCGTGGTTTCGTCTTTGAGCCGCATTTGGTAGACCGCTTCCGAGAAAACATCCAGTGGAAACTCGCGCCCTAGATGCTTTTCCTGGTATTCCCCTGTTATGACTGTATATTGTTGTTCTTGCAAACGGAACAAATCAGGCTGTTTGTCAGCAGCAATCATCGAAGCAATCACAGTTAGATCCATTGGGTTAGAGAGAATCCGTTGAGTGGCTTCTAGTTCTTCTAAGGGTTGTCGATCGTTCAACACTTGTTCAAGATAACGACAACAAGACTGTTCATAAGCTTGCTCTCGAATCGGTGCATAGTCGGGGATTAGTGGTTTGCGAGAGAGCAGAAATTCTTGAACGTGCGATCGCGCCAACGGCTGCATCACAATCTGTTTTGCGGTGGAAGGAGGTGTCCATTCCATGGGCTGTGTTGCCAGAATAATGTCGCCTTTGAAGTAGTTTTCGGTGAATTCAACAATCTTGGCGCGGGTGTCTGCACTGACTTCATTGAGACCATCAATGCAGATGGCGATCGCGCCACTATAAATCAAATTCTGCAAAAACTTTGGGTCTTTAATCTCCTCTCCGTGCAGCTTTTTTTGAATCGCTTCAATCACGCCATCGGCGCATTTGGTTGCTGGAAGATAAACGACGACTCGCTGCGATTGTTGGCAGAGGTGACGTAAAAACATAGTCTTCCCTAATCCCGAAGCGCCTTCTAGCACAACTTGCCCCTTAAACCCTGGAATAGCCTCTCGAATCGGTTTAATGTCGCCTGATTGATATTTGATGTCTGAGTTCTCAAAATAGGCTTGGGGTTTGAAGTTTTCTAGCCCAGCATCGGCAAGCAGTGATTCACGAAATGGCTCAAATAACTTGCGTCGCAAAAATGGCACCCAAGTTAACGCAAAGCCGACATACCCCAATCCCATAATTTTCCGCACCCAGGGATTCCAGAAGAAAATTGCTTGAATTTGCGGGGATTTGGGATAGACCAGAATTAGAGCTAGCCAAAACGCGGCATGAGCCAGCCAAACTTCTTTCCCGGCTGAAACCCATTTAGTGGCTGATTGCAGTAGAAATGATTGTTTGCGATCGCCCAACGTTTCCAGAGTTTTATCTACTGCTAAACGATTATCTTCAAACTCCGGTGAGTTTCCGAATGCCGTCTGAATTTGACTGACAACGACGATCGCTTTTTCGGTTTCCTGAAGATTTTTGGCTTCTTCTTGCAGTTGTAGAGCCATATATCGTAGAGAGACTGCCGTCTCAGTGCGAACCTTGCCATTTTTATCTCTAAGGGTTGCAATTAAGGCAGGAACAACCACTTCGTTATCTTTAGCAAAGTATTCCAGACTGGCGGCAGCCCCGGCGCGCACAGTATCGTCCTGATCCTTGAGCGCCGTCATCAACGCCGGAAGAGCAGGTTTGTACTCTACATTTATTACGTTATTGTTAAAGATATTTACTAGAGCATAGGCAGCATTACCTCGGACAGATGCATTCCTATCTTTCAGTAATTCAACCAGACCGGGAATTGCAGCTTTAGCCTTTTTGCCAATGGAGCCAAGGGCACTAGCGGCAAAGCTGCGGGCATTTGCATTTTCATCTTTAAGCCTTTCAGTTAACGCAGGAACAGCCGCTTCAGCATCAGCTCCGATCCCGCCCAGTGCATAAGCAGCATCCCAACGAATCATAGAGTGCTTATGTTTCAAGTTATCAATCAGCGCTGGAACAGCCGCCTTGGCTGGCGAACCAATCTCCTTTAAAGCATTCATGGAGATTATTCGTACATCTAAATCTTGACCTTGAAGGGCTTCAATCAAAATAGGTAGAACAATTTCTTTGGCTTCGTCCTTCTTAGCCTGAGTCACCAAAGCCCAAGCAGCGCTTCTGCGAATATTCTGAGTTCCGCTCTTAAAAGCTTTAATTAATTCAGGAACAACGGTTTTACCATCTGTATCGATATATTCCAAAGCTGAAACAGCAAACTCGCTCGTCGTTCCACCCTTTTTCAGAGCTTTGAGCAAATTAGGAACCGCTCCTGCCCCGCAGTCAACGATCGCAGGTCGGTTTTTGGTGCTGATGTAGGTTTCGATTTCCTTTTCCGTACAAGTTTTCGCCCAGGCATTGCCAGTGAATAACAGCGGCAGTGAGAAACTGAGGAGAGTGATTTTGAGAGCAGTGAAGGGATGCTTTGGCACGGTTTTCTCCGCAGGGGCATACAGTAGATTATATTTCTGATGACCCGGCGATCAACGTTCTAAGCAAACCGAACTTCTAGGGGTTCCGTCACTAAGTAGGTAGGCTCAATTAAGTCAACTCGTGTAGGTGAGTTTCGGCTCCGCTCAACTCGCTGGAAGTTCTGGCTTTGAGCATTGAGCGGAGCCGAAACGCATCTTACAGTACAAGCAAAAGTGAACGTGTTTTACGGTCAGTGATCTAGCTTAAGAACGTGGATTTAGTAAGGTGCAACGTCTCACCCTCACCCTAGCCCTTTCCCCCTACCGTGTACACACAAGTCTTCTGATCCCGTCACCGCAGAGATTTTCGCTCCCTAGATCCCCCATTCTGGGGAACTTTGAGATAGAACGAGGTTTTAGAGGTCAAGCCATTTATCGGGTTCAAAGTCCCCCAATTTTGATGAGTCACTGCGTTGGGCGGGTTCCCCGACTTAAAGCAAGTGACGTAGGAGATTTAGGGGGCGTAAGCCGACTCAAACGAAGCTACAAGGACTTGTGTGTACACGGTAGGTGAGGAGGGCAAAAGACGCTCACAAGCCTTACAGGTTATTTAATCCACGATCCTTAGTCAAACCGGATAATTCCAGCAATTTTTTTGCTTAGGTCATCTCGCACACGGGCTGTTTCACCCCCATCTTCGCCGACTACCATGACGATCGCGGTTGCACGGGGAGTGGTTGCAAAACAAGTGATTGCTGCATAACTCCTACCACTAGAGCCTGCTACCTCATTTTGAGAGCGGCGAATGTTCTGAAAATTCAGGCTTTGCATCGCAGTATAAGCGAAGTCAAAACAAGTTTTTGTTGAAGCTGTCTTGACTCCTGTTGAACCCCAATATAGAAAAGAAGCCTGGGTAGCTTTTGCTGTCGATAGAAAGGAAACTCCGATTAGGGATAGGGTTATACCTACCAGTCCCACTTTTCTTAAAGACTTTTGCATGGAAAAACTCCACTTTGCGAATTGCTGTCAAAACTGTTTAGGTCGTGCTGTAAGAAAAGCCCTACTTGTTGGCTTTTCAACTTCATTTTGACTTTCACGATCGCGCTTCAACAGTACCCTGGTGGGCTATTTTCTAGACCGAAAGAGATTTAGAGCATCTTTCCGAGAGCGCTTCTACTTCTCAGACATGCTTTAAAAGCAGATTAAACATTGATCGTTGAAAACTTTGAGAGTATCGGCTGATACTTTTCGTTAACCTGTTCTAAGCCATGAGTGGGGACGATTTTCAGAGGATATCTGATCAAGTTCTTGATAGCTGTTTTGCGTCGATGGCGGCCAAGATTAATAGGCTCCATTTCGACTAAAGACAGCGTAGATTGTTTTAACGATTAAAGCTATGTCATAGGCGACCGACCATTTTTGCTGATAATCAATATCTAAACGAACAATTTCTTCAAAATCCTCAACTTTCGATCGACCATTCACTTGCCACTCGCCAGTAATTCCTGGCTTAACTGCCAAACGCTGATAGTGCTGGTGCTTATATTGCATGACCTCATTGACCGTGGGCGGACGAGTTCCTACTAAGCTCATGTCGCCTTGTAGCACATTCAAAAACTGGGGCAGTTCATCAAGACTAGTGCGGCGAAGAAACTTGCCAACACGAGTAACACGCGGATCGTTGCGATTCTTAAAAATATTGCCTTTGGCTTCGTTGTGAACAAGGTGCTTGAGTTGGTCAGCATCAGTCACCATCGATCGAAACTTCCAGATGTAGAAAGTGTAACCGTTAAGCCCACAGCGCAATTGACGGTAGAAAACTGGACCAGGATTGTCAAGCTGAACGGCGATCGCAATCGGAATGAACAGCAACCCAGTAATCATTAACCCAACTAGGGCACCCACAATATCAACTAGACGCTTAGTTTTACTGGCGGCTGAAGGGTGTACGTGAAACGAAATAGGCAACTGAGAGGAATGAACTTGCATAGAACATGAAGCCAATAGAGGTGAGGTGATTGCATTGGGAAGTTAATAGACCCTGAAAGCCTTGTTGAAGCTTGCACTGGACTAGTTTCAAGCTCAACAAATCCGGAGCGATGACCTTGATCAACCTAAGGGCAGATGAACTAACGTAAGACTTGAGTTGTCCCCTAACCTACAAATAAAACTCTGATTGAATTAAAACGTTTTCCATGTCAAGCTAGTAGTCTTTATGGGTTCTAGCTCTGCTCAAATTTACATATCGTTAAGTACTTATCCGGAACGTATTCTGATGTTTTATACAAGTTGAGCTAAGTAAAGTTCTGGTAAAGCAAGAGTCTAGCTAGAGAATATAAAGCCCAATCTGCATAGTAAGGAGCATCCCACCTTTGCAAGCAGACAAAACTTGCGGGTTTCAACCTCTCGCTTAGGAAGTTCTAGAAAAAGATTTCGAGCCTTAAACGTAGAGTTGAGCATGATTAATCACCTATGCCTACAGCTAATCAGCACCCCTTTCGTCGGCTTGCCCTGGTTGAGTGATTGCTAACGAAAAGCCCGAATCACCGGGTTAAGATAGACCGCCCATAAGAGTGCCATATACAACATCTGACGCACGGCACTACAACTGCCAAAGATAGTGCGCTTGCCCTACATGCGTCCGCTACGGAGAGATGCCACTCCCACTAAAGTGTCAATCTTTTGACTCGATCGTTGACCCAAGTTCGAGCAGGAGTGCCAAGAAAGTTGCCGCGATCGCTTAAACCGCATCCGAAATGCTCTTAAGTTGGGCGTGTTTGGCGCTCACGATCGCTGATATAAAATCAACCGATTCCCGTCTGGGTCGTAAGCATAAATTTCTCTGCCGTGGGATGGCGTGAGAATCTCGCCCGGGGGCGGATAGCCCAGTTGGGTCAGCTGCTCGATCGCCGCTTCTAAATCTTCAACCTCTAGACACAGACTGATTGTAGGAAACGAGCTTAACGGAGGCATTTCATTTTGCTTGGGTTTATAAATTCCCAATCGCAGCCCAGAGATCTGAAATTCTGCATAACGATCGGGAATTTGAGAACCAGGTTTTTGATCAAAAAGACGGTCATAAAACTCAACTGATCGAGCAAACTCACCTGCTGCTAATGTCACCCACGCCGATCGACATGCCAATCCCATTCTTAAAACTCTCTAAAATGTATTCTTCTAGACGCAATCGAAGTTTGCCACAAACGCTAAATTAAAGGTGTTCAAGATGTGGCTTATAAATTGGGGATTTTTGCAATGACCGCTACACTCTCTGCACCTCAGTCGATCGAGGCTTGGTTAGGCGACGAAGCAGAAGATTTGCTCACTCATCAGGCGAAAGTGTCTAAAGATCTCTTACATTTGCCCAGCCCCGATTTTATCGACCAAACCTTTGCTTATAGCGATCGCTCTCCACAAGTGCTTCGCAGCCTTCAACAACTCTACTCGTTTGGGCGATTGGCAAACACGGGATATCTATCAATTTTGCCGGTCGATCAAGGAATTGAGCATTCGGCAGGCGCGTCGTTTGCACCGAACCCAATCTATTTTGACAGTGAAAATATTTTGAAGCTGGCGATCGCAGCAGGGTGTAATGCAGTCGCGACGACGTTGGGCGTTTTGGGTAGCGTGTCTCGCAAATATGCTCACAAGATTCCGTTTATCACCAAGATCAATCACAACGAACTGCTGACCTACCCGAATGAGTTTGATCAGTTTATGTTCGCCTCAGTTGAGCAAGCTTGGAATTTGGGATCGGTGGCAGTCGGCGCAACGATTTATTTTGGATCGCCTGAGTCGAGTCGGCAAATTCAAGAAGTTAGCCGAGCGTTTGCCCGTGCCCATGAGTTAGGAATGGCAACGGTTCTCTGGTGCTATCTCCGCAATCCCGCGTTTAAGCAAGACAAAGACTATGACTTAGCGGCAGACTTGACAGGTCAGGCAAACCATTTAGGAGTCACGATCGAAGCCGATATCATTAAACAAAAACTGCCCGAAGTGAATAATGGCTATGGGGCAGTCGCTCAAGCCACTGGCGAGAGTTATGGCAAAACCGATAAACGCGTCTATTCTGATCTGACGACAGATCACCCGATCGATTTGACTCGCTATCAGCTTCTAAACTGCTACTCAGGTCGTGTCGGACTGATTAATTCAGGCGGTGCGTCAGGAAAAGCTGACTTTGCAGAAGCCATTCGTACGGCTGTGATCAACAAAAGAGCCGGAGGAAGCGGCTTGATTTCTGGGCGCAAAACATTCCAGCGTCCTTTTGAAGAGGGCATTGAGCTGTTTCATCAAATTCAGGATATTTATCTGTCGCCCGATGTCACGATCGCGTGACACAGCAAAACTTAAGTTTTGAATTTTGGGTTAGAATCCACTATTACGATTCAAGATTGAGGCACAGACGTTACGGCAAATTGTCTCGACGTGATTTCTGATGTCTCGACGCACTCAAAATTCATAACTCAAAATCCTATGAAGCTGGCAGCACGGGTTAAGCAAGTGACTCCTTCTTTGACGTTGGCGATCGATGCCAAAGCCAAAGCCATGAAGCGGGACGGAATTGATATCTGTAGCTTTAGTGCTGGAGAACCTGATTTTGACACGCCAGATCACATCAAGTTAGCGGCAGCCGATGCCCTCAAGGCGGGCAAAACTCGCTACGGTCCGGCGGCGGGAGAACCGAAACTCAGAGAAGCGATCGCCTACAAGCTGCAAACTGATAATCAACTCCGCTACAACGCTGAAAACATCATCGTTACGAATGGGGGCAAACACTCGCTCTATAACCTGATGATGGCGCTGATCGAGGCGGGTGATGAAGTGATTATCCCGGCTCCGTTTTGGGTGAGCTATCCCGAAATGGTGAAGCTTGCTGAAGGAACTCCGGTCATCGTGCAGACCACGGCAGAAAGCGGCTATAAGATTACGCCTGATCAATTACGACAAGCCATTACGCCTAAAACGCGCCTGTTTATTCTTAATTCGCCCTCAAACCCAACGGGGATGGTTTACACCCCAGATGAAGTGAGAGCGATCGCTGAAGTGGTGATCGAACACGATATTCTCGTCGTCTCAGATGAGATCTACGAAAAGATGCTCTATGATGATGCCCAGCATTTGAGCATTGGTGCGGTCAGTTCTAAAGTCTTCGATCGCACGATTATCAGCAGCGGATTTGCTAAAGCGTATTCTATGACGGGCTGGCGAGTGGGCTATTTAGCGGCTCCTCTAGAAATCCTCAAAGCCGTTAGCTTGATTCAGGGACACAGCACGTCTAACGTGTGCACGTTTGCCCAATATGGAGCGATCGCGGCTCTTGAAGGCTCACAAGACTGTGTTGAGCAGATGCGTCTTGCCTTTGCCGATCGTCGCCAAGTGATTCTCAATTTGGTGAACGCGATTCCGGGTTTGACCTGTGTGAAGCCCAATGGTGCTTTCTATATCTTCATCAATATCAGCAAACTAGGGATGTCATCCCTTGAATTTTGCGATGGGCTATTAAGTGAACAACAAGTTGCGGTGATTCCGGGTATCGCGTTTGGGGCAGATGATCATATTCGGCTGTCTTATGCGACTGACATGACCACGATCGAGCGGGGTGTCGATCGATTAGCCGCCTATGTGAAGTCAAGATTTTAGGAAGGCGCATGAAAATAAAACCCAAGCTACGAGTGAAATCTGTCAGCTTCTGAAAATAAATCTGACATTTGGTCAATCCGTAACTCTCTAAGGGCGCTCAGCTTAAACTCAAATCAGGGCAACTGTTAAGATGTGAATACTATTGGGTGAGAAAAACTCTTACTTTTTCTGCTGAGTTATCTGTATAAGGCTATGCAATGAGTCCACGTATTTGTGTTTAAACTAAATCTATAGAATTTTATATATAGGAGTTTATAGTTACCTTTATATAACAATACTCCGGACATTTTTTGAGACAGAGGCTGAAACCCTCATTCCACTATTGGTATTTGCCTCAGTGAGGCTGCTGAAACCCGCATTCTACCGTTGGTGATTTAAAATTGTCCGGACTGTTGATATAAACTCAGGTTAAGATTTTCCAACTGAAATCATTAAATTAGAGTAGATAACTCTTATGGATCGAAATCAACTCGAAAATGCAATTTATGAGTTGCGTGAGCTTTTGAAGGTAGGCGAAACAAAAGAGGGAAAATTTCAGGCTTACTTTGAGAGATATGAGGTGGTCTTTAATATCTTAGGTTATAGCAAGGCATATCCCCATCTTTCACTTGAGTTAACAGATGAATTAAAAGAGAAATTTGATAGAGAGGTTCTTATACCAGATTTCTTTACACAAAAAGTTAATGGAAACATAGACATTTTCGAGTTAAAAACCCCTCAAGAAAGTTTAGTCAAGGATAAAAGAGGTAGAACGTCGTTCTATGCAAAGATAAACGACTATATAGCTCAAGTAATACAATACTCAGAATATTTTGAAGATCAGGAGAATAGAAATATTTTCAAGAAAAAACACGCACTTGACATTCAAAAGAAAATAGATGTCGTTATTGTAGCTGGTCGAGATAACGATTTAGATAAAAAGCAGCTACATGATGAAATACGTAGAAGAAGTGATCATCTTGATATCATTACCTTTGATGAAATTTTGAATAGGCTTGTATTCTGTCACACTAAGCAGTTTGGAGATACCTCATCATACTCTTCAGGGGCTGGCGTGTATTTGATGATGAGGTTAAACAATACATCTAGAGATTCGAGAAAATATGTTTTTGATGTTGGTGATTCTCTAGACCAGAGGAGATGGTCAATATTTTTGAACAAAAATAATACGATATGCTCTGAAATTATTGATGATGAAGGTGAGGTTTTTTCAGTGAAAGCAAACTCTCTATCCAAGATTAATATGGATCAACCTTTTCATTTAATGTGTCAATTTGCCACAAATGGTCAATCTACTATTCTTCAGATATTGGTTGATAATCAAACAGTGGGTGAAAGTAAGATTGATGGTATGCTAAAAATTTCATCTGATACTCTTGAAAATTTCTTAAGTCTTAAGTTTACCACTGTGCTGGGGGCAGACATCAAGGGCAATAATGCTAATGGCGGTTTTGACATTTATGCACACGCCATTACAGAACCATTAAACTTCCTCGAACTGCGTGATTTTGCATCTGCTACGTACTCACTAAAGGAGAATACAGACTGGCAGCGACTCAGGGTTCGTCCAGGAGCTTATATCAAAATGGGGTGACAGTTCTCTATTTTGTTCTTGGCGCAAACTAACATTACATTGCACTGAAACTTTTCAAAATAACTAGTTGGATGGCAAAAGTTATCTGCGTCCGATGGGCACGATCGTTAGCTGACTTCTTTTTTGTGGTGGGGTGGTACAAAGAATCGATCGATATCCTTGCCAGACGGGTCTTAATAAAGTTTGATGCCAATACATATTAAACTAGACTGCAACATAGGCTCGTTCACTCTGCCTCGCCGATCAGGGTAAAGGCTGCCCAGTCGATCGGGGAGGGATAGTCTTTCATTGTGGTGAGCATTGCCTGTCGGAGTGCCTGTGCTTTATCAGGTTCCCGTCGGAGGGTGGAGTAAAAGGTAGTCATCAGTTTCGCAGTCGCGTCATCGGATACTGCCCACAGGGAAACGATGACACTGGGAACACCTGCCGAAATGAAGGCGCGCGATAGCCCAATTACCCCATCGCCAGTAATTCTACCCTGTCCAGTGTCGCAAGCACTAAGCGTGACGAGTTCAGCCGTTAAGTGCAGGTTGAGTACGTCGCTGGTCGTGAGTAAGCCATCATCACCTTTGGATGGGGCGAGGGCGATCGCACCGGGTATCCCTAGCCCTTTCAGAGAAGAACTTTGACCGCCATACTCCAATAGCCCATGTGTGGCAAAATGCACTAACCGCGCAGTTGGCAGTTTTTTGAGAAGGCTGGCTTTAGTTGCTTGCTGACCTATAATCGCTTGAGTGCTCAGCAGTTTGGCAATCGCGATCGCTTCCGTTTCCGCTCCTGGCAAGGGCGGCAGTTGTTCTGGCGGTTGTCCTGGCTCATCTGAGACTGATGGCATAGTGGGATTGCCGATGATCAGTGACGTTTGAGGGGTAAAGAGTGATGTCTGAAGAGACGTGCCGTTTCTCTCTCGGCTTCTCTCCTGCTGCTTTCGAGAGAGTTCCAAAACTTGAATTGCAGGCGCAGTGAGAATCGTGTGATGTTCGATTAAATAGCTGCCGTCAGCTGCCTGAAGTGCAGCGAAGGGCACCAGAAAGAGAGACTCTTGCGGGATAAAGACAACACGGGCGTTGGGGTTGCTGGGAAGAAGATCGGAGATCGGCTCAATAAGAAGCTCATGCAATTTTCGTAGACCGGGCTGTAGGCGAAGACGGCGAGTGCCTATACGCTTGGGCAAGGGTGACGTTGGTGTTATCTGAAGCTGGTCGGAGTCAGATGGTGGTACTGCCTCAACGTTCGCCGAGCCGCGAATTTTTTGTGCCAGATCACTGCAGCTACTTTGGGGCGCTAAACAACGTGCCAGACGAACGACATCCACCAGTGTTGCCCCAGTTTGCCATAACGGCTTGAGGTCAACCCGCCGAAAGGCTATTTCACCGGTCGGCTGCACTACCCAGATAAGCAGTTCAGACTCCTTGGCACGCTGCTTTCCCTGTGCCTTAAAGTCATCATCTGGCACGATCGCATACTCAACTAAGGTGGCATTTTGCTGCCGTGCTACGGCTTTAATGGCGGCGATCGAAATGGGCTGTACTACCCCTTGGGGGTCGTTAGTTGTTGGGTGTTGGTTGGTAGTCTCTTTACTATTCGGCTCCTCTGCTCCTCCTGCCTCTCTTTGCACTCGCCGCGCGAGCAATTCTACAAACGCCCGTGCCCGTCCGTGTTCAGTAATTTCCAGTGCTGCTTCAGGCTTTTGAGCCGCTAGTAGAATTTGCTGAAGCAGGTTGTAGGTGTAGATTTGGGTGTCAAAGATAGAGGCTTTATACGTGTCGCTGAGTCCCGGGCGAAGGGCATCTAGCCGTGCGATCGCCTCCCGCAAGTGTATTTCTGCCTCTGCCAGTCTGCCAGCACTGAAGAGAGCGTGTCCCAAATTGTTGAGGGTGAGTCCAGCTAGCTCTGGATCGTCGAGGGTCTGGACGATCGCCAAACTTTGCTTGTAGTAAGCAATTGATTTGGCGTAGTCCTTTAAGTCTTCGTATGCCAAACCCAGACTGCCGAGTGCTTCGGCGGTTTGTTTGCGATTGTTGATTTGTTTTGCGATCGTCAAACTGGCGGTGTAGTAACTGATTGCTTGTTGTCGATCACCCCGCCCGTGGTAAACCGTTCCCAAATTGAGGAGTGCGCTTGCCTGACTGCCCCAATTTCTCGTTGCTTTAGCAAGCTCTAGACTTTGCTGCTGCTCCGATATCGCGTCATCATACTGCCCTAATTTGCTATAAACGCTGCCCAAATTGCCCAGCGCCGTCCCCTCACTCACTGAATCATGCAACTGCCGTGCAATTTTGAGACTCTGCTGATAGGCAATCATGGCATTATCGTAATCACCTACCGCTTCAAACGCATTGCCCAAGTTAACCAAAACCTGCCCCAAGCCTTGGCGATCGCCCCTTGTTTGCATGAGTTTACCGGCTCGCCTCTGGAACTCAATTGCTTTGGCATAATTGCCTAATGTAGCGTAGGCAATCCCTAAATTGCTTAACGCCTGCGCTTCTATGCGACGATCGTTGCTCTGGGGTGCAAGGAGCCGAAAGGCTTCGAGGGACGAGATCGCCTCCTGATACCGTTCTAGCTGGAGATATACAGCACCCAAGCTAACGAGTGTCATCGCTTCTCCTGCGGGGTCTTGCAACTGCTGATACAGGCTTCGTGCCTGCTGCCAGGAGTTGACCGCTTCTTTCAGTTGTCCTGCCTGATACTGTTGGCTACCCTGTTGTTGCCATTGAGCAGCAGTCAAATCAGACTGTGCAAAGTTGATGGCAAACCGATCAAGGGTTGGAGCAGTAGAGGAGGTAAGGGGCAACGCTTGAACGCGACTGACTAAAGCCGCTTGCACTACGAATAGAAGTGCCAACGGAGGCAGGCATGGCTTGAGCAGCATGAGGTTACTCTCGTAAATCCATCATAGGCATTGAACTGTTATGCACAATCGCCGGATTGACCGCCTTTTGCGGGATTACCCTGCCTGAGGCACCGCTGGGGCGCTTGATATGACTGTTGTTCAAGGCTTTGTTCTGGTTCAGACTGGGTACGCTGTCCAGAATTTGTAGAATTTGGGCATCGTCGTTTGGAGCGTTACAGGGGTTAGCGGCAGTGGTAGTAGGACTATTAGTGCGATCACTTCCCCTTCTACCAGAAACACCTGCTGCCGACGCGATCGACCCGTTGCCACAGGCAGAACCGAGAGACTGAGTGTTGAGCGCTCGTTGAGTGACCTGCCCTTCTTCTCCCTGGTTAAAGCGTGCAACCGTCGTGGTAGTACCAGTAGTACCAGTAGTACCAGTAGTACCAGTAGTGCCTCCAGGTGTACTAGGGATGCTCGGTGGCACAAATTGGAGACTTTGCGTTGAGCCGTAAAACGAAGCATCGCTGCCCGACCCGATCGCGATAACCCCAACCGTCCCGCTGGCATCACTCGGAAGGCTCCGATCCTGGTAATTCTGTGTATTATTGAACAGGTTAATTGGAAGCGCTGACGGTGGTGAAGCAACCGCACGATACCCACCCACCCCATTACTTTCAATAAACGGTCCCGCATCGGGAATCACAGCACTAGAATTAGACCCACTGTAAAACGCTGCACCGCCGCCCTTAATAATCAGCCGCCCAACGCTGGCATTTGTCGGGTTACCGAAGGGGCTGAAAATCGGAAAGGTTTGATTGGCAATGACCGTGGAGCCATCGCCATACTGAATCGTGATCGGCGCGTTGAGGGCACCCGCTGGTCGATTGACGGGTCTGCTGCCCACGCTGACTCCCGGTTTGTCGTTGGCAAAGCGAATCGGAATGACAGTGTTGGGATCAGGTGTGAAGCCTTTGCCAATTAGAAAATCGCCTAGTGCCGTTCCCACTCTGGGCAACCCAGGAAAGGGATCAACATCGATAAAGCTCTTAGAGCCGATCGTCTGAAAAAGCCCTGCTGCTTTAATATCCACCCCATTCGCGCCACCATCAATCGTCTTAATCTGAATATTGCCTGCTTTCGATTGCAGCACGACGGAATCACTATCGACAAAATCTAACTGCGAGGCTGAGATGTTGCCCGTTGTAATATTACCGATCGCTGTCAAATCAACAGAACCATGCCTGAGGCTAATATCTGCTGTCGCAATACTGCCACGAGAATCAATCACAGTCAGGTTAGACGGTGTATTCGAGTTCGCCACATCCAGTTGAATGGCTCCACCCACCTGGATATTGCCCCCTGCTAGGGCAGTGTTGGGGAAATACTGATTCGTTAGCAATAAAACGGCTGGTTGAGCCGCTGGATCACCCGGATCAGCGCTAGTGCGGCTCACTTGAATCTGGTTGATGGTGATATCGGCTCTGCTGGCTGGAGTCGTGAGCGTGGGTCCCGTGGTAGCTGTACCCGGTGGAAAGGGATTGGGGACGAAGGGTTGCCCTGGAATTCCCCCCAGTGCCGCCCAGTTAATGCCTGCCCGCACATCCAGAGTGGGGCTGGTACTGCCATCAATGATCAACTGATTACTGTCTTGCGGCAGACGCTGGACGTTTCCAGCAGCATCCAGGGTCGGCGTGATGTTGACGTACAGCTTACTACCATCAGCACGTTTTAGGCTGGCAAGGCTAGCCAGCATTGGATTCAGGTTGGCAGGGTTAATCGCGTTGGTGGTGGTATCGACCTTATCAATAACGATCTTCCCCAACGTCACACTCCCTCCTGCCAGAATGTGCAGTGAAGCCCCCGTATAGTCTCCCATCGTGACGTTGCCCTGCGCCAGAATAATGGGGTCATCCAGACTGAATAGCCTACCTGTTTGACTGTTTAGATCCTCAAACGTGAGATTGCCCCCTGCCACATAATGTACATCACTCCGAATCGGGCTGGCAGAGCGCAAAATCATATCCCCACCGGAGAATAGCCCGCTAGCAGGATGGCTTAAGGCAAGCAGATCAATGCCTTGGCTGCCCCGGATGAGCAGTGTGTGACCAGCCTGAAGAATGGCGGGGTTGGCAGCACTGTCACGCAATCGCACGGTGTTGGTTGCTAGCAGGTTCAAATTACCCGTTGTCCGCAGTTGGCTTTCTACCAGCGTGAGATTGCTTGCAGCGGCAAGCGTCGCCGTGCCAGCAGTGAGGTTTCGCACAACACCATCACCAGGGTCGATCGTCAGACCAGAGCCTTTAAGCGTCACAATACCCGCTGAATTGACCGTGAAGCCCGTAGCATTTCCCTCTGTGCCACCTGTGAGTAAGGCGGGTAGAGCGGCGATCGGCAGCGTCCAATCATTGGGTCGAGAGGTTGAGGCAATCGCCGCCCCTGTATCTAGGCTTAGGGCTTTAGGTAGAAGGGGTGCAAGCTCAAAACTCAGCAAGCTACCAGGTTGGCTCAGACGTACCAAGCTTTGACCTGGAACTGTTGCAACCAGAACATGTCCATCCGGTGCAATCAGTTGTCCAGTGCTGATAACGGTGCCGCCAATTAATACCAGAGCTTGATTGGCACCGACCGCAAGACTGCCTGTATTAACGATCTTGCCCGGATTCGTCATTGTAAAAGCAACCGCATCCGGGTTGCTAGTTAACGCACTATAGGTATTTGCCCCAAATGCGCTAAACCATCGATCTTCCCCTAACCGCACTCCGTTTGCTGTAGTTGCCACAAACGAGCCAGGAACGTTTAAACTCGCCCCTGACCCAAACAAAATTCCAGCAGGGTTCATCAAATACAGATTTGCAGTTCCACCACTGACTTGAATCCTGCCATTGACGATCGAAGGATTGCCTCCATTCACTCGCGCCAGAATGTTCTGAATGGTTGCGTTGGAAACAAAGTTAGCGATTTGAGCTTGAGTGAGTCCCAAATCCTGAAAACTGTGGAAGAGGTTACTTCCCGCTTGGGTTCCGGCTGTAATGTCAATTTGGTTGGTATTTTGGGCATTTGGTGTTACGACAGTTCCCGTCCCATTCTTTCCCACCTCCGGCGTGATTTGCGATCTCACTCTCTCTGGCGCGATTCCCAAACTCAGCAACACAAACCCCAGGAACACAAAACAGCGCTTCAAATTCATCATGACAATCTCTCTTAGGATCGTGAGTTAAATAAGATCGGTCATTGCAAGGTGGGTTTGCCCTCACCCCCAGCCCTCCCAAACTGGAAGAGGAGAGTTCGGTTCCCCGTCTCCGTGGCAGGGCTGGTTTATTCAGAAGAGAAAAATCCACAACCCTCATTCTTACGTTTAGTTGTAAATGAGTGTTCGCCCATGTTGAACGAAAGAATCAGAATTGGAGGCATTTTCCTTTTTTCAATAAACCAGCCCTGCGTCTCCGTGGGGAGACGGGAGTTAGAGTCTTGTTCCCTCTACTTGGGGAGAGGGCTAGGGTGAAGTGAGACGTTGCACCTTAATAAATCCACGTTCCTAAGCGACATCTAAACCAACTTGCACTTATCAGCCTGTTTTAGGTAGAGCTTAATTAGATACTCTGAAGAATAAGGGAAAATTCAGATAAATCTGCTGAATTTAATTCAACTTCTTAATTGGACTTAGATCCGTTCGCGATCGGGTACTTCAGTTTCGTACGATGTCCTTGGCTTCTTGTTGCAGGTATTCGTTCGATGCAAATTCTCAAAACTGATGTTCTCGTGGTGGGTGGCGGCACTGGAGGAACGGCGGCAGCCATTCAGGCGGCTCGATGCGGAGTCGATGCCGTTTTGGTCAGCGAGTTCTCCTGGTTAGGAGGAATGCTGACCAGTGCGGGAGTGACTGCCCCAGACGGCAACGAGCTAGCCGCCTTTCAAACTGGGATGTGGGGCGCATTCTTAAAAGAGCTAGAGCAACGTCAGCTAGAAGGGTTAAACAATGCTTGGGTAAGCTTTTTCACCTACGACCCACGAGTTGGGGCAGCTATTTTTGCCGATTGGGTTGCTCAACTCCCCAATTTGACTTGGCTTCAAAACCAAACTCCCTTAGAGGTTTTAAAAGAAGACGATCGAGTCATCGGCGTTCGCTTCGCAGACTTCACGGTCTTTGCTCAGATTACCCTCGATGGCACCGAACTTGGAGATTTGCTCGCACTTGGAGACATTCCGCATCGCTGGGGCTGGGAATTGCAGTCTGAATGGGGAGAACCCAGTGCACCGATCGAACCTAACGCCCTCACCCAAACCTATCCGGTTCAAGCGCCAACGTGGGTGGTCGTGCTGCAAGACTTTGGCGAAAGACGGGCTTCAAAAATTCCGGCACCGCCTCACTACGATCGAGCAAGATTTGCCCAAGCCTGGGCAGATCACGGAGCCGAAAGATTTTTGAACTACGGACGCTTGCCCGACAACCGCTTCATGATTAATTGGCCGATCGCAGGCAACGATTACGGAGAGGGCGTTGAGCGACTCATCGGCTCAGAAGCGGAGCGATCGCAGTTCCTTCAAGAGGCGCTCTGGCACACTCAAGGCTTTGCCCACTTCATCCAAACTGAGCTAGGACATTTGGGTTTAGCAGGGGAGATGTTTCCAGACGCTCAGTTGGGAGGCAGGGCTTATGCCCTTCACCCTTATTATCGAGAAAGCCGAAGACTTGAAGGGTTAGCCATAGTTCGAGAGCAAGATTTATTACCTAAAGGACAGGTCGCTCCGCTGCCGATCAGCACCACGGCTCAAGGGTGCGACATCGCTAAGAATGTTTGTCAGTCGATCGCCATCGGCAACTACGCCAACGATCATCATTATCCCAGTGGCGACATTGCGTTAAAGCCTAAATCAATTCGCTGGGGTGGGCGCTGGACAGGTACCCCATTCACAATTCCCTACGGAGCTTTAGTCCCAAACGTCACCAACGGTTTTTTGGTATGCGAGAAGAACCTTTCAGTTTCTCACCTCGCGAACGGTGCGACTCGCCTCCAGCCACTTGTTTTAGGGGTCGGACAAGCTGCCGGAATGGCAGCCGCCTTGTGTATCAAGCAAGCCTGCCAACCGAGAGAGTTATCGGTGCGATCGCTGCAGACTGCTCTATTAGAAGACTCGATCGCACCTGCCGCCATCATTCCTTTTTTCAACCTGACTCCCAATCATCCTGACTGGCTCCACTGGCAACACTATTACCTCAACGCTCCAGAGGCATACCCCAGCAGTGGATATTGTCCAATTCGCACCCCGTCTCTCATGTCGAGTGCACTGCCAAACTTCTCTGGCACATTTCACCGCCACGCTGAGCAAGATTACACGATCGTCTTGAAGAACCTTGATGACCCAAATCAAGTCAAAAAAGCTTGGGCTTTGGTCACCCTCAAACCTGACATCAACCAGCAGCTAGAGCAGTATAAACATGGAGAGATTCTTTCCATTACTGGTCAGATAAATCACAGTGGAAATTGGATTTTAGTGGATTCAATTTGTTCTTTAGTCCCTCTACTTAAGGAATGAGACGCTCAGTATTAGGATCTGGTGAGTAGGATTACTGAATTTAAAGAAATCACATCAGTTCATCCTGATCGCAAACAGAGCGTCTGTATCTGTAAATAGATACACCGAAACAGACTCAACCTATGCGTGCTCAAGCCTCTATCACTCTGATCAGTTTGCTTCTCGGTTCCGCAGCCGTAGGTCTTCACCAGGTCAATGTTCTACCTGAGTTGAAGCAAGTTTCCCTTTCCTCTTTGCTGATTCACTTAGAGCAAAAAAGCGACTATCTTGCCCATCGGGGAAGCGGACGGATTGAAGGTCGTCTTCATCCTCCGTCCAATACCCAAAAAATCGCTTAAACTGTGGTTCAAGCAAATGTCGTGTTTGCTTCCTAAGACTTCTCGATATCCTAAAAATGGAAGCTTCTACCTTAGAGATTGCTTCCATTTTTGCTTTCAATGTTTGATTGCTAATTTTTTAACTTGAGTGGGAATAGTTAAGAAAGAACACTTAATAATATCAATCAGAGATAAATTGATGGACAATAGCTCAGGTGATTTAGCACCTATTGCCTCTAAGTTCGTTTTGAATGAATCAAAGGATTCTGACCCAGTTATTTGCGATCGCTAGGGTCTCTGTGAGTTTACAGATATAGTTATGTGTTACCTCCCTCGTAAGTTCTTTCTGATATGATCAACGACCTCGATCTGGTCAAGCTTCTTAGCCCTAGCGCGATGGATCAGATCATGCTTTATCTTGCCTTTAGCGCAATGCGGACAAGTGGGCATCGACATGGGGCGTTTTTAGATGCAGCCGCAACCGCCGCAAAATGCGCTATCTACACCACCTATTTAGAGCAAGACAGCAACTTGCGAATGACGGGTCATTTGCATCACATTGAGCCAAAGCGGGTCAAAACGATCGTAGAAGAAGTTAGACAGGCACTTACTGAAGGGAGACTGCTGAAGATGCTGGGTTCACAAGAACCTCGCTATTTGATTCAACTCCCCTATGTTTGGTTAGAGCAATATCCTTGGCAACCTGGGCGATCACGGGTTCCGGGGACGAGCCTCGACTCCGATGCAAAGCGGCACATTGAGCAAAAGTTGCCACCCAACTTACCCGATGCCCAATTAGTCAACTCGTTTCAGTTTCTCGACCTGATCGAATTTCTCCACACTCGCTCTCAAGAAGACCTGCCCCAAGACCAGCAGATGCTGATGAGCGAAGCTCTGGCAGAACACATCAAGCGTCGTCTGATTTATTCAGGCACTGTCACTCGCATCGATTCACCCTGGGGAATGCCGTTTTATGCGCTGACTCGTGCGTCTTATTCACCCGACGACCAAGAAGAACGCGCGTATGTCATGGTAGAAGACACGGCTCGATTTTTTAGGCTGATCAAAGACTGGGCAGACCGTCAAAAACAAGTGATGCGAGTTTTAGAAGAGTTGGACATTTCACCTGACCGCATCGATCGCGCGCTTGAAGAACTTGATGAAGTGATCCGCGAATGGGCAGACCGCTATCACCAAGATGGCGGTCTGCCCTTCGTCGTGCAGATGGTAGTTGGGTCTAACGAATGACCAACCTTAGGGCAAATCAGTGCTGCCCATAAGATAGCGATCGCACTCACGAGCCGCCCCACGACCCTCATTAAATGCCCAAACTACCAGGCTTTGACCCCGCCGACAGTCGCCAGCCGCAAACACTCCCGGAATGCTAGTCACGTATTTATCGGGGTCAGCTTTGACGTTGCTGCGAGCATCTCGATCAACTCCCAGTGCATCAAGCAGGGGTTGCTCAGGTCCTAAAAAGCCCATCGCTAACAGGACAAGCTGCGCGGGTAAAACGCTCTCAGTGCCGGGAATATGCTGTGGGATAAATTGCCCCTTTTCGTTTTTGTCCCACTTCACCTCGACCGTGTGGACTGCTTTGACCTGTCCGTTTTCGTCACCCTCAAAACGGGTTGCTGTTGTCAGATAACCGCGCGGGTCATCGCCAAACTTAGCAGCCGCTTCTTCTTGCCCGTAGTCGAGGCGGTAGACTTTAGGCCACTCAGGCCACGGGTTGTCGGGTGTGCGCTCTTGCGGAGGTTGAGGCAAAATTTCGAGCTGCACGAGGCTTTTGCACCCATGCCGAAGAGAAGTCCCTACGCAGTCGGTTCCCGTGTCGCCACCGCCGATGATCACCACATCTTTACCCTCGGCGGAAATGAAGTTGCCATTACTGCTCTGATTCAAAACGGCTTTAGTATTGGCAGTGAGGAAATCCATTGCGAAGTGGATGCCTTTTAACTCACGACCTGCGATCGGTAGATCACGCGGTTTGGTCGCTCCAACACAAAGCACGACAGAATCAAAGTCCTGAAGCAGCGTTTCGATGGGCAAGTCTATGCCAACCTCGGTGTTGCAAACAAAGGTCACGCCTTCCTCTTCAAGCACTTTGAGACGACGCAGCACAACTTCTTCTTTCTCAAGCTTCATGTTGGGGATGCCATACATCAGCAGTCCGCCCGGACGATCAGCGCGTTCGTAAACCGTGACCCAGTGACCCGACTTGTTGAGCTGGGCAGCAGCCGACAATCCGGCAGGTCCGGAGCCGATGATGGCGACTTTTTTGCCGGTGCGTTTGGTGGGCGGTTCGGGCTTGATCCAGCCTTCGCTCCAGCCTTTGTCGGCGATCGAACATTCAATATTTTTAATCGTGACAGGCGGATTGTTGATGCCCAAAACGCAGGAGCCTTCACACGGTGCGGGACAGACGCGACCCGTGAATTCGGGAAAGTTATTGGTTTTGTGAAGCCGATCGAGCGCCTCGTGCCAGAGTCCGCGATAGACAAGATCATTAAATTCAGGAATCAGATTATTGATAGGGCACCCGCTTGCCATGCCGCTAATCAACGTGCCGCTATGACAAAACGGGATGCCGCAATCCATGCAGCGTGCGCCTTGAGTGCGGAGTTTGTTCTCTGGCATTGGCTGGTGGATGTCGTTCCAGTCTTGGATGCGATCGAGGGGTGATCGGTCAGAGGGCAGCTCGCGGAGAAATTCGATAAAGCCAGTTGGTTTTCCCATGATGGTGTCTTAAGAGTGGCGATGATGAGGAAGTTGAGGTTATTCGTCCCGGAGAGGATCGAGAAATCTAGCTGCCACCAATGCGGGCGACATCGCGAGAGTTTTCTTCAAAAGCAGCAGTGAGTGCGTCATCACCCGTTAAGCCAGCCGAGATCGCAGAGGAAATCGCTTGTAACACCCGCTTATAGTCTTTGGGCATCACCTTGACAAACTTGGGCAACATGTCATCCCAATTGGTAAGAACGCTGGCTGCTTTTTGGCTTTGGGTGTAGTCGGCGTGCTGCTGGATCAGTTGTCGAAGCTCGGCGATTTCTCCAGCATCCTCTAGGGTTTCGAGTCCGACCATTTGCTGGTTGCAGCGCGTCGCAAAGTCACCCTGCTCGTCGAGGATGTAGGCAACGCCACCACTCATCCCTGCCGCAAAGTTGCGTCCAGTTTTGCCCAGAATCACGACTTTGCCGCCCGTCATATATTCGCAGCCGTGGTCGCCAACGCCTTCGACGATCGTGTTCACCCCAGAGTTACGCACCCCAAAGCGTTCGCCGACCATGCCTCGGATATAAACCTCGCCAGAGGTCGCCCCGTAGAGCGCCACGTTTCCGGCGATGACGTTCTCTTCGGCAGCGAAGGTCGATTTTGCGGACGGATAGAGGATGATTTTGCCACCGCTCAAGCCTTTGCCGAGATAGTCATTGGCATCGCCTTCGAGCTTGAGGGTCACACCTTTGGGCACAAATGCGCCAAAACTCTGACCCGCACTGCCCTGAAAATGTAGCTGAATGGTGTCTTCGGGCAAGCCGTGCCAGTGACGTTTGGTGATCTCGTTGCCGAGAATGGTGCCGACTGCACGGTTTACATTCTTGATGGGTAATGTGACTGAGACGGATTCGCCAGTCTCGATCGCGCCTTCACACAAATCAAGCAATACGGTGAGGTCAAGGGATTTGTCGAGTCCGTGGTCTTGAGGAATCTGACAATAGCGACCCACATCGTCACCGACTTCTGGCTGGTAGAGAATTTTCGAGAAATCGAGTCCTTTTGCCTTCCAATGTTCGACGGCTTGTTTGGGTTCAAGAACATCAGTGCGTCCGACCATTTCATCGATCGTGCGGAAGCCCAGTTTTGCCATTAGTTCACGGACTTCTTGAGCAATGAACGTCATGAAGTTGACCGTGTGTGCGGGATCACCTGTGAAGTTCTTCCGCAAAAGTGGATCTTGGGTCGCAACTCCGACCGGACAGGTGTTGAGATGACAGACGCGCATCATAATGCAGCCCAGAGTTACGAGAGGAGCCGTCGCAAATCCAAATTCCTCAGCGCCGAGCAGGGCAGCGATCACGACATCCCGTCCGGTTTTCATCTGTCCGTCGGTTTCGACGACGATGCGGCTGCGGAGGTTATTGAGAACCAGCGTTTGATGCGTTTCCGCCAGTCCGAGTTCCCACGGCAAGCCAGCGTGTTTGATCGAGGTCTGCGGCGATGCGCCCGTGCCTCCGTCGAATCCAGAAATCAGCACCACATCGGCGTGAGCTTTGGCGACCCCAGCGGCGATCGTGCCCACTCCCACTTCTGACACGAGTTTGACGCTGACTCGTGCGGCTCGGTTGGCGTTTTTCAAATCGTGAATCAACTCGGCAAGATCTTCGATCGAGTAAATGTCATGGTGCGGCGGGGGCGAGATCAGCCCAACTCCGGGAGTTGAGTGACGCACTTTGGCGATCCAGGGATAGACTTTTTTGCCGGGAAGCTGTCCGCCTTCACCCGGTTTCGCGCCCTGCGCCATCTTGATTTGCAGTTCTCGCGCCTGAGACAGATAGAGACTTGTCACCCCAAAGCGACCAGATGCCACCTGTTTAATAGCGCTGTTCTTCGAGTCGCCCTGATCGTTTGTCCAAGTGTAGCGATCGGGGTCTTCGCCGCCTTCTCCCGTGTTGGACTTACCGCCGATGCGGTTCATGGCGATCGCCAAGGATTCGTGGGCTTCTTGAGAAATCGACCCGTAGCTCATTGCGCCCGTTTTGAAGCGCTTGGTGATGGATTCGATCGATTCTACGTCCTCGATCGGGATCGATTCGCGCTGCTTAAAGTCCAGCATTCCCCGCAGGGTATAGTGCTTTTGACCTTGCTCGTTGACCAGAGCAGCATAGTGTTTGTAAGCGTCGTAACTACCCGTGCGAACCGCTTTTTGTAAGGTGTGAATCGTTTCGGGGCTGAAGAGGTGCGCCTCTCCTTCTTTGCGCCATTGATATTCGCCGCCCACATCCAGCGTGTGACCGTTGACCTCGCGATCAGGAAACGCATGATTGTGCCGTAATGCTGCTTCTTTGGCGATGACTTCGAGATCGACCCCTTCGATCCGCGACGCAGTCCAGGTGAAATATCTATCGACGATCGACTGATTTAGCCCGATCGCTTCAAAGATTTGGGCACCTCGATAGCTCTGAATGGTCGAAATCCCAATCTTAGAGGCGACTTTGGTGACTCCTTTAGTAGCAGCTTTAACGTAATTCTTACACGCGGTTTTGTAATCGACGTTGACCAGCAGACCCTGATGAATCATGTCTGCCATCGACTCAAACGCCAGATAGGGATTGATCGCCCCACAGCCGTAGCCAATCAACATTGCGTAATGGTGCACCTCACGGGGTTCGCCCGATTCGAGGACGAGTCCGACTCGGGTGCGAGTGCCTTCCCGAATCAAATGGTGGTGCAGTCCCGCGACAGCCAGCAGGGCGGGGATCGGTGCGTTGTCTGGGTTTACACCACGATCGGAGAGAATCAGAATATTCACGCCTGACGCGATCGCTTGATTTGCCTGAGCACAAATCTCATCCATTGCCCGTTCAAGTCCAGTCGCACCAGTTTTGGGATCAAACACGATCGGCAATGTCACCGACTTGAATCCGCCCTGATTAATATGCTTGAGTTTTGCCAATTCTTCATTACTCAAAATCGGCGTTTTGAGTTCGATCAGATGACAGCTTTCTGGTTCTGGCTTAAGAAGATTTCGCTCTGATCCGATCGTCGTTTCGGCTGACGTAATAATCTCTTCACGAATCGAGTCGATCGGCGGATTAGTAACCTGGGCAAATAGCTGCTGAAAATAGTCATAGAGCAGTTTGGGTCGATCGGACAAAACAGATAGAGGCGTATCGGCACCCATTGCTCCGATCGCTTCTACGCCGTCTCGTGCCATCGGAGTTAACAACAGCCGCAAATCTTCAAAGCTGTAGCCAAACGCCGTTTGACGTTGAATGATCGGCGTAAACTCTGGATCGTCTTCTGGCGGCGCATCTTTCACAGTAGCGAGTTCGACCATGTGCTGCTCGATCCACTCGCGATAGGGATGCTCACTAGCAACCTGATTTTTGATCTCGTCATCGGCGATAATGCGCCCTTCTTCCATGTTGACGAGAAACATCCGTCCTGGTTCTAGACGACCTTTCGAGGCGACCCGCTCAGGCTCGATCGGCAACACGCCTGCCTCAGATGCCATGATCACGAGATCATCTTTCGTCACGTAATAGCGAGACGGACGCAGTCCATTGCGATCGAGCACCGCGCCCACCATCGCGCCATCGGTAAAGGCGATCGACGCAGGACCATCCCACGGCTCCATTAGGCAGGAATGGTATTCATAAAACGCTTTTTTCTCGTCGCTCATCGACTCGTGTGCCGTCCACGGTTCGGGGATCATCATCATCATCGCGTGGGGCAGCGATCGACCCGATAACACCAGCAGTTCTAGGGCGTTGTCAAAGATCGTAGAGTCACTACCCGCGACGTTGATCACAGGCTGAATCTTCTGCATGTCGTCACCGAATAGCTCTGACTCAAACAGCGATTGCCGCGCGTTCATCCAGTTGATGTTGCCGCGCATCGTGTTGATCTCGCCGTTGTGCGCGATGTAGCGATAGGGGTGCGCCCGCTCCCAGCTTGGAAAGGTATTGGTGCTGAATCGAGAATGCACTAGCGCCAACGCGCTTTCAATGTCGGGATCGCTAAGTTCGGGGTAATATTGCCCGACTTGCGCGGTCATGAGCATTCCTTTATAAACGATCGTGCGGCACGAAAGACTCGATGGATACCAGCACGAGTCGATCTCAGTGGCTCGAATCGCATTGTGCGATCGCTTGCGAATCACATAGAGCTTCCGCTCAAAATCGGTGTCGTTCGTCAGCCCCGCAGCCCGTTGAATAAACACCTGCTGCATAAACGGCTCACTCGATTTTGCCGTATTGCCCAGTGAGGAATTATTTGTTGGCACATCGCGCCAGCCCAAAACCTGCTGACCTTCTTCTGCCACGATTTGTTCAAAAATCTGCCGACTCTTCTCGCGAGTGGCTCGATCGGGCGACCCGTAGATCATGCCTACGCCATACTGTCCCCCATCGGGTAGCGTAATATTTTCTACCGCTGCCACTCGCTTGAGAAACTTGTGAGGCACCTGCATCAAAATGCCCGCCCCGTCTCCGGTATTCGTTTCGCATCCGCACGCACCGCGATGCTCAAGATTGACAAGAATGGTCAGTGCTTGCTCGACGATCGCGTGTGACTTCTCGCCCTTCATGTGAACGATGAACCCAACTCCGCAGGCATCGTGCTCGAACTGCGGATCATATAGCCCCTGTTTCGGCGGCAGTCCGTTACTATTCATGGGATAAACCTAAAAATGACGAAGTAAAAGTGAGCATCTAGAGTGCGGGATGCGACAACTCCAGACATGGATCTTCTAACGAAGACTAGGGGAGCGAGGGCAAGTCTTAATGAAATCTTCAAATCCGATCACTTAAGCCTTTGCTCTTTTCTCGCGAGTTTAAGCAGTCTAGTTGAGCATTGTTGAATTTGAAATCCTTTTCAGCAAAAAGCTTGGGAAAGCAATGTTTCTCCTCATTTCTTCAGTAGACGACACAATTTAAAGCTGATGGGGTTTCCGTAACAAATGCTCACGCGATGTGCGACTTTCTTGAAACACCCGCTAAGACTGCCCTCACCCTAGCCCTCTCCCAGCAGGAGAGGGAATAGAAACGTCCGAAAGTCCTTCTCCTTGGGGAGAAGGGTTGGGATGAGGGCAAATTAGTTGCACA
>JBBRPT010000019.1:0-73160 GCA_038227635.1 Leptolyngbyales cyanobacterium | reverse complement strand
TCGGCTGATAGCGGGTGTTCGAGGGGAATGGCTCAAAGTTTTGCTTTCGATTCTATGGGTAGCTGCCTGAACTTTACAATCGCTTGAGGGCGTTCGCGTAAATTGTTATTTTGTTTTAAGCCTGAGTAGTTACTATGGAACTCACTTTGTTGACTCTATAAGAGACCCGGTTCCTTAACCCTTCTGTCATTTTATTAAGAGACGTGCGAAACCCAGGACTAAGATTTGGTTCGTCTAATTCAGCCTGATGAACCATCTAGAGAGAAATTTGGCGTTGCTGAATCGAAGTATGAATGCCTAAATTTCCCTCACCCTAGCCCTCTCCCAAAAGGCTACCGTGTTTACACTAAACCTTTTGCGTGATAGGTAGGTTTAGAGTTGAATGGAGGAATCACCCTCTTGTCCTGCCATGCTCACCTACGCCAAACTTGCTAAGACTCCCACAAAGTTTCAACGATTTACCGGACTGACCGTTGAGGCTTTTGACCAACTCGCTGAGGCAGTCGAGCCGTTGTGGAAAGCATCGGAGCGAACGCGATTGACTAAGCGAACTCGGCTGTACAGTGCCATTTATACAAAAAAAGGCAACAGGTAAACTTTCGCTTTCAACAATTGCGACCGACGCGGAAAAAACAAGCTCATTAGTTTGTACCCTATCGCCAGCACCGCCATTGAACGCCCTATAAAAGTCAAAGGTGCTGCATCCCCCGATGATCCCACCCTCAAGAACTATTGGGAAAAACGTCATCAAAAACACGGCAAAACGTATTGGGAGAAGAACTCTTAGCTCGACTTTATCCAAACGCCGGAACCCATACATGGCGCTGGCTCTGACAGACCAGATTTTCTCCAGACTTTTTAGGATGTTGGTTCAACCTAGCATATCCGAAAAAGTCTGGCTCCCTGCCTGCAATCCAGGCACCACCGCCAAAGACTCCAATTTCAAATGGATAAAGTCGAGCTTAGGAGAGGTTCAAGCGTCACCGCTTGAACCTCTCCCGACCCAGCGGAGCGGGTGACTGCTCCGCTGGATTTAACCCAAAAGTTACGGGAACGCCATCGGGGTCGTGAGCAGAAATTGACTGAGAAGTTGCTGTTTGGGTTCGTTAATTGCGCTCCAGTCATCGAGCAAAATTCCTCCCGTATCAATGCTATTAGGGTTCCAACTCCAGTAGGCAAAGCCGAGATGATTGCGCTGCAAGAAGTCTACAAGCTGACGCTGCCAGATTCCTTCTTTAGAAATCGCATCTACCTGCCGCCCACCAAACTCACCCATTAGAATGGGCGCAATTTTTTGTCGGGCAATGTAGTGAAAGCTAGTTTCCCAGCGATCGGACAAATTTTTAGGAAAGCTCGGCTCGGAAAACCAGGGCTGATCAAACACGCCAGGTCCATATTCATGGGGGGAATAAACAAGCTTGTTGTGAATTTTTAGCCGCACCGGAAACCGTTGTACCCCCTCCAGATTCCCCCCCATCCAATGGCGTTTGAGCTTTTGTCTTGGAACATTATTTTCGACACCCTCAACGACGATTAGCCAATCAGGATTGACCTTGAGAATGGCATTTCCTGATCGTTCTGCGGCAAGTCGCCAGTCTGTCGCTAGCTGATTTGTACCCCAGCTTGCCCGACCGTGTGGCTCATTCTTCAGGTCTGCACCAATGACATTTGGCTGATTTTTGTATCGCTCCGCCAGCATGATCCAGGTGTTAATCCAATCGGCTTCTGTGAAACCGTCTCCATACCAGAGTTCGGGAATGCGATCGTTATTCAACCGATGGCAATCTAACAAAATTAATAAACCTTGTCGTCCTGCTTCTTGGACAATTAAGTCCATTGCCTCTATCGGTGTTTTCCCCTGTAAACCGTGGTTGCTTCCTAGCTCAAAATTAACGCCGTTGACACTTGTTCCCTGAAGCGCCTTCACAGAGTAGGGCAACCGAATCAAGTTGTAACCTAAGCTCTTAATTTGTGCCAGCATCTCTTTATAGTCTCTCAACCATAGCCCATGCGGTATCTGAGACTCGCTCTCCATCCCAAACCAGTTTACGCCTCTGAGCAATATGGGGCGGTTTGCAGCATCAACAATGTCAGATCCTCGCGTCGAAAGGGGAACTTGAATAGGCGTAAAAGGTTTTGCGGACTCTGCTGAAGTCTGAGCGCAGAAAGACAGCGCAAGCAACCCGCCAACCAGGGCGATCGCGATCACTCCCCGATAGAAATTTTTGATGAATCCCAAAAGTCTTGAAGCAGGAGTTCCATAATCTTGTTGCCGAGATTGGTTAGAGTCTGCTCTCAGTAAAAGCTTTTTGCTAGGCGCTAATTTTTTCAGTTGACTTTTAACTATCTTCAAAGTTGGAGAATTCATAATGCGCTCTATGTTTTCCAAGTCTTTAGAGAATCACCTTGAAGCGATTTGACATTTTGTTCAAGCCTATAGCAATCTTGATTGAGCAGTGAGATTTGAGTTGAATGGTCATAGTTTCTTCGATTTGTCCATTCTCTACTGCTCACCTTTCTACACTCCATACTCTAGCCAAAAGTGTACGATACTCTCCAGGTGCATTTGTTTTTAATTTTTTATTGCGACATTTACAGTAGAGATTGTATTTTCTCTATAAAGATCTAAAAACTCTTCCTGAAAACAACTTGGGTTTAAGTAAGACTGTTGTGTGTCATTCGAGGTTTTGTACACACAACTGCCAGACTCACAGTTTTTAAGCGTTACCTGCTTGAACTATCGCAATTCTGATTGAGTTGTGAAATTTTAGTCGGGCAGTCATTGGGTCATGGGTTCTTTGCTTAGGAGTTTGGATTAAATAAAACCGGAATTTGCCTTCACCCTACAGACATGGCTTTACCGCTTTGTTTGAATCATCGGAAGCCCCTAAATCCTCCACGAGTAGGGGGCTTTGACTCTCAGGTCAGGGCTGAAACGTTGACTCTCTTACTGACTCAAAGTCCCCCAGAATGGCAGGGCTAATTTAAGGTCGAGAAAGAAAATATGTACCCCTTATCTTGCGTCGAGGCATCATTTGATGCTGAACGAAGACCCAAGCTTGTAGATTTTATCTGGTGACAACTAATCAGCCCTGCCCAGAATGGGGGATTTGGGGGGCGAAGGAGCGTTGCAATTGTCGGAGTTATTTAATTCCCAATCCTTAAGACTCAAGACTATACAAAATCGACTTTTGCAAAAGGTCTATTCAACTCTTATTTAAGGTTGAGTAGTTCTCTGGCATAAGGGTTAGAACCTTTTGAACTCATCACAGATCTAGAACATTCTAATGAAACATACAATTTCATGGACGATCAATGACGGTTTCCTCTTGGAGGAACTGCAAAGCAACCGTTTAGCTCTATTTTGGGGGATACCCCTGCGATCGATCGGCTCAATTTCAGCCGCAGCACTCTCTATTTTGTTAATCGAGGGTCTAGCAATTCAGCCATCTCAAGCTTATTTGCCCGATCGTGCTCACTCGATCGAGCAGATGGTTGTAGAAGAACAAGTGAATCTTGCCAGCTTCTGTGCCCAGGAACATCATTGCTTATCGGTTAAGAATCAAGACCTCGCGCTCAAAAAGTCATTGCAGACAGCAAGTGTTCCACCGTCTAGTACAGAGATTGCTGCTAATCTTGAACTGGCTGACCTAAAACAGACTTCAGAAGCCATCGTTGCACCAGACAGCCGATCTGTGTCTGCGATCGCAACCACCGTTTTGGAAGATAAAGTCCCTTCTGAGACAGATTTGAAGGCTTCAGCATCCACAAATAATTCTGAAACTGCCAACCGCATAGAATCGCCGCAAACACCTTCCTCTAAGGAAGCGTCTCCTCTACTCGCGCAATCTAGAGACGATCGGAAAGGGTTGTCCCCCCAAAAAACACAGTCAGCCAGCAAAATTCTAGGAACTCCCTCCATTCAGCTACAAGGCGTTTTGCTTAATCAAGGAGATGAATTTTCGGCACGGGCGCGAGTGTCTGCTCTTTACCCAATTAGCCCTGATGCTCTGTTTGGTGCTGTTGTTGATCTCACGACGGGCAACGCCTTTTCAGATTCGCGGGTGCCTGGGTTGAGCATTAACGAGTTATATTTTGCCGTCTCTCCTTCAAGTTTGCCAGGTCTGCGCTTTGTGGTGGGGCAGATGGATCTGACCTCATACTTCGATCGCAACAGCTTTGCCAAAGATGGAGCAACTCATTTCTTTAATCCTGTGTTGCAAACGAATCCAGCTTTGAGCGCAACGGGCATTGCTTCCCGTCCGGGAGTGCTAGTCAACTGGGCAATCACAGACAACCTGGAGGCGAAGGCAGCGACCTTTTCTTCGACTCGCGACTTGGGCAACTTTGCTTTAGATGCGTTTGCTGGGGAGATTGCTGTGCGAGCTGGCAATTTCATTCTTCGAGGCACCTATGCGAGCGATCGTGATGCCGGACAGCGCGATAGTTTTCGAGAAGTGTTTCAGATTTCTCGCAGCGATGGAACAACGGGAACTCGGTCTGGAGACCGCGAAGTCGCCTACGGGGTAAACGGAGAATTGTTTATTCCTAGTCTCAAACTCGGACTGTTTGGGCGATATGGGCATTATGACAATCTCGCTTTAGATCGGGGCGGAGATACCTACAGTCTGGGGTTCAATTTTCTAGATTTATTAATGCCCCACGATCGACTAGGGCTGGGGTATGGACGAGGATTATCTAACGGTGATCTGCGTCGTCAAGATGATGCAAAGGTGCCTGATGTGCTGGAGCTATTTTATGATTTTCAGATTTTGTCCAATCTCCGACTAGGTTTCACCGTGCAAGAGCGCAATCAATTTTCTGAGACTGTTGTTGGCTTCCGACTCAAAACTCAGTTTGATCTCTTTAATGCGAGGAAGTAGCTTTGGTAAAGCGATGGAGACATTTCGTCGGGACTAGTAGCATGTTGATCGACCCGTGTTAAATAGGGAATTGTTAGATGAGTCAATCTCTTAAAAGTTGGATGAGTGTTGCTTTGTTAGGGTTGTGTGGTTGCTCACAACTGCCGTTGTTGCGATCGCAATCACTCTCTAACGCAGATCTTCAAATTCAAGTGCTGCCGTCAAACACACCGGGGGAGTATGCAATTCAGGGCAACACTGACTTACCTAATCAGAGTCAGATTCGGGTTGCTGCAATTCGCTATTTGTATCCTGCTTCCAAAGCCCTGCGTTCTAAGCCTACTTACTCTATCCTGGCATATCAAACTGCAAAGGTGACTCAGGGGAAATGGCAGGCAACTTTGAACCTATGGCAAGTTGCACCGGATGGTCAGTTTCAGGAAGCTTGGCAAGGGTTGCGATCGGATCTCAACTTGGCGGTCAATCCAGCCTCTGATGTAGTGTTTCTAGCCACGTTGCCTCCGGGCGACAAGGCGGATCACCTGCGGCAAATCGAGCAGCAACTAGAGAAGCAAGGGAAAGCGCTCAACAGTCAACTGGTGCAAAGCACAACGGACGGCGATCGCTATCTGCAAGCGGCGCAGAAACTGGCGATCGCGCTTCCTACAAGCAAAACGACTCCACCCCCTTTAAAGCCAGAAGATATTAATGGCGGCTGGGGAAACCGCTTTTTGATGCCACCAGAGCCGCAAAATCCATATCAGCTAAAACTGCCTGAAAACCGTCGCACCAATGCAAGACCATCCCAATCAGAATTTTTGAGATGAGCAAAATGCGGCGTTGCTGAATCTGAGTATGAATTGCCCTCACCCTAGCCCTCTCCCAAAAGGAGAGGGGACAGGATTTCTGGCTCCCTTCTCCCCAGGGAGAAGGGTTGGGGAGGGCTTCGCCCCACTTCGTGAGGAGGGCAATTCATACTTGCATTCAGCAATGCCCTAAACTCCTTAACAGTTAGTCTAAGACTGCATCTGTTAAATCTGCATCCGTTAAATCTGTACCCATTAAATTCGCGCCGATTAAGTTGGCTCCCCCCAGCTTTGCTTTCGCTAAGTTAGAGTTAGTCAGATCAGCATCACTCAGATTTGCGCCCCAAAGATCGGCTTTCCAAAGCGTCGCTCCTGATAAATCAGCATTGCTCAAATTGACTCCTGACAACTTTGCCTCACTCAGGTCTGCGCCTCGCAGGGAAGCATCTGGCATGATCAGATAAGCTCCTAACTCTTGGGGAGAAAATCCTTCAGGAAATTGTGTGGTGCGATCGTAGAGTGTGCCCTGTAAGTTGATTCCCTTCAAGCGAGCAGACGAGAGATCTGCGCCAAATAGATTGGCGCTTCTGAGGTCTGCGCCTGTCAGATCTGCGTCAGTAAACTTGGCATTTTGGAGGTTTGAGCGACGCAAGTCAACCTCACTGAGATCGGTGTAGTTGAGGGTTGCACTACTGAAATCTGTCGATCGTAAATCGGCTGCATTCAACACGGCATTAGATAAATCAGCCTTGATTAGAATTGCCTGTCGCAGGGTCGCCCCAAACCCGATCGCGTGTCTGAGATCAGCACCGCTTAAATTTGCTTGCGTTAAGTCTGCGCCACTCAGATCAGATCCTTGAAGATTTGCGCGTTTTAAGAGGCTGCGAGGTGCAATTCGGTAAGCTCCCGACTGACTCAGATCATAGGCTTGAGGAAATTGAGTAGTCTCGTCGTACAGTGCGCCTTGCAAAATTGCATCGTCTAACTCGGTGCGACTTAAATCGACTGCTCTCAAGTCTGCACCACTCAGATCTGCGGCGCGTAAATCCGCCTGCTCCAGATTAGCCTGCTGAAGATTGCCCTGTTGCAGATCGGCTTGTCTAAAGTTGGTTTCGCTCAAGTTGGCGTGCCAAAAATCTAATCCTTGTAAAGTCGCGCCCTGCAAGTTAGTTCCCTGCAAGTCGGTGCCTCTAAAGTCTCTTTCACCTGCTGCAAATTGTTTGAGAAAGTCGTTAGCGTTCATGAGATATCGCACTTAGAGGATGTTTGAAAAGTTTCCGTTGATCGCCTAGCCCGCCCTGAACTGAAAGTTCGGGCTAACAGTGCGAAGTCCTCTGAAGAGGACTGGGAGAGAAGTTGGTCGTCTTCAGTCCGTTTCAACTCACATCTTGCACCAATCTCAATAAGCCAATTTTGGAATGAAATAGTGAGCTTTTCAAGCTTTTCCATTCTCAATAAAGGCAGTTTTAGCTCAGGTGCAAGATGTGAGTTTCAACGGACTTCGCACCATTAGCCCCGATTTCAATCCGGGGCGGGACAGCAACGCCGCAAAGAGATTTTCTATACTTTTCAAACGTCCTCTTAGAGTGAATCATTGCTCGTGCCGCTTTCGGCATCTACCTTAAACATCTCGACCGAGTTTTGCAATTCCTGTGCCACATCCACCGTCTGGTGCAGTGCTTCAGAAACCCGACGCGAAGAATCTGAGGTGCGGGTAGAAACTTGAGCGATATTTTTGATTAAACTGGTGACCGATCGCGATGTTTGCGCTTGAGAAACCGTAGCTTGCGAAATTGACTGCACCAGCGTATCAATTTTGTGCGAGACATGCACAATTTGAATCAGGCTCTGCTTGGCGTTTCTGACTGAGTGGGCACCTTCTACGACCTGAATAGCTCCCTGCTTCATCACATCCACTACTACCCTAGTCTCGTGCTGAATTGCCTCCACAATTTGCTCAATCTCATGGGTGGCTGCGGTCGATCGTGCTGCTAATTCAGCCACTTCTGAGGCAACCACTGCAAATCCACGCCCGTGTTCTCCCGCACGAGACGCTTCAAGACTGGCATTGATCGCCAGCAAATCGGTCTGCACTGCAATCTCACTGATTAATGAAGCGGCTCTAGAAATTTGCTGAGACGCTTCGTCTAACTGCTTCACCTTTTTGGTCGCATCTTCGATCGTTTGCCGCAAACTAGTAATCTTTTGCACCGTGACATCCATTGCAGATTCTCCGCCTTCTGCGGTATCCGAAGCACTTCGCGCTACCTCTGCGGCTTGGTGAGCATTATCTGCAACCGCTTGAATCGAGTGAGTCATTTGCTCAACTGAGTCGAGAATGTAGGTGGTTTCCTCAGCTTGCTTGAGTGCCTCATCTGCCAGTTCTCGCATTGCGCCTTCATTTTCGCCCAGCAGGTGATTGACCTGAACGGCTGATTGCTTGACCTTGACCACAATTTGGCGCAGATTTTCGACGATCGCATTAAAGAAGTCGCTAACCGTGCCAATATCCCCCGCCGTAACCTCAGCCCGCACGGTTAAATCGCCTCTAGAGGCTCCTTCTACTTCAGTCAGCAAGGTAATGATCTGATGCTGAAGCGAACTTTGCAGGGCTTCTGACACTTGCAGGGCTTCTGACACTTTCAAGGCGTTCTGTTTTTCTCGCAAGAGTTGTGCTTGGTCAAGCGCGTAGCCAATCTGAAGTGCCAGTTGAGTCAGAAAATTGGTCTCAGAGCTGTGCCACTGGCGGGGTTGAGAACATTGATGAACGGACAATAAGCCAATCACGCGATGATTGCTCTGAATCGGTGCCGCGATTTCCGCCTTTACATTCAGCGAGTTTAAGTGGTTTTGGTGACGACCGTTAATTGTTTCTCTATCAACGTCACAAATCGTCCAGGCTGATTTAGTTGAGTATTGATCCACCGTCGATAATCCGAGAGGATCTGCAATCACTGTTTTAATGGCATTGGCGCGACCAGAGACGATCGCTTCGGCAACAACCGTGGCAGTGAGTGAATCAGGATCGAAAGAATAGACTAACGCCCGATCGACTTTGAGAACGTCGTAGGCTTCGTCTACCGCAGTTTGCCAAATGCTATCTGTGTTGAGTAAGCGGTGCATTCGCAGTGTGACATCGCTCAAGGCTTTCGCTGCTTTGGCTTGTTGTTCTTGACGAGTTGCTTCTGCTGCTAGAGCCGTCTCAGACAGGACAATGCTGTTAGCCATTCGATTAAAGGCGTGGGCAAGTTGTCCGACTTCATCTTGTGAAAATACTTCAGCACGGACTGTGCGATCGCCTTCAAATTCTTGCGTTGCTTGCTCCAACTGCCGGATCGGTCTGACGATCGTTCGCCGGAAAAGAATGCTCCAGCCGATGATTACTACAAGGGATAGAGACAGCACGATCGCCTCTTGCACCAAGCTCGTCATTAACAGACCGTTGAGCGTATTCTCTGGGGTGCCTCGAACCAGAAGTGCAGCCGGATCGCTATTGAAAACAGCAGACGATCCATTCGAGTTCTCGATAATGCGATTAGGCAAAGCTTTGGCTGCAACTGTGTAAGTTTGATCGCCAATCGTGAGACGTTGAGTGACTGCCTCTCCTTTGGCAGCCGCCGCCTTTGTCAGCAGCGACGTATCTGGGAGGGCTACACGCTGATTTGATTTTTGATCATTCCCCTGATTGAGAGAAACTGCCAGGGCAAAATCTCCTTTAGGCTGACGCAAATAAATCGCGCTGTAACCCCCGTCAAAGGCTTTCAATGTGTTCTCGACGATCGGCAGTTTGCCATTCACGATGTCTCCAAACACTAACGCTCCCACAACTTCTTGAGTGTCGGGGTTTTTGACAGGCGTGACGACATAGCGAACGATCGCATCCTGCTTGGCAAACCCGTCAGGAAGCGGCGGCGCTTCTTTCACAAGTTCATCCCAAGGCACAACTTCGCTGGCTTTGATCTGCTGCGTGTCTTTGATCGATTGCTTGATCAAATCAGCTAGATTTGCGAATGAAATTGTTTCGCCAGTGCGATTCGCGTTTGCATTTGCCACAATTCGTAAATCTTTACTGACTAGCGTTGCATACTCTATCTTTCGGGCTTTGACTTCATTTTGCAAAATCTGTTTGACTTGATTCTGCAAATCACCTCCTAAGGGTTCACCTCGCTGATACGCTCTAGCCGCGTTGATAATTGCCGGGTTATCTGACTGACCGCGTGAGCCGAAAGCCATCTGATTTACTTTGATGTTGTAGTTTATTTCGGTGACAGCAACTTCTGACTTTGCTTGTGATAATAGCTGTGTGCGTAAACTATTCATTAACACCAATGTTGAACCCACTCCAAATCCTACAATCGGAATGAGTTCACACACCACCAGAGCGATCGCTTGCTTACGCCCGATCGACAGGTCATAAAACCGCTCTAAAAAAGCCAAGTGCGAAGAATGGTTACTCATTTTTTATTAAGCAGACTAGATTGCTGCTGCTAAATTCATCACTTGAGCCAAGGTTTGTAGAAGCACTTGTTCGTTGTAAGGTTTGGTAAAGTAAGCGCTTGCTCCCAGGCTCATGGCTAACTGGCGATGCTTATTGCTACTGCGAGAAGACAACATGGCGATCGGTAAACGGTCTAAGCTTGAAGTTGCCTTGACCTTTGCTAACAAGCCATAGCCATCAAGACGCGGCATCTCAATATCACAAATGACTGCCTGAACGTTTGAACCGCTCTCCAGGCGTTCCCAAGCCTCCTGTCCATCTTTGGCTTGTTCGACTCGATACCCAGCTCTTTCTAAGGTCAACGCCAAGAAGCGGCGCACATTGATTGAGTCATCCACAATTAAGACGGTTTGGGGTTGGCTCGAAGGTAAGGTGGGCGCAACGCGCGACAGTGAGGGAGCCACTTCGAGAGGGTGCGGTGAGGGTGTTGAGCTGGTTTTGACGCTCGATCGCTCACAGCTTGTAATCCAGCGCAGCAGTTCTGATATGTTAACGAGTGGTACGACTCGCCCGTTCCCAATAATGGTGCAGTTACTAAAGCCAGAAGGTAGGGGTAAAGTGCCGTTAACTCGCCGGATTGTGGTTTCTTGCTCACCCCAACAGCGATCGATTTGTATCCCAAAGATTTGACTCCCTTGATTGACAATGAGCACGCTGGCAGTCGCGATCGTTGGCTGTGTTTCAAACCCATGCGGTGGAAGGGGACAGTTGAAGGTCAACCAGCGCTGCAACCGAACTAACTGGACTGCCTGATTTTGCCAATTGATAATTTCGCTCCCCACTGTTTGAATAACTTGTTCTGGTTTGAGCAAAAACATCTCTTGGATGATATCGGTGGGGAAGGCAAGTAACATGCCGTGACTCTCGACTAGCAAGACTCGCACAGTCGAAAGGGTGAAGGGAATAGAAAGGGTGAATGTTGTCCCTATCCCTGCTTGAGTATTGACGTTGACTTCGCCTCGAATTTGTTTGAGATTACTCCGCACGACATCCATACCCACTCCTCGACCAGACAGGGTAGTCACCTGATCGCTGGTGCTAAATCCTGGCTCAAAGATCAGAGACAGCAATTCTTCATCGCTGGCAGCCGCTAACAGGGTGGCATCTAAGCCCATCTGCTCTGCTCTAGCGCGAATTTTGTGGATTGGAATGCCTTCTCCATCATCCCGCACCGTGATCACAGTCCGGTTGCCTTGCTGAGATGCCCGAATCTCAATCAAACCCTCGGCTGGCTTCCCGTTAAAGATTCGGGTTTCAGGGGGTTCGATGCCATGATCAAATGCGTTGCGGAGCAGGTGCATTAATGGATCATTCAGCATTTCTAGAATGTTGCGATCGGTGAGCGTTCCTTTGCCAAAAACTTTTAGCTGCACCTGTTTGCCATACTGTAGAGAGAGTTCTCGAAGGGCACGAGGAAAGCGATCGACAATATCTGAAAGAGGACGCATCTTTAATCGAGTCAGTCCCGATTGCAGTTGTTTTGCCGTTTTGTTGAGGTTGCGGCTGACTTGTTCAGTCTCTTCTAAGCTGAGGTCAACGTCATCTGTGACTTCTTGAATTTGAACGATCGTTTCCATCACTTGTTGCGACAGTAAGTGGAGATCGCTATAGCAATCCATTTCTAGCGCATCAAATTTAGTGAAATTTGAATCTTTGAGGTGTGATGCGCTAGAGGATTCCTGATTAGGCCCTCCTGCAAGCAGCTTTAATCCGCTCCTCAAAGTTGGCGAACCTAGTTCTGACGCGACTTTATCGTAGACGATTCGTATTTTGCTGTTGGCTTGATCGAGCGCCCTGACTCGCTCTTGCAATAGTCGAGTCAGGTTGCGAATCCGCTTAATGTAGAGGTCTAAGCCATTGCGATCGAGGGTCAACTCGCCAAACAGATCGTTTAACTGATTCAGTTGCTTGACCGGAACTCGAACCGTTAGATCTGAGTCTTCGTCTAGTGCCGGAGCATCAGGATCAGGCTGAACTTCTAACACTTTGAAGTCAGAAACCTGTGCTTTGCCAATACTCGCTTGTACTGGCTCGATGGTAGGTTGATCGAGATAGGCATCGTCAGCGACTGGATCTGCAACCAACGCTTCCGTATACCAGGCTGGAATTGATTCTTGAGGGTCAGTCACATCAGTTAAGGAATCTGCGGCAAATGCCACCGACGAAAGCACTGCTTCTTCCCAATTGAACGTCAGATTAGGTGACTCGACTGCTTCTTGTTCCTCCGGTTCTCTCTCTGCGCTGCTATGAGTCTGCGCGTTTGCGACCAGCCCAACTGCGGCGGCTTGTAGCGTGATGGTCATCGGAATTTGCTCACACTGTCCGTTGATTGCCAGTACCTGCGCTTGTCGCCAAGTTTGTAGAGCTGCACGGGCGATCGTCACGGCATCATACTCACCTGCCTCCAAATAGTGAACAACCGACTCACACAAGCGACTGAACGCAGAAAGTTGTAGCATTTCTCCTAACCCACCTAACTCTTGGGCAAGAATGGTGAGTTCTTCCTGCAAACAAGGCTGGTCGGGCAATTCCAACACGCCTTCTAGCCGCTGCAAACAGCCTTCTACTTCGGTTTCAAACAGTAGAGGAACAATGTCCTGTCCTTCCTCTGGAGACAAGAGAGATGCGGCGCTCTCGTCTTGCGGATCGCCTAACTGTTGATGCAGTTGCTCAAAGAGCAGATCGACTTCTGTGGAGAGCCAATCAGGATCAATTGGGGTGTTGTGGCGATCGCTCTCAATCACCCGATGCAGACAATCTACGGCTGAAAGCAGCAGATTCTCGAGATAGGAAGTGACGACGATCGCTTTGTCTACCTTCAAGACTTTGAAAGAATCTTCTAAGCGATGCGCCAGGTTGCTCAGCACCTGAAACCCCATCATGCCCGCTCCACCCTTAATCGAATGGGCTGCCCGCAGTGCTGCGTTAAGTTTTTGAATATCGACCCGATTACCTGCCAGACCCATCAGCGCCGCATCCAGGCTCTGTAGATACTCTTGCGCCTCATCGAGGAACTGGCGGCGAATTTCGAGTTCCTTAGCGTGTGACATAGCTTTAGAGAGTTTTGAGTTTTGAGTTTTGAGTTTTGAGCTGAGAAACTTGAGGGGTCAATTAACTCAAAGCTCAAAATTCTGATATAGATTTAGTGACCCATGCAGATTCCCCTGGTTCTGGCATCTCTCTTGTTAAGCTTGTTATGACCAACAAGTTTTGAAAGCGTTGCCAGGAGAATACTTCAGGTAGGTAATTCATTCTCACCAAGTTCTCGCTGTTGAGAATAAGATACGAGAGAATCAGCATCCTGGAAGATCAAACCGCTGCTATCTTTTTCGTAGAAAAAGATGTTGGTAATGACAAGCTTGTCAAGGGGGACTGGGAAGGATCGGCTCGATCGCCGGTGTCACCTCCACAATTTCAGTGCGGATGACTTTGAATGTTTCTACCGATTCCTGCAATTCTTTGGCAACCGCTACCGTTTGTCTGAGAGATTGCGAAACCTGGAGCGATGAGTTAGAGGTGCGTCCCGCGACTTGCACAATGTCTTGCATCAGGCGAGTGACCCCTTGCGAGGTTTCGACCTGAGAGACGGTTGCATCAGAAATAGATCGCACTAATTGATCAATCTGGTGAGACACAACCAGAATTTGCTCTAAACTTTGCTTGGCGTTTTCGACGAGGCGGGTTTCTTCAATCACCTGAGTGGTGCCCGCCTCCATCGCGCTCACAACTTCACTCGTTTCGCGTTGAATCACTGCCACAATTTGCTCAATTTCTCGCGTGGCGGCTGCCGATCGTGCTGCCAACTCACCGACTTCTTCGGCAACTACTGCAAACCCTTGACTCTCTTCGCCTGCCCGTGCTGCTTCAATGCCAGCATTGATGGCTAAAAGATTGGTTTGCAGGGCAATCTGATTGATCAGCGACACGACTTTAGAGATCTGTTGCGAAGATTCGCCCAGACGCTTGACCTTTTTAGCCGTTTCGCCAATGGTTTCTCGCAGATTCAGAATGTTTCGCACCGTTAAATCGATCGCCATTCCCCCAGCTTCAGCAGTGAGCGAGGCAGTGCGAGAGACTTCCGCCGCTTGCCGTGCACTGTCTGAAACTGCCTGAATCGATCGCATCATCTCTTCGACTGAGTTGAGGGTGCGACTGGTTTCTTCTGCCTGCTGAACCGCTTCTGCTGACAGTTTGCGAACTGCCTCTTCATCCCCATTTAAGGAGGTGTTGACCTGAGCGGCTGCTTGCTTGACCTGCGTGACGACTTGGCGCAAACTTTCTACGATCGAGTTAAAGAAGTCAGCAACAGTGCCAATATCTCCGGCAGTGACATCGGCTCGAACGGTGAGATCGCCTTGTGCTACGCCTTCGACATCTACTAGCAAGTTGAGCAACTGCACTTGAAATTCTTCTTTTTGCTGTCGTCGTTCTTCAGAAACAGTTTCGGCTTCTTGCCGCGCTTGCTCTGTTTGCTCCAATAAATGCGCCTGGTCTAAGGCGTAGCCGATTTGAATTGCTAGTTGACCAAAAAAGTCGATTTCTTCTGCTTGCCATTTGCGGGGTCCAGAGCATTGGTGTGCGCAAATTAGAGCAATCAACTCATTGTTTCGCAGAATGGGCGCAACAATGTTGGCTTTCACTTCTAGTCGCTCTAGAATCTCGCAGTGACATTCAGTTAGACCCGCATTCTGAACATCCTCAACAAACCAAATTTTTCCGCTCCGGTAGCGATCGACATCCCCCGGTTTAAGTGGATCGTCAATCACTTTTCCCATTCCCCTGATCCAACCCGCTCCTACAGATTCCGCTGTGATCTGACCGCTGAGCCAGTCGTCGTTAAATCGATAAATCACCACGCGATCAACCTGGAAAAAGTCTCGAACTTCGTCTACCCCAGTTTGCAGAATCTTGTCAAAACTGAACGACTGACGAATGTTGCCAATAACTTGACTAAAAAGCTGCGATCGTTGAGCGCTTTGGGTTTGTCGTTGCAGCAAATCTTGTAGCTGCTCTGCCATCTGGTTGATGTTAGCGCTTAAGACCGCGAGTTCATCTCCTCCCTGCACGTCTACACGGGTGTCAAGTTCTCCTCGACCCATTTTTTCTACGGCCTTGGTTGCGCTTAAGATGGGGCGGACGGCTTTTCTCGCGATGATTGTGATCACCACCGCTACTAACAGCGCGGTAAGCAATGTTCCAAGGGTTAAGGCGGCTAACAACTGTTTTTGGGGGGCGAAGGCAGCGTTGGGGTTTGCAGTTAAAATCACCTCCCAGTTTAGCGATGGCAAACCTGCGACGTTAATCGGAGGTGCATAGCTCATTAATTGCTGAGACTTGTCTAACGAGTTAACTGAGAGCAGTGTTCCTACCTTTTTTTCAGCTTGTAGCTGAGCAAGACTCAAAAAACTGGCTCGTGCGTCTTGCCCGACCTGATTCTTTTCTGAGGCAATAAAAATCTTACCGGTAGCATCGCTCAGAAAGTACTTTTTGCCATTCAGTCGATAGTTGCGGGCAATATCCTGTAATTTTTCGAGCGGAATCACGGTGCGAACGATCGCGATCGTTTTTTCCGTCGTACTATCTCGAACCGGAGCTGCCATATGAATCGCAGCATCTTTCTCAAGAGTGGATGCCATGCTCCCCTCAATATAGGGACTATTGCTCTTAAGAACAGACTGAAAATAGGGCTGCTCTCTCTGGTTTTGAACCTTTGCCCCTTTAGATTGAAGAATGACTTCTCCATTGAGGTCGAGCACAGCAACGCTTTCATGGGTGTTGTAAGTCTCTAAGAACTGGTTGAACAAGGCTTGCTGGTCTTCGGTCGAAATAGTTCCTCTGTCCTTGGCACCCATCAAAATCGGCAAGCGAGCCAGCCCCTGAAGGTTTCTATAGCGCTCCAGCATATAACGGCTGATCTGATCAGATAGCCCAGTCGCGCTAGCTTCTTGAGCCGTGATGATTTCTCTTTTAATTGCCTGGTCTGCAAAGTGATAGGCAATCACCCCAATTCCTAGAATAGGTAAGGTTCCGATCGCTAGTGCAATCATAGTCGCTTTGGTTTTCAGATTCATTGCTTGAACCCTGGAACTCAAATGACGAGACTGATCAGACATTCGATTTACAGCTTGAGACGATAGCTTTCTCGCTTCTGCCACGGTTTGAGATGAACCCAACGGCAAGGGGGGCAAAGTAGAATTTTGATTGGTTGCACTAATCTGTTCGACCATAAAATGAGGCTCTCAAGCGAGTAGTGGGTAGACAAAATAGGATACACATCACCAGATTGTGAAGTCGGGAAGCCGCTGAGAACGAAGCGAAAAAACTCGTCGAACTAACGTTAAGACTGGAAAGCCTGGTGTCCTTGAAAAACTGCTGACTGCAAAATTGACTCAGCATCTAACACCAACAGAAAGTCTTGAGACTGCAAAACACAGCCTCGCAGATAAGTGAGCAGATGCACAGCGATATGACTAGGCGGCGGCTGAATCGTTTCAGGAGCGATCGATAGAATGCCGTCAACTCTCTGGACTGCTATAGCGATCGCCGTTGAAACTGTTAGCAGAATCATTAAGTCATACTGTCGGGGGCTGGGATCAAGCGAACCGATATCTAACAGCTTTGCCAAATCGGCTGCCCACAGCACGCGACTGCGGTGATGCGTCAGTCCCAAAATGCAGGTAGGCATGTTGGGCATAGCGGTTAGACGCTGTGGGGGCAACACCAGCACTTCCTGCACCTGGTGCATTGGGATGACTGCCTGAATGCCTTGAGCGATCTCAAATTTCAGATAGGCATCTCCGGGTGCTTTCGGCGGTGCAACAAGGTTGCCGTGAATTTGATCTGAGGTCAGGGTCAGGGCGGAAGTTTGCACTCGTCTAGCCTCCAACTGATCGCACAGCCCGAATCAATTCCTCTCGCGTAAAAGGCTTGGTAATATACACGTCTGCCCCTTGTCGCATTCCCCACAGTTTGTCGATTTCCTGCCCTTTAGAGGTGCAAATAATAATCGGCACCTTTTCAGTATTGGGATTCTTTTTGAGATTGCGACAGAGTTCAAACCCGCTCATTCCTGGCATGACGACATCGGTGACGACCACATCTGGCTTAAGCTCGATCGCTTTATTGAGAGCCTCTTTTGCACTAATTGCGCCAATCACTGCGTAGCCACTCTCCTGTAAATAGTGACTGAGTAATTCCATTTCAGAAGGCGTGTCTTCTACAACTAAAACTGTCCGCATTAATGTTAGGCTCATAATCCTCTACATGTTGGCATTATCTAGAAAATTAACTTGCATCTTTAGTCAGTAGACGTAGGTTGCTAAGGGAGCATTACATCAGATGCTTAAACATCATCTTCAACAATTCTGGTTGTGTAAATGGTTTTGTTAGGTAACCAGATGCCCCGACAAGTCTGGCTTTCGCGCGATCGATAAAGCCCGTGTGCCCCGTCACCATGATGATTGGGATGCTTTTGAAGCTGGGGTGTCTTCGCAGGAGGGAGCATAGCTCATAGCCATCTAGATTAGGCATCCCAACATCTAACAAAACCATATCAGGTCGGTTGCGAATGACTTGCATCAGCGCTTTTACAGGATCGTTAATCATCAAGACCGAAAAGTTGGAGTCATCTAGAAAGGTGTTGATTGCCTGTAGAACCGTAGGGCTATCGTCAATACATGCCACTGTATAGTGAGCTTTGGCGACAGGCTCAGATGGCTTAGTTCTCAGTTTGTTGGTTGCCCCATTCGACTCATTTTGTCGCCCGACTTGATTAGATTGAGATGTCTGAGGGCTATTTTGGTAGGCATTGCCTTGATAGGAACGCTCATTCAAAAGATTGCGAATCGAATCGGAACTTTGAACCCTGGCAGCAGGTTGGTTTGTCGTCTGCCGCCGTCGTAACTGGCTGTGACAGTGTTCTACGATCGAGCGCGGATCAATGTGACATAAGTTGGGATACGTTTCAAAGCTCTGTTTGTCGATTACCTCATACATGCCCTCAGTGACATCGAGAAATGGCTCGATTACTTCTTTCGCGATTTCTTCAACCAGTGCGGCTGCTTGAGATAGATTGAGATATTGCTGTTCAACTAACCAGTTAATCGCTTGATAGTCAGTGCTGCTCAACGGGTAACTTCCGGCTGCATGTTCAAAGAGCAGGCGCACTTGAACTCGGACAGCACTGACTAATGCAGGAACTTGGCGACTTAGTTGACGCAAGTGTCGATCGAGTCGCTCAAAGGGGTCAACGGAGCTAGTGGCAAACGTAAGTCTTCCCTGGTCTAAATAAATAAACCAAGAAGTAGACTCGCTGACAACTTGGAGGCAGCCATTTGTTTGACGGCTGGTTAGTTGCGCCAATAAACTTAGAGGGTGTAAGCGTTGAAACAGTTGGTGGCTAACCATAGAAATCGTGTTCATGATTGAATCTTCTCTGGCTCAGTGCAAGCAGTAGTAATGACTAGCGGAATGAAATCTTGCTGCACAATTTACGCTAGTTTGACGGAAGTTAGATGCACCTGAAGCGGTCTCGTCTTTATAGCAGCCTATCACTAATTAATCAGAATGAATCATCTTAGTGAAAGCTTCGATAAACAATTACTGATTCCTCACAATCATAAAATTTAGTTGGTATTCTTGAACGAACTTATCTGTAGATTCTTAAATTAAGAATGCATCGTGTATCAATCAAGCGAATAACGAACTAAAGAGTATAAAACCTTGAAAACAGCGCCCAGACTCTCGAAGTGACCTCAAAATTTACGTTTGACTCTCCAAAATGTTCAGTCTTTAAAGAGTTAGTTAAGCAATTTCATTTCGACCGGATAGTCGCCCACTCTTTTCTGTGAGTGATTTAAGACTCGTTTCAAATCTACTAGGAAAATAGTTGCCGTGACTTTCTCGTGAGAGATGACAGCCACATGGCTGGCAATTTTGAGAACGTTAAATTCCCCCGATGGCAGGGGTCGCATCATTTGGAGCGGAAACTCCATCACATTAGGGGGTTTATCTACCGGAATTCCCCAAAGTTCTCCTTCAGAGTTTTGAATAATCACTAAGAAAGAGGGGTCGTTGGGTTGTTGAGATAAAGCCTCTGCGTTCAACTGCTGACGCAGATCTAAAACTCTAATCACATAGCGATCAATCTGGAGCATCCCAATTTCTTCGAGTTCACGACTTGTTTTAGCCGGACAATTCACCACCCGCAGCACCTCTGCGATCGGCAGGGCTAGAGAATGGTCTGCGATTGTAAACACAATAAACTTCTCGACTGCTAACCTTTGTATCGCGCTTTGTAATGCCTCCATTGGATTCCTCACTTAGACCGGGATTTTTGGACTGTTCTTTCGAGTAGCTCTGCTACGATGCCAAGTAGCTTGTATTCCATGTAGGGTTTTGTCATATAAGCAGTAGCTCCTAGCTGCGATGCTAAAAGTCGGTGTCTTTCATCACTTCGAGAGGTCAACATCATCACCGGAACATTGGACAAAGCCGGGATTTGTTGACGGTGGCTGAGAAACTCAAATCCGCTCATGCGGGGCATTTCAAGATCGCAGATGACTAACTGAATGTCTGTTTGATGTTGAAATTGCTCAAGGGCTTGAGATCCATCTTCTGCTTGAAATACCCGATAACCCGCTTTTTGCAGCGTCAGTGCCAGCGCTTGGCGAACTGTAATCGAGTCTTCCACAATTAGAATTGGCGGACTGGATTTTGGATCAAGCTTGCGATCGCGCCCTGCAGGTAAAGTACTCTGATTAGAAGCCGACGGTTGTTCGATCAGCAAAGGCACTGAAGGCGGTCGCTGATCTGGTTTTTTGTCAGGCGGTCGATCGAAGGCTTTTTGCAGCAACCTCGCTCCATTTAGTACAAGAGACAGTTGACCATCTGCTAAAATGCTGGCTCCATGAACATAAGGGGTGACTCCGATCAAGTCCCCTAAAGGACGAATGACTAGCTCTTGTTCTCCCAAAAGTTGATCGACTTCTAAGCCCAAGAGCGACTCTTGACAACGAATCAGGATGATGGGGCTGACTTGATCTTTGGCGACCAAGCCAGATTGAGTTTGGAGGATTGAGAGAGCGGCAACCGCAGATCTGTAGCTCAAAATTTGAGTCAGTGAGAAAATCGGAATCAGCCTCTGGTCAGATTCCTTGTTCCACTGTAAGACTCTACAACCATTCCGGGTTTGAATTTGCTCGGTTTTAGGAAGTATAATTTGCTCGATCGCGTCATCTAACAGTGCATAGGTGTTGAAACCAGCCCGACAAAGCAGCAGTGGAGCAACCGTTAGACTGAGCGGAATTTGCAGCGTGAAAGTAGTGCCCTGACCTGGCTCAGAGTGAACAACGACCGAACCCCGCAGGGCTTTTAACTGATCTCGCACGACATCTAGCCCAACGCCACGCCCTGAGAGATCGTTAACTTGAGAAACAGTAGAAAACCCAGGCTCAAACAGTAAATCTGTGAGTTGAGCTTCGGTTAAACTACCTATTTGTTCAAGCGAGATCACTTGTCCGTCTACTGCTCGTTGTCTGATCTGGTCAAAGTTCAGCCCGTTTCCGTCATCTCGGACTTCAATCACCAGTTGTCTACCCTGATTGTGGGCAATAATTTTAATCTGACCCGTTTCCCCCTTCCCTCGTTGCTGTCGGATGGCTGCGGGTTCAATTCCGTGATCAAACGCATTGCGAATGAGATGCAGTAATGGGTCATAGAGTTTCTCAACCACGACCTTATCTACCATAACTTCGGTGCCCTGCAATTCCAGCATCACCTGCTTGTTATGCAGCGTTTCTAACTGTTGAAGTACCCGATGAAAGCGATCGAGAATATAGCCCAAAGGCAACATCCGGGCTTCGATTAGAGCATCGCGAGTGCCAATCAATAACCGTCCCTGCTTTTCCAGGGTTTGACTAGATTGTTGCACAAACAAGTCAATAGCATCCGTCGCTTCTGTTAGCTGCACAGCATCCGCTAGAAGTCGTTGAGCGAGAAGCTGTAGTGCGCTAAATTGCTTTGATTTCCGAGGAGTCAACCCTTTAGCTTTCTGCTCTTTAGACTGGCGATCGACCCAATCTTGAAGTTCGTCGAGCAGTTGTTGCTGTTGTCTTAGCCGAGTGTAAAGAGTTCGCATCTCAGCCTGAGTCTGCTCTGTTTGCAGAGTTTGGCGGTTTTGGTTGGTCAGCAATTCACCGACTGAGTAGCTGAGGCGGTCTAAATGCTCAACGTTGACTCGCACAGTCGGCGACAATGAGGTGCTTTTCTGAGAAACCACCTTTTGAGAATTTGTTGGCGTTTGAGAAGACGGCGCTGTAGCAGTAAGCACGAGTGAGTTTGGTTCTGGCTGGGGAGATGCGATCGCAGCAGTGAGCAGCTCAGGACTCTGGGATACCAAATCAGTCGAAACGACTTGCCCTCCCCAAATATTTTCTAGCAGAGTAGCTTCTTGACTTTGCAGTTCACTATTCTGCGGTTCAGTCACTGTTTGAACCGAGGAATCTGCCCAGTCAGCAGCAGGAAGCAACTCGACAGTGGACGAAGTAGAAACTTGAGGTGTAAAGTCCTCATCTTCCAGAAAAAACTTGAAGAAATTCGTTCGCAATGTGCCCCAAATACCCGTCGTTGCTTTTGATTGTTCAGCCGGAGGTTCAGTCTCATCCAGCTTGTGAAGATTGCGACGGGCAGGTTGCAACAACGCTTTAGAGGCTTGTCCACCCTGACTGCGATCGCCACCCAGCACGGCGGTGTGACCCGCTCTGAAGTCCGCTAGAGCAGCTTTGGCGATGGTGACTGCTTGGGCTGGATGGTCGTCTAATGCTGTGATGGTCGCCTGGGAAATCTCCCCAAACCCCGGTAAATTGAGCGATTCAGCCAAGCCTAAAAACACTTCAGCCTGAGACCGAAATGCGGAGATAATTTCTGGAGGTTCGGCATTAGCTAACACGATCGCAAGCTGCTCTAACCGTTGAGCAACCCCCACTTCAAAAATAGACAGTGTGACATCAAAGCCCAATTCTGCTGAAGTCGGAAGGTGATTATCTTGACCAAAATAGTCTCCCAGCTTTTCTTGCAGTTGGGCAAACACGGTGGCTGTGCGATCGAGCACCTCAAAATGGTTAATCGGCTCCCCTGCAAACTCGGCTTTGAGGGGCAGTTGTAGACAATCAAATCCTTCTAGAAGTAGCGTTTCGATCTCTAGATCGATCGCCACATCAGGGTTGCAGAAGGTTTTGAAAATGTCTTCTAAGGAGTGGGCGATCGTAGCAATGGTGTCTAGCCCAATGCTAGCGGCTGCCCCTTTGAGGGTATGAGTGGCTCGCATCAACGTATTAACCTTGTTGATGCTGTGATCTTCTCGAAAATTCAACAAACCTTGTTCTAGAACTTGCAAAAGTTCTGGAGCTTCTTGAAGAAAGTATTGGTAGCCTTGCTCACGGATGCTGGGATCGAAGGTCATGGCAACTAAAGCGTAAGAATGGGAGACTAGAAATGATTGATTCAATGGCACTGAACTAACGATCCGATTCGCCCCCTAAACCCACGTCAGTTCGATGAGTTTTTTCGCTTCGTTGTCAGCGGCTTCCGCCCTCTAAATCCCCCATTCTGGAGGACTTTGAACCGGAGTTTTTGGCTTGGAGTCCCCCAATTTTAGGGGACTTAGGGGACTACTCCGGTTACGCATCAGCACCATTGAACTATTCGTTGACTTTGAACTGATCACTCGTGCTTTGGAGCGTTTTAGCCATTGTCAGCAGATCTTTGAAGGAGGTGGCGATCGAGACAGAATCGTCTGATGTTTTAGAGGCGATCGCCGCCACCTGAGTCACTGTTTGGGTGACTAATTGAAACTGCTGCGTTTGCTCTTGAGTTTCTTGGGTAATGCCCTTGACGAGCGCGCTGATTTGAGCCGTAGCATCGACGATCGCCGTTAGATTTTGGCGAGCATCTGTGACTAAATGGGTGCCTTCTGCCACCTGCTCAATGCCTGTTTCCATGGCAGTAGAAACTTCGGCGGTTCCCATCTGAATCTCTTGCACAAGCTGTTCAATTTCGGTTGCCGCATCCGCAGATTGACGCGCCAAAGACCTGACTTCATCGGCGACCACTGCAAACCCGCGCCCATATTCCCCGGCTCTGGTGGCTTCGATCGAGGCATTCAAAGCCAGAAGTTGGGTCTGGGTTGTAAAGTGACTAATTAATCTGACCACTTTAGAAATCTTCTGAGAAGACTCGCTCAACCGTTTTAGCCGCTTGTTGGTTTCTGTGACGGTCTCCTGAATATTGAGAATTCCGTCCACTGTCCGATCCATTGCAGTGTCTCCCGATAAGACGATCTGGTTGGCTTGCTGAACGGCAACCTCGACCTGTCGGGCACTGGCTTCTACTGCGATCGTCGAGCCAACCATGGTCTGAAATTGTTCTAGCGTGTGGGTCAACGCCTGAAACTGCTGCTGCGCCTGAGTCGCGAGATTGGTAATCGAAGAATCGCTGGCAGCAGAGGTTTGGGCAACTTGCCGAGCCGCAATTTGCATCTGCGTCACCAGTTGTCGCAGACTGTTGAGGGTGTTGTTGTAAGCATCGGCGATCGTGCCAACCTCGTCGTCGGTGACAGGTGCCCGCACCGTCAAGTTGCCTTCTAGGGCAGGTCGCACCGCCGACAGGAGTTGAATGACGTGCTGCTGGAGATTCTCCTTCGCTACTTTTTCGCGGTCAGCTACTTCTGCAAGCTGCTGCGACTGATGCTGTAGCTGTTCGATATACTCACCCTGCTGAATGGCGACATTCAGTTGAGCGGCGATTTGTTTCGCAAATTCAATGTCTGCGTCTTGCCACTCACGCGCCCCGCTACATTGATGAATGCAGAACAATCCCCAAAGTTCTTCGCCTTTGAGTAAAGGGACAACCAGATTTGCCCGTACCTGAAACTGAGCCAGAATCTCAAGGTAGCAGTCTGCCAGGTTCTCTTGGTAGACATCGGCGATCGCCCAAATTCGCCCTTTGCGATAGAGTTCAGCGTGACGATCGCCAAAGCAGTGATCGCCCACTGTGGTTCCCAAAGCTGACACAAAACCCGGACGCACATCTTCAGCGATCGTGGCTCCCTCATTGCAGTTAGAGTCTGGATAGAACTTGAAAACGGCAACCCGATCGACGTTCAAGAAACTCCGAATCTCTCTAGCTGTCGTGTTAAACGCCTTTTGCAACTCTAGAGACTGCCGAATTCGCTCTACAATTTTGGTGACTAGCTGGTCGCGCACTGTGGCTTGGGTTAGCTGCTCTGACTGCTGCTGCACCTGCAACAAGTAGCTAACCTGCTGCATGGCTGCACTTATCTGCAAGCAAATTTGTTTCAAGGCACTAATTTCAGCCTCTGTCCAGGAGCGGGCGCTGTTTTGGTAGACACCCAATAGACCCCAGAATTTGCCCTCCTTCAGAATGGGCATCATCACATAGGCGTTAATACCAATTTCCTCTAGGGGTTCAACTTCCTCTAGTGAGTAACCCATTGTGTAAATGTTGTTTACAATCCAAGGTTCATGAGAAGCCGAGTCTTCGCCTTGTTGATGTTTGGGCAAGATTGCTTTGATGTTAGCGATCGCCAGAGCATCTAAGCCTTTGGTCGCTAACTCAGAAACCAGTTGATAACTGCGATCGGGGTGGCTGCAATAGATGGCAACGCGATCGCATTTCAGCAGCCGTCGAATCGCCTGATTTGCAGTCCGAAAAATACTATCCAAGTCTTGAGACTGAAAGATTTTGGGAACAACTTGAGCAATTCCTCGATTCAATTGCGTTGCTTTCGCCATTTGAGTCGATTGCTCTTGTAGCTGTGCCACATAGTTGACCTCTTGCAGCGTCGTTCCGAGTTGACAACCGATCTCAGTGAGCAGCTTGGTGTCGCTGTCAACCCAGTGACGGGCACCGCTATGTTGAAAGGCGCTCAACAGCCCCCAAAGCTTCTCGCCTTGTTTAATCGCCACGATCAGAAAGGATCTAATGCCAAAGTACTCTAATGTGGTTCGATGACAATCGCTTAATTCTGATAGGTGTATGTCATCAACGATGTAAGGTTCATTGTTGCGAAATCTGCCGCCTCGATGCTCTTTTAAGTAGGTGTCTTCCCAGGCACTGCCGACGAATTTGGGAAAGCCTCCCACCTCAGATTCGTAAACAAAATCTCCAAAGTAGTCCGATCGAAACTTGTAGACAGAGACTCGCTCTACATTCAGCAGTTGTCGAGCGTTTTGGACTGCGATTTCGCAAGCGTTTTGCATGTATGTAGCATTGCTAATCTTGTCGATTAGAGTAGGAAGCGCTTGTTTATATTGAGCCGCCTTGACCTTTTCTTCTGCCAACTCTACCTGCTGCACCGCTACGCCGAGTAAGCTACCCATTTGAGTGAGAAACTTGATTTCATCTGCTCTCCAGCGCCGAGGAGTGCTGTGCTGGTATGCACAGAGAACTCCCCAAAGTTTCTGCTCTTGAAAAATAGCCGTAATCGCGCACGATTTGATCTCAAAGCTCTCTAAGATTTCTAAATGACAAGTGCTGAGGGTGCGATCGTGCCCCACATTCTCAATCACATAAGTTTGATTGTTGCGGAACCGACCGCCCTGATGCTCTTTTACATAGGTATCTTGCCAAATACTCCCGACGATTGAGGCGTAGTCTCCAGCTTTTGCCTCAGCAATAAAGTCACCCGAATAGTCTGGGCGGAACTTGCAAATGGCAACGCGATCGACGTTCAGAAATTTCCGAGCTTCGCGGGTTGCCGTTTGGAAAATAGCTTCAGCGTCTGCCTGACGAATTTGATCACTGGTGCGGGTCAGTGCTTGCCGTTCGTCGCGGAAGCCCACGGGTTGTAAACTAAATCTCAGTTCAGCGGCAATCTGATGGAGTAGGGTGACTTCTGACTCTTGCCACTGCCGAGGACAAGAACACTGCTGCACGACGAGCAAGCCCCACATTTGCGATAACTGAATCGGTAGCGCCACACTTGCTTTTACCTGAAACTGGTTTAACAGTTGCCGTTGATGAGGACTCAAGGCAATTTGAGAAACATCCTCCAGGGTAATCACAGGATGCTGTTGGTAATCTAGGGGATTGTCGGCACCAAAAGCGATCGTCGGCAACATCTCCCCCAAGCTGGGCGTGAGTCCTTCGGCAACCGACTCAGCCAGCACCAAGCCTCGATCGCTTTTTTGAAAACGATAGATTAAGACGCGATCGGCTTGTAGGCGTTGGCGAACTTCGGTGACAGTAAACCCTAACACTGCTTCGATCGTGTCTGCTTGAGTCATTTGACCCGCGAGGGTCACTAGCCACTGCAAATTGGAGTGCAAATGAGAGGAGCCTTCAGGTTCATTGGTCGCTTCATGCGCCGCCAAGACATCAGGATGAGATTGCGAAAATGACTCAGCCGGAGACTCTTGATTCAGCACATCCGGAGATTGATCAAGATCTTGCACAATTGAATTCTCTAAAGTCATGGTGCTATTGCAGGAGGATAGTTTTAACTAAATTTGCGAGTTGTCTGTGGGCTTGTTGGCTAAATCGAGGCAAGACTCGCAGGTGAAAATTTCAAACCTGGCTTGTCCAGAGAGGACTTTGAGCAATGGCTCGAATGTCTAAAACGGCATCGCTGCACCCTGGTAGCATCCCTAAAATAAAAGGCGGAAAACGGGGCGGAAATAGTCCGGGAACTGTCTGCTGAAGCTGCTGCAAGTCGTGTAGCTCAATGTCGTTTACTTGCTGAACGCCAATTCCTACCGTTTGGTTTGCAATCTGAACAACCATAATGGTCAGAGAGTCTGGCATTTGCTCTGGCTGAAACGGGGACGCATACCCTACAAAATCATTCAAGTCGATCAGCCAAAGCATTTCTCCTCGCCAATTACAGATTCCTAGAACACAGCCAGACGTTTCAGGAATCGGCAGAATTTCTGCGACCTCTATCCTCAGAATTTCTATGATTTGCTCTAGCGGCAAGAGCGCGCTGTCTTGAGCAGTTAAGGGAAACCGCAACAGTTGCTGGCGGGTTTCTGAGGCGAGCGGGTCTAACATCAGCGCATCAAGGCTCTGGTTTATGCTTTGTGCTAAGTCGATTAATTGACTCATGCATCCTCCTTTCTAAAGGTTAGAAATTGAATCAGTTGCCGTTGGCGAAGGCAACTTGGCATTGCGGAATCGAGAGATGAATGCGCCCCCTGACTCCTAAGTTTGGGGAAACTAGATCTGTTCAAAGTCCCCCCAATTTAGGGACTTAGGAGAGAACTTACAACCTTGACAGATTCATACGCCTATTCAGCAATGGCAAAGTCACAGACGATCGTTCAAGTCCAGTTCAAGCAGCGGTTAATCGTAAGACGGTATTCGTTAACTCTTTTTGATCGACGGGCTTAGGTAGATAAGCATCTGCTCCTAACATCGCCCCCCAAATTTTGTCTGCCTCGGTTCCTTTGGTGGAGCAAATGACTACTGGAATTTGGTGAGTATTTGTACTAGTTTTAAGTTCGCGACAAAGCTCAAATCCGCTTTGCCCTGGCAAAATTACGTCGAGAAGCACCAAATCTGGTTTCTGTAACTGAAGTTTCAGTCGAGCCTCCTCACAGTTGGTCGCGCTAACGACAACAATTCCCGCCCGCATGAGGTATTGAGTGAGCACCTTTGCCTCCGTTAAACTATCTTCAACTAGAAGAACTGTGGTCATGTGAATGTGTCCCGTGTAATAAGCTCGATGTCTTGTGTCAGGCAAAGGTCGCCCAACCTGCAAACCTGAAGTAAAACCCACGATCGGTCTTTTAGCCGCTCCCCTGAGAAGACGACTTGATCGGTAGATGATGCCGGAGAGTAGTCAGCACTTTTTCTGGATCGATCGGCTTTGCAATAAAGCCAGAGGTGCCAGCTAGTTTTGCCCTGACTCGATCGACAATCCCATCGCTGCTCGTGACAATGATGATCGGAATATTTTTGAACGCCGAAGCCCGCCTGATTTGGCTACACACTTCATAGCCGTTTGTCACTGGCATTAGTAGATCTAAAAAGATCAGCCCAGGCTTTTGATCAAGCAAGATTGGCAAGGCTTGCACAGGGTCTTGAATGCTGGTGAAGCGATAGCCTGCCCGTGTGAGAATTTGACTCATAGTCAGGCTATCAAATCGACTGTCTTCAATATACGCCACTAATGGACTTGACGATCTAGCTTGAACCTGAGGCAATGTTGTAGCGGTTGCCAATGAAGGGGCAGTAGCCGTCAGTGGGTTCAGGTGATAACTAGAGTCTTTGACCTCAACAAGACCAATAATGCCTTTATGAATATGAGGCAGGATAGAGAGTGTCAATGGCAGTGAGTGCTGTTTTAATTGAGTAGCTAAATCTCTGAGGGTGCGATCGCGATCCATCAGTGTCACCAGGTTGTGATAGGTCATGAGTGAAACCTGTTGCCGCAACTCCTCAGCGTCTAAAATTACGGGAACTAGATTTGGAGACCAGCCTCCTAGACCCGCTTTCTGCCATGCGTTCCAGGCTTGCTTTGCTTGATTCCAAGCCCGGTCAGCTTGAATAGAAACTGACACTAAAGCAATGACCTCTTCAGGAATTCGCCTGTAGGTTAATTGCCCTTCTAGAAAATGACAGTGTTGTGACCTCAACTGGATCAGATCAAACAAGATCTCTAAAAGGTTGCCTTCGACAAAGGCTGCCATTTGCGCTTGAGAGATCTGCCCCTGCTTGACTAGATTGACTAGAGCACTATAGTCCCAATGCTGAAGCTGTTGGGTTCCTTGAAGCACAGAATGAGCAACTTGTGGACAGTGCTGAGACAACTGCCGACACCAGCGACGAATCGGATGCTCTTCACTAGCGCCTCCAATTAAGTGACCCAAGTGAAAAAACAAACTCCACTGCGACTGTTGAGTCTGGCGAATCTCTAAATCTAGTCGCCCTGTAAATTGTCCTTGGATACAAGTCTGAATCCAGTTTTCTAAGTTGGCGATACTTCCTATTCTGTAAGTTGCGATCGGAGGAGTGATTAAGGGAACAGATGACGGAGTTAGCATTTCAAAGAAAGCCTAATCTTGAACCAAATCTATTGGTGCTAAACAGGGTTCAGCCGCAAAACAATCTACACCTAACCTCTTCGCGGGAAGAAATTAGGTAAAAAGTTTCGAGTGAAGTCAGGGCTTCAGCGATCGTAAACTACTTAATCTTTTGATAGGAAGGGAGTATCTGCTAATAGTCGATCGCTCTGTCACGACTGGGATTAGAGGGTATTTTTGAGCAGAAGGATGAATTACCCAAAAAGCTCAAAGAGCCATATGCCAAGTGTGTTTTAAACCATTTCTAAGCTTATACTAACAAAACTCTCTAGCTACTATAAATTTATCTGAAGTAAATTGTGGCATCCGGATAAATTGCTAAATTAACGTGAATTTAATGAGTTCTTCGGGGCTTCAGCCTCTCAATGCCTCAATTTTGGGGGACTTTGAACTCCGATTCCCTTCAGAATTGGAGGCGTTCCTCGATTGGCAATCGTTGCGAGAAATCTTATCGAATTCACGTTAAGTTCATTAAAAGCTCCTATGGTTAAGCGGCTGGTTCCACGATCGCTTCTGGTTCCCACGTCCACACAGCATAGCCTTGCTTAATGGCAGTAATGATCGGTTGATCGTCCTTTTGGGCAAGCAGCGTTGCTATTTTTAATGCCTGATCCTGTGTCTTTTCTGTTTTAACGATGCGGTAATATCTATCTTCAAACAAGTATGCAAAACAAACTTGTTGCAAATACGGCACCTTAATTCGACAGGTTTGAGTCTGTTGATGTAAGTCTAAAACCGGGAACGCAAGCTGCTCTTGAATGGCAGACTGAGGGAAAATTTGGGGAGCTTCAGAGTGATCTGCGTCATTGAACAATAGCTGCTCAAGCACAGGTACTATGACCGAATTCGCTAATTCTTGAAGCTGAAAAGCTTCTCTGAACAAAAACTGCATATCAGTCTCTTTTGAGCTTTCAGCCTCTACACTTGCAAAAACTTCTGGGGTCAGCGATCGTTCTGGTCTCTCCGAAAATTGCTCTGGTCTCTCTGAAAATTGAACGGAGGCATAGCTCGTCGCTGACTCTAGCTCTAGCGGCGCGAGTTCAAAATCTTCTTGTAAAATTCGCTCCAAGCCAAACTGTTTCGCTTTATCTTGAGGAGATTCCCAAAAATAACGCCATTTTCTTAACCCTTCTATCGTAGCAACGCCCACTCCTACGCTGACAATCATAGAAAAGCCGACATACTGAATCAGGGCATCTCTGTGTTCTTTGGGTGAGATGTATTGAGCCTCTCCCGTTTCTGAAATTGATTTGTCGATCGCTGCGGGTCGAGGTTGATGAGCGACAAACGTGATTAGTAGCGCAGAGAAGACGGTACCAGACACTAAGACAGTGGGTAGTAGAATGTTTCTAAAAGGAGAACTGCTCATGGGTAGGCTTTGTAGAGTGAAGAGTGAGGGTGGAAGATTCGCAGGTTAATAAATCCACATTTCTAAGATTTTTCTACCGGATAGTACTCTCTTCATACTTAAGTATCTTCATACTTGGATAGAGAGAACTGGACATTCTATCAAGACTTATGCACGAATTCTACAAACTCTTGGTTATGAGTCGTCGGTGCTTTAACTTATAACCAGTCTGCGACCTCTTACAAACGGTTTAAGGTTGCTGTAAGAAATTTATGTATGGCGATCGTTTTTTTAATTGAGATAAGATGCTACCGATAGCCTTCAGATCGAGCGATAAAACAGATGGTGCGAGTATTTCTTCTGGTAATAGCGCTGATTAGTACATCAACCTTAACAGCATTTTGGTTAAAACGATCGCTAGAGCCGCCCTTAGTGACTGAACTTTCAAGAGGCGCTTCTGTCGCTCAGGCATCCTCTGTGGCTTCTAGAGACTTGAATATGAAGCAGCTTTTGCAAACTAAAAAGTGCATTGGCTGCGACCTGAGTGGTGCTGATTTGAGCCGCATGGATTTGAGCAAAGCAAACTTAAGACAGGCGAATCTTTCAGGTGCTAATCTCAGCCACAGCAAATTGATCAATGCTATTCTGATTGGTGCCAAGCTAAAAGGAACTAATCTACAAAATGTGAATGCACAAGGAGCTGATTTTCGAGAAGTTGATCTAAGCAATGCTAAGTTAAACTACGCGCAATTGCTAAATCTCAACTTGATGAACACAACTATCAGCCACGCGACATTCATTCAAGCAGAGCTACGAGACGCAAATTTCAAGTTCGCCAAGATTGATAACACTAACTTAGAGAACGCCAGCCTATATGGAACGATTTTGACTCAGGCAAAATTGGTTAATGTCAACTTCAGCGAATCTGACCTCCGATATGCAAACCTCCATCAAGCCAAGTTGAGCAAAACAGATTTGAGCAACTGTAGACTCGATTGGGCAATTATGCCCGATGGCAGCACCTATCAAGGCACCACGCCTTATTAGACCTCCTGTGTGAGTAACCTTCTCGATATAAACTCTCTCTGATCTCGCTCCGTTGAGGTCGGCTTGTGCCCCTAAGTCCTCTAGAATGCAGGACTTAGGGGCGTTCCCGGATTCGTGCATGAGGTCTATTAATTCAGAGCGAACAGCAGAAAGATCAGATCATAATCACGACAGAATCACAATTGATCATCTGGCTTACAGCAAGAACTTGATGATCTGTTCATCAAACTTTCATTAATTTTATCCCTGAAAAGCTAAATCGCGTTGTAGTGTGTTGTACAGACGACCTTTTCAACCAGTTGGGATGGCATCACGAATCGGGCTAGACGTAACGCGCTTAATCAGGGCATCTCCGTAACGTTGCACTCACCCATTCATTAAGAGACATGAGTTTTAAGACTAGCGGCTCTGCTCAATCTGTAGAGATGCCTTCACCTGCGCCTCTACATCTCCACACTTTGCCCGATACTTTTCGCATTCTGTACACACTAACTCTGCTGAGTTTGACCAGTGGGTTGATGTTGACGATCGCAACATTTATTCAACCCGTACAGGCTCAGACTCCCTCAAGCAGTCAGGGCTATTTGTTGCTCAAAAAAGGTTGGGTTAATGACGCGATCGCCACCTTTCGACAGACTCTACAGCGCAATCCTCAATCCTTAGAGGCAAAACTGGGACTGGCGATCGCTTATCAACAAACAGGGCAAAATAGTAACGCTTGGAATGCTTATAGACAAGTTCTAAATCAAGATCCTCAAAATCGGACAGCACTAGAAGCAGTCGGTTTATTAGGAGGGTATCAACCAGAATGGCAGCGAGAAGGAATCACAGCCCTGGGTACGCTATTGAAATTGACTCCAACCAATCAGTCTGCCCGCAGCCAGCGAGCGTTGCTCTACGGCTATCAAGGGCGATTTTCTGAAGCGTTGGCAGACTACCAGATTGTTTTGCAAGCCAATCCCAAACCAGAGATCTTGTTAGGGGCAGCCCAAATCTATGCCTATAGCGGTGATTATCCACAGGGATTGGCGTTATTCGATCGCTACCAGGCGACAGGACAATCCATTCCCGATCAGGCAGTGACTGCCTATGCGCTGGCGCTGCGGGAAATGGGGGAGTCACAAAAGGCAGTCCAGATTTTGGAGTCGCGCCTGAAACAAAAATCCGCGATCGAACTCCAAACTGCATTAGCGATCGCCTATCAAGCCAACAGTCAGCCAGAAGCAGCGTCTGCACTGTTAGAGTCTCTGCGCGGTAACCCAAATGCAACTTTGCCCCTAGCCAGGGCGTTGAGTACGATCGCCCGTCAATCTGGCGATCAACAACGCGCTCAAGCAGCCATTGCTCTCTACCGTCAGGCACTCAAACAAACGTCCCCTTCTCTGGGTCTGATCACCGAGTTTGCGGATGTCTTGAGCGAAGTGCCTGCCACGAGAGCAGAATCGCTGCAAGTCTACCAAGTAGTGATTCAACAATCACCCGGCGATCGCAGTTCGCAGGTGAAGCAACTCATTGTGGCACGGCAACTAGGGCAAATCAGCCAACTCCAACAGAGCCAGGAACTACAGAAAGTTTTGCAACCGCTTCCTGATGCTTTGAGCGATCGACGATTGTTGGCTCAGGCGCTCTTGAAAGTCGATCCGGCCGATCCACAGTTTTTGCCCGTTTATCAAACATTGCTCGATTCTGGGGTAGAGGTGCCCTTTTTAAACTTCCGGATTGCTCAAATGCAAGTGCAGAAGGGCGATTTGACCGCCGCGAAACAATCGTTAGCGACTTATCAAGCCACATTAGTGGGTTCTCAAGATTTAGCAACCGAACTGCTTTTTGCAGACCTCGATCGCCGCGAAAACAAGCTAGAGGCGAGTGCCCAACGGTATGAATCTCTGATTGCCCGAAACCCTAAACAAGAATTGCTGAACAGTGCGCTCAAGGGCTTAGTGGCAGTTCGGCAAACTCAGGGACGGTTAGACGAGGCTTTGGCTATTTATGACCAGCTATTAAGTCGCGATCCTCAGAATGCATCTGTTCAACTCGGTCGAGCGAGTTTGGCATATCAGGCAAAACGCCTGTCTGCATCTGAAGCGGAAACCGTTCTCGATCGCTGGTTGCAGCAATCGACCTCTGACGCGCCACCCGAACTATTGAGCCTGGTTGGGGCACTTCCGCCTGCTGCTGGGCGAGAGCAACTTTATAACCGATTGTTGCAGATTGAGCCAGACAATTTACCCATTCAGCGGCGATCGCTGCAAGTGTTGGCAAAACGAGATCCAGACCAGGCTCGATCGCGGCTCACGGCGATCGTCAGCCGCAATCGGGACACTGTTGACGCTTACTTCATTCAGGGAGAGCTGGCTAGCAGTTTGGGTGAACTGCAGCTTGCAAGCACGGCATATCAGGAGATTCTGCAACGTCAACCCAACAATATAGACGCACTGTCGGCTTTGGGCGGTGTTCGGTTTGAGCAAAAACGCTATCCCGAAGCCACACAGCTCTATCGCCAAGTGTTAGCCGTCAGACCCAACGATTGGGACGTGCATCGCATTCTTGCAGAACTCAGTCTTGCCCAAGATCAGCCTTTTGCAGGGTTGCGTCAACTTCAGCAAGCCCAAGCGCTGCAAGGGGTTGCGAATCCCGTCATTGCCGATCGGATTGAACAAATCAAAGTCGATCGCCTTAAACGCCGGGGATTTCAGCCCTCCTGGGAGCGCTACTAAACCATTGGCATCACCATCAGCAGCGACACTCTGAACCTCTGTTCAGTTAACGTGAATTCGATGAAATTTCCCGCGGCGGTTGCCAATCTGGGAACGCCCCCTAGCCCCCCAATCCTGAGGGGAATCGGAGTTCAAAGTCCTCAACTCTGGGGGATTTAGGGGGCTGAAGCCCTGAAGAACTCATCGAACTGACGTTCAGTTAATCATTCCTTACTTCTCGCTCTCTACCTCTCATCCCGGCGATGAGCTTCTCATGAAATATCGTCATTTTCCCCCGGTTGCTCCGCTCCTCGCGATCGGATTACTGGGTTTGGGTGCAGCGATCGCTCACGCTCAGAGTAATCCTGATGACTCCAACAAAGCCCCGTCGGTTAAGACCTCGATCATTCAACCTGTCGAATTGCAGGCAGAGCCGCAAGACCCCGCAGCCCCGCTCCCCGATGGTTTCGTCAAACCTCTGATACCCGGTCAGTATGTGCTGGAGTTTAATCGCAGTCCGATCGTCGGTCATCGGTTGCGCTTGCAGGGCATTTATGACGAAGCGCGACTGCAATTCACCCGTCCGCGCAACTGGGCTGCCAAATCTGCCAAGGTGATGCTGCGTTATCGTCATTCTCCGGCGCTTTACGCAACGCGATCGAACTTGACTGTACTCATTAACGGCACTAGTGTTGGCAGCTTACCGCTCAATCGTAAGCAGGGTGAAATTGGAACTGCCGTCTACAACATTCCTCCCGGAGTGCTTCAAGACTATAACGAAGTCATGGTGGCAGCCCTCCAAAACAACTCGCCCACCTGCACCCAAGACCCCTTCGATCCTTCACTGTGGACTGAGATTCTGCCCGATTCTAAACTGGTGTTTGAGGTTCAACCAGAGCCGATCGCCCTTGATTTTGGTCGCTATCCCTATCCTGTTTTTGACAATCTCAGCCTAGAGCCAAACCGCACCGCTTACTTATTACCCGAACAAATCGATGAAACCTGGTTGACCCCAGCCGCCCGGTTGCAGACTGCACTGGGACAACTTGCTCAACACCGTGCTCTAGAAACCCGCTTGCTGAAACCTTCAGAGGCACTGCAACCCAGTGAGCGACTGATCGTGATTGGCACTCTCAAAAGCCAGCCTGCTTTAACTACTTTAAAGCTGCCGTTATCGCTCAGAGACGGTCAGATTCTAGATGAGAAGCAGAAAGTTTTGCCTCCCGATGTTGGGGTGTTGACGCTGACGACCACCGCAGATGAAAAGAATCTCGTCCTGGTTGCGACAGGAAACGGAGCAGAAGGAGTCGCCAAAGCCGTGCAGTTTCTGGCACAGGCACGCGATCGCCAGATTGGAACCGGGCGCACCATCATCGTTAACAAAGTCGGTGAAATTCCGACACCTCCGTTGAGAGACTGGTTGGCTTACCTACCCACAACCGATTCTTTTCAACTCAAAGATCTGCGGAACTATATCAATCAGCCCTTCTCGGATGTTACGGTACGAGGAGCTGATGCCCCGCTGATCGACTTCGACTTTCGATCGTTGCCCGACGATCAGTTTGACCCCGGCAACGAGATGACGCTGTACTACAGCTACAGTCCGCAGGTAAATCCCCTCACGTCGATGATTGAGGTGCAACTTGATGGAGTGCCTATCATTGGCAAACGGTTAAGCTCAGAAGCGGGAGCCGTTCGCGATACGCTGCAAATGACCCTGCCGCCTGAGCGCATCAAGCCCGACTCCAAGATTCAGGTGCGGTTTCAACTTGACCCACGAGAACGGCGATCGTGCAACCGCGCGACCGATCAACAACTCTGGGGCACCGTTCATGCCGACACTAGGTTTGATTTGAAGCGGCACAGTTTTGCTCAAGTGCCTGATTTGCAATTGTTGAAATACGGTTATCCGCTAGCAGCCCCTCAAGATTTGTCTAGAACCGCGATCGTGGTTCCCGACGCTCCGACTTCTGGCGATGTCCGATTGATGTTGGAGTTTTCAGAACGGTTGGGGCGGTTGAGTCGTGCAGAATCTGTGAAGTTAGAGGTGTATCGAGCCAAGCAACTCCCAGAGACAGTGCGAAAAGAGCGTCATTTAGTCGCGATCGGCACTCAATCCAAATTTCCTTTACCTCAAGCCTTTCAAACCGAAGGATTTACGCTTGAGAATTTATTTGGGCGCAAGCGAGATCAAAGTCAGATTCAGACTTTATCCGATGGTCAAGGCGTGATGAAAGAAATCGTGTCGCCGTGGAACCGCGATCGCGTCCTGCTTGCCCTCAGCGCTCAAACAGAACAGGGTTTAGATCAAGTGCGCGATTTGCTCAGTCGGGATGATTTGTTTTCCCAGATCAAAGAAGACACCGTTTTAGTGAAAGCGAATGTGCCCAATCCCTCACCCTACGACCCACAGGCTTATACGCTGGAGATTCTGCAACGCGCCGGGCAGAAACAACAAATCACCGCAATGCCTGCTTTAGAGAAATTCTTACGGTTCATTCGAGTCAATGTGTTTGTGATGATTCCGGCGACTGTGATTGTAGCGATCGTGATCTATGGGGTCTTTCAGTCGTATTTGAAGCGGTTTAGCCAAAAGCAATAAAGCAATCAGGAAAAGCCAGCCAACACTCAACAGCAACCTTAAATTTATGATTCGGGAAATCGCAAACTTTTGGGGGAATCGATCGCACCTCAACAAATCTACCAGGATTCAAGACTACTCAATCACTTGGCTCGCCGATCGCATTCCTCAACTGTTTGATTGGCTTTTGCAGTCGCTAGGGCGATTCCAGTTGCTTGTCTTACTAGGAGCATTGCTCTGTCTCTGTCTGCCTCTGATCACGTTTCAACTTCCAATCTTAGAACAATCGATCGTGGGGATTGGGTTAATGGTTGTTGGATTAAGCGTTGTCCGTTTGGAGGAAAGGCAATCGAACCCCCGTGTTAGTGAGCATCTCCATCTACTTTTGATTGCCTTAAGTGTGCTGACCACTTTGCGCTATTTCTACTACCGCACCGCTTACACCCTCAACCTGGATAGTTGGTTAGATGGGTTGTTCTCACTGTTGCTGTATTTGGCAGAAGTCTATGGGATCGTCACGTTGTTTTTGGCATATTTTCAGACAACCAAACTGAGGAATCGTCAGTCTGTTGATATCTCAAACATTCCTCAAGCGCAATGGTCAACAGTGGATATTTATATTCCTACCTATAACGAAGATGTTGAGCTTGTGCGAAAGACTGTATTAGGTTCGTTAGCGATCGCCTATCCTGCTGAAAAAAAGCACATTTACATCCTTGATGATGGTCGCGCTGAAAAATATCAAAGCCGTCGAGAAGCGCTACAGCAAATGTGTGATGACTTAGACTGCACATTGCTGACGCGAGACAGCAACGATCACGCCAAAGCCGGAAATATCAACGCTGCCTTGCCCAGAACTCAAGGAGATCTAGTTCTCATTCTCGACTGCGATCACATTCCAGCGCGCGATTTTCTGCAAGATACAGTGGGCTTCTTCTTAAACCCAAAAGTTGCGCTCGTTCAGACCCCTCACTGGTTCTATAACCCCGACCCCTTCGAGCGCAACCTGTTAACTGGGGGACATATTCCGGTCGGCAACGAACTGTTCTACAAAGTTTTACAAAAGGGAAACGACTATTGGAACGCAACATTCTTTTGCGGTTCTGCTGCTGTAGTCCGACGAGACTACGTACTGCAAATCGGCGGCATTGCTACCGAAACTGTGACCGAGGATTGCCACACCTCACTGCGGCTGCATTCCCTAGGCTATGAAACTGTTTACTATGACAAAATTATGGTAGCGGGTCTAGCGCCAGAGAAGTTTTCGTCTTATGTGGGGCAGCAAGTTCGATGGGCGCGCGGCATGGCACAAATTCTTCGCCTAGAAAACCCTCTCTTCAACCGTAAACTTAAGCTCAGTCTGTCTCAGCGCATCTGCTACCTCAGCGCTACGTCTCATTTCTTTTTTGGCTTTCCCCGGTTGATGTATCTACTGGCTCCCATGCTGTACTTGCTGCTGGGCATCAACTCGGTCAAAGGTCTAGGCTTAGAAACTTTGTTCTATGCACTGCCGCACATTCTTTTGTCAATGCAAACCAACCACATTCCTTATAAGAAGGTGCGGTTTTCTTTCTGGAATGAGATCTACGAGTTTGCCATGTCATTTCAAGCCGGGATGGTCACGCTGCTGGCATTGATTAACCCTAAATTAGGCACATTCAACGTCACAGACAAAGGCTTGACGGTCACTAAGCGCAGCTTCGATTTAGAAAGTGTGCGTTATCTATTGATTTTGGGAGTTTTGACCGCAACGGCTCTGCTGGTTGTTCCTTTTTGGCTACTGTTAGACTCGCAAGCTTGGCAAGCAGCACTGATCAATGCGTTGTGGTGTGTGTTTAATTTAATTTTGGTGATTGCAGCTTGTCTCGCTGCCTTCGAGCAACCTCAATTGAGACAGTCTCATCGTCTACCCCGTAAGCTAACTGCAATTATTCACAGCAACAACCAAAGCTGGAAAGGTAAAACCATTAATGTGAGCGAAACTGGGGCACAAATTCTGCTAGATGTTTGGCCCAACATTCCCGACGAGGTTCAGATAGAACTGGTGGGTGACTATGGTGCGGGGGTGTTGATGAATGCTCAGATCGTTCGCGCGATCGCCACAAACCAACTTCAAACATCGCTATCGGTTGACTTCATCGATCCCAGCCGCACTCAGCAAGACGATTTAATTGTGGTGCTTTATTCAGATGTCAAGGAGTGGTATTCGCAAAACCGGGCAGAATGCGACAACCCCATCACCTCACTCCGCTTTATTTCCACGAGTCTCCGACGGGTCTTCCAAGAGTTTCAACCAGAAGTTGGCGTGAAGGTTCGCAAACAGGTGCAAGCCGTCACACAACTCTACTGGGAAGGTTGGGCAGGGCACTCTTACACAGCAACTATAACGGAAGTGGGTGTGCAAGATTTGCGATTAGAGATAGACCATATGCTAGTGCTTGATCGAGAAATGGTGCAGCAGACGAAACCTTTGATCAGTCTCTTGGTGGCAGGGGAAGACCATGCCCCCCAAAGTTTGCTGGCTCAAGTTCAAGCGGTTGAGATACTGTTCAATTCCTCTGTGACTCGTTCAACATTGTCCACCAAAGAAGCACCCCAACGATTTGCGATCGAGCTAACGTTTCCAGAATCTTTGCATCGGCAACAGCACGGCAAGATCAAACAACTATTGAGGTCGATGAACTCTCCACTTCAATAGACCTGCTTTGAAAATAGAGGACTAGCTCGGTGGTTGAGCGGTGGCAATGGGAGTTAATTGAACCTGATATCCCAGTCGCTCTATGCGGTGCTGTAAGGTTTGGATCAGCGGATGCTGAGTGCGTTGTCCCGTATCCGTGGTGCGGTAGTCGCGATAGGGTTGGTGTTGTTTAAGGATGTGATAGACCGCAATCAACAGGCGATGCGCGACCGCAACCACAGCGCGTTTGTGACCCCGACGCGGCGCAATTCGGCGATAGACCGTAGCAAAATAAGAAGCCTTGTAGCGCACGGCAGCATTTGCCATTTGTACCAAACGTCAACAAATTTTTCGTGCCCGTCAACTTGGTGATTAAAATCCAAATTGAAACGGGCTGGAAGTAAGGCTTGAGCGCAGCGAGTGGGAAACCCTCATGCTGCTTTCTTAGGGGAGGAGAGAGCGGTGACGCTCGAACCTTACCCGACCCAGCGGATTGAGTGATACCATTTCGATTCTTGAACACAACAGACGATCGGTGATGGCACGATCAACGAGACGTTCCACCGAAACGTCTCTACAGCGTCGGGTGAATTCACCATCTGCCCTGTTCGCCGATTAATTTGGTATGACTACTCCGCTGAGTTTAACTCAATCCCCAATATGTATGCCAAAAGCCGATATAACTTACAGAGTACCTTGGACGTGCAATGGTTAGTTCACAACTTTGTTCGAGTTCATTTCACAACCAAAGTCGTGCCTGCGGTGAAATCCGGAATTCTAGAAACTGGCATCGCTTGGTCGCAACTGTTCACGATCCGCTATGCCTTGTAGCTCCTATTCATCAATACTTGTAGCACTCCCGTCCAACGGAACCAGTACCCTCAGGGCAGGAGCCGTTTGTCTTGTCAATGGCAAGCCTCAAACGCCGCGCCCTCAATTGCCATCTGCTGGAGCGATTTATTGCAAACTTAGACTTGGAGCCGAGTGTGATTAAATCTCATCCCAGCTACTCAACCCTTTGTGGTTAAGGCGCTATCGCTGCCTAAAACTGTCCGAACCATTGTTAAGTCAACTTGAATTTCTGGGAAGCAAAAACTTGCCCATCTTTTGATATTCTCGCTGAACCGCTTGAGTAATGTGCTGCATAGTCATCATTGCGCCATTCTGATCAGCGGCGGCGAGAAAAGCTGCTGCAAGTGCAATATTACGAATACTTGCACCTGTCAGTTCATGGTGTTGAGCTAAGTCCTCAAACTCCAAATCAGAACTTTGAGGAAGCTGATCAGGAAAGACTTGTCGCCAAATCTGCGATCGCTCAGCAGCATCTGGCAGCGGAAATTCGATAATAAATTGTAATCGCCGCACAAAGGCATCATCTAAGCTACTCCGGCTGTTCGTCGTCAAAATTGCCAAACCTTCGTAAGCTTCCATCTTTTGCAGCAAATAACCAATTTCAATGTTGGCATAGCGATCGTGAGCATCCTGTACTTCAGAGCGTTTTCCAAATAAAGCATCTGCCTCATCAAATAGCAAAATAGCATTGGAATTTGCGGCGGCTGTAAAAATGCGATCGAGGTTTTTCTCGGTTTCTCCAATGTATTTACTCACAACTTGAGAGAGATCAATTCGGTAAAGGTCAAGCTGCAACGTTTGAGCAATGACTTCGGCTGCCATTGTTTTGCCCGTGCCGGGTAAGCCGTAGAACAAAGCGTTTAGACCTTTTCCCTGAGAGAGTTTTTGCCCAAATCCCCAGTCTTCATACACACGGTAGCGGTACTTTGCCTGATTGCAGAGTTCTTTCAGTAAAGACATTGAATCGGACGGCAAGACCAAATCATGCCAGCAATAGCGGAGTTGAACTTTGGGCGCTAAGGTTCTGAGTTGATGTCCTGACTGGGCGCGGGCTGCTTCAAACCAGTCGGTGAGGGTAGGTTGTGAAATGTTCGCTGGTTCTTGAACTCCCTGCCATTGGGCTTGATGGATCACCGTTGCGATCGCATCTTCAATCTGATCGGATGTCAGCCGAAATCGATTGGCGAGTGCATCGAGTGCATCTTCATGCAAGGTCAGAGTCGTTTGAGATAAAGCGGCTTTCCAGTAGGTGCGACGTTGAGCAAAATTGGGAATGGGAAACGGAATGCTGACCAATCCCAAGGGCTGCATCGTTCCTGGAATCCACATCTGTTCACCAGATAAAAGCGTGACCTTTGGGTGTTCTGCTAATCGTTTGAGCAGATTAGAGTAGAGCGGTTCTCCTTGAATCGTATCGACGTTTTCTAAGTACAAGACTGCATTCTGAAACCAAGCTTCGCGAAAGACTCGTTTTAGAAGCGGTTCAGATGTCTCTTTGACGGCTGCGATCGCGGCAAGATCTGCGATTAATATCGGTAGATTTAGCGCTTGAATCACTTCGTGTTTGCCAGCGTGATTGTTCCCTTCAAAGTAGAGTCTTAAAGACTGGTTTGCTTGCCAAGCTTGTTGAATGAACTGAATGAGCGATCGCTGCTCTTCAACATCAAGCTGCTTTTGTGGGGCGCATGGCATCGAAGATTGAAATTTGCAGCTTGAAGTCAGTTGAGCATCCAATCCAGACTGATTGAGCAAAAATCGGATGACTTGATCATCTAGTACTAACTGTCGTTCAAGCAGAGTCGGATAGCTGACGGCAGCATCATTACCCAGATAAAGTAAGTGATGATGAATTAATGGCGCATCTGGCGCAAAATGAACTCTCTGTCTAAGTCTGTCAGCCGCTGAAAGACAAAGGAGATTTAATGCGAGGTCAACAGTCGGACGTTTACAGCGAACATCATCTTGGAGATACGCATAGAGTCGCTCGTAGCGTCGATCGAGTTCGGGGGCGAGTGCGATCGCAATCACTTCTATATCAAAGTCTGAGAGTTCAAAGCTATGTTGTAAGTGCGCTAATCGAGAACCTGGAGTTTTCCAAGGCGGCACCAGTTCTTCTTCGGTTAGGAATTGAGGCGCTCCCGGTGTTTGAGAGAGTAACCGATCGACTTCAGCATCATCAATATGCATCCCTCGGTAAGGATCACTCGCGATATTGGTTTCATTAGTAGTTTGAAGGGGTGCAATTCCTTCAGAGTTTCGCACAGCACTAATTGCAGACTCTAAGCGGTAATCTAGTCGCTGTAAGAGCGGGAGTAATCCATTGAGGTCGGAATCTTTCGAGGGAGACAAAGACATAGTTTCGTCAGGTTAGTTTTGATTGCGAATTCTCCACCATCTTGCGATCTGATTCTTCGTCCTCCAAGTGTTTTTCTGTTTCCCTACTTTTTCGATCGTTAAGCTGTCATCTGCAAACAAGGTGTTATCTAAAATTCTTTTTCTGTCTTTGCCGCTAAACATTCGATAGATCTCATGATCGGTTACATGATCCGGGCGAGCAATTCCAGTTCTTGTTCCTTTTGCACCACTGAGATAGGTTCTCTCAAAATCATCTTTCGTCTTGATGTAGCGATTGATCATTAAGATCGAAGGGGCATGTTTCACTCGCAGTCCAGATTCTTCGTTGATCTCGTCCATGCGGGTCTGGTTTTTCATATTTTTCCCGCCAATTTGTCCTCTTCTGGGATTTCGTTGCTTTAGACGAGTTTCATACTTGGCTGTTTTCCAAGTCGGTTCATTTTTAATCGCTCGTCTACCCATGAAGCCATACTTTTCTGGATAAGCTGTGTATCCGTCTTCTTTCGTTCCAAATACGACCCGACGGGTTGCATTCGGGTCATGATCGCCGAGGATTTTCAGCTTAGAAATTTTGCGCTGTTGATACATGCCCCACATTTGATCATTCGGCGCAAGGATGCTCTTATTCTTGTAATCAGCAGAACTTGGTAAATATTCGCTATCTTCGCGATCGGGAACATTCCATAGATCAGGATCATACTGTTCGACAAAGCTAATATTTGGATCTTGTCTTGCTTTGGGTATGTCATTGACTTGAGCTTCCTCTTCAGCAGATTCCATTTCATCTGATAGGTCTTCTTCAGCAGACTCTATTTCATCTGATTCAACAGCGCCCATCTGACGCGCCTTGGCACACTGAATAGGACTTACTGCTGAAAGCGGCGAGGAATCATTAAAACTATGAGAAACTACCTCACCTCGAACCGCTTTTGCACCCAAAGTATCCGCTTCTTGTTCTAGTTGAGGATTGTCATTAATCGGAAGTTCTTGATTTTGTGGAATAGCAACGTTTCCCGATCGCTGTTGCACCACATGCGCGAGTTCATGCGCGACTAACTGTTGACCTGTGAACGTTGTGGGATTGTATTTACCTGGTGCAAAATGTAGATGAGATCCACTCGTAAAGGCATCCGCGCCAATCGATCGAGCACTGCTTCCTTGATGAATGCGAACATCAGAAAAATCAGCATCAAAGGCTGTTTCCATTTTTTGTTGCATTGCATCAGGCAGCTTTTCTCCAGTACGGTTCTCAGACTGTCCTAACTCATAAGATAATCCTCGAAATCTTGGTTGAGTACGGGATGGTATGGGTTGAGCAGCGAGGAACTGATTGACGGCTCGGTTGCCCTGCTCCGCTTGTCGCTGTAGGATAGAATGCTGCGATTCCTTCACGATCGCGGGAGACGTTGCGATCGATCGCTTAGCATCTGTTACTCTTCGCAGTTGCTGCTTCATTGCTTCTATCACTCATCTAAATAGTCAAATAGACTTGCTTTTGTTGTCACTTTGTTAGCGACTTTCGAGCCTTGACTCAATCGATTTTTCATAAATTCTTCAGCCTTTTGCTTTAATCTAGGCTTTGCTTCTAGCGCTTTTAGAGCAGAATATTCTGTCTGAGCGGCAACCATGATTTCATCTGTGATTCTCATAATCATGCCGTCATATTCAGCCGGGGCGCTTAATTCAGGTGACTTACCTTTGAGAAATCTCCACTTCTGTCCTCCAGTAGGCGAGAATTCACCAGAGGTTCCCTTGGTGTCGTGGGCTTTTCCATACGGATCTGAGCGACCTTTGAGATTGCCGCTAAAGAAAGCTGGGGCTGAACCTTCAATGCCAATGAGTAAGCTACCAAACTGCTTCTCGTCTGCTTTGGGCGACGTGTAATGGATATACATATGTCCGTGATCTCCTTTCGCTTCGATCTGCTTTCCATTAACATCTAGTTCTCCTTCCCCACCCACGGGTAAATTAATTCCAAAGTGCTTGCCTTTTTTGTATCCTCCCAAACCTAAGCTTTTTGTGGAGTACTGCTTTAGATTAATCTGAGTTGTTGGACGGAGTGGATCAGCATATGTTGCAATTCCCTCCTCTTTTAGCAGTTCTAATGCAGCTCTAGTGTTGCTGGCATCTCCCCTAGTCATCTGAACTTTATTACAAGCCTCTGCAAAGGTAAAGGTTTTCCCAACCCCCTCTTGGGCAATTTCCTGCTTAATTGCTTTTTTCGTCAGTCGCTTCTTATGAATAGCTCTAATCCCTTCAGAGATGCCGAGTGTTGGAATTCCTAAGAGCGCTCGACCCACTTTTCCTTTGGTTGAGGACGTGAACTCGTCTTCGATCTCTTCTTTCGCGGTCTCCGTTGCCTTTTTTGTATCTTTCAGGCGCGTTTCATACCATTCTGCGATTTCCAGTGCAATTTCGATCGTTTCACGATCGTTTTCACCTTCCTCTATCAAACCCTCCAGCCTTTTTTTCCCTTCGGTATCCGTCTTACTCACTTCGAGCGGGATGCCAAATTTGTTGTATTCAACTCCATGCGTCCCCATGCGTCGGCTCAGTCCTGCAACACCCGTTGAGAGCGCAACGCCCGGAGTCGTCACGCCTGCTTTGCGCTCTTTACCTCCGCGTGTATGTTTTTGTTCTTTGCCCGTCATCACCCAGTTCCAGAATTGATGTCGATGCTCCCATCCTTCGTAGTCAATCACCATATTGATTCTGCCGCCGTGTGAGAGCGCAGCCGCAAGCGGCATGTCAAACCCTTTTAGATCCTCGCCACCCTGACCAAAGTACAGTCCCTGTCGGAGAACGAGAAAGAGCCGTTTTAGAATTCCAGTCATTTCTGGATTGCTGCTCTTAAACATCGTCTTCATCCACTGATCGACATCCAGCCCAAACTGTTGTTCTGGTGTCATCGCGCGGACAAATTCTGGATTTTTTAGAGCTGCTTGAGTTTTTGGCTCACCGATCGCTTCTTTCGTCTTGTCCCAAGATAGATTCATTGCATCTGTCAAATCTAAACTCAAGATTTCATCGCTAACAAGACTAGCAACCTCTTGTTTAGTGAGCGTTTTATCTTCAATGTCATGAATGAGCGTGGCGAATCCCTTCTTGCGGTGTTCTACTTTCTCTGCCTCAGTGAGGTCGCACTGCACAACCGATGAGTGTGAGCCTCCAGTTTGCTGCATCACATGGGTTAGCTCATGGGCAAGAAGCTTTTGTCCAGCAGGTTGCGTCGGATGATAGTCGCCTGAGCGGAAAAAGATATGACGATCGCTGGTGAATGCCCGTGCGCCGAGGCTGCGATTAAGACGATGAGCCTGAGTATCAGTGTGGATTTTGACCCCGCTAAAGTCGGTTCCAAACGCACGTTCCATTGAGGTGCGAACCGGATGTGGCAGTGATTCTCCTCTCGTTCGCGCCTGTTGAATCGTACTTTCCAGCGGGGTCACTTGGTTTTGGGATCGATCAGTTTGGCGTTGCAGCGGTGAACCAGGACTGAGGGACTGAGTTTGAACGGGGCTAAACGGTGAAGCGTCGGGATGATGAATGCGATCTGCTTTAGCAGATATCTTTACGCGATCGCAGACTTCATCCGCGACTCGATCAGCTTCTTGCTCATAGCGATCGTTGGGTTGCCTGATCTCTAATTTGGCTTGGATCGGAGTGGAGGATTGAGGCAAATGGCTTCCAAGCTCTTGAGAGAGTCCGCGAAAGTTAGATAGTTTTGGATGTGCCTTGCGTAGATGAATTTCAGGGTTGGCATCTGGAGTTTGAGAAGTGTGTGAATGCTCAGCACCTTGAGAGACAAGCTGTTCAGGAGAATGCTGTGTTTGGGCAGCTGGTTCTGGGGTGTGCTGATGGTGCTGATGTCCCATGATTTCACCTCTTAAGATAGTCTCAACGCTCGATCGTGATTCTCTGCGAAACGAAGCAAAAAAGATACGGAGTCTAAATGAATCGAAGGATGCGTAACCCTAAAATACGAGCCTTGATAGACAAACGTTGATGCTTGCCTTAAAAGTTAACTCAAATCCTGCACTCGCCCTTTTGCTGCGATTACGACCCGTCGGAAACTGATTTCTAGTAGCCCAGGCACTGAACAGTATAAAGAGAAAATTAAGCTCTGAGTTTTTTACTCTTAAGGTACTATTGTGACAGAGTTACCACTTATGACAAGTCAGATAGGTAGATAAAAGTCTTTGATTTGATACGATGTCCGTTATTAATTCTAGTGATTTACTCATTCTGTCTGACGAAGATTAGCAACGTCCACACCCCTGATTTCGTTTGACTGTTTTGTTCCTACTCAGAATCTAGCTCGATTCATTATTCAACCTACTGCGAGGTAGCTTTAAGGCTGCTTCAGGGAGCATCATCATGCTTGATGATTTGGATAAAACCTTGAGAGAACTTCTCAAGCGTGAACTACCACCTGCCTTTGCTCGAACCGAAATTAGTTTTGCCCCCCCGAACCCCGAATTTATCAATAAAACAACGCTTCCCGCGATCGATCTGTTTCTCTACGATGTTCGAGAAAACTTAGACCTGCGGGACACAGAGTGGATCGTGGAACGGCAAAACAATGGAACAGCACAGCGACGACGACCGCCCGTGCGAGTGAGTTGTTCCTATGTCGTGACGGTTTGGACTCAAGATGCCGCCGATTGGCAAACTGAGCATCAACTGCTTGGAGAAGTGATGAAGGCGTTATTGCGCTACTCCACAATCCCACAGCCTGTGCTGCAAGGCAGCTTACAAAATCAACCACCGCCTCCGCGATCGCTGGCACTCCGTCCAACCCAACTTCAGAGTTTGGGTGAGTTTTGGCAAGCCATGGGAGGTAAGCCGAAACCTGCCTTGAACTATACCGTGACGATCGCAGTTCCAGTATTTGACAGTGCTGATGCGGATACCGTGCCATTGGTCGTCAGTTCTCAAATCTAGCGGATGCAGGAGAAAGTATCATGGCAACCTGGGTAAAACTGCCTCCTAATCGCCATCAGGTTTCGATCGCTGGAAAAGTGATCGATGACCAGACAAAAGCTGCGATCGCAGGGGCAACTGTTCGGATCACACAGGCTCCCGATCTTTTCAATCAACAGATTCGGCTTTCAGCTTTGCAAGAGCGCCACAGCAATCGGCTCGGTGTTCAAAGCCAGCGAGAAACCTCAAGGGAGGGTTGTTTTTACTTCCGCGATCTGCCGATCGGTGGCTATACCCTCACTGCGTCTTTTCCCAGTGCAGGAACTCGCTATCAAGATGCCTTACCCAGAACGGTAAAGGTTGTGGAGGATCACCCCGATCTCCTGCAACTTCCCTTTGTTGAGCTTGCATTGTTGCCAACAGCACTCACCGGACAGATCAAAGATGCCAGCAATCAGGCGATTGTTATGGCAAAAATCTGGATTGAAGGGACGGCTGATTTTACCTTTAGTGATGCTCAAGGTAACTATTTCCTCAATCAGTTAGAAGGCTCGAATCCGAGTCAGTTCACGTCCACACAGCTTCCAGAAACCACCGTTAAAGTCACAGCAGTGGGATATCAAAATGAAACACGAACCGTCAGACTGCAACAAGGAACAGTAGAGACGTTATTGATCCAGTTAAAGCAGGTCTAACTGACTTCAGAGATTGAACCATTCGTAAATAAGGAGGTAACCGCAATGACCGTTGATTATTCAACCCGTGCACCAGGCGTTTATGTTGAAGAAATACTTTCCACTGCCCCGATCGCAGGAGTTGGAACTAGCACAGCCGCCCTTATTGGTGTGATGGCGAGTGACACAGCGAATGCTGCTTTAGCAGAAGATCCTCCGCCTCCTGCTCCAATCACCTCTAAGCTGATTCAAGCCAATGGCGTTGCACTTTGTACTAATTTTAGTGAGTTCAAAAATCTCTGGGGTGACTTCTCGAAAACGGATGCTGATCAAAGCATTTTGGCGCACGCCGTCTATGGATTCTTTCGCAATGCAGGCACTCGCTGCTATATCGGTAGAGCTGCAAGCAAAAGTGCGGGTGATGTGCAAAAAATTCTCGATCAGTTTGAAGCGATCGACGAAATTGCGATTGTGGCGGCTCCAGGAATGACCGAGACAACAGTGCTCAATGCCATCACCGATCACTGTGAAAGAACCCAGGATCGCGTGGCAATCTTTGATAGCAAAACGGAGGTAGACCAAACCAAGCTGACACCGGGTAGTGATGGAATGCCCAAGGCAACCACTTATGCGGCACTCTATTTTCCTTGGATTCAGGTTTATGATCCCGCGAGTGATAGCCTGAAATATGTTCCGCCGAGCGGACATGTCGCGGGATTATATGCACGGGTCGATAGTCAACGCGGTGTGCACAAAGCCCCTGCAAATGAGACTTTAGTCGGGGCAGAAGGCTTGAAATATGCGATTACCCGCAATCAGCAGGGCGCATTGAACGCCAGTGGCATCAACTGTATTCGCAGCTTGAATGGCAGCATTCGGGTCTGGGGAGCGCGATCGTTTGGGACGACCGCGATGAATGGCGAATTCAACTACATCAGTGTGCGGCGATTGTTTAACTATTTGCGTGAATCGATCGATGAAGGCACTCAGTGGACGGTGTTTGAGCCAAATTCGCCGGAGCTTTGGGCACGAATTCGCCGAACTGTGACTGCGTTTCTTACTACCGTTTGGCGGAGTGGAGCACTATTTGGGAACACGCCAGAACAAGCATTTTATGTGAAATGTGACGAAGAAACGAATCCCAAAGAAAACCGCGATCGCGGCATGGTGGTAACGGAGATTGGTGTCGCGGTCGTCAAGCCGGCTGAGTTTGTCATCTTCCATCTCAGCCATTGGTCAGGTGCAGGGAAACAATAATGATTGCTTCTTCCTGGCAAGCGCCCAACATTTCATTGGAGAAGGTTGTTCCGAAACCGTCTCCAAACCTGCTCACGGGAGTTCCTGCGTTTCTAGGATTTGCGGGGTCGAAGCTGAAACCAGAGGCTGCCTCAATCGTTCAGTTGACGCTTTGGACACAGTTCTCTGAGCGGGTTGAACCGATGCTCGATAGCTATCTTGCCGATGCAGTTTATGGCTTTTTTCAAAATGGAGGACAAGTCTGCTATGTGGTTTGTCTAGACAGCAGTTTAGAGCCGCTAGAAGCCTTGAAAAAGGGACTAGATGCCCTCATAGAGCTAGATGCGATTGATCTGGTTTGTGCGCCTGACGTGATGCGCGCGCAGCCTTCTGCGGAGCAAGTCCATCGGATGCAAGCGGCAATTCTGGAGCATTGCGCCCAGATGGGCGATCGATTTGCAATTCTAGATAGTGGCTCTGAGTTCACGCTCCCTGCGGTTCAGGCGCAACAGTCTGCACTCGCTAGTCCAAATGGGGCACTATACTTTCCCTGGCTTCGGGTTGAACATCGCTCAGCGCTTGATCCGTTTGTTCCTCCCTGTGGGCACGTTGCGGGAATTTATGCGAAAAGCGATCACGAGATCGGAACTCACAAAACGCCTGCAAACTATCGACTCGAAGGCGTGATTGATCTCAGTCTTCTGCTTTCACAAGCCGATCAACTGACGCTCAATCCAGAATCGCAAGCTGCCGGAATTAACTGTTTGCGATCGTTTCCCGGTCGAGGCATCCGGGTCTGGGGCGCGCGCACCCTCAGCCCATCCGCTCAATGGCGCTATGTGAATGTTCGCCGCTTATTTCTAACGGTGGAACGCTGGTGTAATCTCAATCTGCTTGAAGTGGGCTTTGAGCCAAATCAGCGAAATCTCTGGATTCGGATTGAGCGAGAACTCAACCTTTATCTAGAGACTCTATTTCAGCAAGGTGCGCTTCAGGGAGATACGCCCCAAGAAGCCTTCTATGTTCGCTGTGACGAGGAAACGAATCCGCCCGAACAGCGCAATCTAGGACAAGTCATCACTGAGATTGGTCTAGCTCCGACGATTCCCAATGAGTTCATTGTGATTCGATTAATTCAGGGAGAAACCGGAGTCGCGATCGCATAGCGCATTTTTTCTATCTACCACTCTTACTCTAATAAGGTGCTTATTATGCCTGATGTTAAACCTCCTCACAAACCCGATCCTTACGGCGGCTATCTATTCTTTGTCGAATGGAATGGCATCATTCACGCTGGATTTCGTCAATGTTCGGGTCTGAGTTCAGCGCAAAATGCAGGGGAATATCGAGAAGGGACTGATCCTCCCACTATGCGGAAGTTGCCCGGATTTAATACCTATAGCAACATCACCCTTCAGCGTGGCATCACCAACAATGATGAACTCTGGAAGTGGCGTGAAAAACTCGCAAAAGGCAATGCCGATCGTCGAGATATTTCGATCGTTTTATTAGATGAATCTGGACAGGAAAAGATTCGTTGGAATCTAACGCACTGCTGGCCCATTAGCTGGAAAGCGCCCGATTTTGATGCCTCTACCGATGCCGTTGCGATCGAAAGCGTAGAACTCGCGTTTGAAGGATTCACAGTCGATAAATGGTCGTGACTAGTCCAGATCCGTTGAACTCTCTTTCCTATGCACCAAACCGAATTTCCTTTCCTCTTGCCTCATGGCTTAATTGACCCAGAAGGCAACCTTCATCGCGAAGGGATCATGCGCCTCTCGACGGCTTACGACGAAATTGCACCGCTGCGAGATCCGCGTGTGCAGTCAAATCCAGGCTATCTTGTGATCATTTTGCTCTCACGAGTCATCACTCAATTGGGCACGCTCCAACCGATCAACCCCAAACTGATTGAAGGATTGTTCTCTGGAGATTTGGCTTATCTCCAAGACTTTTATCAACGGATTAATCAAACCGGGCACAGCCGATTATTCGTCGCTTGTCCTCACTGTCAAGGTGAATTTGAAGTCGAGCCTGTGCCGTTGGGGGAGTTGTCCGCTACCCCTTAGATCGATTGTCTCAGGAGGTAGCTTACATTGCTTATCACTTCCATTGGTCGCCAGAACATATCATGGCGATGGAGCATCGCGATCGACAACAGTGGGTCACCGAGATCAGCCGCATCAATCAACAACTCAATTCAGGCACAGAACAGTCCTCTAGTATTTGGTAAACCCTCATGCCGATTCCAGGAGCCAATGCTGCGTTTGCGGTGGGAGGCGGATTACTCGATGTCCGCCTTGATCCCTATATGGGATATAACTTTTTGCTAGAAATCAATGGACTGATCACGGGTGGCTTTAGCAACGTGTCAGGTCTTGATAGTGAAATTGTTTTGGAAGAGTATCAAGAAGGGGGAATGAATGGCTACACCCATAAGTTTCCCACGCGCGTCACCTACCCTAATTTAACGTTGTCGCATGGGTTAACCGATATTGATACCTTGTGGACTTGGTATTGGGAAACGAGCCAAGGTAATATGCTGCGGTTGAATGGCTCAGTGATGTTGCTCGATCGACAACGGTTTCCGGTGGTGTGGTGGAACTTCAAACAGGCTTATCCGGTGAAATGGATAGGACCTGAATTTGATGCGAGTAACTCTAACCAACTTGCCGTTGAGAAGATTGAGCTAGTTCATGCTGGACTAAGTAAACATAAAGCGTCTCGGCTCAGTTCGGTCGGGCGTGCGGGGAGTAGCTTAGGTGGAGTGACTGGAGTTTAGAGGAACCGTTATGTCGAATGCATCGCCGTCAGAAACGTGGCAAGCTGAGATCAATCCGCAATTTGTGCAGCAATTGCAGGAGCGACCAGCGCGACTGCAAGTTATTGATCCAACATTGGGGCAGGGGCTATGGTCGCGATCGCGCTTCTTTCACGATCGACTCTCTTTTTTCCATCAAGTTGCTGGACGATATCTTCAGGCTAATGAGTTACCAGTAGAGTCACTTCCAATTGTGTATGCTCAGCCCAGAACATTCCCAGAAGCACCATCGTTACCGAGTGAGCCTCTTTCTCAGCAAAATCCATCTCGTCGTCAGCAACCTTTGCCGATTACTCAACCGATTCAACCCGCCAGTAGTCAGCAGAATCCCTCATTTGTGATTCAAGCGAAGATGGCAGATGCTCACACGACTTCAGCGCCGTCACCTGCAGCAATGGGAATTTCTGCACCGCAAATTGCATCGATCGAGACACCCAGCCTACCCTCTATCTCTCAATCTTTGAGGGAAGACGCACCATCTGAATTGAATTTTGTTCAGAGATCGAAGACCAGTGAACAAAGTAACCCTACGGTTCGTAATCGTCAGACCGCTATTCATTCAAACAGTTCTCCCACTGATTATCCGACCCAATCATTACCTCATTTTTCACCAGCGCAGACGGTTACGCCGATTGTTGTTTCCCCTTCCACAAAGACGCGGCAACGACATCGCCAGCGTTCTTTAGATGTAAATTCTACGATCGAGTCCTCTTTACCGCTCGTTCGCCCCACTCGTCTATCAAACCAATCAGAAGCTTTAGGAAATGGAGTTCTGTCGGAGGTTCATCGCGCAAGGAATGCCTCAGAAATTTACCCCGTAGTACACTCAGCGATTCCATCTCCAATTTCAGCAAAGCCGCTTCAGCCCCCAATTTCAACACATTTAATATTAGAACGTTTGACTCAACCAACTCTCCTTTATCCAAAGACATTAGAAGCAAGAGCACCAGAGTCTCAACCCCTATGGGCACAATCCAATACAGCCAATCCTCTGCCCCTCGTCTTCGCGTCAACTCGATCGGAGCCTTCTCCCGCCACTAGCCCAACATCAGCCGCCTATAAACATCAGCCAGCGAACTTTTTCACTTCAAACAACGTTCCAGCGCCGAGTGCTTCTGCCGCTGCGATCGCTCCTGCTGGAACACTGCCCAATCCAACTCAGAACCCACCCCCGATCGACATTGATGCAGTCGTCGCAAAAGTAGAACGAAAGCTAATGCGACAGATTGTGATTGAACGGGAACGACGCGGATAAACGAACCCTTTAAACAATAAACTTATGGAACTCGTAAAACTTAAGATTTTAGTCGAAAAGAACTTTCCAACCTTTGCTTTAGAAGACCCGATCGAAGTTTTATTTAATCCTAATCAAATTCAACTCTCAAAGACGGGCTGGAGAACGGGTGCAAGTGGCGATCCCATTCCATCCGATACGCCTGCCACCCTCTCAATGTCTTTGTTTTTTGATACAAGTCTGATTAATGCTAAATCAAAAACCTTTGACCCGACGTTGTTGCTCACTCCCAAGTCTGGAAAAGCTCCCGATGTCCGAACTTACACAAAACGCATTTATCAACTCACTCAAAATCGGAGTGAACTTGCTGCGGCTGGAGAACCTAGACCGCCTGTATGTCGGTTAATCTGGGGCTTACGAGAAGCCGTCTTCTTTCAAGGCGTATTGCTTCAAGTCACCAAAAACTTTACTCGCTTTTTAGAAGACGGGACACCAGTGCGGGCAACGCTTGACTGTTCCTTTCAAGCCTGGGAAGCTCCTGAAACCGATCAGCGGGCTAAAAATCCGATCGATGATCCGGTGCATGTCGTCAAACGAGGTGAAACCCTAAGCAGTATTGCGGCGCAAGAATACAATGACCCTTCTCTATGGCGCATTATTGCTAGGACTAATCGCCTGAACAACCCTCGCGCTATCACTCCGGGTCAGATGCTGACGATCCCGCCCTTGCGACCCAACTCAATTTTAAGGAGCTAGCACAATGTCCCCCACCGAATCGCTCTGCCCACGAGTCAACATTCTAATCAATCAAAAACCCTTTCAATCGATCGACGCTTTACAAAGCATTTCTGTCTCTGAAACCGAGGATGCAGTGGGGATGTTCAGCTTGAAGTTTTCAGAATTGAGCTTTAATACGGCGCGTCAAGTTTGGCTGAGTGCCGATCGCTTTCAAACCTTTGATATTGGCAATCGAGTTGAAATTCAGATGGGCTATGGCAAACAGCTAGAATCTCTGATTTTAGGCGAGATTACAGGACTAGAGCCAGATTTTGCCGAACAAGCAGCAACATTAACCGTGCGCGGTCATGACCTGCGCCATCGCCTTTTGCGCGGCAGTAAAACTCGTACATTCTTGAATAAAACAGACAGTGACATTGTGCAAGCGATCGCACTAGAACGGAACCTAAAAACGAAAATTGAAAAAACCTCCACTCAGCTTGAGTATGTTGTACAAAACAATCAAACAGACTTAGCTTTTTTACAGTCTCGTGCCAAGAAAATTGGTTATGAGATTGGAATGGATGGACAAACGCTTTACTTTCGGAAACGGCAATATACGATGCCGAAACAACTAACCCTCAATCCCACGATCGACAATCTGAGCGTGTCTTTACGAGTGAGTACGATGGCGCAAGTTGAAGCAGTAGAAGTTCGAGGCTGGAATGCAAAAGAAAAGAAACCGTTTGTCGGGCGGTCTAGAAGCGCTAGCGAAGGCAGCACAATGGGAGGAACCCTAATCGGGTCAAAGAAAGCCACTCAAGAGTTTGGTAAGTCAACTCAAGTAATTCTTGATCTAGCTGTGGCGACTCAACAAGAAGCCGATCAAGTTGCTCAAACTCAACTGAATGATCTAGCACTGAAGTATGTTGAGGCAGATGGCTCTTGTCAAGGTAATCCCAAACTCCGCGTTGGAACTGTGCTAGAGCTAGTCGGAATTGGCGATCGCTTTAGTGGGCTGTACTACGTTACGAATGTAACTCATACTTTTACACAATCGAGCGGCTACACGACATCCTTTTCACTCAAGAGGAATGCAACATGATCTCTAGTTCGTCAAACTACCTTTTTGCAGATGCGAGCCAGACTGCCCGTTTTTATGGTGTTGTGGTTGGGCAAGTAACAAGCAATCAAGATCCCCTTGACTTGGGGCGAGTCAAAGTCATCGTTCCGGCATTGTTTGGTGATTCGCTGGAGAGCAATTGGGCACCTGTGGTGACACCCATGGCAGGAAACGGATTTGGGGCATATTTCCTTCCTGAAGTCGGCGATCGGGTTTTAGTTGCCTTTGAAAATGGAATGCCAGAGCAGCCCTATGTTCTCGGCAGTCTTTGGGGCTTTGGTCATACCTTACCGGAAAAAAACGAAGACAGGAAGAACAATCGCCGTTTGATGCGGTCGCGGAGTGGACATCAAATTATTTTAGACGATACGGAAAAGCAAGAAAAAATCACAATTGCGGACAAACAAGGCAAAAACACGATCGTGATTGATGTTGCTGTAAATACAATCACAATCACATCAGAGGGAAATTTGAATATTACTGCGAGAAACAACATTAAGTTAGACAGCAAAGGAGATATCTTAGTCCAATGTTCAGGTAAATTTGAAGTAAAAGCAGGGCAATCTCAAATTACTGCTGACAACAGTGGCATTTTGCTGGAGAGTCCTCCTGCCAAGCTTGAGGTTAAAGCGTCAGAAGGCGTTAATCTGGAACATGCAGCCGCTACGATCGCAGTGAGTAATGTGAAAGTGACGATCAATCAAGGCGCATTGGAGGTAACGTAATGCCCGGATATCTCCTTCATCAAGGTGCGATCACCAGTTGTGCTCATGGAGGATTGGCTCAACCGATTCTAGTGAATCCACGAGTCACAGTGATGGGTCAATCAGTGGCGCTTTCGGCTCCCTATGGAATTCAAGCCTGTTCCAATCCAAAACCGCCTCCGCCAGGTGCGTTAGGTCCTTGTATTACGGCGCAATGGTCAACGACTGCACTGCGGGTCAAAGTCATGGGTCAACCGCTGCTACTCAGTGATGGAAGTGCGACCTGCGCCCCAACGGGAGTTCCCCTGATCGTTCAAGTGACTCAGCTTCGAGTCAAAGCAATCTAAATAGGACAGTCACTTATGGATATTGATTTTCTCGGTGTTGGATGGAAGTTTCCCATTGCCTTAAAAGATCGCCAAATCGAACAATCGCATTATGAAGAAAGCGTACAACAAGCGATTGGCATGATTTTAAGTACTGCCCCGGGGGAGCGAGTGATGCGACCGAGTTTCGGCTGTGGAATTCATGATCTTGTTTTTGCAACCAATAGTGCAGCAACCCTGGGATTAGTGGCGAGTGAAGTTCGTCGATCGCTGACGGAGTGGGAAGCTCGAATTGATGTTTTAGAGGTCGATGTCCAGTCTGATGCCGTTCAACCGAATCATTTGTTGATTCATATCCACTATCGAGTCCGAACTACTAACAATCGGTTTAACTTAGTCTATCCGTTCTATTTAGAGTAGCTGAGATCTTGCACCAGCCTTGTTGCTACGATTCCCTCCCACCCCAGACTTAAAATAGCTTTGCAACTACCTTCGGCAACGGGGCTAATGGTGCAAAGTTTGTTGAGACGGACTGAATGCCTTAAACTTGCTCCCAGCCACTTTAGTGGACTTCGCACTGTTAGACCGCGATTTTCAATCACGGGCGGGTGAGTGCCAGAAGCGAGGGGGATTTAATCCGGTACAAGATTTTAGGTAGAGTCCTATTCGCTTTCATTTTGTGTTGTCGCGATCGCAGTAGCGCTATGTCCCTCCAACCTCCCAAAATTGATCCTCGAACAAATGACGAACTGATTGCCCAAACCGAATATTGGGTGCAGCAATACACGGATTGGCAGCCAAATGTCGTAGGTCAATCAGATGCAGGGCAGGCGCTGATTCGGATTTTTGCACAGATGGCATCGATTGTTCGCGATCGCTTAAATCAAGCCCCAGATAAAAACTTTTTAGCCTTCTTAAATCTAATCGGTGCGCAGCTTCTCCCGCCTCAACCCGCCCGCGTTCCCCTCACGTTCTCTCTAGTTGAAGGCAATCTAGCTGGAGGATTTGTTCCCGCTCAAACTCAAGTTGCCGCACCACCGCCGCCCGGAGAAACGGATGAAATTGTGTTTGAGACTGTGCGAGATTTGGTGTTGTCAACCGCGCAGCTAAACGCTGTTTTTGTGCATGATCCGACTCGCGATCGCTATGCTGATCAGACGCGTTTTGCCTTAGAACAGCACGATCGCGGATTTGGAGCATTTACCGTGGCTGAAGATGCCGCTTTAATTGAACATAGTTTATATCTTGCTTGTGATGCCTTATTTTCACTGCCTGATTCTAAAACCATTAAGCTGAATGTTTTTTCTCGTGATGCGGTTCGGCTGAAAGCGTTACCGATCGAATGGTCAGCTTGGAAGGGTACACAATGGCAGACCCTCAAGACAACTACGCCCGTGACGGATGCAAATCGATGGCAGATTGAGATCGCAAATTTTGCTCCCCATCCTCAAAGCATTCATTCCCTCCCTCCTCAAGTTTGGATTCGGGCAACGTTAACTCGTTCGTTCACAGAAGCGATTGGAACGGCAATTCCGTCGATTCAGCAGATTACCGCAAATGCTCAGATCAATACTCCTCTGAGTTCACCGGAAAGAGGATGGCTCAACACAACGGTTCTAGACTTTAGCAAAGATTTTTACCCGTTTGGCAAACAACCTCAACCGAATGATGTGTTGTACCTGAGCCTAGAGCCTAGATCTGCAAAAGCGGGAGCAACGCTGAGTGTTGAAGTCACATTAAGTGATCCGCTGCCTGATTTGATCCGTGCTAGTGCCGACCTAACGATCGCGTGGGAAGTGTGGACAGGGACCGCTTGGCAAACGATCCTTTCAACCCGGCAGCAAACCTCACCTGAAACGCTAACCGCAAATGGCACAGTCTCTTTGACTTTGCCAAGCACGATCGCACAGTCTTTTATCAATCGTGAGTCTCGATATTGGCTACGCGCTCGAATTGTTCAGGGGAACTATGGAACAGAGAGTTCGACAAACTTAACGATCACAACCCTGCGTGAGGGAACAGACATCGCGGGACAGAATCCTGATCGTAAAATCTTGAAAGTGAGTGATACGCGAGGATTTAAGCCAAATGATAGAGTTGAAATCTTAGCTGGAGCAATTGCACCTGCTACTCGGAGAATTGTTGAGGTTAATTTAACTCAAGAAACCCTTACGCTAGACGCTGATCTGAGTCAAGCTTATCCACCGGGTACAGCAGTCATGCGAAGCATTGATCATCGAATCGGTGCGCCCTCGCTCAAATCACTGCAAATTAGCTATTCCTACACTATTCCATCGACTGATCTAACGGCTTGTCTAACCTGCAATGATTTTGAGTACCGCGATCGCACACTTGTAGCACAAGATAACAATCAAGAGTTTCAACCGTTTACGGCATCGCTCGATTTGCGTCCGGCGCTTTACTTAGGATTTGATTCAGCCTTGCCCAACCGAACTCTCTCGCTCTATGCTCAAGTCGAGCCATTGCAGCCAGAGGATTTGGTGATTGCTCGCGGTCAGCCTGCGATCGCATCAAAGCCTCAAGTCATTTGGGAGTATGCGTCACCGTCAGGTTGGACATCTCTCGGTGCGATCGATGAAACTCAAGCCTTTGCAGAACGAGGACTGATTCAATTTATTGCGCCGACTGATTTGAGCAGTCGTTCAGAATTCGGGCAGAACGGTTACTGGATTCGGGCGCGCTGGCAACAAGGAACGTTCCGAGTTTCGCCTCGGCTGCGTCGCCTCTGCACTCGCACAACTTGGGCAACCCAAGCAACAACACTAGAACAGGAAATTCTAGGTTCAAGCAATGGCAACCCCAATCAAGTGTTTGAAAGCGCTCAACGTCCGGTTTTGCTGGGGCAACAGCTAGACGTGCGAGAACCCATGATGCCGAGCGAAGCCGAACAAGCGACTCTCAATGCGATCGACAGCTCTGCGATCGCACTCGTCAAAGATGCTGCAGGACAATTAGAAGCAATCTGGGTACGGTGGCAAGAGGTGCCTGACTTCTATCAATCTAGTGCAACCGATCGACACTATACGCTAGACCATTACACGGGGCAGATTCAATTCGGCAATGGGCGACAGGGCAAGATTCCGCCCCAAGCTCGGAACAGCATTCGATTGACGCAATATCGCACTGGCGGCGGGGAGCGAGGCAATTGTTCAGCCATCACCATCACTCAACTCAAAACCACTATCCCTTATGTGGATCAGGTGAGCAATCTCGAAGCTGCGGCAGGTGGCAGTGACCTAGAACCCTTAGAGCGAGCAAAAGCACGAGGCGCAACTAAACTGCGCCATCGCGGACGGGCAGTCACCCTTCAGGACTTTGAAGATCTGACTTACGAATCCACTGCCGACGTTGCTCGCGCTAAAGCGATCGCGCCTTATCTCTTGCCCCAGCCTAACGATCCCAGGATTGAATTGCTCAATTCTCTAGACGATCGCCTCTGGCTCAATCCTAAAACCCCAAATCCGAATTTATCGCTGCATCAGCGAGTGAATGCTGGACAATTGCTCGTTCTGATTGTGCCGAAGAGTGTTGCTGCTCAGCCGACACCGAGTTTAGCGTTGATTGATCAAGTCGAAACTTATTTGCGCGATCGCGCTTCTGCAACGCTAGAGCTAAAAGTAACGGCTCCCATTTGGCGCAAAGTTTCGGTGACAGCTGAAGTGGTTCCTGCTTCTCTAGAAAGAGCAGATCAAGTTGTAAAACAAATTCGAGATCGCTTAGATCAATTTTTGCATCCTTTGATCGGTGGCTCAGGTTCGGGCTGGGAATTTGGACGAGCACCGCATGATTCTGATTTTTATGCATTGATCGAATCGATCCCGAATGTGGATTATGTGACAGCACTCACCGTTGCTGCGACTGAAATTCCACCGAATATCTCGATTGATCAAGTCCTCGTTTATTCAGGCACTCACTCTATCTCTCTGAGGTTCTCTTAATCATGCCCATTCCAATTCCTCAGCTTGATACGCTCACCTATGCCGACTTGGTAGAACACGCGCGATCGCAGATTCCTCAAGTCTATCCCGATTGGACGGATCACAATCCGACTGATCCCGGCATCATTCTGATTGAGCTATTGGCATGGCTGACTGAACTATCGCTTTATCAAGTTGATCAGATTCCTGATCGCACGATCGAAACCTTTCTGCAATTACTCAATGGCGCAGATTTTACGGTTGAAGAAGACTTACAAAGCTCGGTTCAGAACACCATTGCCGAATTACGCAAACCTTACCGCGCGGTCACAATTTTAGATTTTAAGCAGTTGATTCTTCAAGACTGGCAGCAAATCAAGCGAGTGCATTGTTTGCCCAATCGAAATCTAGAGCGTTCAGATATCAACACCGAAGCTCCTGGTCATCTCAGCATTGCTGTCATTCCAGCATTGTTTGAATCTGAACTGACCGTTCGCGAAGTTCCAGCTCCGCCTGCACCCACTCCAGCGCTGTCTAGCAAAATCTGGAACTATTTAGACGATCGACGACTGCTCACCATGCATCATCACATTGTTTCACCTCGCTATGTTCCCGTGAATCTAGGCGCAACGCTCTATCTAGAAGATGGGGCGAATCCAGCGAACGTTCTGACTCGCGCGATTCATAGTGTGGCAGCTTTTTTTCATCCCATCGCGTCGGGAACGTATTGGAACGGCAACGGCTGGACGTTTGGGCGCACCGTCTATCCTTCTGAGGTTTACCAACTTTTCGATCAGATTCCGGGGGTTGATTACGTCGAAGCCGTCCAATTGAATCAAACTCAAGCTGAGGTTGCTCTAGCAGCGCATGAACTCGTTGCGATCGCACTCACGTTCGACACGCTTAAAATCTATGCCCGCTCAGGAGGCAGCGAGAAGCAATGGCAACCCACTCAAAATTGGCGTTTACAACACTGCTATTTCTATAACGGAGAGACTTGGCAACTATGGCAACCCACACTCAACCTGACGTGGTAGATGTCGCGACACTAGAGACAGCCGAAGTGAGCCACCCTACGCTGTCTCCTGAGCTAACATCTACGTATTTACAGTATCTCCCCGCAATCTTTCAGCACGATCGCTTTGTGGGGCGGTTTATGTTGGCGTTTGAGCGGGTCTTAAGTGGCTTGCCCATCCCGATTGAGGGAGAAACGCTTCCACCTGGGCTAGAACAATATATTGAGAATCTTTATACCTATTTCAGACCCATTTCGGGCAAAACTCCGCCACTGATAACACCGGGACTCAGTACCCAAACCCCAGATGAGTTTTTGCCTTGGCTTGCAAGCTGGGTTGCGCTCAGTCTACGAGAGGAGTGGGACACGGCAACAAAGCGGCAGTTTATTAGCGCGATCGTTCCGCTTTATCGACTGCGAGGAACCAAAACAGGACTCAGACAACTTTTAGAACTCTATCTTAAAAGCGCGAATCTTCCAGAGAGAGTCGATATCTTTGAGTTTGAGCAACCGCCGCATTTCTTCCAAGTGCAATTGGTGATGTCAACGCCGGATCAAACTCGGTTCTGGCAGCAAGTTCGGATTGCAAAAACCATTATTGATCAAGAAAAGCCGGCTCATACCTTTTATGCGCTCAAGATTCTAACCCCAACCATGCAGCTTTCTGGGCGAGTCTATCCCGTTGCACTGAAAGCACCCGCTCAAATCACGGCTGAAGTACGCTGTACGACTCCTGCAAAACTGGCATTGCGAATTCAACACACTCAGCTAGAGTCTTATCACAAATCAGTTTTAGCGCAGCAGATTGGAACAAATTCTTTAAGAGTCAGTACTCAATCCGCATTGAGTGATAGCCTCGATGATAGTTGGTTTGTGACTTTAACCAATCTCAGCCTCACTCCAGCACAAGGTTCGCTGAAAATTACAGTCACGTACGCAAACGACACAGGGTTTGCTCCAGAAGAACAAGAAATTCTGCTCACTCCGACGATTGAGGCTGGATTGTATTTGAAACAGCGCGCTCAGGGTGGCAATACCTTTCTGGGCACAGAAGACCGAGATACGTAGTTCTCTTCACGATCAATTGGGAGAATTCCAATGGCAGCGAATGATATTGATAAACGACCCAACTATTTTGATGGACAATTTCTACAAGATATCGACTTTCGGGCAGAGCAAGATTATTACCTCGATCGCCAGCGTCGCCAAGCCCGATTGCTGCTGATTTCTGGAATTGCTGAAGGGCTGACTGTTGCGCCTGTGGCGATCGGAACTTCAGTTAGCACGCTGAAGATTACGGTTTCTGAGGGAACCGCGATCGACGCTGCTGGGCGGCAGTTAGTTCTAACCACGAATACTGCAATTGCGTCTAAAACAGCAGATGGAACTTGGTTTTTAGTCATTCGCTATGATCAAAAGCTCACCGATCCACAAGCAGATGGAGCTGAAACTTCGACGCGATGGCAAGAAACGCCGCTTCTAGAGTTCTCGAATACGGAGTCTAACGCAGGGATCAGCTTGGCAAAAGTCGTGATTCAGAACAATGCGATTTCAGCCTTCGATCTAAGTGTTCGTCAGTATTCAGGAATCTATTTTCCTAGTTCTAAATTAGGAGAAGGCGCAAGCCTACGATCAGGAGGAGACACTACCGAAGACCAATTAGCGATATTGACTGGAAACTTAAAGATTACTGGAAAGCTAGAAGTTTCGGAAACGTTTAATGGCAAGCAGGCAAAGTTCAGCGCGATCGGGATTGGACTTTCCGACACGACTGATCTTGCGAAGAAGTTGCAGATTGAGCAAGGAGAGCTACGCATTCGAGCCAGCCATAATCAAGACACAGCCGATATTGCAGCACTTTATAAAGCCGACCAAACGCAAGGGATTGGTATCGGAGCTAGTCGGATTGAAGCGATCGGAACGGTGCCCGATCAATCGATCGAGCTGCGCCCGAAAGGGTCAGGGCAAGTGATAGCAACACAAACGCTGAGTGTGCAAAAATTTGCGATTGCAGAATCGATCGATGAAGCTCATCTCGATATCAATGCTAGCGGCGGCAACGCTGGAGACTATGCCAAATTTCGCTTTCGAGCAGATAAGCTCAACGGCTGGTTAGGCTACCACAGGGTAGAAGATCCCAATCTCGGAACCTTTAATGAGTTTGTTCTCTGGGATTTTTTACAAAAGCAGGCTGCAAAACTAAAAGTGGGCGATCTGCTTGCGACTCGAACGATCGTGGCTGAATCAATCCGTAGCAATGGGGCGATCACCAGCCCAATGTGGAATGTGACGCAGCTATTCAACAATCAGAAAGGCGCATTAGATTTAAGAACATCGTTTGCAAGCCAAGGTGGAACATTGTTGGTGATTGCTGCTGGGTCTGGCTTTTCTGCCGCTGCTGGGCAGACCATTGGAATGAACATTACCATTGATAACAAAAGCTGTGGCACTGCCCAAACGGATGCTCCCAATGCAAATACTCGATACAGCTTTGTTGGCAATACAGTTGTAGTTCGAGGGCTACCTCCCCAGAAAGACCACGTTCTAACCCTTTCTGCAATTAGCACAAATACTAAAACAAACGACAAGGATTTTTTCAACGTAACCCTCATTGAATTCCCATTCTGATTATGATGAACTATCAGCTCGAACACCAATTAGAAGACCGACTCCGCTCACTGAAATCTGAATACGCGGCAGGTCAGCAAATGTTGCTCGATTTAGAAGCAAAGCAAGTCGATTTACAACATACATTGCTGAGGATTAGCGGAGCCATCCAGGTTTTAGAAGAAGAACGACAAAAGTTTGTTGAAGTCAGCGATCGCTATCGCGAGCAAGTAGAATATCCAGAAATACCGGAAGTTCTCTGCTAATTTCAATCTAAAAATCTAGAATTCTCTTAATAGTATTTGTCTATTTTGTATGCACAAATATCATTTTCTGATGCAATACAAAAGCGTAGTTAAGAATGATTACATCTTCAAGAGATAGATTGAATAAATAGTAGTAAATCATCTAATCTCTTCTCTAGAAGCTGCAAATTTATCAGAGCAAAATCTGTCTTAGAAATTCGCACCATGAGTACCATATTTACTGATTTATCTGAAGTTCAAAAGAGCTACCTGGAAGACTGCTTTACTCTGCATCATTCAGTTCTAGCTTATCGGCAACAGGCGTTTAAAGCCTCTGTTGAAAACTATGGATTAGAGTTTACCAGCACCGTTCACTGGGATGCTCTAACGGTTCAATCTGGATCAACTATCGTTCTTTCAACCACATCAGACGCGCCCTCTCATTTAGCCTCTCGTCTTTGTACCACCGATCGATTTGATCAGTTCAAGGCATGGGTTGGACTGCCTGATGTCAAGTTTGAGCAAGGCATCTTCCCGCTCCCAGAGCAGCCGTCTACTCAATGGATTCAGGCGAAAGTTCCAAATGCTGAGCATCTCACTGATGTAGAAAAGGAGAACATTCAAACCGCAGGATTTGCCTATCTCTTTGGTGACTCAAAGCGGGTCGAAAGCTATCAAGCTGCGATCGAGACACTTCACGCTCCATTTGAAGCTGTGGTGTATGCCCTCGATCGCTTAACGATCGAACCCGGTGGATGTCTAATTGTCGAAGGCAATAGACCTGTAATTCTTTTATTCAACCACTTGACGATTGTTCAAGGCGGGACAATTCAGCTCTATTGCCCGACGACGATGACGGTACAGCAACTACACAAAACAACTGAATTGAGGTAACTATGACACGAGTTGTAACCCCACAAGACCCACTGAATATCACTGCAAGCCAGCAAACCTTTGATGATGTGATAATTCGAGGCGGATTCATCATCTTGGAAAATGTCGCTGCAACAATCACCTTTCAAAAACTGAAGAAACAGTAAAAGCAAAAATTGGGTTCTACGATCGATATTTTTGGAGGTTAAAATATGTCAACTGGAGATATTCTCGTCATTGGCGTGGATGGAAAGAATGGAACCAGCGGCGGTTCTGGCAATCCTGGATCGAACGGCGGGGGAGGGCAGGATGCCAACTGTGATTGGAAATCGACCTGTACCCAATCTGCAACTAATGGCGGTCAAGGCGGCGGCGGTGCCCCAGGCGAGAATGGCAACGCAGGTCAAAGAGGCACGGATGCCCAACCCGCCACTATCACGATCAATGAGCTAGTTGGAGGCATCACGGTCTTTAATTCGGGCGGAACAGGTGGCATCGGTGGCACGGGTGGCGCTGGCGGAATCGGCGGCAACGGTGGACGGGCTGGCAATGGAGCCGCTTGCCCAGCTGGACCGGGTTGCTCTGGTGGTCAGCCGGGTCGGGGTGGCAACGGTGGCAACGGTGGCATTGGTGGCGATGGCGGCGATGCTGGCAAAGGTGCTTCGGTGAGTGTTTCTTACCGACCTGGGCAAGAGGGCGGTACAGTCTATCAAAACTCGATGCCAGCGCCCGGAGGAGCGGCAGGTAAAGGCGGTCGGGGTGGGTCAGCTGGCAGCGGAGGCTCGCCGAGTGGCGGTCCAGGTGACTTTGGAAACAATGGGGCTTCAGGGAAGCCAGGGGGAGCGGGAACTCAAGGAACGATCGATATCAAGTTGTTGCCCTAACCGCGATCTGCTGAAGCAGATATCTCTTTGAGATCGCACATCATGCTAACCACAGAACTAGAAGTTTCATCGGCTTTACAAGAGGTCTTGCAAGTTGCCGCAGATCAGAGTGGTGCCTCTGTTCAAACTGTTACTGCGCTCAGTCAACGGTTGCTTGCAATGCCTGCACCTGGAGTAGGCAAGCGAGGCGGTCAGTCTGGCTTGAATCACGATGGCTCTCCGCTGCAAGTGTGTATCAGCTCGACGCACCGAGGCGTGTATAGCCGATTGCTGGGTGATCCTGCCTTTGTGCTGAGTGATCCTTACGATCGATATCAAGCTAGCCGAGCCGCATTTGATCACCTTTTGCCGCTCACTCAAGCGATGGAACTTCAAGAACTGTGCCATAGAACTCTAGCGTTCTATGTTCCAGAACATCGATCCGAGTTCGATCGATTTGATAGTGGAGTGCTTTGGCTAGGAGCAGGCATTCAAACACCCGGATGCGCGCTCTATATCGATGCTAGACAGCTTCATGTTCAACCCGACGAGTCGTCCGATGCTGCCTGGACGCAAGCGCAAACCTGGCTGAATGCAATTTTGCCCAACGCATCAGATGCGAATGCTGCGATCGCAGCTCTGCGTCCTCATGGAGAGTTGCTGAGCATTGGGATTGAGGGATCGATGTTGAGTAATGCTCGTGCAAAACTCTACTGGCGATTTAAGCGCCCGGTTCGGCTTGATCAAATTGAGCTAGAGATTTTGCAGGACTCGGCGTTTGCCTCTTTTTTGATTCATGCGATCGCGGATCGAACTTTACAGCTTGCTGGCATTGTTCCAAGCATTGGTTTCTCCATTGCCACGGGTGATTTGTTTGATGCCAAATTAGATATCTGTGGGCATTGTCTCGCCTATAGTCCTTCAACGTGGGTGGAATTGATTAATGCTTGCACTCAGGAGTATGATCTCGCTCCTTTGTCGATCACGGCGGCTCTGCGTCAGAGTCAAGTTTCCTACATTGGGTTAGGACTTGATCGCGATCGCACGGCTCGTTTGAATCTCTATCTTAAAACTGCACGACTGTTTTGATCCTCATGCTCAACTCAACAGACAAGCCTTTATTGTTTTATGCTGCCCGATGCGGCAAGTGCAGAATCCTTTCACAGATTGTGGTTTGGGCATCGCTGCAGCAAATCGAGCGAATTCCGATTGAGGCTGAAGCTGCAACCGAGTTGTATCAACTGCACCCTGAAGCCCAAGGGAAATTAGTCTTATTTCATGCTGGATTTCAAGGCGGCAAAATTGCGATCGGGTCTTGGGTGTATCCATTAGTCCCGTGGACAGTTCTCAAAGCCTGGTTGATTCTCGGAGGCTCAAAGCTAAAGTCAATCCGATTCAATCAAAAAATAACGCCATGAATCAGCAGTCTGAGCTAGAGCGAAATGGTTACGCGATCGTCAATCTGCTTGACTGTTCTGAAGTTCAACAGTTGCTAGAACTGTATCATAGCGTTGCTCATATCTTTGCCGGGATGGGATTCGCTGTGAGCCTGATGAGCCATGATTTAAACTATCGACAGCGCTTAAATCAGCAAATTAAATCAATTTTTCAATCTAAACTCAGTAGTCTCTTTCCAGCCTATCGGCTCTGCTTTGGAAGCTTGATTGTGAAGCATCCAAACCTCGCCACTAGCGAAGTGCAAATGCACCAAGATTGGTCATTTGTCGATGAAACACAGTTTGCATCGTATGGAATTTGGTGTCCGCTGGTCGATGTGACTCCCCAGAATGGATGTCTCAGTGTTGTGCGTGGAAGCCATCGCTTGAACCGCAAGCCCAGAGGCTTAATGAATGACTTTCCCTACTGGCATCTTTTATCGACGCTTCAGAAAGACTATCTCACTGAGTTGCCTATGCAGGCAGGTCAAGCTTTAGTTTATGATTCTCGACTGTTTCATTGTTCTCCGATCAATCAATCTCAGAGCGATCGCGTGGTGGCGGCTGGACTGATGATTCCGCACTCGACTTCATTGCGATACTATCATCGGGATTTTGCAGTCACGCCGCCACAGCTAGAAGTCTTCGAGGTCGATGATGGTTTCTACACTCGTTTAATCCTGGGAACGCGCCCTCAAGGGTTGATACCTTTGGAATCTGTCGGTTGTGAGTTTGACCCTATTTCGCTCGATCAGCTTTGCCAAACTGATTTCGCTGTTCAACACTAATTCCTATCATGCCTTCCCTGACTCAGCTACCAGACCTATCTCAAGACTATGCGGTGTCTCAACAGCAAGTTGCGACCTTTCAGAAATCGGGGCACATTCTCTTACCAAAAGTCGCAGATGCGGCGGAAATTTCAATTTATCGACCCTGCATCACAGAAGTAGTCGATCGCCTAGATCACGAAACAGAACTGATTGAGCAAATTGCCGCAGGTCGGCAGAGTGGTTGGCGATTTGTTCACAATCTCTGGGAGCGAGATCGTGGTGTTAGAGAGTTTGTCTTGGCACGGCGATTTGCAAAAGTTGCGGCTGAATTGTTAGGAGTGCCAGCAGTTAGACTACTCCGCGATGAGTCTTACTTCAAAGATCCAGGCGGCTTGCCAACACCCTGGCATCAAGACTGCGACTTTTTTCCGCTCAATACCGATCGCGTGGTTTCGATGTGGATTGCGTTGAATGATATCTCGTTAGAAATGGCTCCATTAACCTTTGCGACAGGTTCTCATCAGGGTGGCTATTTAGACCCAACTGGAGATGAATTGCGGTTTGGTTTATCTGCTCAATCGCTAAATCAACGAGGATTCCAACTGACCAATCATGGCGCGATGCAGGCAGGAGATGCAACATTTCATGCCGGTTGGACGCTTCACAGCTCGGATGCAAATCGTAGCGATCGCACGAGAGAAGCTTTAGTCGTCGTTTATTACGAAGATGGTGCTTTGGTCTCTCTGCCTGAGCAAGAAGAGCGATCGAACAATTATCTTCAAGGGTGTCCCAAATCATTGATTCGACAAGAGCATTTGGCACAGTGCTTACCAGGATTGAAGCTTGGAGATTTAGCTGCAAGTTCTAAAAACCCGATCGTTTACTCTACCGAATCTTAGTATGCCGCAAATCACTGCGTCTGGAACTACAGCCCAAGCGCTATCAAAGCAGTTAGCGCAGAAGGGATTATCCTACTTACTAGGAGCATCACAAAATGGCTTTCAAGAAGCAAAACATACGATGCATTTTCCCCGCGAACAAGGGTTTAGCGCTGCTCAAGCCGAACAGTGTGGAGATGTCTTTCAGCGGGCTTTAATTGCAGATGTATTACTAGACGTACAGGAAACTGGGTTTGATACACTGCAGCCCATTCTCAATCATGAAATCGACTATCTACTCAGTTGCCAGCGATCGACGGGCATTGGCGGGTGGAGCTATTTTCCAAATTTGCCAGAACTTCCGCCGGACGCAGATGATCTTGCCCAAGTCATGCAAGTTTTGATTCGATCTCAGCGCTGGACTGACCTTCAGCGGTTCTGTGAACGACCTTTGAGCATTCTCTTACAAGATGGAAGAACGTCGGATGGTGGGTTAGAGACATGGATCGTACCCACAGCAGAACGAACAATCGAACAACAGCTTCAAGGGGTTTGGATTGAGCAAGCTTGGGGAAAAGGAGCCGATCCCGAAGTCGTGGCGAACTTACTTTATGCCTTATCGCTCTACAATCCCAAACGATTTGCCGACATCATTCACGAAGGAATTCAATATCTAGAAGCTCAGCAGCAAGGCGATGGAAGTTGGAACAGTACTTGGTATCACGGTCAGTACTACGGAACTTACGTGTGTCTCCGATTGCTTGCGATCGCGTGTCCCGATTCGCCCGCGATCGCACGAGCAGTTCGGTTTTTGTTCGCAGCTCAGTCCGCAGATGGAGGTTGGGGACTGAGCAATACCAGCGATCCTTTGACGAGCGCGATCGCGCTCCTTGGCTTAGTGATGAGTCGAAGCAATCTAGTTAACCTAGGTGATCCGCTAATTCTCAAGGCACTTCAATATCTTCAGCAGCAAGCGAACGATCAAAGCTGGGAGAGTTGCCCCTTTATTCAAATGCAGCTAGGTCGTGCGAGCGGTCAAGTGAGACAAGTCCTTTCTTATGGCAGCCATACGATCACCACTACGTTTGTTCTAAAAGCAATGCTACTGTTGTTACAGCAGCTTGACGCAATCCCTCATCTGTACAATGCAGTTGAGATGCCCAAACCATAACGTAAAAAACGTATAGTCTATAGCGATCTCACTTAACAGGAGCGTGTTATGCGGCAACTTCTACATCAGCCTGAATCTAAAATTGCTGCGGTTGCACAGCCACAAGCCGTTGCAAATCGTAAGGTCAGTAGTCAGATGGAATCAGACATGCCGCGCCCTATTCAGGTCAAACCAATGTTTCGGGGGTTGTCTCAAGAGCTATCGTCCGCTGTGCAGGGCGAAGGAGAGAAATTACCAGCAGCCGTTCAGCAAAAAATGGAAGCCGCGTTGGATGCAGATTTCTCTGACGTTCGGGTTCATGAAGGAACCGAAGCTCGTAAGATAGGCGCGATCGCATACACTCAAGGCTCTCATATTCACTTTTCTCCCGGTCGCTACGATCCCCTCAGCTCTATAGGGCAAAGTTTATTGGGGCACGAACTTGCCCATGTTCTTCAACAGCGAAAAGGCATCGTCAAACCCAATCTTCAGATGCAGGGACAGGCTATCAATAACGAGCCAGCGCTAGAACACGAAGCAGATGTTCTAGGGCAAAAAGCAGCAACAATGTCGGTGTCTGAACAGTCTCCGTCGATCTCTCCTAAATCAACTGCGGCTCGGTCTTCAACTGTTGTTCAATGTGTGGGCGGCATTAAGTTTGGAATTAAACCCAATGAAAATCTGGAAAAGCTACGAGAAACAGCAGGCTACACGGCACTGAAAGCGATCGTTGATCAATATGACAAAGAGGTCAGGTTGGCAAAGCAAAATGCAAAAACTGCCTTCCAGGGACACGAGAAAAAGCCGTCAGCACAGGATCAATATTCTGAAAGGTTATTCAAGGCGGAGAAGAATATCGATGAGTTGAGACAACGAATTAAACTAGATAAAAAACTAATTTTAGCTGCCGATCAGAAAACGATCCAAGACGCGGTGACCAAAAGCACTATTGCTGAACTTGTAGAAGGAAGCAATGCATACCACTTGTTTAGAGAAGTTGGCAAAGACAGTGCAGAACTTGGACAAGTGCAGAATATTTATAAGAAGCATAAGCTAGAAGGCGTTAGCAGCACAGAATATGTTGAGTCGGGTGGTCGGAAGCTACGACGTTATGCCGATCGAGGCATTACGCCGGATGAGAAGCAACAAATTCGCAGGGGGGGAGATGTGAAACCCGTTTACGCCACAGATGTTGCGCGTAAGCAAAACCAAACAGGAATACACTATCCAGAGAATGCGAACTCTCGTAAACGAGCCCCAACTAAGAGGCTTGAGAGTAGTGGCGTTGTCGTGCGTACAGGTGATTTAGACTTTCTGCATGATGTTGCTGGTGTGAACAAGGACTTGAAGGAGGTTCCACTCGCAAGTCGTCCGTTTTTACAAGAGCGCAAAGGTGTCAACAAGGAATTTTCAGCAACAGCCACCAAGAAATCAATTACTTCAAATCATGGAAGTGGTTTCGGAACATTTGGTTCGGTCACGCTTGATTTAGCGAAAGTTGATCCAGCCGATATCCTGCATCACTATGCCAACACGGGTGAAGCTCGCATGGATTCAGGAGTGCCCAAAGAGTTCATTACAAATCCAGAGGCAATGAAACGAGAGGAGAAAAGGGCAGGGTTAACTGCGATTCGGAATCGAGAAGTTCACCTCAATAAGTATCCTACCTCTGCGATCGTTGGTGGAATTCAAGACAGTCAAGGCGTTATAGCCTACAAAAACGCATACTATAGTGCTTATCGAGCCGAGTATGTCATCCAATACAATAGAGGCTACGAAGACGGCTATACAGAGGGTTGGGAATCATCACGGGGTTCAGGCGATTCTTATAAACAGCCTAATGATCGCACTGCACTTTATCACTATACCTATCACTATCAAGATAATGGAGTCGGTGACTTCGCAGGCGGACGAGATGGTACGGGAGACGGACGCACTCATGGAGATCAGGACGGTTTTAAGCAAGGCAAATTAGATGGTAGTGCGGATTTAAAAGTCATACAAGAAGAAAGAGCTAAAAGGAGAAAATATTAAGACAATTAATCAGGCGGTTTTACAAGATATTAACCTGGCAATGAAAGAGAATGCAGAAGTTACAGGAAAATTGCTACCATACAACTGTTTGCGGGTTTCTTGTAAAGTTGATCCGAAATATTAAGCAACAAGATCAAATTGAGCATTCAATCAGGAAAAACGCTCCGTTTTGAAGTTTTCTTAGCTTGCTTTCTCAATCTTTCCGCTTTCAAGGCGCGACAATTCTAGATCTCTCCCACTGAGACCTTTGGGCGAATGACCAAGGGAGCATTAGTTCTGGCAGAAATGCCGTAGATTAGACTTCTTGCGAATAAGAACGAATTTGGTGAAGCCGAGATTGCAATACCAAGAGACCGTAACGGCGCTTTTGAACCCGTCAGTGCCCAGAAAGGGCAAACCCGATTTGATGGATTCGATGACAAGATTCTGTCGCTCTAATCAAGAGGAATGAGTGTGCGGGATGTCCAAGCGCAGTTGCAAGCCCTGTATGGAGTGGGAGCGGGGTCGAGCCGCCGAGTAGAGAGACTCCTTCAATGTCTTGGTTCAAGCCTGTCAGCCCTTTTGGCTTGTTGCTTCTGACGACGTTTATGAGCGGTTCACTTGCGTTAGCCTTAGCCTCCAACTCTAGCTCTATCCATTAGGCAGAAGTCGGTAGAACGCAGGCAGGGCTTAGGCATGAGTCGCCAGACGTGCTCCTTCGAGCAAATCATGGAACTTTCCTAGTCCTCGCCAGAGCGTTTTCAATCCGGGTTCTCCATCGTGCTTACGAGC
>JBBRPT010000018.1:0-74498 GCA_038227635.1 Leptolyngbyales cyanobacterium | reverse complement strand
GAGCAGGGCTATATCAAGCGGATGCCCGTAGATGCGTTTGATTCGCAGAGCCGAGCGACTCGCGGCAAATCAGGGGCGCGCATCAAAGAAGACGATGCGGTTGAACACTTCCTTTCCTGCTGCGACCACGACAGCATTTTGTTCTTTAGCGATCGCGGCGTTGTTTACCACGCCAAAGCCTACCAGATTCACACCGCATCGAGAACGGCACGAGGAATGCCGATCGTGCAACTGCTGCCAATTCCTCACAACGAGAAAATTACGTCAATTATTCCCGTCTCGGAATTCAGCGACAACGTGTTTTTGGTCATGCTTACGAACAAGGGCTACATCAAAAAAACCGCGCTGTCTGCATTTGCAAACATCCGCTCAAACGGGCTAATTGCTATTTCCCTAGAAGACGGGGATCAACTGCGATGGGTGCGGCTTGCCTGTGTTGAAGACAGCATCATCATCGGCTCAAGTTTGGGTCGATCAATTCACTTCCGCGTCAACCATGAGCAACTGCGTCCGTTGGGTCGAGCGACTCGTGGCGTGCGATCGATGTCGCTTCGCAAGGGCGATAGTCTGGTGGGGATGGCGATTCTTCCGGGTCAAATCGTGGAAAACGTCGCCCAAGCGCAAGAAGCCGGACTCATTGATGAAGATGTCGAACTCAACGAGGAAGTTGTTCTCAACGAAGAGATCGTTCTCAACGAGGACGGGACTGAACTCGATACGGCTGAACTCAGAATGCCGTCCGGTCCCTGGATTTTGGTCGTTACCACAGGCGGATATGGGAAGCGGGTTCCGGTGACTCAGTTCCGCTTACAAAACCGCGCGGGAATGGGCATCGTCGTGACGAAGTTCCGTAAGAAGGGCGACACGCTCGCCGCGTTGCACATCGTCAATGAAGGGGCAGAGTTGATGATGATTACCAATCGAGGCATCATCATTCGCCAAGCTGTCGATGCGATTTCGTCTCAGTCGCGTGGGGCGACGGGTGTGCGGGTGCAGCGATTGGACGAAGATGACGCGATCGCTGCTGTCGCGATCGTGCCTCTCACCGGAGAAGCCGAAGTGATTCCGGCAGGCGTTCTTGGCGATAGCGCGATCGAAGTCATGGCGACCGAGGTTGCGTTAGAGAACGTAGATACGATCGTAGATATCCTCACTGAGACTGAAGATGAGGGCGAAGAAGAGTAATCGCTGGCTAACTAAGTTAGTGATTGCTTAAATCTTGAGATAGGAGGCAGAGAAACCAACACTCTGTCTCTTATTTTTTACAACCGTGATCGATCGGATGTTGAATTGATCCACCAACATCAGCCATAATTATTCACCCAACCCCGTAGAGACGTTTCGATGAAACGTCTCACCGTTTTTGCCATAACGAATAGATGTCCGTCACATTTCCCGATCAAACCCGACGATCAAATACCAATTTGATTTCTGAATGTGATAGGTGATCGGTCATGGCACGGTCGGTGGGAGACGTTCCACCGGAACGTCTCTACGGTATTTGGTAAATTGACATTTGTTTGGCACGCGAAACCGAAATTAATTACCATCGGCTAAAGGGGTGATTGACCAAATTGGAATTGTAGTAACGCGCATCGTGAGATACGTCTTCTCCAATCCAGTCGGGTAGATCGATCGCTTGATCAGCGTTCTCTAGTTCAACTTCTGCAATGATTAGCCCCTGATTTTCGTCTAAAAACTCGTCAACCTCCCAGACCAAGCCGTCGATCTCAATTTTGCAGCGATATTTCTCAATTAGAGGCAATGCACAGAGACCGTTTAAAATCTCATTGGCATCCTCGACAGGAATTGAGTATTCAAACTCCGATCGAGCAATTCCCTCACTCGCTCCTTTGATGGTAATAAAGGCTTGATCACCTGCAACTCTCACCCGCACCGTTCGCCCTGACTGAGTGGGAATGTAGCCTTGACGATAAAGCACTCTGGGCGCAAGCTCTCGCCAGCGATCGCTAGTCACTAAAAATTTGCGTTCGATTTCGACTCCCATCTCTAGCTTCCTTGCTGCTGCAAATAGAGAAATGCCTCGACCTCAGCAGCAGTGGGTTGGGCATCGATCGCGCCGAGTCTGAGAGTGGTCAACGCTCCCGTTGCGCTGGCATAGCTGGCAACCTGTTTAGCCACCTCAGAATTCCCGAGTTCTTGAATGCCATGCTGAAAAAGTTGATGAACAAACCCGGCTACAAAGCTGTCTCCGGCTCCGGTTGTGTCTTCAACCTCAACGTGAAAGGCAGGCACGGTTCCTTCATTTTCTCCCAGACAATACGCACACCCTTTTTCACCTGCGGTGACGATGACTCCTTCTAAGGTGCCGAGACGATGGGCGATCGCGCCGGGGTCAGTCGTTCCAAACAGCCAGTCGGCTTCTTCTTCTGCCAGTTTGAGAAAATCGACTCGTTTGATCAGATTGTGAATCATCGGCAACGCAGCGTTAGAATCTGCCCAAAAAACAGGTCGCCAATTGATATCTAACACGATTTTGACGAAAAACTGTTCACACAAATCGAGAGCACGCGCGATCGCGGCTCGACTATCGAGATACGCAAGTTCTAATGTGCCCAACACCAAAAAATCGGCTGACTCAAACAGAGCTTCAGAAAGTTGTGCTGCTTGCAGATGGGTGTCTGCAAACTCTGATGAAGGACGGTTTCCGCCAAATGCCACAAAGCTGCGATCGCCCGACTCTGATCTCAACACCATCACCGTGCGTGTCGGAGCGGTCGGATGAGATTGAATGCCTGTTGTGTCAACGCCCACCGTTTGCAGCACCTTGACAAGCGATCGTCCGGGGTCGTCTTGCCCAACACAGCCTATGAAAGCTGAGGGTATGCCGAGTTTGGTCAACGCACACGCCACATTTGCTGGCGCACCGCCCGGATAGGATGTCCAAGACTCGACTGTTTCGAGCGATCGACCCGGCTGGTCAGCGATGCAGTCAAATAAGATTTCGCCTAAACAGATGACATGAGGATGAGTCACGGTGAGATTCCTTAAGATCGTGGATTGAATAACCTGTCAGACTTGTGAACGTCTTCTGCCCTCCCCACCAAGTGGGGTGAAGCCCTCGCCAACCCTTCTCCCCACGGAGAAGGGAGTTAGAGTCTTGTTCCCTCTCCGTGGGGAGAGGGTGAGGGTGAGGGTGAGACGTTGCACCTTAATAAACCCACGTTCCTTAGGAATACGAATTTATTAATGTTGAGATCTTCGCCCTCATCCCTTAATCCCTTCTCACAAGCTGGAAGAAGGGGAACCGGACTCTTGCTCTCCCCTCCCAAACTGGGAAGGCTGGGGGTGAGGGCAAACCTACTTCGCAATGACCGATTTGATTTAATTCACGATCCCTGGAGTTTCCACTACTGTTTAGTCTAAGAGAATCTATGCCAGACACCGTCTAAGAATCAAATTTGTCCGTCTCGACGACCTAATTCATAAATGCCACAGCCCATGCAGGCAAGAATGCCGACGCTGATTGCCCAACTTTTGCCCAGGCTCACCTCGACTCCATAGCTGCACAAAGCGCCCACCGCCAAAAATGGAATGATGCTGAAGACAGACGCATAAAAAGCGTTTTGGGCTTCTCTCGCGGGTCGAGTCTTCTCAAATTCTTCTTCTGAGAGGTAGAGCGATCGCTCCGCAAAGTTAAACCAGCGATTGAGTTGCTCAATCACCCAATCTCCAATCGGTGAAAATCCTAAATAAAGCGCTAGTGACCACAAGCCAACCCCCGCAATTACAGTGGCATCAATCGGAAAGCTGAAGGGACCAAGTTCGATCGACATGGAGTCAAGGTGAAGGGTGAGGACTATTGATAACTATTTCTTAAACAATATGTCGGTTATTTTACAGAAGATCAATGCCGCACGGAAGTAGCAAAGTCCATTTTCCCTCAGTCATTTAAGGCGATAGTCGATCGAGCATCCACTCCCCTTTCTGCAATTGATAGCGGAGGCGATCGTGCAATCGACTGGATCGCCCCTGCCAAAACTCAATCACGATCGGCTTGACTCGAAACCCTCCCCAGTGAGACGGACGAGGAATCTCTTGATGTTCATAGTGGGCTTTCAGTTCAGTGAGCCGTTGTTCTAAAACATCGCGGCTGACAATCACCTGGCTTTGTTCAGATGTCCAGGCACCGAGTCGGCTTCCGATCGGACGACTATAAAAATAAGCATCAGATTCTTCAGCAGATGTTTTTTCGACACTGCCCACAATGCGGATTTGTCGCTCTAACTCTGTCCACAAAAAAACCAGAGCCGCATGAGGATTGTCGATAAGTTCTTGGGCTTTATGGCTGTTGTAGTTGGTGTAAAAGACAAACCCGCGATCGTCAAACCCTTTCAGCAACACAATTCTCGCAGACGGAATGCCGTCTTTGGTTGCGGTTGCGATCGTCATGGCGTTGGGTTCGGGAAGTTGCGCTTCGACGGCTTGGTCAAACCAGCGTTGAAACTGCACAAACGGATTTGGGGCAACGTCTGTTTCGCTGAGTTCTTGAAGGGTGTAGTCTTTTCTTAGATCGGCGATCGATGAATTCATTTCGTCTATGTTTTGGCGTTTCTTGCATTGTATTGGGTCTGAAGCTCGTTGTAGGTGTGTTGCAGATTCGCTAAATTTTCAAGTAGTTAAAGAGGTTGACTCATGACTGTGTTGCTGGCGGGAGATATCGGCGGAACCAAGACAATCTTGCGATTGATCAAATCAGAAGACTCGTTGCAGTCACTTTATGAGGTGCGATATCCCAGTCGCGATTTTCCTGATTTGGTGCCAATGGTGCAGACCTTTTTATCGGCTGCCGAGCAGGAAATAGGACAGACCTTTGCACCTGAAAAAGCCTGCTTCGCGATCGCCGGACCTGTGATTAACAACACGTCAAAAGTCACCAACGTCGGCTGGACTTTAGAAGCCGATCGCATGTCATCGGTGTTGGCGATTCCTAAAATCTCATTGATTAATGACTTTGAAGCGGTTGGCTATGGCGTGTTGGGCTTAAGTGAGTCAGATTTGCATTTGTTGCAAGCCGGACACCCTCAAGAAAAAGCTCCGATCGCCGTTCTAGGCGCAGGAACGGGATTAGGGCAAGGATATCTCATCCATACAGGTGAAAGCTATCAAGTGTTTGGCTCCGAAGGTGGACACGCAGATTTTGCGCCTCGATCAGAGCTAGAGTTTCAGCTTTCTCGCTATTTGCTCGATAAACACAACATTGATCGCATCTCAGCCGAGCGTGTGGTGTCGGGTCAAGGAGTGGTGGCGATCTACCAGTTTCTGCGCGATCGCCAGTTTGCCACTGAGTCTCCCGAAGTGGGTGAAGTAGTTAGAGCGTGGGAGTCTCAGGCTGGACGCAGAGAGAAGACCGTTGATCCGGCAGCGGAAATCGCGATCGCGGCGTTAGCAAATCGCGATCTTTTGTCTGAAAAAACAATGCAAATGTTTGTTGAAGCCTATGGCGCTGAAGCGGGAAATTTAGCTCTAAAGTTGCTCCCTTACGGGGGATTGTATATTGCAGGTGGCATTGCAGCAAAAATTTTGCCCTTAATTCAAGAGGGCGGGTTTCTCACTGCTTTTATTCATAAAGGTCGAATGGGTTCAATTCTAGAACGCATTCCGGTGCATATCGTCCTCAATCCAAATGTTGGACTCATTGGAGCGGGTCTGTGTGCATCGAAGCTGTGAGGAGATACTTTAGACGGCTGATCTACACGATGATAGTTTTTGATATTTGTAGAGAAAACCTGTGGTTGAAGAACTTCTTCAAAGAAAGAAAACAGAACTTGCGTCTTTGATGTGAAGTCCCCAGATCGAGACCTGTTTGAAACTTAAGAACTCGCTCCTGCGAATCCAAGCGGCTACTTAAATCTCCACGATCGCAGGACGTTGAACTCTAGTTCTCTCAACACTGGGGGTTAGAGGGGCAGATCGCTAAGGAGATCAATGCCTAAATTTGATTCGTGCAGGAGTTTAAATCAGAACGAATAATCGTTATGAGCAAGGTTCGTTTTTCGGGTCTTGTTGTCAGATTCCGTTATCTAGATAATTCCTTCGGGCACTCTCTGATTAATAGAAGACCGCGTAATCGTCACCCCTTTAGTGGCGATACCTTTACTCACTTCACGATCGGATCAATTGCCCTATGCTTCTTCTCACAAAACGATTTGGAATTGCTCTCTCGACCAGCTTAGGGTTGATGGGGTTTCTTCACGCTCTGCCAGCTCAAGCTGACGGAGCCGAGACAGCGCGACCTAACTGCGAACGCACCTCCGGCATTGACTGGACTTGCGTCTACTCTTCAACCAACCCTGCCCCAAATCCCTATAAATATTACACCGGACAAATTCGCAACGGGGTGCCCAACGGTCAAGGCGTTTTGGTTTATCAAAACGACGATCGCTACGAAGGACAAGTGCGGAATGGCATTCCCGACGGACAGGGGATGTTTCTCTTTGCCACCAACGATCGCTATCAGGGCATGATGAGAAATGGGCAACCCAACGGTCAAGGCACGTTTAGCTTCGTCAACGGCGATCGCTACAGCGGGCAAATTCGCAAAGGTCACCCGCATGGCACCGGGACGTTTGTCTTCAGCAACGGCAATGTCTATGAAGGTGAATTTTATCTGGGGCAAGCCAGAGGCAACGGCACAGTGACGCTTTCTAACGGAACTCGCTGTCAAGGTGTCTTTTTTAGCAGTGCATTATCTGGAAGAGGAGAGTGCTCGTTTCGAGCCGGTTCTCCGTTCAAAAGCTACTCGGGAGAATTTCGAGGTGGACAACCCGACGGTCGTGGCACGATCGTGCTGGTCGATGGCAGGCGCTATACAGGCGAAATGAAAAATGGTATCCCTTACCTGCCCCAAGCCAAACAATAATTGAGCTTCAACCCAATCAAACAAACTCTGCCTCTAAATCTGAGATTTCAGGGCAGGCGTGGCATTGCTGTGCTTATTTTGGCTCACCTCAAACTTTAGCTTCCAACAATTTGAGAAACTCAGTGTTAACGCCTGACTCACGGGGCAGCGCAATTTTTCCTGTACGTGCGATTTCACGAATCCCAAATTTACTGAGCACCTGAACGATCGCAACCATCTTCCCTGGGTCACCCACGACTTCTAAGGTCAGTGAGTCTTCTGACACGTCCACCACACGGGCGCGAAAAATTTGAGCTAATTCAACAATCTCTGAGCGACTCGTGCTTCCGGCATTGACCTTTAGCAACATTAACTCCCGTTCCACGGACGGAACCTCGGTGATGTCTTGCACCTTGATCACGTTAATTAGCTTATAGAGTTGTTTAGTCAACTGCTCAATGCTGCGATCGTCTCCCGGTACTACCATCGTGATCCGCGAAACGCCCATCTGCTCTGCTGGACCCACCGCCAAACTTTCGATATTAAATCCCCGTCGGGCAAACAAGCCCGCAATCCGAGTCAAAACCCCGGCTTCATCTTCAACCAGAACAGAGAGGGTATGCTTCATCACCGTGTTTGTCAATAGAAAAATTGCGTTTTCTCATTCTATCGTGCAACCTCGCAAATACCGTGACTTGAGGTGCGATCGAGCGCCCGCATCGGCGAGTGTGTTTATCCAAACCGCTTGATATCCTCTCTAGGGACTATTGTTCTCGCTATGGGTAGATGTACTTTAGTGCTTTGACCTCTCTAATCAAGTTGTGTAGATTTACGTGGAGAAAAGGCTTTTATGGGTTGGTTACAAAGACTGTTTGGGCAGGAAAAACCCCAAGATCCGCAGCAAGCAATCAGTGGACAAGCAGTGGCTCAAGCCCCGATGAGTGCTCCTGCGGATGCCTCTGCGGATGCCCCCGCTGCTGAAGAAATCCCGGTCGAGCGAGTGGGCTTAAATGGCGAATATGATCAAAGCGGACTCGCCAAACGAGTGGCTCTAGCATTTGACCAAGATTCTGAAGTTGCCGATGTTGATCATGTCTACGTGGCACAGACGGGCAGCACGATCGTTCTCAAGGGCAAAGCGCCTAGTCAAGAAATCTTAAACAAGCTGATCGAAATTGCCAATAACGTCAATGGTGCATCGGCAGTCGAGGCTGATCAGGTTGAAGTTGGTTGATTGATTCGATTTTTAAAGTCATTGGTGTAGCCTGTCTGAGCGGACTACATGTTTTGGCGTTGCTGATTGCAGATGTGATTCCCTGATCCCCAACCCGTTTCTCTTGAGGAAAAGAGCTAAGATTCCTTTTCCCTATCCTTTGGGGAGAGGGCTAAGGTGAGGGCAAAAATGGGCGTTCATCGATCAACTCAGCAACGCCCATTTTTTTATTCGATCCACTGTACCTGCACAAAGTGAGCAGGACGACCCCAAGAATCCCGTACCACAGAAATATCTTGCACTCTCAAGTTAAATGGAATTGCAGTCGTGACATATCGCTGAACCACGCGACCCAACTCGGGCGTGAGTTGAGCGGCTGCGGTAGCGGCAACCCCAAAGCCAAGAAGTTGCTCGATCGGTCCTTTAGGCAATAGCATCAATGCTACCCATGTCAGCCCTGCTGTCAAGATCACCTCTACCGATAGATTGGTTCCACAGCGAGGATGAACAGCTAGATTCCATTCGCTCTTGATTCGTCTGAGCGCCTCACTTACAGCACGGCTCACATCTGACGTTCTAACTTGACCATAGAGATAAAATCCTTGTTCAGTAGACAGCCCACCGAGTCCATCGCCGTTTATAGACGAGCGATCAGGGGTATCTCTAGATATGAGTGTCTGAGGTGCGCCACTCAAAACCCAGACTGTCGCGTGTTCTAACCCATGCACCTGCCGCAGCGTCAAAACTTCCTTTAGCCCCGGAATAAACCCAATCTGCTGAAGTAACTCAGTATCTTGAGTGGGTTGAGGAGCCGGAAATGTGACACTCCAAAAGTCAAAATTTGCTTCGTAACCTGTAGTCGTCATGGCACAACTCCACGAGTAGGCAGACCTAGCGTTTAAAGTGACTTTTTAACTTTAACGTCTACCTACTTTGAATCGTGCGAAGTCGTCACATATCATATTTAGACGCGAAACTGGAAGGTCGGTACCAGCGCGGTAGGACTTGTTGCAGAGGGCTTATCCCCGACTGCTCTTGATACCTCAACGCCGTTTTGTTCTAAAACCACGATCGGATCAGAGCCACCGTTGACTTCAATTCGCTTGACTAAGATTTGTCCGTTTGAGAGACGCTGTCCGGCTCTGACATAGCGAGTGGTTGCTTCATTGGGCGCTTTGACGATCGCTTCTGCAACGCCACCGATCACCACAACACCAGAAACTTCTACGGCTCTCGCTAAAGTCGGCTCTGGAAGTGGAGGCAAGGCTGCAATCGTAGGGGTAGTCGGTCTAAATGTACTGGTAGGAGTAGACGATCGAGGTGTCGAACTCGGTGAAGTTTTAGTTTGAGAAGTCCTAGATCGGGGAACTTGCGCAACTTGAGGCACTTGAGGAAAATTTGGAAGTCGAGGTAGACCTGTGGTTCGCTCCCCAGTTCCGGATGAAGTGGCGTTAGGGTCTCTGGGTGTGCCCGACGTTCCGGCAGGAGTCTTGAAGGTAATTAATGGAGCTAGACTCGCGAAGGGATCAGTCTGACTTTTCTTAACATTAATTCCAGCTTGAACCTGGCGTGCCCGCTCATCAGGATCAGTCGATTGCAGTAAACCAGCAACTCTAGTGCTGGCTGAAGTTACTTTTTTGTCGCCATTCTTTTCAGAGACCAATGGCTTTGAAAAAGACTGTGCCGCAATCGGAGAAGGACTTGCAGGAAGATTAGTCGATTGCTCTGAGGCGCAACCGCTCACCAAAATAGCGAACATTCCTACAAAGGCAATCAAAGACTTTTTCTGCATTTCCTCTCCTCAAAAATTTTACACCAAATGTTTCTAGCTTCTCAAGCTGAAGAGAATTAAGTTGATCGCTTCTTAGAGATCATTCGCACCTTTGAAGGCTACTTAATTCGACTTCAACCAGAGAACCTTTGAATACATTCAGTATGCCCTAAACTCTTTGTGATCGGCATACTTTGTTTTACACAAAAAAATCGATTGCTAGTAAAGAATGAGAGACACTGCTAATAAAATCTCGCTTAGTCTTCATTTCCAACCATCAACATTTGTAGAGATTCTAAGCCCTTTTTTACTCGGCGAGACACCGTAACAGCACTGATGCCCATACGTTCTGCTGTTTCTTTCTGAGTCAAATCGTGTAAGAAGACAAATTCTAGAACTTGTCGGGTTCTCATTTCTAATTGAACTAGCGCTTGCTGTAAGCGAATTTGATCTTCTTGAGCAAGCTGAAAACTTCGATATTGGTTATCGGGCACCAAGTCTCCGATCGTCGCGTTGCTGTTATCTTCATCTCGAATCGGCGCATCTAAACTCACAAGAGCGCGGTTTTGGGATGCTACCTTAATCTCTTGCCACTCGTTTAGAGAGATTTCTAAAACGGCTGCTACCTCTGCATCAGTCGGGTTGCGCTGAGTCGTTGCTTGCAGGTCACGAATCACCCAAACTGATTGGCGTTGCAGAGCCTCCCACCGACGAGGAATCCGCATGGATGGGCTTTTATCACGTAAATAATGTTGGATTTCCCCTCGGATGTAGGGAACTGCGAATGAGCTAAACGCGTGACCTTTGGACATATCAAATCGCTCGATCGCCCGAATTAAACCAATGCAGCCAACTTGCAGCAAGTCTTCATAGTTTTCTGTACATTGGTGAATCCAGTGATGAGCCTCTTTTCTAACCAGTCCAAAATTTAGCTCAACAATCTGATTGCGGGTCTGTGAAGACGGCGACTTCTGATAGTCTCGCAAAAGTTGTAAGCTTTCACTTCTCAATTCATGAGCGATGAGAGTTGACATGACGAAGTTCAGTTGGTAGAGCGGGTCAATAACTATGTCAGACTCAGTTCTGAGAGATTTTTCAGAAACTGCTGTCATCGCTAGCACCACTTTCAGAAGGCTACAGGAGTTTGGAATCGTTGAAAAGATCTCACCAGATGCAGTAGTGAACATTTGAGTTTTCTCTCTAGCAAACGCGAGCTAATCGCTAATTCTCTAATACGCAGCCTCTGAAGTGATAGATCAAACCTAATCCCTGCATCCAATTACTTACCACGGCATTTCCACTGAACCTAGTTTTGCTCGCCTGTTGTCCCGCTATTCATCCCGTTGTCTTTAGAGAAAAATTTGTATTTCTCAAACACTTAGTAATTCTTTTGACTGTTAAAAACATGGTTAAGGAAGCTTGTTCCTAAGGAAAAAGGGGCTGATGCCCCTTGAATTAGTCATTTTGTTAAGTTCAGATCGGACTCGACGGCTTCATAGAAACTTCATAAAGCCGGATCATGAGATCATGCGTCCGGTGCAACTCTTGCATAGAAGAGCCCACGGATTTTGACCTCACTCGGTTCACGAGAACCCATATCTGTATCCGAGGGCTGTAAGCTCTCAAAGGTGCCTGCAATTTCACCCGTCGTGCTGTCAATTTTAGCGACGCTAAGAGCGACTTTGCCTTTATCTAGCTGAAATTGCTTGACATTTTCTTTGCGCAGTTCTTCGCTGTCTGCCTGACCCGGCAGAGCTACTGCGTTGTCGTAGCCCGTAGTCAGACCGCGACCTTTCGGATCTAAGAAGTTAGAAGTCCGGTAGGAAGGGACGCGGAACTCTCCAATCAAATCAGTAGACGTGCTGACACTGCTCTGACCCGGTTGGCTGTTGGCAACAAGCCCCTTGATAGTAAACAGAAAAGGAATCCGTTCACCACCCGGAAGTTGAACAGTGGTGGCTTGGAAGTCGATGCCATCTTCTTCTTTGAAAGTCAAGCTGCCGTCTGCATTTGCCGACAGAGAGCCTGATACAGCATCAATTGAAGACGTGTAGCGAGTCATGAGCTTAGTAGGCACAAACTCAGCTTCCTTACGCTTGTTAGTCGATTCTCCCTTCACGAAGAAGGCAGTCGGCTGTAGACAAAGGCTGGTGATGGAATAGGATTTACCGTTCTCGATGGGGATAACGCCGCGAGACGTTTCCTCGATCTGAGGGCAACTGTTGGCTAAACCAGTCCCCCTAATTTGGTCGTAGGTCATGGCTTCAGTGCTGCTGGCGGGAGCCTCACTACAAGCGGTTAACACACTCATGCATAGTGCCAAAAGTGTGATGATTAAAGCGCGATACCTCATGGTCAACCTCAAAGTCAATGTAAAAAACCTGCCAGCGCAACTCAGGTCGATCGCAGCGGCAGATCGCTTTGAGCGCTCGTTACCACAACCGTCAAGAAGACGCGCTGAACTGCTGCCAGGACGAATCGAAATTTCTATAATTTCTAGAGTGGTTCGGGCTGAACCTCTCAGAGTATTTTACAGACTTTAGTTAACTTTTTAAGAATCCTCTTTTAGATAGGTCTAGGTTGAGCCAAGAATCAGCAAATTTGGATGCACTTCGAGTGTGATCACAGAACTGAACCGCCAACACCTGATTAAGCTGTTAAGAGTGGATATGCTTAACCACGCAGATAGTGTGGAATTTCGAGGGGTAGGACTGGAATGAGTAGTGATGTAAATGTTGAATTAGAGTTGCCTAATTTTGAGCAAGTCGCGAGTTCGATCAAGAAGCTAGCTGAAGCGTCAAAGGGAGACAGTATAAAGCTTCTTACGTTACTCAGGCTGCTAGAAAGCTTGCACCGCGAGGTGTGTGAGGGGCTATTTCAGGAGTCTCTGCCAGACAATCGACAGGCACTTTATGCTCTTTTGAGAGATATTGAAGCGATGGGTGGGTGGCCTTATATTCGACGAATGGGGCTGCAATCTTTTCTAATCAATTTGCGTCCAGACGTTTCAAGTGAAGAGCTTGAATCTACCGCTTTTGAAACAAAATCTGAGTCTGATGCTTCATAAATCGTAATAGTCTAAGATTGTTCTCCCACAGCAAAAAGGGTGTGGAACGTTTGCTCCATACCCTCTTTTTAAGCAAGATATAACCAGTGGAGAGCTGCCGTTATTTGTCTGACTGACGGCTAGCGGTTTGGATATAGAGAATCAGCAAGAACACACTGGGAACTAGCACAAACAAAAGGCTTGCAATAAACCCTAAATCATTAACTTGCATAAAGCCCAGTCCTTATCTAAAATCTCGGCATTAACTCTTCTAGAATACCACTAAGGCTTAGTTTTAACGCTGACTGACCCGTGGACTAATGTTTGACAAGCAAGCCGATAGGTAGCGGGCTTCTTTTTGAGTTTGCGGGTCTCGAAATCAGTGCGAGGAGAAAGATTATCCATGCCGTCTAGGATCTCTACAATGCAGGTGCCGCACTGTCCGTAACCGCCGCAGTTCATCATTTTTCCGCCGAAGGTGTAGATATCAACCCCTGTTTCGATCGCTTTGATTCTCAGATTGGCTCCATCCGAAGCGATCGCTTCTTTGCCCTCTTTAACAAATGTGATGCTAACTGATCGAAACAGGGGTTTTGCAGGCTCGCTCAGCGCTTCTGGCTCACTCGGCACCACCTCCTCGGCATCAAGCGGCTGGATGTCTGTAATGTCTGCTGGTTGCATAACGGGTATCTCCATAACGGGATTTTCTGCTGATTAATTTGGACGGAAAAGCGACCTATTTAATTTGTAACGTAAGTTTTCAATAAATTAAGAATTATTGACAAGTGTTTAGTCAATAATTGTACTTCTCTCGAGTGTCTGTAATTTGCTTGCAATAGGCTCTAACACTGGTTACACTTCTTTATACACTTTCATTTTTACAGTAGCGTTGTCAAACTATCCACGCTCTTCTCTTAAGGGATTGCGGGGCGTGATCGCAAAATGAGAAGGTGCCTCTAAATCTGGTAGATTTACCAGTACGGGGCACTTTAACAAAATGCTGATACAGAGCGTTGCAGTAGACATAATTTATAGGAGGAGCGTAGTCAATGGGACTACCCTGGTATAGAGTCCATACCGTCCTGGTGAACGATCCGGGTCGGTTAATCGCAACCCACCTGATGCACACTGCTTTAGTTGCAGGTTGGGCAGGTTCAATGGCGCTGTATGAATTGGCAATCTTTGACCCAAGCGATCCAATCTTAAATCCGATGTGGCGGCAAGGGATGTTTGTGCTTCCCTTCATGACCCGTTTAGGCGTGTCTTCTTCGTGGGCAGGTTGGAGCATCACAGGTGAATCAGGAGTCGATCCTGGTTATTGGTCATTTGAAGGAGTGGCGATCGCCCACATCGTGCTATCGGGTTTACTATTTTTGGCCGCTTGCTGGCACTGGGTTTATTGGGATCTAGAACTGTTTAGAGACCCTCGCACGGGCGAACCCGCTCTAGACTTGCCGAAAATGTTCGGGATTCACTTGTTCTTATCTGGACTCCTTTGCTTTGGCTTTGGCGCCTTCCATCTGACAGGGCTATTTGGTCCGGGGATGTGGGTGTCTGATGCCTATGGAATTACGGGTAGTGTTCAGCCTGTTGCTCCAGAATGGGGTCCAGCAGGATTCAACCCGTTCAATCCGGGTGGAATTGTAGCCCATCACATTGCGGCAGGTATTGTCGGCATTATTGCAGGTCTGTTCCACTTGAGTGTTCGTCCTCCTGAGCGGCTTTATAAGGCACTACGGATGGGGAACATCGAGACTGTGCTGGCAAGCAGTATTGCGGCAGTGTTCTTTGCAGCGTTTATCGTTGCGGGGACGATGTGGTATGGAAATGCGACGACCCCGATCGAGCTGTTTGGTCCGACTCGCTATCAGTGGGATGCGGGCTACTTTAAGCAGGAGATCAATCGTCGTGTTCAGACCAGCATTGCCAACGGCACCAGCCCTGAAGCGGCATGGGCAGAGATTCCTGAAAAGCTGGCGTTCTATGACTATGTCGGCAACAGCCCTGCGAAGGGTGGTTTGTTCCGCACAGGTCAGATGGACAAAGGGGATGGAATTGCCCAAGCTTGGTTAGGGCATCCCGTGTTTAAAGACGGTGAAGGTAGAGAACTCTCAGTTCGTCGTTTGCCGAACTTCTTCGAGAACTTCCCAGTGGTGTTGACAGATGCCGATGGTGTAGTTCGCGCAGATATTCCGTTTAGAAAGGCTGAGTCGAGATATAGCTTTGAACAAGCGGGTGTCACGGCGACCTTCTATGGCGGAGTGTTGGGTGGTCAAACCATTGCTGACCCTGCTCAAGTCAAGCGCTATGCACGGGCGGCCCAATTGGGTGAACCGTTTGAGTTCGATCGTGAAACCCTCAACTCTGATGGGGTGTTCCGCACCAGTCCAAGAGGTTGGTTTACCTTTGGTCATGCAGTCTTTGCTCTGCTGTTCTTCTTTGGTCATATCTGGCACGGTTCTCGCACCATCTTCCGAGATGTGTTTGCAGGAGTTGATCCCGATCTAGCAGAAGAGCAAGTCGAGTGGGGCTTCTTCCAGAAGTTGGGTGACAAGAGCACCCGCAGACAAACTCAGCTTTAAGGTGGATTGCGTTAGGTCTATCACTCTTATTTTCAGGAATGGATAGACCTGACCCACTGCCGAATTATCTGAGATACACTCATCACTCAGGACATGCAGATATGGAAAGCGTTGCTTACATTTTGATTATTGCTCTTGCGATCGGCGTTCTATTTTTTGCGATCGCCTTCCGCGAGCCTCCTCGGATTGGTAAATAGCACGAGAGATTCGTGAGCCATCACCTGTCTAGTTCACCTTGGGCTAGGCAGGTATTTTTATGTCAAAAAACACGTTCCTAGTTGAGGCAGTTTGTGCCGCTCGATTCTAGGATGGACTGTATTGCCTATTCAGTTGGTTGTGAACACTCCTTTTCCTCTCGAACAAGATCCTTCAGGGCAATCATCAAGTTCTTCGCGTTTTCTGATTCGTTCGGTTGAGGCGCAAGACCTGTCGGAGATTGCTAGAATTTTGGCGGAAAGTTTCCATCTACAGCCAGAGTTTATGCGGTGGATGATTCCCATTATGCGAATGGGGATTTACGAGGATTTGCGAAATCGATTAAAGATGGCTCCTCCTCACTATGTCTGCCTGGTTGCGGTAGATAGTGGAGTCTTAGTCGGCACGGTGGAGGTGGGGCTGCGATCGTTTAACCCCTGGCAGCCTCGCACAAGTCAATATGCTTATTTGTCAAACTTGGCGATCAAGTTCGATTGTCGGCGTAAAGGAGCCGCGATGCAGTTGTTGGAGGCGTGCGATCGAGTCGTTCTCGCGTGGGGATTTGAAGATATTTATCTGCACGTATTGGAGGATAACCACTCAGCAAAACAACTTTATGCAAAAAGCGGATATCGTCTGCGAGACACGGATGCTGGCTTGACGACTTGGCTGTTGGGTCAGCCTCGACGACTCTTTTTGCACAAGCATGTAGAACCGATCGGCAGAGTGAACGCTTCTACTGATAGTTAACTGAGCTGAAATCAGTGAGGGATCGAGCTTTTTGGGTAAAGGTGCTGGTAAGTTAAGACTGAACCCCGATCTCACTAACTCATCGCTCCCATGCTGTTTGACTCTAATCGCTACTGGCTTAGAAATGCTCACGTACCTCCGTCGTTGATTGTGAGTGGGACGAAGTGGACAAACAAGAAATCGTCTGGTGACTCACTTCTAGCGGTCGATTTAGAGATTGTAGATGGCATGATTGCTTCGATCGTCGCCGCCGGAACGTGTAGTACCTACAACGATCCCTCAATCGATCTAAAGGGCGGCATGGTATGGGCGTGCTTTGTAGATATGCATACCCATCTCGACAAGGGGCATATCTGGAATCGCGCCCCAAATCCAGATGGTACATTTAACACTGCCTTGACAACGGTTAAAACAGACGCGGCTGCAAACTGGAATAAGACGGATGTCTACCGCCGCATGGAGTTTGGGCTTAAATGCAGCTATGCTCACGGCACAAAAGCCATCCGGACGCATATCGACTCCTTTGGTGAGCAAGGAGACATCGGCTTTCGGGTGTTCAAAGCGTTGCGCGATCGCTGGGCAGATAAACTGATTCTGCAAGCGGTCTCGCTCGTGACGTTAGATTACTTTCTTACGCCTGAGGGAGAGAAGCTAGCTGATTTAGTGGCGGATGTTGGGGGAGTGTTAGGCGGTGTTGCCTACATGAACCCGGACATCGATGCTCAACTCGATCGAGTCTTCACTCTCGCCAAGGAACGCAAGCTCAATTTAGACTTTCATACCGACGAAAATGATGATCCTGGCTCAATGACTCTGCGGCGTGTTGCAGAAGCCGCGATTCGCCAGAAATATAAAGGGAAGATTGTCTGTGGACATTGCTGTAGTTTGGCAGTGCAAGAGAAAGTCGAGGCAGCTAAAACCATTGGTCTCGTCAAAAAAGCGGGCGTTGGCGTAGTGAGTCTGCCGATGTGCAATCTTTATTTGCAAGGTCGCACAGCGGGACAGACTCCCCGATGGCGTGGGGTGACCCTGCTGCATGAATTAAAGCAGCAAGGCGTGTCAGTCGCGATCGCTAGCGATAATTGCCGAGATCCATTTTTCGCGTTTGGTGATCATGATGCCCTGGAGGTGTTTAATCTCTCCGTTCGCATTGCCCACCTCGATCGTCCCTACACCGATTGGGCAAACGCGATCACGCTTACGCCTGCGGATTTAATGGGTTTACCTCAAGTCGGCAGAATTGGAGCCGGACTTCCCGCCGATCTCGTTTTGTTTAAGGCACGCAGCTACAGCGAGCTGTTGTCTCGATCCCAGCACGATCGGATTGTGCTGCGAGACGGCAAATGGATTGATACAACTCTGCCCGATTATGCCGAGCTAGACGATCTTGTTCAATCCTCAATTCAAAGTTGACCCTCTACACTCACCGCGAGTCGGGCTAATACATTTTCTAGACCCTGACGCGCTTGGGTTAGATGAATCGGGTTGTTCATCATGACAAATAGAAAATTCGCAGCCAAAAGCATCGCCTCGATTTCAAAAACCGCTTGAGCAACGTCTGCATTGGGATCTATTTCTCCAAATGCCTGGGCATCCAAAAGGCACTGTCTCAATAATGAAAGCCACTTGTCTAGCACCTCCACAACACGATCGCGGGCTGTCCCAGGGCGTGTATCGAGTTCCGCCGCGACCGCCGCAAAAAAACACCCACCTGGAAAGACTTTTCGTTCGAGATGTGAAAGAAACGAATTCGCCAGTGTCTTGAGTCGCTCAGTTCCTGCTTGTGCCGTCATTGCAGGTTGAAGCACTTCATGATCAAAAATGACGGCAGCCGTTTCGATCGTCGCCAATTCTAATTCTTCTTTGGATTTGAAGTGTGCGTAGAGACCACTCTTGCTCATGCCAACCTCAGCGGCAAGATCTCCAAGTGACAGACCCGTCAGCCCTTTTGTGGTTGCCAGCTTCGCCGCACTGAGCAGAATAGTGGCGCGACTCGACTGACCTTTCGAGCGACTCGACTCGCAGTCTGCCAAACCGGGTTTTGATGAAGAATTAAAACTCATGACTTGACAATAGCACGAACGGTCGTAATAATCAAGACAAGCAAAAGAACGAACGGTCGTTTTTATCTGCCAACCTCTACGCTAAATAACTTGGAGAAACCTGATGCCCTTAGTAAACGTAAAACTGATCGAAGGCGTTTTCACGCCTACACAGAAGCAAGAGATGATCCGCAAGCTGACTGACACGATGGTGGAGATCGAAGGCGAAAACCTGCGTTCAGTCACCTGGGTAGTGATCGAAGAGGTTAAAAGTGGCGATTGGGGATTAGGCGGCAATCCTCTCACCACTAGCGATGTGAAGGCACTTGCAGAGGGCAAGCCAAAAGCTGTCGTCTAGCTCTGTGTTGCAGTGATCCGACCCTTGCACGATGGTTGCAAGCGTGTTTCCTCACGGGTCGGGTTGCTGAGCACTCAAGAATCAAGGCGATATCGAGAATTCTGGGATCGAGTCAGAAAAAGCTCTTGTAATTGTTCGAGTGGGTCATCGTAGCGAAATCTACGATCTTGAGTCCTAAATGATTTGCAGCACTGCTTGCAAAATGTGTCTCCCGATCGTCTAGAAGGTTTGGATACCAATTTCCATTCAGAATCGATTTAAAATGCAGAGGAACGGTTCACCCAGAACATCCGATGACTTCGACAAAAACTGACTCCATCAACCTAAGTTCCCTGATTGCTGATCTTGTAGGGCTAGACATCATCACGGATGCACATCAGATTTTTAAACTCTCCCAAGACTACTACACCTTTAGCCCGGTACTACAGCCTTTGTTGAAAGACAAAACGGGTGATTTAGTGGTGCGTCCCACCACTGAAGCCGACGTTCTTAGAGTGGCAGCGGCATGTGTGAAATTTAAAGTGCCGCTTACTGTGCGGGGAGCTGGAACTGGAAACTATGGGCAGTGCGTTCCCCTGAATGGTGGCGTGATTCTCGATATGACGCATATGACCGCCATTCGCTGGGTCAAACCTGGACTCGCCTGTGTCGAACCTGGGCTAAAAATGGCGGCAATGGATAGGCAAACCCGCGAGAGCGGCTGGGAAGTTCGGATGGCTCCCTCGACTTATCGCACCGCCACGATCGGAGGATTCATCGGTGGTGGCAGTGGCGGCGTTGGTTCAGTGACCTATGGGCAACTGCGCGATCGAGGAAACCTCCACGCCGTTCGGGTTGTGACGATGGAAGATCAGCCTCGCGTGATTGAGCTTCGAGGCGACGAGGTTTATAAAGTCGCTCACGCCTATGGCACCAACGGCATTATCACTCAATTAGAAATTCCCCTGGCTCCTGCTTATCCCTGGGCAGAAGTGATCGTCAACTTCTCAGATTTCATGTCTGCCGCTAGATTTGGACAAGCACTCACGAACTCTGATGGGTTAATTAAGAAGCTTGTCTGCGTGTGTGCAGCGCCGATTCCGACTTATTTCGCGGCTCTCCATAGCTATATCCCTAACGATACTCACTGCGTCCTGATTATGATTGCTGAGAGTTGTCTAGAACCGTTGGGCGAGTTAGTTAAAGAATTTGGAGGCACGATCGGCTATCGAAAAACCGCTCAAGAAGCCAGCAAAGGCATTACGCTCGGCGAATATTCCTGGAATCACACTACGCTTCATGCTCGTAGTGTCGATCCGTCGCTGACTTATCTTCAAACGCTTCTCCCAGACGACAATCTTGCCTTGCTTGAGCATCTCTATCACCACTTTGGCGATGAAGTGATGCTCCATCTAGAATTTTTGCGGGTCGGTGGCTCTGCCCGTCCTGCGGCTCTGCAAATCGTCCGCTATACAACAGAAGACCGTCTCAATGACATCATTACATATCATGAATCGAAGGGTGCGTTCATCTTTAATCCGCACACCTACATTCTCGAAGATGGCGGTATGAAAACGGTAGATATTGAGCAACTCAAGTTTAAAGAAATGGTTGATCCCTATGGGCTACTCAATCCTGGAAAAATGCGCGCTTGGTTAGAGCGATCGGGGCGAAATCTTCATACTGCATGAAAAACACTTTATAGTCAGGCATTCGATCCTACAAAAAGGTATAAAACTAAGGAACCGTTCTCAAATAATGTCGAGCAAATTGGCAGAGGCGTGATGAGGATTGCTTGAACAGTGCTGATTTCTAGCAGCAACCTCTGTAGTGAGCAATGAACGCACACATTAGGGAGTGAAATTGCAGCGTGATATTTGATTGTATTGTCATAGGTGCCGGACCCGCCGGGGGAACTGCCGCTTATCATTTAGCAAAACGTGGACGCTCAGTGTTGGTGCTAGAACGAGAAGCTTTGCCTCGGTATAAACCCTGTAGCGGCGGTGTATCTCCGGCGATCGCTCAATGGTTTGACTTTGACTTCTCACCCGCAATCTCGCTCAAGGTTGATGCGATCCGCTACACCTGGAAGCTTGGCGATCCCGTTGAGGCGACGCTCAATACGCCAGAGCCGATGTGGATGGTCAAACGTGATGTATTCGACCACTTCTTAGTGCAGCAGGCACAGCAAAAAGGGGCAGAACTACGCGATCAAACCGCCGTCACCGGAATCGAATTTAAGGGCGATCGCTGGGTCGTCAGCACCTCCAACGGGGCGCTAGAAGCTCGCTATCTGATTGCCGCAGACGGAGCAAAAGGTCCGATGGCAAAATGGCTGGGCTTTAAAGAGCGCAAAACCCGCATGGGTGCCGTGATGGAAGCCCCTCGATCGAACGATGACGGTCGGGCGCAATTTGATTTTGGCATCGTCAAAAACGGCTTTATTTGGAATCTTCCGAAAGCAGATGGTGTCTCGATCGGAACCAGCACCTTCCGAGGAGGCGACTCTGAAGATCTAAGGGCTGACCTTGCTGAATATGCTGCCCTCGCTGGCATCGATGCCAAAAGCAGCCAAGTCTATCTCCATCCGATTTGCACTTGGGACAGCGATCAAAAGCTGCACACCCAAAATGCGATTCTCGCAGGTGAAACAGCGTATGTCGTTGACCCGTTTACTGGGGAAGGCATTCGTCCCTCTATATTTAGCGGCGTAAAGGCAGCCGAGGCAATCGACCAAGCGTTATCGGGCGATCGCAATGCGCTAGAAAACTACACCTCCGTCATTCAAAAAGAATGGGGGGTGGACATGGTCTGGGCGCAGCGACTCGCGGGAGTGTTTTATCGCATTCCTGGCATTGGCTATAAAGTTGGCGTGAAGCGACCCACCGCCACCGATCGCTTAGGTAAAATTATGTGCGGCGAGATGCGCTATGCCGATGTTGCGACTCGTGCGTTAAAACGCCTTAGCGGTAGTCTAATTCCTGGAATGGGTGGATAAGTCATTAGAATAATTGGAACTTTAACGGTGACCAAGGGTAATCATTCTCCAGATTACTTGATGGAAAATGATTGCCCTTAAGAGTAAATCTCATAGAGCAAAGGAGCCAGCAATGCTGATCAAAGACTTTTTTGAGCGCACCTATGTGATCAACTTACCTGAGCGAGTTGATCGGCGTAAAGAGATGATCCACGAATTAGATAAAGCAGGTCTATCGCTAACCGCCCATAAAGTTGAGCTTTTTCCCGCCACTCGTCCAGACAGTGCAGGAAATTTTCCTAGCATTTCAATTCGAGGCTGTTTTTTGAGTCATCTTGCAATTTTGAAGCAAGCAAAGCACGACGGTCTAACAAACGTTTTGGTGATGGAAGATGATCTGACAATCTCAAAAAAATTTGTACCTAATCAAGAAACGCTTGTCGAGCAGTTAGCTCAATCAGACTGGGGATTTGTCTATCTAGGGCACACCGCAGACGTTTCTAAAAATGCTCCTGTCCAACTACAACCTTTCGCAGCAGAAGAGTGGATGAGAACCACGCATTTTTATGGCGTGAACAGCACAATTTTCGATCGCCTGATCGATTTTCTTGAGGAACTGCAGCACCGTCCTGCAGACCATCCTCAAGGCGGAGCCACTTATCCTGACTGGGCGTACAGTTACTTTCGCGCTCAAAACCCAGATATATTGACGTTGATTGCAGCTCCTAATTTGGGGTGGCAACGAAGTTCTCGCAGCGACCTGCATGGGACTGCTTGGTATGACACTACGCCCATTGTCAAAGAACTGGTTGGTGTCACCAGACGCGGTAAGGTTTTGTTGAGGAACTGGCGAGATGAATAATTAAGACCCCGGCTGTGAAATATCGGTTGCAAATAAGGCGATCCGAATTTTCGGATCGCCTTCAAGCTTTGACCTCGCTTAGACCCCTTAAACGGTCAGGATGTCCTTTTCTTTCGCTGCCAAAACTCTTTCTACTTCGGCAACGTATTTATCCGTCAGCTTTTGAATTTTGTCCTGAATGTCTTTTGCTTCATCTTCAGAGACTTCCTTGGCTTTCTCTTGCTTCTTCACCGCGTCGATCGCGTCTCGACGAATATTCCGAACAGAGACTTTGCCCTCTTCAGAATATTTGGTGGCGAGTTTCACGAGTTCTTTACGGCGATCGCTGGTCAAAGGTGGAATATTTAACCGAATCGCTGACCCGTCATTATTGGGCATCAACCCCAAATCAGACATCGAGATCGCTTTTTCAATGATCGCCAGACTGCCTCGATCGTAAGGCTGAATCTGAATCGTGCTCGAATCAGGCGTACTAATATTAGCCAAAGCCTTGAGAGACGTAGGAGTCCCATAATATTCGACCAACACCTTATCTAAAAGACTGGTGCTAGCTCGACCCGTCCGAATGGTATTAAAAGACCGTTGAGTGGCTTCGATCGCCTTCTTCATATGGTCTTCGACATCAGCAAACTTCACAGAGACCTCCGACAATCGTTCCGATAGATTCTCCCATCACGGCACGGCGTACATTTCCTGCAACCGATAAGTCAAAGACAATGATGGGGATATTGTTATCTTTACATAATGAGATGGCGGTGCTGTCCATGACTTTGAGATCGTGGGTCAGCACATGAGAGTAGGTGAGGCTCTTAAAGCGCTTTGCGTCAGGGTTGTGGGTAGGATCGGCATCATAAACCCCATCGACTTTCGTCGCTTTAAACAGCACATCTGCCCCAATTTCAGCCGCTCTCAGTGCAGCCGTCGTATCGGTGGTGAAGAATGGGTTGCCAGACCCCGCCCCAAAAATGACGACGCGACCTTTTTCAAGATGGCGCATGGCGCGACGACGAATGTAAGGCTCGGCAACTTCTTGCATCGCGATCGCTGTTTGCACCCGTGTAGGCACTCCGAGATGTTCTAGAGCATCTTGCAGGGTCATGGCATTCATGACGGTGGCAATCATGCCAATATAGTCTGCGGTGGCTCGATCCATTCCAGCCGCCGCGCCTTTAACGCCCCGAAAGATGTTACCACCCCCGACGACGATCGCGATCTGAACTCCAGTTGCAGCGATTTCTGAAACTTCTTCGGCAATCCCATTGACTACGGCAGGATCGATCCCGTAGGACAGGTCGCCCATTAGAGCTTCACCACTGAGCTTCAGCAGAATCCGCCGATACGTTATTCCCATGTGACGATGACTTGCGTGACTTCATTGCTTTCACCCTAAGATAGCAGCAGATCAGGTGCTTTTATCGTTTGTTCCTGCGAGAGCAATGCCCAATACCTTCGATCTTAATAGTGTCGATCGCGTCAACAATCGTTAACTATTGCGCCATTTGACAGAACAGCCGATCGGGTCAGTCGAGGTCGGAATGATTGGTTCTCCAGTTAGAACTTTGGCGATCGCGTCTCTCAAATAGTTGGTTTTGACGGATTTTGGATCTTGGGGATTGTCATCGATCGCGCCGTTATAGCAAAGCACGCCTTGCTGATTGAGCAGAAACACATGGGGCGTTTTCGTTGCCCCAAACGTGTTGGCGACTTCTTGAGTCACATCTCGAATATAGGGAAAGTTCACCCGATGATCGGCGGCAAACACCTTCATCTTCTCAAAGCTGTCTTCAGGAAACTGCTCTGCATCGTTAGGATTAATGCCGACCAGCGCCAAGCCCTGTCCTTTAAAGTCGCTCTGAATCTGCTTCAAACGCTCTAGATACATCTTGACATAGGGGCAGTGGTTGCACATAAACACGACCGCTACTGCACGAGATTGTTCGAGATAACGGGCGAGATGATGCACTGAACCATCGGTTCCTGGGAGTTCAAAATCTGGAGCATAACCGCCAATCTGAGTTCCGATCGTGTCCATAGAGTCAGCCTTTGGAGATGAATAGTATGGAACCTTAATAGTAGTCGCATCCGATCGTCCCATGATAGAGGTTCAAAATTTGAATACATCCAATCTGAACTCTCAACCGTTAAACTAAACTACATAAAAGTTCACAGTTATACCATTAAACTCGTTTCTAACTTATATGGTGACTTCTTCTTTGGCGATCGACGACAAAACTTGGATATGGAAAGGCTTTAGAATCGCTTATCAAACACAGGGTAATTCTGGACCTGCGGTAATTCTGATTCACGGGTTTGGAGCGTCATTCTATCATTGGCGCAAAAATACGCCAGAGTTGGCAAAGACCTGCCGGGTTTATGCGTTGGATTTAATTGGGTTTGGTAAATCAGAAAAGCCCGTTCCGATCGAGCAGATAGTCTACACGTTTGAGACGTGGGCAGAGCAAATTGCCGATTTTTGTCGTGAAGTAGTGGGCGAGTCGGCATTTTTGGTCGGTAACTCGATCGGGTGTATTGTCGCGATGCAAGCCGCTGTCGATCATCCAGAAATTGCCCGAGGATTGGCGTTGATCAACTGTTCATTAAGGTTGTTGCACGATCGCAAACGCATCGGACAACCCTGGATTAAACGTGTTGGCGCACCTGTCTTACAAGGAATTCTGAAAAGGAAGTGGGTGGGCAATCTATTTTTTAAGCAACTCGCCCAGCCAAAGACCGTTCGGAATATTTTACTCAAGGCGTATGCTCGATCGGAAGCTGTCACCGATGAGTTAGTCGATCTGCTGATGGGAGCCGCCAGGGATCAAGGCGCGGCGGCGGTTTTTGTTGCATTTACAGGCTACTCTCAAGGCCCCTTACCCGAAGATTTATTCCCGAAGTTACCGTGCCCAACAATTATTTTATGGGGCGAAAAAGATCCCTGGGAGCCGATCGATCTGGGCAAAGCTTTTGCAGACTACCCTCAAGTCGAGAAATTTATTCCGTTAAAAGGGGTGGGTCATTGCCCACAAGATGAGGCCCCCGAACTCGTGAATCCGATTTTGCAAGAGTGGATTTTATCGCATTCAAATCGAACCTAAAGAGTGCCGATTAAGCGTGGAGTTCCTGCCAGCAGTTTTGCAGATCTTGAATGGTGAAAACAGCTTGAAACTTTAACCCTTCTTTCTCGTAGAATTCTGCACCGCCTTGCTGGCGATCGACGAGCGTAACCACTTCTTCAACGCGATACCCTGCTTCTCGCAAACGATCGACCGCTTTCATTGCCGATTGTCCCGTTGTCACTACATCCTCCAATACAACGACTGGGCTGCCTTCTGGCAACGTTAAACCCTCAATATAAGCCTGGGTTCCATGTCCTTTGGCTTCTTTACGGACGATTAAAGCAGCCAGCGATCGCCCTTCATAAGCGGCAACCACACTGGTTGCAGTGACGATCGGGTCTGCTCCTAGGGTCAAGCCAGCTACCGCTAACGTTTCAGGTGCGAGATAGGGCAACAAAATGCGTCCTACAGCTAATCCGCCCTGAGGGTGCAGCGTCACCTGTTTGCCATTGATGTAATAGGTGCTTTTCTGACCCGAAGAGAGCAAGAAATCGCCTTCTCGATAAGCGACTTCACAAAATAACTCCAACAAGGCTTGACGAAGAGCAGGCAACTCTGCGATCGCCCACAGGAAATTTGCTGAAGATTGAGGCAGATTTGTCATAGGTAGGGCAAACTAGAGTTATTAATTATTGAGAAGATAGCGTTGAAAACCAGTTTAGAACCCTGGTTTTGACCATCAATCCAAAGTTAAACTTTAGCGGAATAGTGGAGACAAATTCTATGGGCGTGAGGTTAAAGAGTGTGTTGAGCCTAGTAGCTCTGGTGGCTGCAACTACGGTTTCGACGGCGGTGACTGCTCAAGAAAGACCTGCGACGTTTAAGCCTCGCGAAGCCGTTCCCGATGTGGTTAATCAAGCCTTTTATGGGTCGGGTGAAGGATTTCAGGATATCAGACGACCGATCGAGGCGCTGGTTGGAGTTCCTAAATTTCCAGAGAATGCGATCGCGCGGGATAGCGATCGCATCTATCGCGTCTACCGCGATTTGTTAAGTCAGCAAGTGTCTAGCGACCCAATCATTCGCACAGTCGATTTGCCAAATCCCTACAGCACCTCGATTTTGACGCTTCCTAGCGCCAATGTCAGCAATCGAATAACGGGCACTGAGCTAGTGTTTGAGCGCTAATTTTAGATGTTGAACGAATGCGCCGTGCTGGAATCGAACCAGCCTGAAGGCGAATTATGAGTTCGCTACCTCCCCAATCGGTCAACGGCGCAAGGCGGCTTGTGTAACATTTTAGCCTGAGTTTCGCGGTTGTCGATCAGCCGCGATATTTTTTTTAATAGAGGTGTTCTCAACTCCGTTTAGCGAATACAATTCAGGTCAACCTGCGTTCACTTAACTTTGATCACGATCGATGCGAATTAATTCTACGGTTGCCCTGACATTTATTTTGCTCACCTTAATGTTTGGCGCAGGCATTGTGACTGGAGCATGGGGGTTTGCGATCGGACGAGAAGCCCTGAAGGGAATTACGCAGCCCGATGCGCGCCCGACCAACAAGGTCAGCAAGAAAAATAGTTCGGCGCGGGCATCAGACGAGCTAGTGGTGCTGCAAGAAGCGGACATCATCAAGACGGTAAAAGCCCGCCTAGATGGAAATGCAAAATCGGCTTCTGTGAGCACGTCTCAGCCAAAGACAGAGCCAGAAAAGCAGATAACGGCTCCGGCTAAGCTTCCGATCGTCAGTCAAGATAAAGGCGTGACGATGGAAGTTAGCAGTGTGCGTCAACGAAAAGACGCTGTGGTGTTTGATGTCTCAATGCGAAATGAGGGCACTCAATCGGTCAAGTTCCTCTACAGCTTTTTGAATATCACTGACGAGCAAGGACGGGTGCTAAGTGCAGACACCGATGGCTTGCCGACCGAGTTGCCACCCAATAATCAGAAATTCACGGGTACGGTTTCGCTTTCGACAACATTACTTGATAAGGCACAAAAAATCTCGATCCAGCTCACTGATTATCCCGATCAAAAGCTGCAGCTGCGGCTGGCTGACATCCCAGTCAAGTAAGTAGCATGAGGTGAGGCGGGATGTTAACGTCACGGCTCTGATTGCCGACTGTGGTGCATTGTTCATTGGTTTTTTTCGCAAATGATTGCCCCTTTTGCGGTTGGTTTAGCGCCGAGTGCCCTTCAAAGTCTGAGTTGGACGGATGTGGCACTGAGGTTTTTGTCGGTTTTGCTGCTGATCACGATTAACGCGTTTTTTGTGACCACAGAGTTTGCGATCGTCTCGGTGCGGAGGTCGCGCATCAATCAGTTGGTTGACGCGGGAGACATTCAAGCTCGCACGGTGCAAAATTTGCAGCGGGGTATCGATCGCTTACTGTCTACAACCCAATTGGGAATTACACTGTCAAGTCTGGCACTGGGCTGGATTGGCGAAAGCACAATGGCAGCCGTGGTTGCAAGTTGGATTGCTCAACTGCCGTTTTCACCGACGATCGTGCAGCCGTTGTCGCATTCGCTCTCAGTTCCTCTAGCATTTTTGCTGATTGTCTATTTGCAAATCGTTCTGGGTGAGTTGTGTCCTAAATCTGTGGCGATGCGCTACGCCGAGGAGATCGCTCGATTCTTGGGTCCCTTTAGTTTGGCGATCGCTCGGTTTTTTAACCCGTTTATCTGGATTCTCAATCAGTCTACGCGTTTGCTGCTGCGGCTAATCGGAGTTCAATACACAGGGCAGGGGTGGTATAACCAGGTAACGCCAGAAGAGTTGCAGCTCATTATTTCGACCTCTAGCGAATCGACTGGGCTAGAAGCTGGAGAACGCGAGATTTTAAGTAATGTCTTTGAGTTTAGCGACGTTCCGGCAACTGAGGTGATGATTCAGCGTCCGAGCATGACGACGTTGTGGGTCGATGCCACCGTTCGAGATTTGCTCGAAGAAGTTGCGCATTCGGGGCATTCTCGCTATCCAGTGATTGGCGAGTCGCCGGATGATATCTGTGGCATGATTCACTTTAAAGAGCTTGCAGAACCGTTGGTGCAAGGCACACTGACGTTGGACAGCCCGATTAAATCTTGGATTCATCCGGCTCAATTTGTTCCTGAATACACTCCCTTGGGTGAATTGCTGACGTTGATGCAGCGATCGCGAACGCACATGGTAGTCGTGGTTGATGAGTTTGGCGGCACCGCCGGGTTAGTTACAATTCAGGACATTATTAGTCAGATTATCGGCGACAGCTCTGAACCAGAGGGCGATGAAGAACGCTCGATTCAGATCTTGGATGAGAACACGTTTCTAATTCAGGCACAGACAAATTTGGAGGAAGTCAACGAGGAGCTGCATCTGGTATTTCCTTTAGCGGAGGAGTATCAGACTCTAGGGGGTTTTTTGTTTTATCAGTGGCAAAAAATTCCGGCTTCGGGTGAGACGCTGCAATATGGCAACTGTGAGCTGACGGTGATTTCAGCCGAAGGTCCGCGATTGCATCAAATTCAAGTGCGACGAATTGAACCGTCAGATGGGACTCGATCAACTGATCCCGGTGAAACCCGATCAAGGACGATCGGGGAGGAATTTCGCTTAGGGAGTTGATCGGTTTACCCGATGGTTTTTGAAGATGTTCCACTGGAACGTCTCTACGACGGGTATTGGAACCATGCGACTATCGCGAATAGTAGAAATAGGATGCCGCCTAATTGGGTGACGGTTCGCTCTGAGATGTGCCCGGAGATCAGTTTACCGCCAATAACAGCGATCGCGGCACAAATCGTATGTCCTGCAATTGCACCCAATGTCACCCCGACAGGATTGTTGGCAGCAGCCAGAGCGATCGTGGCAAATTGAGTCCGATCTCCCCATTCACCAACGAAAATCAGCACAAAGGCTTCTAAACAAATTGCAAAGGGCGTTTTCGTTTTAAGGTTTGCTTCGGCTTGGGCGACGGTTGCGATCGCGTCTCGCTCTGCGTCGGAGGTGCATTCAACATTGTTGTCGTCGGCTGCTATGGTGCGATCGCGGCATTCGGGCGGCATTTGATAAGCGTCGTAGAGCAGCTTGATGCCAAACGCGACAAACAGCAAAATCGACGCGTAATGCGTTATGTCTTTGGGCAATAATGACACCACCTGCCCCAAACAAACAGACAGAACTGTCATTGCTGCGAGCGCGACCACGCTTCCGGCAAATACATAGCGACGACGGTGACGCATTGCTAAACACATCGCAATAAAAAACGTCTTGTCGCCCAATTCAGAAACGGTGATCAATAATAGACCCGCAGTAAACGCAGTTAACACGCTCTCAAGCTCCTCAGAATCAACAGTGTAGAGATTTTCTGAGTGGGCTTGATGAGGGTGCAACGACTCCACCAAGCTCACATCAGATGTGAACTCAGTGAAGGTCTCGCTTACAAGTTGGGGTTTAAGTTTTGGGTTTCAGGAAGAGTAAGTTTTTTTACTCGACTTTCTGAATCCTTAGTCTCTGACCTCTGCTTATCACTTGAACCAGGCTCATCACCAGTATGTTGATTCAAGTGGGCTGGTGTTGAGACCAGCAGCTACTCCCCTTCAAACTATGGTCATTATACTCATCTTTGGAGAGAGGCGATCGAGATCCCGATTTTTATGGGACGATCGTGTCAAGAATTGAGCGCAGCAGTCAAGCAAGGACACTCTTCGTCAGTCGTACTGAATTCTGCAAATAGTGAGGTTTCAGCGATGTAATTCCTTTGTCTGACCTATTCGCGCGTTTTGAATAGATACAGGAGACATTCTCTCGGAGAAGAAGTTGAATTACTTTATTTTTCAGTAAAGGCGTTGTCTTCAAGTTTCCGATTGGAGTTCGATCTGTGATTGTTAGGACAATCAGAAAAAAGTCGTAGATATCCTAAAAGACATCTTCTATAGACATTTGCCTTTCGACGCTAGGTAGTGATCTCACGTCGATGTAATCTTGAGCAAATTTTTTAAGACCCGCATCTTCGCTGTAGATGCAACTTGCTCCCCTTGCAAGTGCCGTAGCAGTAATCATAAAATCAGCTTTCATTTCTGCTCTCGATATTGACATTTCACCGTCATCTTTGAGTTGTTTCTTGTCTCTCCACATCTTTGCAAAGTGAAGGGCAGCTTGCGTGTCAAAAGGCGGAACGATAAACCGATGGTGCATCAATTCACTGACAGCATTATGCAACCCTGGATCTAAAGCACACAGAACTTCCGCCACAACAACTGATGGCACCATTATCTTAATCCCGTCCTTTTCACACTTATTAATTAAATATTCGGACTTCTCTATCCTGTCTTCTTGTCCAGAAGTTGCTTTTCTCCTAACACCCCAAATAATTATGTGTGTATCGAAGCAGACTAGATCCATTTACGCCTCCGAGAATCCGTAACGTATTTCGGAGATAAAGCAGTCTACATCGTTAACGCTATCGAAGGAGTCACCAATTAAGTTGGCTAATTCTTTAAATGCTTCTGATGGCGAAGTTTCCTCATATTCAGAAATATCTATTACATGAAAGTTTTCAATCTCAAACGTTTCAGAATTCCATTCTGCACGACCGCGTAGTTCTACCTTTGTGTAAAGCTTGGCACCTGCTTCCTTAGCTGTCGCCTTATCTGTACTACAGTAAATGATTTGACTGTCCAAAGTCTTAAACTGAATTTTAGGTTCTGCCCCTCCAACGCGAGTTATCTCTCCATACAGACTTGTTTCCCCTGACAATGGATACACGTCAGGTATTCGAGTTTCAGGAGTAAGAACAGCTAATGATTCAAGTCTGCCATTCTGCGTTAAAAACTCAGCATTGCACTGGTAGCGGCGTGTGAAAGCAGATAACTTCTTCAAAGAATTGATAGCACCACTTGGCAGCACACCAAAATCGTTCTCTGCAATTGACTTAGCTATACGACGTGTGGCAGGCAAAGTTAGCTCCGTTAAATTTGGAGAAAACTCTAAACCAATACTTCCTTGTTTAATATTCTTTAAGCCGACTACTATATTTTCTTTCCCTAACTCTGGATGATCGCGAATCACCATAGAGGCTATCATATCCTCGACAGATTCAATGACTTCTGCAATCTCCTTAGAGCGGATTTTGCCTGGTGACATCCCTTCACCAGTCAGCAATATTTCTACCGTTACATCGTGAGCCATATATGATCTCACCACCTTCAGGATAAAAATATCCTAATATTGTATCATGTTTGAGAATGAAAGTGGCTGCTATTTCAGCTTTTTTAACTGGATTTATGCAAGTTATAATGCTGTGATTACCAGGAAGTCTAACAATGCGGTGGTGCATCAAACGCGATCGCCCTACAAATTTCTCTCAAGTGACGCGTTCCCTCTTTGAGACGGTGGTGATCGCCCTCATCAAAATTCCTAAAATCTGGTTGATCTCTCGGATCTAATATTCGATCGCGTCAATGCTCGTATTAGCAATGGTATTTTTAGGTTTCGCAATTGGTGATTAGAAGGTATTCGGTAGGTAATAATCGAGGAGAATACATCTCTAGTGAGCAGTCATGACTGAGTTACTCGAACAAGCGATCGCTCGATTAAAAAACCTGCCTTCTGATGAGCAAAACGCGATCGCAGCCATGATCTTGGAAGAACTCGAAGACGATCAGCGATGGGATGAGTCGTTTGCCCGTTCCCCAAATTTGTTGGCTAACCTAGCAGCCGAAGCAATGACAGAATACCGTGCAGGCAAGACTCAGGAATTAGATCCAGAAGCATTGTGAAATCTCGTACCACCGCTCAGTTCCGTAAACAGTTCGCCGATTTACCAAAACCGATTCAGGAACAGACTCGCAAGGCATACCGACAATTTAAGCAAGAGCCAAGCTATCCCAGCTTACGATTCAAAAAAGTCCATCCAAAGTTGCCCATTTATTCCGCACGAATTAACCGAGACTATCGAGCTGTCGGTCAATTGGATGAGGACACGGTGATCTGGTTCTGGGTTGGATCTCATGCAGATTATGAGTTGCTACTTGACCGACTGTAGAAACTTAGCTAATAATTTCTCCTAAGCGGCGCGTTTTATTAGCAAGACGGGAGAGATCGCACTCACCAAAATTCCTAAAATCTGGTTGACCTCTCGGATGTAATATTCGATCGCGTCAATGTGAACCGTTTTTCCTTCTAAGGTTATAAACCGCCAAAGGGTGCCACTTGTGGTCGCACCATAGATGACTGGAATTTCATTTCCTGCCTTTTGGTTAAACCCTTGAGCCGCAATCATTGAAGCCACACATTATCCTAACCCTGCTTTGATGTTTTCATTCTTTGCTTCTGTAATTAGAATAACGGGCGCAGCTACAAAGAACTGTTCTTTTGAGCCACTGATGATAAAGTCGCAAAAACCAGCGAGTCCTTGTTCTAGTTCGACATTAAATTCGGTTCCTGAAAATAGGCTGATTTGGCTTTTTAACTGTCGTCTTACTTCAATCAAAATCGGCGCGATCATCATCTCAGAACGAGCCTTTTCAGTATTGATTGCAGTGGCTAACGGAATGTAATCTTCTAAGATTTGTTTGAGCAGATCAGAAGGTTCGACGCTCTCAATTCCGGCAAAAAGATTCTGCCTTTCTTCGAGGGTTAAGTCAAAGTCTTGCTGAACTTTGGCGAGAGTGAAGTCACCATAAGCCATAAGAGAAGGTTGCCTTAATAGTTGCGTTCTTGTGGCTCAAACATATTCACGACGACGGGCATATAGTCGAGATCGATGCCAGCCGGAGAGTAATAGGCGAGGGTGTGCTTGAGAAAGTTTTGATCGTCCCTTTGTGAAAAATCCTCACGGAAGTGAGATCCTCGGCTCTCTTGTCGGTTTAGGGCAGATGTAAGAATCATGTCACCGACGACCAAGAGACTTCTTAGCTCCAGGGCTTCTGTGATTTCAGTGTTCCAGAGTTTGCCTTTATCATCGAGCCGGATTTGCGTATATTTCTGTTGGATTTCTTTGAGTTTCGCGAGTCCGGTTCGCATCACTTCTTCGGTTCTAAACACGCCGCAGTGATCGGTCATGCAATCTTGATAAGCTTGACGAATTTCGGCGATGCGATACTGTCCCGGTTGGTCGAGAAGTGCCTGAATTTGGGTTTCAGTTTCGGTGATGTAGCGATCGCCATTCACTTCTGGCAGTTTTCGGGATTGGACATATTGGGCGATCGCTGCTCCAGTCCTGCGCCCATAAACGACACATTCTAAGAGCGAATTGCTACCTAGCCGATTGGCTCCGTGCACCGACACACACGCGGCTTCTCCGGCGGCAAAGAATCCTTCGACAAAATCATTCGCGCCGCTTCTCACCCGTCCGTCTGTGTTGACCGGAATGCCACCCATTGAGTAGTGAACTGTAGGACGAATCGCCATCGGTTGCGTCACAGCATCAATGCCTAAGAAACGATGGGCTTCTTCCCAGCAAAAGGGTAGACGGCTCATGATGGTTTCTTTCCCCAGATGGCGCAAGTCTAAGTAGACAAATGAGCCGCCCTTTGTGCCGTCGAGATTGACTCCTCGCCCCGCCCGAACTTCGTAGGTGATGGCGCGGGAGGTGATATCGCGGGGGGCAAGCTCCATGCGAGACGGGGCATAGGTCGCCATGAAGCGATCGCCCTCGCTGTTGATCAAATACGCCCCTTCTCCGCGCACGGCTTCGGAGATCAACACGCCGACGGGCAAGCCTGTGGGGTGAAACTGCACAAACTCCATGTCTTCGAGGGGCAAGCCTGCCATTGCGGTCATGGCTAACCCGTCACCTGTCGAGGCATAATCGTTGGAGGTGGTGTTATAGACGCGACCATAACCGCCAGTCGCAAACATTACGGCTTTTGCTCTGACGACTTCTAGAGTGCCGTCTTGAATGTTTCGCATGACGATGCCTTTTGCCTGTCCTTCTTCTAGAATCAAGCGTGTGACATACCATTCTTCGTAGACCTTAACGCCGTGCTTCATCAAGTTGCAGATCAACTCATGCAAAATGGCGTGTCCGGTTTTGTCGGCAGCATAGCAGGTGCGGTTGTGGGAGTGCCCACCGAATGCACGTTGAGCAATTCTGCCGTCAGGGAGGCGAGAGAATAAAACCCCCATGTGTTCTAAGTCAATCACGACATCTGCCGCTTCTTGAGTCAAAATCGCGACGGCATCTTGGTCTGCCAGATAGTCTGATCCTTTGACTGTATCGAAGGCGTGAGCTTCCCAAGTGTCAGTGGCATCGACGTTCTTTAAAGTGGCAGCCATTCCGCCCTGTGCTGCAACCGAGTGAGAACGGATTGGGTGAGTCTTCGCCACTAAACCGACGCTGAGACTGGGGTTTGTGCGAACAATTTCTAAAGCAGCACGAGAACCTGCTAATCCGCCGCCAACGATGATTACGTCGTGATCGATCATGATGAAGGGTAAAGGGTGAAACGCTAAAGACCGTACATCTAGACGGTAGATCCTAAATTTACCCTTAATTTAAACAAAGTTGGTTCAGATTTTTAAGACTAGTCGTGCCAAATTTCACACCAAGTGTGAAAATCGCTACCTATGGTTTAATCCTCCTCCTGGCACACTACGTTGGTATCTAATTTTCGTTAAGGACAACGTGGTCTAGTGCTCTATTTTTTTAAGCCAATTAAGAATCAAAGGATTGACCACATCAGGTCTCTCATCGTGAGGGCAGTGCCCTGTGTTAGGAATTCCGACAAACTGAACGTCGTGGGTTTCGGTCAGTTGTTGATAAATTTGTGCTCCTGCGATCGGAGTCCACGGGTCAGCTTCTCCCCAGAGAACTAAGAGCGGAACCTGAATGCGGGGTAATAATTCGGCGGGTCTGGGTCCGGCAGGGGCAGTCAAGATAGACGCAAACACGGCTTGAGCACCGGGATCGCAAGACGGAGCGTGCAGCAGATCAATCAGTTCATCGGTGATGGCTTCAGGGTTTTTATAAACCTGTTTGAGGCTGCCGCGAATTCGAGCTTTTTGACGAACCCGATTGAACAGCCAAGATCCTAAAACTTTAGAGCTGACCAGCTTAGCAAAGCTGCCCATCACAAACCGCAAGGGCAAATTTAATTCATCAGGACGATGGTTGAGTCCTCCGGCTGAGTTGAGCAAAACACCTCCTGCCGAAATTTCGGGATGCTCTGCGAGAATCATCAGGCAGATGAGACCTCCGATCGAGTTGCCGACAAACACCGCAGGGCGCTGAATCTTGGCTGCCCAAAAGTCGCGAATCAGTTCTACCCAGATTTCTAGCGTGTAGTCTAGGGCAGGTTTTGCAGAGCGACCAAACCCTAGCAAATCGAGGGCAAAGACCTGATAACCGCTAGCAGCAAGAACGGGGATATTTTTGCGCCAATGCCCGATCGAGGCTCCAAACCCGTGAATTAACACTAAAGGCTGTCCAGTTCCAACAGACGTATAGTGAATCTGATGCCCTTGCCATTCCCAGATTTGCGTTTCAAACGGAGCCGATGTCGGAAGTTGCTCTACAGTCACGATCTTTATGTGAAGTTTTTTTAAGATAAATTCATCATAGTAGTCCAATCCCAGAATTTCTAGAGGTTGCCCAAAAGAATTAGCGTCACCCCTTGCCCTTCTGGGGCTTTGGCTCTAGCTCTGGTGATTGCAACGCTTGGTCTAATATCGCACGAGCGGATTCTGCCTGAGCGCGCGCTTCTCGATAGCGCAAATTGACTTGAGCATAGGCTTTGAGAACTTTGAAACCATCTTTTAGCTGAGCGACTTCTTCCTCACTAACGAGATCATCTGAGAACAAAACATCAATCTGCTCGCGGACTTGCAGCGCCTCAGTGCGAGATTCTTGAGCTTTTAGCTTCAGCGTCGCAAGACTGCTAAGAATCTGGACTGCCTGATTGAGTGAATCTTCATCTCCCGGAGCGATCGCTGCCAGGTCTTTAACTTCAATAAACTGTTTTGGACTGAACCCATCGGCGAGATCAGTCGGAAGTTTGCCATCATCCATCAGTTCCATGAGTTGATCCATTGCCTTTTCACGGGCTTTTATTGAATCTTTACCCGGAACGGTAAGAATGACTTCGGGACTTTGAGCAAGCGTGTATTGAACCATTGGGAAAGCTATTCAGCAAAGCACTGAACTGATCTTAGAACCTGAGTTAGCAATATCGACAGAAAATCATGTTCAGATATAAAGACATTTGTATCAAAAACGCAGGCGATAAACTAGTTCATTTGCACTACTCTACTTTAAGTTAACGCGATGTGCGACTTTCTTGAAACACCCGCTAAGACTGCCCTCACCTTAGCCCTCTCCCAGCAGGAGAGGGAATAGAAACGTCCGAAAGTCCTTCTCCTTGGGGAGAAAGGTTGGGATGAGGGCAAATTAGTTGCACATCGCGTAAGTTATGTCAAAAAAACGTGCTGATCTAGACTCGCCCTGAAAGAAAATTTCGCGGCGATAGTTTCCAGAAGCGATTCATGAGTTTCAGAAAATTACTCCAGATGCAGAACAGGGCAAACGCTACTGGTTAAACTTCGGCTCAAGAGTGGCAAGACGACCTAAGATGCTGCAAGAGGAAATGTCGATCGAGACGATCGTCCGCCCAACCGATCTCTCGATCAAGCAAATCTAGCAGCTACAGACTTCACAATCTCAAGCCACCCAAGACGAGTTTGATTAGGCAGTGATAGACGTTACGATCGAGTCAATAGTTCTTCTGTCCTACTACAATCTCGCTTACTCTAGAAGATAGGAATCTGATCTACACCGATGACCTATCAACCGCTTCACCACAAATATCGTCCCCAAACTTTTGCCCAACTGGTCGGGCAAGAAGCGATCGCGACCACGCTTTCTAACGCACTTTGTCAAAGACGCATTGCACCCGCCTATCTCTTCACGGGAGCACGAGGAACGGGGAAGACATCAAGCGCTCGAATCTTTGCTAAATCGCTGAATTGCATTGCGGTCAATGAGCCGACCGACGCTCCCTGCGGCGCGTGTGAAACCTGCCGAGCTATCACCAATGGCTCTGCGCTAGACGTGATCGAGATTGATGCAGCAAGCAACACTGGGGTTGATAACATTCGCGAATTGATCGAGAGAGCACAATTTGCCCCCGTACAGTGTCGATACAAAGTGTATGTGATCGATGAAGTTCACATGCTCTCAAATGCGGCATTCAACGCGTTGCTGAAGACGTTGGAAGAGCCGCCCGATCGAGTCGTTTTTATTTTGGCAACTACTGACCCTCAGCGAGTGTTGCCGACGATTATCTCTCGCTGTCAGCGCTTTGACTATCGCCGAATTCCGTTGGAGCCGATGGTGCAACATCTGGCAATGATTGCTGAGAAAGAGAGTATTGCGATCGCCAAAGATGCGCTGCACTTGGTCGCTCAAATTTCTCAAGGCGGATTGCGCGATGCCGAAAGCTTGCTCGATCAACTGAGTTTATTAGCAGGCGAAGTCACCGTCGATCGAGTCTGGGATTTAGTGGGTGCCGTGCCCGAACAGGACTTGATGGCACTGGTCGAAGCGATCGCAACGAGCCACTCAGAAGCTGTTCTTGATACCACACGTCGGTTAATGGATCGAGGACGAGAACCGCTGATTGTGCTGCAAAATCTTGCCAGTTTTTACCGCGACTTGCTCATTGCTAAGACTTCACCGACTCGCAGCGATTTAGTTGCGATCACACCACCGACGTGGAAAAAGCTCTGCACCTTTGCCCAAACGCAAGACTTAGGAACCATTCTTGCGGGTCAGCAGCATTTACGCAGCAGCGAACTGCAACTCAAAAACACGACTCAGCCTCGCCTGTGGTTAGAGTTGACGTTGCTGGGGCTGATGCCCTCTGCGATCGGGGGTCAGCCCAACCAGACTTACCAGGCTCAACCGTCGATCGTGCCCACCGTTCAAGAGTCACCGCAGCAAATCTCTAAGCCCGTCGGGCAAGAAGTCGCTTCAGAGTCTCCACAGATTCCTGCACCGATTCAATCCGAAACTACAGCAAACCCCCTTGAAGATGCTGATGATGAGTTAGCGCAAACTTGGCAACAAATTCTTAGTTATATTGACATCCCATCCACCAAAGGAATTGTCAGCGCCAACTGCCACCTGTTAGCGGTGAGCAAAGATGAAGTGACCGTGGGTGTCCGGGGTGAAGCGATGGTCAAAATGATTCAGCGCATGTTGCCACAAATTGGCAAGGCATCGGCTAAGGCGCTTAAGAGAGGCGTTAAAGTCAATCTGCAAGTGTCAGAGGTCAGCACGTCGAATTCTGCATGGTCGATCGCAGATCAAGATGCTTCGAGAACGGCTGAGCAGCCCCGCCCACCTAGTCGCCCAGAACCTAGTCGGCAACCTAAACCAGAAGTTTCCTCAACTCTTGCAGTCAGCGAGGTTGTTGAGATAACTCCTATGGCGAAGTCTGAAGCCGTGCCTGCATCTGACGTAGCTCAACCGAAAGGTTGGGAAGAAGATGAAGTGACCCAAGCCGCAAAAAGTCTCGCTTATGCGTTTAATGGTGCCGTTGTTAACTTAGACGATGAGCTAGATGTGCCTGTCGATTCTGAGTTAGCGGTGATAAGTCCTCTCATTGCAGACACGATCGAACCAGAAGAGGAACCCGAAGACGATGAAGAGGATGTTGATTTCTAATCTTTAAATTAAATGGCAGTCTATCAAGTCAGACTAATCAACTCACAGGGACTCGATCAGACCCTCTCTATCCCTGATGATGAATATATTCTGGATATCGCTGAAATGATGGGCATCCGGTTGCCTTCGGGATGCAAGCAGGGAGATTGCTCAGTCTGTGTTGCCAAGCTGATTGACGGTGAAATTGACCAAGATGAGCAAATGTTTTTACGTCCGGCTGAAATGGAGGCGGGTTATACCGTGACCTGTGTGGCTTATCCGCGATCGGACTGCACGCTACTCACCCATCAAGAGCAAACGCTCTATCAATCTTCGCTCTATCACAAGCCAGAAGGTTCTTGACGTGAACTAAGTCCCTGTTGAATCCAGATCAAACATGCAGACTCGCTCTCAAAAATCTTGGGAGCCGCGAGGTTAGTTAACTCGTGAGGAGGATAATGATCATAGAAAAATTTTCCGGCTTGATGCAGCACGATGATCAGATTATTTCGATACGTGTAGCGGTGTTTGAAATAGTCAGTCTTGCTATCAACCTCTAGGTGTTGCGTTAAGTGTTCTCTGGCGATGTTCAGAATTCCCTCAACGGTATTGGCAAAATTTTGAGAAGGATTTTTAACGTTGTGAAAGCGTCCTCTATGTCCTAACTCTGATAAAAGCGTGTAGGAGTAAATTTCTTCTCCCGCGATCAAGCTACCTACAAACGGAATGATTAAATATCCCTGATAGGTGACCGAACGTTCGTACAGCAATCGAACCATTGTGTTTTTGAGTTCAACCACTGAATGATGAACAGGTTATCTCAATTCATCATTCAGCGTTAGGAACGTTTTTTAGTGGTGATGATGTCCGTGATCGTGGCTGTGATCATGCCCATCGTGACTGTGACCATGATGGTCGTGATGGGTTTGAGAAGCCGCCAACGCCGGATTCACCGCCATTGCTTGCTCTGACATCAGCGCCTCGATTTGCGGGTGCGCCCAGTTTGCGACCATTCGCAAAAAGTCAGGATCATCGTTGGCGCACTCCATTTGTACATAGGTGACATCAGGACGCTTTTTACGCAGCCCGTGAATGATGTGATCGACATCTAGCAGGGTTTCGTGATTTTCGGTAGCGAATCCGATCGGCATAAACACCAGCGCGGTCGCTCCCAAATCAATCAGGTTTCTGGCTGCTAAGTCAGCGTTGGGTTGAGTCCAATCAATCAGGGGAGTTTGGTGATTGAGCCAGCCCACTGAGATCAAAGGATATTTATAAAGGAGACGTTCGCGAACCCGATCGTAGAGTTTCTGACTCTCATCGATACCCGACGTAAATCCTTTTGCCTTATGTGGACATCCATGATTCATCAGCACAATTCCGATTTGAGAAGGCAAGTGCGCCACCGCTAAATCAGACTTGATTTTGTCTTCGACGAGCTTCGCCATCAAATCGATGTACTCTGGCTCTGCATAAAAAGAAGGAATGTAACGGGTTCCTTTTAGCCAGTGTTCTTGACCAGGATCTGCCAGAGAGGACAGTGCATTGTTGACTTGCTCAACGGCAATTCCACTGGTGAAAATTGAATCCACGACCAAAAGCGGGTAGATCAGAATCTTATCAAATCCTTCTGCTTTGACATCTTCTAAAACCTGCTCCGGCAAGAAAGGCTTGCAGAAGTTGAAAGCTTTAAAGACCTTGACCCGATCGCCCCAACGCTCTTGCAACGCTTTTTCAACGCCTGCTCTTTGCTGCTCAAAGATAGCATTGTGGGGCGAAATAAACTGATCGTGTTGGTGGCTCCACTCGTGCAGGTCAAACACCGCCAAAAGCTTTGCCAAAGGCGGGTAAACCCAAGTCGGAACTGGGGCAAACTTAGCAGTCAATAGGTTTAACGCCTGCTCGTTATAGTTGGCAAAATCTTCATAGCTCTCGACCTCGCCGTAGCCCATTAACAAAACGGCAACACGATCGCGAGGAGTCGAGGCTTCTAATCCAGACTGATGAAGTTTTTCAGGGGTAGCGACCACTTTTGGTTCCTCAAATAAACGTGGGTAGTGCCAATTTGTCGCAGCTCGAAATGCAGCGAAAATCTCGACATACTCAAGGCTAACACCCCCTAGAGGGGCATAAACCCTTGAAAGATTACGACATCGTTAAAATCGACCTAAATTAGGAGAGGCAGTGCTAACAACAGACGTAAATGACCATTGTGATCTGTCCGGGAATTCATCGATCGCACCTCACCCAATGTTTTGTTGCAGAATTACGGCTAAATCAGACTTCCCTAGTTTTTCCGACCGAAAAGGCTCCCGCCTATTCTCCTCTGCACATTTTAGAATTTTTATCAGACGCGAATGCATCTACTCCTTTACTGTTTGTGGCATTTAGCGCTGGGGTTGTGGGCGCGATCGGGGCAGCTCGTCTTTGGCAAAAGCAGGGTGGTAGCGTCAAGGCATTGATTGCACTCGATGGATGGGGTGTTCCTCTGAGTGCAGACTTTCCGATTCATCGCGTCAGTCACGATCGCTTTACGGCTTGGAGTTCGGCGCTACTTGAGCAGGGTCGCTCAGACAGTTTTTATGCTGACCCATCTGTGGAGCATTTGACCTTGTGGCGATCGCCCGCAACAGTGCAGGGACACTGGATAACCGCAAATAAAGAACTGCCTCCCCTCTCAACCACTGCCGCCAGTTTCATAACTGCGCTAGTGCAACGGTATGAGACTTCTGCTTAAGCGCAGCATTATTAAGGTGTTGATGAGTCTTTCTAGAACCCTTCTGAGAGTCTCTCGCTGGAGCGGATCTCAGATACAGTTGTGATGGATCTGGCTAGACGCTACATAATGTTTATTTTTGACCCATGAGGGGGGCTTCTCCTAACTTTTAAGCAATTATTGACTTTATGCTCCCCACCCATTCTCAACCCTCTCGAACTGGCTTTCTAGCGCTGCTTCACAATCGCTCCTTCATGCTGTTGTGGACTGGGCAAATCTTGTCTCAACTTGCAGACAAAGTGTTTTTTGTGCTGTTGATTGCGTTGCTGGGTAGCTATGGCTCTTCTCCTGAAACCGCTAACTCAATGCGGTCTGCGGTGATGATTGCCGCTACATTACCCGCCATCTTTTTTGGATCTGCGGCGGGCATTTTTGTCGATCGCTACGATAAGAAGGCAATCTTGAGCGGCTGCAACATTTGGCGCGGCGTGATGCTGTTGTTGCTACCCCTGCCATTTTTGCCCAAAGCCTTCGGGATTTTATTGGCGATCGCCTTTCTAGAGTCAGTGCTGACTCAGTTTTTTGCACCAGCAGAGCAAGCCGCAATTCCGCTGCTAGTCAAACGAGAAAACCTAATCACGGCAAATGCTGTCTTCACCACGACAATGATTGGATCGTTGATTGTAGGGTTTGCGATCGGTGAGTCTCTACTAGGTCAGGCGTTTAGGTTTAACCCCCACTGGGGACGAGAAATTTTAGTCGGTGGGCTGTATTCGCTCGCCGGAATTGTGCTTTATTTAGTGCCCCTCAAAGAAGAAAAGCAGAAGAGTGAGACGGTGATTGTGCATCCGTGGAGTGACTTTAAAGAAGGGTTGGCTTACTTGAGAAAAGATCGGTTAGTGAGCTATGCAATGTTGCAACTCATGATTCTTTACTCAGTGCTGGCATCTCTCGTGGTCTTAACAGTCAACTTGACGAGCAAAATAGGGTTAGAGCCGACTCAGTTTGGGCTATTGCTGTCGGCGGCAGGTGTGGGTATGGTATTTGGGGCAGGAGCATTGGGTCACTGGGGCGATCGCTTTCGTCACAAACCGCTTCCTCTGGCGGGCTTTGTCTGCATGGCATTTGTGCTGACAATGTTTTCGTTCACCTCCGACAAGGGGCTGAGTTTCATCCTGTCTGGATTCTTTGGCTTGGGAGCCTCTCTCGTTGCAGTGCCGATGCAAACAGTCATTCAGCAACGCACACCAGAGTCGATGCGGGGCAAAGTGTTTGGCTTTCAAAATAATATTGTGAATATCGCCCTCAGCCTGCCTTTAGCCATTACAGGACCTCTCATTGATGTGATTAACAACCAGGTCGCTAGGAATCCTCAAGCTGAACTGGGGCTACGATCTGTGCTGATTGGCATGAGTGTTGTGGTGACGATCGTGGGCATCTGGGCATGGCGCAGCACGCGAGGCGTTTTGCAAGATGCGGTCTAAGATGACTCGAATGTCAGCAGAATTTGACATGTTCGCCAAGACATAAATTTATTAGACTGTAGAGATAGGAAGAGTTGTAGCCCGATCGTTCACAATAAGTATCGACAGGGATTGGAATCGGCACTACACTTGATTTCTATCTATTGCATCTTTAGATACAAAACTATCCACCTAGACGGTTTGGCGAGGTTCCCTAGTGCAATTGCAACGAGTGGCAGTACAACGGGTGACAGGTGGCTTTGCGCTGATTGACAGCCTTAGACGGCACGGCGTTAAGCACATCTTCGGGTATCCAGGCGGAGCGATTCTGCCTATTTATGATGAGCTTTATAAGGCAGAAGCGATCGGTGGCATTCAACATATCCTAGTTAGACATGAGCAGGGGGCAGCCCACGCCGCTGATGGCTATGCTCGGGCAACTGGAAAGGTGGGTGTGTGTTTTGCCACATCAGGTCCCGGTGCGACCAACCTAGTGACTGGAATCGCTACAGCGCACATGGATTCGATTCCGATGGTGGTGGTTACGGGGCAAGTGCCTCGACAGGCGATCGGCAGTGATGCCTTTCAAGAAACCGATATCTATGGGATTACGCTGCCGATCGTCAAGCATTCCTATGTGGTGCGTGACCCTAAAGACATGGGGCGAATTATTGCAGAGGCGTTCTACATCGCCAGCACAGGCAGACCGGGACCAGTGTTGGTCGATATTCCCAAAGATGTCGGCACCGAGGTATTTGACTATGAGCCTGTCGAGCCGGGTTCTGTGCGACTACCGGGATATCGTCCGACGGTGAAGGGCAACCCGCGTCAGATTGGGCAGGCATTAAAGCTGATTCGACAAGCTAAACAGCCTTTGCTGTATGTGGGTGGCGGCGCGATCGCTGCCAACGCTCACGCTGAAGTGAAAGAACTCGCGGAACGCTTTCAGCTTCCCGTGACGACGACCTTAATGGGCATTGGTGCTTTTGATGAGCATCATCCGCTCGCGGTTGGAATGTTGGGAATGCACGGCACTGCCTACGCTAACTTCTCAGTGACCGAGTGTGACTTGCTGATTGCAGTTGGGGCGCGGTTTGACGATCGAGTCACAGGCAAACTCGATGAATTTGCCTCTCGTGCCAAAGTCATTCACATCGACATAGACCCAGCAGAAGTGGGTAAGACGCGATTGCCTGACGTGCCGATCGTTGGGGATGTCCGTCAGGTTCTCATCGATTTACTGGAGCGTAGTCACGACGATGGCGATCCTGCTACGTCAGATCACACGAGCCAATGGTTAGAGAGAATCGATCGCTGGCGCGAAGATTATCCGCTCGAAGTGCCTCGCTACCCAGATAAACTCTCTCCTCAAGAAGTTATTGTCGAACTGGCGCAGCAGGCACCGAATGCGTTCTACACCACCGATGTTGGACAGCATCAAATGTGGTCGGCGCAATTTCTTAAAAACGGTCCGCGTCGCTGGATTTCTAGTGCAGGTCTGGGCACGATGGGCTTTGGACTTCCGGCAGCGATGGGCGCTAAGGTTGCGGTCGGTGATGAGCAGGTAATCTGCATTAGCGGCGATGCCAGTTTTCAGATGAACTTGCAGGAGCTAGGCACGCTGTCACAATATGGAATTGCTGCCAAAATTGTGATTATCAACAACGGTTGGCAGGGCATGGTGCGCCAGTGGCAAGAAGCTTTCTGGGAGGGGCGCTATTCGTCGTCAAACATGGAGCCGTCAATGCCCGATTTTGTCAAGCTAGCAGAGGCATACGACATTAAGGGAATGATGATTAGCTCTCGTGACGAGTTGAGCAGTGCAGTCGCCGAAATGCTGGCACATGACGGACCTGTGTTGCTCGATGCGCGAGTCAAGCGAGACGAAAACTGTTATCCGATGGTGGCTCCGGGCAAGAGCAATGCTCAGATGTTGGGGTTGCCCGATCGCAAGAGCCTAGAGCGCGCCACCGAGCTGATGTATTGCAGCAGTTGCAGGACAAAGACTGTCGCCAGTAACAAGTTCTGTCCTGAATGCGGCACAAAACTATAGGGTGTTAAAACGTCCTAACCCAAGCAGTATCAGCATTAGGGGTTAGGACAATTCTCATCAGGCTTTGGCAAGTCGATGCAGCCAAATAAAGTTTACGCCTTCGGGTGAGCTTTTGCTTTGAACCAAGCCATCTGAGTAGTGCAAATTTTCTCCTGTGAGGTCTTTGCGATATCCATACGCTGTCCATTCGCCGTAGGGGTCGTTGACCAAAAATCCCGTGCGATCGTAGCCGCGAACTACGATGATGTGACCAAAACTGGTGAAATATCCGTGAATGATGCAGGGGCGACCCTCGGCGATCGCTTTGCGAATGTCAGAAAGTCTACCCTGTGTCGTAAAGTTATCCCTGACTCCATAGGCGGCTGCCATTTTTGCTAAATCTTCTGGGTCGTGGCGACTCAAGCGATTTTGCTCCATATAGCGATAGAGTTCGTCTTCAAACTGCACCGCATTGGTCTTCTGCCGAATTTGAAGATAGCGCATCACCATCGCAAAGCTAGTGACGTTACAAGCTCCACCCGGATTCTCGGCGTTGTCTAACTGACTTTGATAAGGCACATTCAGACGTTTGTTTGCGGGAAGCCCGATCGGGGGCAAGGCGATCAACGGAGATGGTTTGCGCGTAGCGGTTGCGACCTGTCCCTGACTGTTAATCAACTGAACGTGGGGCAGGTAGACAAACCAAGTGTTGAGCGGTGGATTGCCCAAAAACTCGCTGACTAGCGCAATTTTGAGGTGATTGTCGCCCACTAGTTTCCAAGAATGAATCTCGAAGATCCGTCCTGCTGTGATAGCGACTTTATCTTGAGCCGACATCTGTGCAGAGTCGCCAGTAGACTGCTTAAATAGGGTGTCCTGAAGAACTTTTAGCTTCATGAGTGTTACCGTTTATCCAGTAGGGTACCTCAAAACTTTTGTAAAAATTTTGTCACTAGAGGGTTGAGAGAACAAATTATCCTATCGGCAACCATGATGTTGTGGAGATGCTCAGTAGAACATCTCTACGGAATTTTATAATCTTCTGTGGGTTTATGGCTCGATCAAGGCAGTTTCCGATGGTTTGAGGGGCGATCGCTCAAACTGTGCTAACAAGTCTGCGGGACTGTCGTAAATCGCCAGCGCACCTGACAGTTGAGAATCGTTGAAACCACCACACCTGAACGCAATCACACCTACACCTGCCGCGTTTGCAGCCTGGATGTCGTAGGGTGTATCCCCTAGCATGATTGCTCGACTCGCGTCTAATTTTCCCTTTTTCAAAGCCGCTTGCACTAAATCTGGAGCAGGCTTTGAGTTGTCAGCATCATCTGATGTGGTAACTGGCTCTTTATCTAGTAATAAATCATCGACTTGAGCAGCTTTGAGCAACACAGACAGTTCTTCGCTGGTTGCCGAACTTGCGACCACTAGCTGAAAGCCTTCCTGCTTCAGTTTGAGAATTAAGTCTCGTGATCCGGGTGCAGGAGACAAGGTAGAGCCAAATTTGTTCATGATGAGTTCTTTGCGATGATCGGTGATTTGTTTTCCTACGCCTTCGTCATCTGAAAGTGGAGCCAAGCGCGGAACTACCTGATCAGCACCCATGCCAATCAACGGACGCACCTGATCAAATGAGATGTCATAGCCAAAGGCGGCAAACGCCTCGACCCAGGCATGGGCATGAGCATCGTTGCTAATTACCAGTGTGCCATCCACATCAAGAAGAACGCCTTTTTTTGAGTCTGAGAGATTGTTGCCCACTTTAGCGATCGTCGCTGTGGCGTTGGATGCAAGATGAGATGTCTCTTGCTGAACTGCGGCAGCCACTTCACCGACATCCTGAGCAATCTCTTTGCCGATATCTGATAAAGCATCTAAGGGTTGACCAGACTGCATTGAGCCAATTTTGCGCTTGGTATAGTAGCCTGATTTAGCCAATTTTGTGTTTTCGAGAGATGCCCCATACGCGCCCAGGGTGCCGCCTAAAATGGCTCCGATCGGACCTGCTACAAGCGCACCGAGGAATCCTCCGATCGTGCTGACTCCCACCACGCCAACGGCAGGATGAACCGACGGAGTTTTGACTTCTTCAACGACAGAATCAACCGTTGTATTGATGGAATTTGTGATTGTTTCAGTCTCATTGGTCATACTGCCCTCCAGATGCTCGACATCTCATTCCAGAACTCCTTATTCTAGGAAGCCTGACCGAATACGATGTCTACTCTAGGAGCGATCTTATTAGACCTGTTGAGGGACAGTTATGACCCTTGTGAATGTACTCACTCATGACCATACCTTACGCCGAAAGCGGCGAGGAATCGACCCGTGAGCGATCGACTGACAAACCGAAGCACTTGCTGCCCAAACGCTTTAAGTGATGTCTACTGTCGTTGCGGAGTCACTACAGGATTGGCACCAGCATTAGCAATCAATCGCCGCTTTTCCCCAACGACTTGGACTGGCTAAGGCTCAAGAGTAACTGTAAGCGTCTTATTTTGAGGTAGATACGTAACGCTCAGATCGACCTTCAAGTTCAGTCCTCTGAAGCTCGGATTGAGCACAAATTTATAGTCGCTCAGATTTGAGATACCATATTGCTCCAGAAACTTAACCAATTTCCAAATCTCATTGGGATTGATAGTGATAGCCATCAGTGCTCTTATGTAGTTGAGTGGTTGACCTTAGTGGTGCACCCTTTAACTTCCCTGCTAAAGAGGCGATCGCACTTCGCCTCCTCAAATCAAGAAGGGCGATCGCTTGAACCCAGTAAGTCAGGAGCCAGAGATTGCAGGGTCGGCTCCTGAGAAGAAACGTTGTTGTGCTGATGCCGCTGTTCTGAGAGTGATTGGTAAATTACTTTGCGAACCTGATTTAGGCTACCAAGGGGAGCGTGTTCAGGGAGAGAGTGCCAGGGACTGAATGACAGATTCTCTCCAAACACAGTCTGCTCAGGAGAATCAAACACCTGACGAGGAATTCTAATCGTTGCAACTTTTTGGAACGGCGAGTCTTTTTCACTCCATTTAACCGTTGCATCTTCGATCGGCATTTTGACAGCATCAGTTTGTCGTTGAACTAAGAAATCAAAGGTCGCATCCTGATTCTTCAACTGCTCAACCATCGCTTCATGCAGATAGTCTTCTGTTTTTTCAACTGATTTATCCATTTGACTCACAGCAGGCTTTACAGCGAATTTGATCGCCGTTGAGCCTAACTGATAGGGTGTTGTGCTCCAATACTCAGTTGCTAGCGGATTTGTAATCTTCTTTTGTTTCATCGCTAGCAAAATCTGAAGTTCACGGCTATGCCACTTGAGCGGGTTGGCTCCAGAAAAGAAGAACTTTAGGGGAGGCTTACCCGGTGAATCTGCAAGTGCACTAAAGAAACTCGCGAAATCTTGGGCGTTGCGAATGAAGAATACTGGATGGTCTACTAAGATAAAGTCCTGAGTCTTCTCATTCTTTTCACTCTCCAATACCTTCTCTCCTTCTACTCCCATGAGTTTGACTGCCATGCCATGAAGACCATTTTTTGTATCGTCTTTATCTGCGGCATTTGAGAAACGAACCCATGCAGGAAAGGTTTTTTCGGGTTCTTTAAAGACACCCACTCTCAGATCTTCTGGCAAGTTAGGCTCGATGGTGAATTCTGCCCAGACAACGCCATGCCCTTTTGAATGTTGTCCTCGTAGTCCTGGCTCTTCAAGTTTTTTGCTGATTTTAGTAATGACATTAGCAGCAGATTCTACGCTGGGGTCTACCGTGGAGCGACTGTTTGCAGCAAAGGCAGGATTTGCGAATTGCATTAGACCCATGAAGATGACAAAGCTGACTATTACGAACCACTTACAAGGTGCTAAACGCATAAAGAGAGTCCTCAAATTTTTAGAAACTTGTTGAAGTGAAGGGTGAGAGTGCGATCGCGCCTCTTAATAATGGGGAGAGATCGCTGATTAAACAGCAGCAATTCTCAATCTATAGATAGTCGAAATCTCTACGCTGACTTTTCAGTAATTGGTAAAAGCGCACCAACTAAAATCTTCCAGCCATCATTGACTTCACGCATGGTGTAATTTAAGTCGAAGCGTTCCAGTTCAGCGTCATCTTTTTTGTACCGAATCACCGTTCCAGTGACGATCGCGAGATCATCCCGCAGTTGTCTGACTTCCAGAGATTCGGTCTTACTGTGATCATAGCCACGTCGTTTCAACCCCATCATGACGATTTTGAATGCTGCCCAGCCAAAGATGCTGTTGGTGATTTTGACTGGCTTTTGTTCAGAGATCAGAATGGCGGGATACTGGTAAAACGGCAGGACGAGTGAAGGATCGAGGACTTCAAAGGCTTGAGCATAGTCCTGAAAGGTTTTCAGGATGAGTGGGTCGGCATTCATCGGTCTGTCCCTTTATGATGATTGGAGAAAGTTAATGAGAGCGGTAGCAGTAGTGTCGGGATGGCTGAAACAAAAGCCGTGACTAGCATCTTTGATCGTTGCTTGTTGAGTACCTGGAATCTTTTGAGCGAGAAGAGCGCTATTTTGTGGGGGAATAACCGGGTCTCGATCGCCCGTAATAACCAGTGTCGGCGCTGTGATTTTGCCCAGAAGATCACAGGTGTCATGGGTGCTCATTGCTTGGAGTTGTTGTAAGGCAGCCCCTTGGCTATGGTATGGCGCGGTCGATTGGAGAAAGTTTGTCAAATCGGGTTGATGACTGCTGACAAACTCTGGTGTGAACAGCAGATCGAGGAGGTTGCCCGTCAATAATCCACTGACATCACCAAACTCGCTGCAAGTGCCGCCTGCTGCGGTGCAACCAAGCATCAGTTTATTGAGTTGATTGGCATGATTAAGGGCAAACTGTTGAACGATCATGCCGCCCATGCTGACACCAAAAACATGGGCTTTGGGTTCACCTAAAGCGACCAGAAGATTAGCAGCATCGTCTGCCATTTGAGCAAGGGTGTAGGAATGAGTAGATTGACTGGTTTTGCCCGCATCCCGGTTGTCAAACAAAATCACTTTGTAGTGTTGGGCGAGAAGATCGGGGAAAACGGTTCCCCAGTCAAGGAGGCTGAAGCTAAGACCAATGATCAGTAATAGGGGTTCCCCTTTGCCGTGAATTTGGTAGTTAACGTTGAGTTCGCCAACGGTGATTTTGGGCATATTTTTTGTTTATAAATGAGATGAAAATGGGTGAGAGATCTACCGAAATGTAGGCTCAGATCCTTAAAAGGCGAAAGCAGATGGTTAAAACCAGTGCGCGAAACACGGAATTGAGAAAGCAAATCCTTAAAATGTGAACTCAAAACTCTTGAACTAGTGCGCGAAACACGAAAATGAGAAAGCAAATCTCTAACGTCAGTGCGCGAAACACGGAGATGAGAAAGCAAATCCTTGAAACGAGAAAGCAAATTTTCAAAGTTAGGACACAAATTAACTTTATGGCTGATTTATTTAAGCTCAACCAAAGCTAAGTCAGTCACTAACGCTTCTCTGTTTGGTGATTAGGGACTTGTTCAGCCTCTTCTTGCTGTCTTGCAATTCGTGCTTGCTCCAACATGCTCAAGCACTCTCGTCCACAATCAGTGATTTGCACAAAAGCCTTGAGATTGTCACCTTGAGCGGGTAATTTTCCAATCGCCAAGCGATCGCTAGACACCGATTCAATCAAACCCAAATCTCGCAAGCGACGCAGTTGTTCCTCGAATGATCTCTGCTTTTTAAAGGGAAACGGCTCGTGGTTATCCAACTTTTTGAGATGGCTGTACTCATAGTCATTCAAAAAGCTCCTAACTAGAAATTGCACAATTTGTTGGGTATCGTGCTTGGTAGATTGGCTAAGTTGTTGGATCTCGGCTTGCTTCCCTTGCACTGCTGCCAGTTGCTCTTTTAGGTCTACAGTCACTCCGTCTTTGTTAAACTGAAACTTCTCTAATCGCTCGATTAGATTTGAGTTGAGAAGCAAGATCGCGATAAAGATTGCGGCTTCGGTTTGCCCAAATCGATCTTTGCTAACTCGCCCTCCCAACACAAGCAGCAGATAGATTAATCCGATCGTTGTCACAACAAGCGAGATAGCAGCAGGCAGTTTAGATTTCTTTTTGGTTGTCTCAGCGTTTTTGGGGCTTGATTTAGGTACCATCACATCTGACATGCTTTTGCCTCTACGCCATTGGCGAAATTGACTGATTTTGTTGCCTAACGCTTTGTCTGAGCACAAACCGAGCGCACTCATATGAAGGTTTCACGCTTGGTCATCAACTTTGCTGAGCCGATAGATACATTATTGTCTTCGGCGTTTGTAGCTGATCTCTGCCTTCCATCAACTATTTGAACTTTAGTAGTGTCAACGTTTGGCTTTTCTTCACTGAATTTTTGTGCCACTTTTCCAGTCATCAGCACAGCAATTAGAACTTGTACTGATTGAGGGATGTCTGCCATCTTGTAATTATGCTGGGTAGTATCAATTCCCCATCCAACGAGCACACCAAATATCCATGCCAGAAATGCCAGACGGGTTGCTGAAAACCTACGATTATCTTCTTGAAAAAATTCAGCAAGTTTGTCCATGATTTGCTCCTGAAAATAATTCTGAAAATATCGAGTAGCGATCGCAGCGTTGCTTGAGCAAGTGCGATCGCTAAAACTACTGCGTTTTATAGAAATGCGATCATCCAGTTGCTTAAAATGGATTGGAGGAACTGCAAGTACAAAAGCGATCGTACCTCTCCAAGTCTTTATAAACTATGACATTAGAGGCAAGAAATTTAGACAAGTTGTTCTCTCACCGTTCTAAGAGCTTCTTGCGGAGTTTGTGTAGCCATCTGTGCTGCTGCTTCTGGAGAAGGCTGCACTTGCGTTGCTTCAATAGCTGTTTTTTTCCAAACATTTTTATCCGCTTGAGTTGTCAGCCAACTTGCTCCTGAAAAACCTACAAGAGCCGCTCCACAAAGCGTTGCAAGTGTTAGTTGAGCAGCATTTTCTTTGAATAGGTCTGCTGAATTCATCGGACCATAAAGCCCCCAAGAGACAAAAGCAGCAAAAGCTCCACAAAGTATGTTTCTGGTATAGCCTAGGCTCCAAATTCTTTGTCCATTATCTACTCTTAAACCGCCTGTGATAAAACCTTTGTCGATAATAATTGCGTTAAATATTCCTCCTATGGCTCCGAAGGAAGTAACGATTAATGCAGCAATAATTAATGACATACGTGCGTTCTCCTTTTCTACTAAAACTTGTGGAAAATCCATTGAAGTTCTTTAACTTCTTTGCAATAAGCCGTTTAGCCAGATTTATTAAACGGTCTACAAAATATTTTCAGTGATTTAATTTACGATCGCTCCTCACTCTTCACTTATGGATGAAGAGCGATCGCAAGCAAAGTAGTAGAGATGCGGGGATAGTACCTACGGTCTTCTGACCCACTGAACGCTGCCACCTTTTTTATCTGTAACGGTGACATCTAGATCAACATCTTCGATTGTTGTAGACTCCAGATTTAGATCAATCTCAAAGGCTGCATTTTTACCTAATCCTAACTTGTCAATCAAGTCAACGTTCTTCAACTTGCTGCGTTGAACGGAACTCAAGTTTAGAGGCTGAAAGAGTTGATAACCTCGATCCCCCAGTCGTGGCGTAGGCGGGTCTAGTTCTGACGCGGCATGAAAGTAGTGTTGAAATTTTGTACCTGAGAATAGTTGTAAAGCGTCCAATCCATTTTTTGAGCCTACATACACTCCAGGCACATACCCAAAATCGATTAGTGCATCAAACCACTCGTTACAGAAGTCTTGAATTTGTTCTGGAGATGAGTCACCATTGACTTCTTCTAAATCTAAGAAGATGTTCATTCCTGAAGGGAAACCGCAATGAGTTGCATAGATCGCAGCGTTTTTACCAAATCGCATTCCTTTTGAACCTGTTGCTTGCCAACCTGGCTTATCTAAACCTGTGTCTTCCTGACGTGAACTGCTGACATGTTGCACCAGAAATAGTGCGAGACCTGAGTCCAAGATATCATTTGCCTCATCAGGAGTAATATCAGGCTCACCGATCGTGTCGACGCTGAGTTCTAACCTTGGAACATACCGGATGCAGAAGGAAAAACCTGCTTCAAAAGCCTGTTTTGCCTGGTCAAGGCTGATTGGATGATTGACATCAAAGCCAAGGGCACTATCTGGTGCAGATTCAATTACAACATCTTCCAACTTTGGCAATGCCATATTTCATACCTCAAAAGTAGAGTGAAGACTGGATAATTTGGAGCAGAAAACTCTTTTACTCGGTCTAATCAGCTCAAGATGCCTAAAGCTTTACGGGTTTGTAGTCCCACCTTTCCATCAGGAGTTAAGCCCTTGTCACCCTGAAACTTTTCTACTGCGGCTTTCGTAGCTTCATCATAAATACCATTCTTGTCAGTTAGACTCAGGAGATTAAGATCAACCAATACTTGTTGAACTTGCTCAACGTCCTCACCTTGCATAAGCGGCTCAACTAACTTGAGGAGTCTGGCAGTTGCAAAGCCTTCTGCAGGAGATTGATTCATCCGTTTTGCGGTTTCACCTCCAAATGAACCATCAACTTCAATTTGATCACTGGGATTGTACTGGTTCCAAAGCTGTTGAAAAGCCTTTACTCCAATCTCTCCAATGTCATCTCGTACACTGCTCCCCATGTAAGTGAAGTGAACTCTATCATTAGTTGTGTCTCCTAGCCAGTCCCAATCTTGAACTTCTAAAGCAGTTCTCCATGCTGTAAAGTCAGGAGTGTCGATCGCCAGTCCATCTTCGTGATTGCTCAAACCCGGTTTAGCTGCAAGTCCTATGTCACACAGTGAACCCATGGTGTACCAGCTATACAGAATGTGTTGTTGGGCAACGGTTCTATAAGCTGAGGTGAGACTGAGTGGAGCATTAGCCCGTGCTTTAATAGCTCGGCGAAGTGTCTCTTTTGCAGCAGGTTGAAGGAAAGGATTAACTGCTAGACTAGCAGGCTCAATATTTAAATCCTCACAATTGACGAGCACATTAGGAATGAGCAGGTTCATCTCAGCAATAATTTGGAGGCTAAGTCCTCTTACCGTAGCTGTGCCACAAGTACCGTGTGATTGACTGTTGATAACTTCTTCAACCGTTGCCATACTACAATTTCTCCTTGAGTTGCTGATCAATTAATCTTGCGATGTGCCAACGCTAACTTCTAAACTTGATCTGTGTCAGTCGGGAAAAGGTCGGGAAAAGGTCGGATAAAAGTCGGATAAAAGTCGGATAAAGTCAGAAAATTTATCGGGAATAATGGTTAAGTTGACTAACATCCTAGAAAAATTACTGAGAAACTCACCGGAAAATGATTTCTAAAGCTGAATATCTCTTAAAGGATAAATTTTGGTTTTGGAAGTTGCTGTCTTAACCGGGAAAAATCAGAGGTCGATCTGCTCTGCAGTTACCGCAAGGGTCGCCTATACCAACGCTAGAAATTAAAAGGCAGGATATTTGTTCTGCTCCCTCGTCGGATCGTTCACCTGAAGGAGATTTGTGTTGTGACCGTTGAAGAAGGGCTAGAGCTAATTGAGCAAGTTTTGCCACAGGGACAATTAACTAAAGTTCAAGAACTCGTGTTTCGGTGATCGTGGGAAGAGGAGTCTTATGAGATTGCTGAACCATTTGATTACACACTTGGTTACATCAAAGATGTAGGGTCTGACCTTTGGAGGCTGCTTTCTGATGCCTTAGGAGAGAAGGTGACGAGGCGCAATTTTCAGGTTGTGCTGAAGCGAGGAATGAGGCAGGGGAAGTGGGAAGCCGAGAAGATGGAGAAACACGCCATACTCCCTACTCGCTTCCAAGACTGGGGAGAGGCGAACATTTCGTGGGGCGAAGCTATCGATGTTTCCATCTTTTACAATCGCACCCATGAATTAGCACAACTGGCACAGTGGATTCAGCACGAGGGTGCGACCTCCACTTGATACTTTTAGAGCGCAATGGAAACACCGTATTGATTCAGTTTGTTCCAGAATTGATCCCAACGGGTTGAGGTTAAGACTAACGCTCTCAAACTCAGAATTGCGGCGGCTCCTTTCTCCTTCCACCGCATCCCAGAACAACACAACCGTTGCTTAATCACCGTCTTGCAAGCCGCTTCCGTCACCCCAGACCCAATCGGATAGTGTCTGCTGTGATAAAGCGCATAGTTCATCTGATGGTGATGATTCTGGAAATAGGTGACGGCGGCAGCCAAGTTCTCCTGAATCGTTTTGGCGTGTGGTGAACCTTGAGATAGCTCTAGCATCTGTTGATAAAGTTGGGTGGCTGCTCCTAGATTGTGTTTGAGATGATGACAATTCTCCTGAAGCCAATGCCGTTGCTGGGCTGAATCAGTGGGATAAAGGGCGATAGCAACCGCACCGAGATAACCAGAGGCAGGGCTAGGGTGAGGGCAAACTATTCGTGCAGGAGGTTTTGTAAAAAGTCCGGGAGTCGTTGATCGCCTCGTTTAGCAAGTGCGGCTCTCTGATTGCAGCTTGGCGAGTGTGAGGAGCGATCGTCGTGAATGAACAACCCAATTGAAGGCAGGGCATTGCCATGGGTGCAAGACTTTAACAAAAGCAGCAAAGCCTTGAGCATCCTAACTTCCGCTTAAACGCAAGTCACGATCGCTCAAACAGAAGTCACAACTGCTTAAGCAAACGTCACGTCCGCTTGAGTGAACGTCACTTCTGCTTGAACAGAAGTCACAACTGCTTGAGCAAACGTCACGTCCGCTTGAGTGGAAACCACGATCGCTTTAAGGTTGGCAACTATACTTTATGGCAGCACCACAGCAGAGGATAAAAGTTATAAAATTCGCTAGACCTATTGGGATTAAGCTCATGCAAAGACATCAGCAAGCGCATCTAAAGCCTAAGGCTGATGACTGATTTTGACGAGGCTTTGCCATGTCTATGCAAAAATCCGACCTGATTTGATTCATGTCTCTTCAGATTGTTCGAGCGTTGCCGGGATATCAAATTGAACGATCGAGCGTGAAGTTTAATATCGTCCTAAGTAACGGTTCCCTAAGTCAACTGGAGGAGTTGCACAACAAAACCACCATTCAACTATAAAAAGTTGAGCATAAGGGAGTCGGCAATGACCTCTTTGCGATCAGTTCCCTTTTGGCTCATTCATCAACCCCGTTTATTCAGATAGAGATTGGTATCAAAAAAATGCAGTTTTATATCGTCGATGTGTTTGCAGAAGAAAAATATGCAGGAAATCAGCTTGCAGTATTTCGTGGGGCGGAGAGTCTTTCTACTGACGAGATGCAGAAAATTGCCAAAGAGATGAACTACTCCGAGACAACGTTTATCGTGTCTGAAACCCTTCAGAATGGCGGCTATTTTGTTCGGATCTTTACGCCACAGCAAGAGTTGCCATTTGCCGGACATCCAACGTTAGGAACAGCATTTATTTTGCAACAGGAAGTGATTCAAAACCCTGTAGAACAAGTGATGCTGAATCTAAAAGTGGGACAGATTCCGGTAACGTTGACGTATCAACAAACTGCGATCGACCTGCTGTGGATGCGTCAAAATCCGCCCCAGTTTGGACAGCAATTTAATCGAGATACGATCACCGCTATTCTCAACCTCGATGTGAATGAATTTGACGATCGCTATCCGATTCAGGAAGTTTCAACGGGATTACCGTTTATCATTGTGCCGTTAAAAAAGCAGCGATCGCTCCAGCAATCCAAAATCGATCGAGAGAGACTCTTTAAACTAATCGAAACTACAGAAGCCAAAGCGATTCTAGTCTTTTGTCCTGAAACCTATTACGCTGAAAATCAACTCTGTGTGCGTGTATTTGTCGATGGATTAGGCATTCCAGAAGATCCAGCAACCGGAAGCGCCAATGGTTGCCTCGCTGGATATTTGGCTCACTATAACTATTTTGGTGATGCTCCGGTCAATGTGCGCGTTGAGCAGGGCTATGAAATGGGCAGACCTTCGTTGCTGTTACTCAAGGCGCAGAAAATAGATGCCGATATTGAGGTGTCGGTCGGCGGTCATGTGGTGATGGTGGCACGAGGCGAGTTTGTCTAAAGCATCTTTTCAAGAAACTGCTTGGCGCGATCGCAGCGAGGACGATTAAAAAACTCATCAGGCGAACTGTCTTCAGCCAGTTTTCCTTGATCGAGAAAGAGAATCCGATCGGCAACTTCTCGCGCAAAGCCCATTTCGTGAGTGACGACTGCCATTGTGATTCCGGTCTTAGCCAAAGCTTTCATGACTTCCAGCACTTCCTTCACGGTTTCGGGGTCAAGGGCTGAAGTCGGCTCGTCGAAGAGAATCACTTCGGGTTCCATCGCTAATGCACGGGCGATCGCCACGCGCTGTTTTTGTCCGCCCGATAGTCGAGAGGGGTAAATATCGGCTTTTTCAGCTAACCCGACTTTGGCGAGTAGCTCTAACCCTTGCTGTTTGGCTTGCTCGTGACTGATGCTTTTGAGCTTAATCGGAGCATACGTGACGTTTTCTAAAGTGGTCAGATGCGGAAACAAATTGAAGTGTTGAAACACCATGCCTAACTTTTGACGCACCTTTGAGATGTCAATTTTAGGTGCGGTAATGTCTTGATCGTTGAAATAAATTCGCCCTCGTGTGGGTCGTTCCAGCAAGTTCATACAGCGCAAAAATGTAGACTTGCCTGAGCCAGAAGGACCCAAAATCGACACCACTTCGCCTCGATGCACCTCGGTAGAAATATCATCGAGAACTTTGAGCGTACCAAAAGATTTGCAAAGAAATTCAACTCGAATAACAACTTCATTCACTGCGTCTTAACCTCTTTTCTAAAATGGATGCCGTGTACGTTAACCCCATCACTAAAATGTAATAAATTAATCCTGCCAAGATCAGCGGCTCAAAGTAAATATATTTGTTTGCACCGACAATTTGGGCACTGCGGAGAATCTCAACCACTCCGATCGTAGACACTAGCGACGAATCTTTGAGCAACGAAATCGTCTCGTTGACCAACGCTGGGAGAATATTCTTCAACGCTTGGGGCAGTACGATATCCCACATCAGTTGAGGGTAAGGAACTCCCAACGTGAGCGCGGCTTCGGTTTGCCCTTTATCAACAGCTTGAATCCCAGCGCGAATTGTTTCTGACATATAAGCCGCAGAGTTAAGACTAAAGGTAAACACCCCTGCTTGCAATGCAGAAATGTTATAGCCCGTTAATTGAGGGGTTGCAAAATAGACTAACGACAATTGCAGCAGTAAAGGTGTGCCTCTAAATACAGAAGTGTAAGCAACTGCAAACCAATAAAGCGGTTTAATGCCAGAAATCTTAAACAGTGATAAGAGAGTTCCTAGCAGTAGCCCAAAAAACACAGATGAAAATGTAAACAGTAACGTTTGCGGAACGCCGCTGAGAATGAACGGGAGATCAGGCAGGATGCGAGCGAAATCTAGATTCAACGAAGCGATCAGCTTAAACATTATTTGCTGGGTGAGGGAGACGGAGAAGTCGATGGCGATGCGGCGGGAGATGGTGGAATACTCTGAGAAAACCACTTCTTCGCTAGTCGATCGAGTTCGCCGTTTTCTTTCATCTTTTGCAGCACTTTGTTAAAGTCAGCCACGCGAGGCGACCCTTTGGGAAAGGCGATCGCTGAGCCTGACGGTCCTTCACTGGGGATAACCGTGAACTCTAAATCAGGATTCGCTTTGAGAAACCCTTCTGCAACAGTGTTTTCAATAATCGCGCCATCAATGCGCTTTGCCTTGACTTCTTGTACAATCTCAGGAATTTTATTCAGTGGTTTTACCTCAATCCCTTTCACTTTCTCAGCAATTTTCTTGATGTTTCCTTCTTGAATCGAGCCTAATTGCACTCCAATTCGTTTACCTGCAAGAGCTTCAAGTTTTTTAAGATTGCTACCCACGGGGGCAACGATCGTGTCTTGCGCTTGAAAATAAAGGGTCGAAAAGTCTGCGTTCTTTTTGCGTTCATCGGTGGGAGTCATGCCCGCCATCACAAAATCTGCCCGATTTGCCTGAATCGCTGGAATCAAGCCATTAAAGTCAGATTCTTGAACTTTTAACTCCAGTCCTAATTCTTTTGCAATGTAGTTGGCAATATCGATATCAAACCCAACAATAGTCCGACCGCCGCTTGCCGTGTCATAAAACTCGTAAGGCGGATAATCGGGTGATGTCACTAGCGTTAATACTTTCTTGTTAGGATCGTTTGAATTGCTTGCTGATTGGTTGCTGCAACCCACGATCGTGCTAGTTGCCAATGACACTGCAAACAGCCCAGTTAAGATTAGTTTTCTGCGTTTCATTTATGATTCCTTGTGTGTACTTATCTCAATCTTGTAATCGTTAACGATTAATAGCTATCCGTATGTTCAGTATACGGAAAACGGTTACTTCCAACCCATTGATATCTCTAGGGTTTACTAAAAGACGAACGTAGTTCTGATTACGCCGAGCACCACATCAAGATTGCGATCGTCGTGGTTGGGAGCCGTCAACCAAATCACACCCGGTGTAATCGACAGGTTATCGGTAAGTTGATGGCGATAAAAGGCTTCGAGGTGATAACCCGTGTCACGATCGCTGCGCTGACCTGGGGGGAGTCCGATCGCTTGGGCGAGAGCATCGTTGCTCGTAGAAGTGAGTTTCGGCTGCATCCCAAAGACAAAGCCGCCCAAGTTGCCTTTTTTGCCTAAGTCAGGAAAGGCGAGGTTGAGGGCGAAGTTCCAGACAGAGGCATCGCCTTTTGTGCCATCTCCTAGCGTCCGAGCGGCTGTGTAGCCGACCCACCCGCCTAGTTCAAGTTTAGGTGCAACGCGATAGTCAAACTGAAAGCCATAGGAGTTACCCATTGTCGGACCTGCCCCAATTACTTTTGCAGCGTTGCTGCCCGCCAGCGTATCGACCCCATTGACGACTGAGTAAGTATTGACGTAGATAAACCCAGCCTTGAGCGCACCTGCACTATAAATTAAATGACCCCAGGCGCTGTGACCGCCGTTAAAGAGTCCTGATTTGTTGTCGGTAAAGTTAGGTCCTCCGATCGTCGAGTCTTCGCCGTAGTAGCCAAAATCCAAGCTAACAGCAGGTGTGATATGAACGTTGGCAGCGAGTCCGGCGCGGTTGCCCACTGGGAAAAAGATCGGATTAATCTGAGCAAAGTTAGACGGAGCGCCCAGAGTTTGGTCATTAAACGGTGTGATCGGGTCGGTGACAATGCTGGGGTCGATCGTGTTGGCATCAAGAAAAAGCGTGACCTTCTCGCCGATCGGAAAGCGATATTGCAGCCGATTGATCCGAAAGTCACCATTTTGAGAAACGCTGGTGGCAAGGAAGCGCGACTCATCTGTGCCGCCAGCCAGACTATCGGATGGAAACGTGGTTGCTGTATCTAAGCGTCGCAGATTAGTGGATTGCAGCCGAACTCTTAAGCGATCTTTGCCCGAAAAGCTGGTGTCAAAATCTAATCGCAGCCGATAGCCCAAGTTTGCGTTGTTTCTGTCACTCGCATTTTTTCCGAACGCATCTGCCAGATAGCTAACCAGTTCAACTCCAAGCTTTGTTGTCGTGGAGAATTGCTGCTTTTCTAACGCAGAGGTTCGAGATTCTAGGGCATCAACTCGACCGCGCACAGTTGCCAATTCCATGGCAAATTCTGCTTGCAGTTTTTGCAAGGTTGCCAGGGCTTCTTTCTTCACCAAGTCAGCCGTTGAAGCGGCAATTAACTCGTTGACGTGATCGAGACACGCATTCAAGCCTGCCGCAAACTCATAGCGAGTCATGGCACGATTGCCTCGATAGGTCTTGTCGGGATAGCCCGCGATGCAGCCATAGCGCTCAACTAATGATTGCAAGGCTTGAAATGCCCAGTCAGTTGGGCGAACATCAGTTAATTGAGAAACTGAAGTCACCTGGTCTAAAGAACTATCGTCAGATTGATCAACCCCCTCAGTCGGCTGAGTAGAAATTTCTTGGATTGGACTATTTTCCGCTAGGGCAACAGGCGATAAAATCAGTCCACTTCCTAAAAGAGTCAGCCCAATTCCGACACCTTTCAATTGCATCGTCATAGTTACACCCTCACACCACTCACCTGTGAAAAACGAAAATTTGTCAAACTATCACAGTCGTCATTCTTATTAGAAAATTCTGACGAAATAGCATCCAAAATGAGGTGGCTTAATTACCTCATTCGGATAATTTTCTAACTACGAACTTAAAAAAACTGTCAAAGAGAACACCCTTGAAACAGGTTGTATATCGTCATCTACCGGAAGACTAATCGATTAATAAGGATAGTCAAAGAATGTTGAACTTAAAAGAGCGATTACGATCGCATCTTCAAGAAATTGTTCGTGAACGAGATGCTTATCTTGCAACTGAGGGACATTTTTATGTTCAACAATACATTCGTCAAGAGTTTAGCCAGTGGGGAACGGTTGAGAGCCACGAATTTTTGGTTGGGATAAAGCCTCACTTTAATTGGGCGTTAAATTTGCCAGCATTGAGTCAATCAACCAAGCCTACAATCCTAATCGGTGCACATTACGACACGGTGCCAGGTTCACCAGGTGCCGATGATAATGCGACAGGAGTTGCAGTGCTGCTAGAGATGGCACGAGCGTTTCACGCCCAACCTGCTCGACATCCAATCCGATTAGTGGCATTTGACTTTGAAGAAACTACTTACGATCGTGCCGGAAGCACTCATTACGCCCGTTCTCTCGCCGATCAGCCATTACGTCTGATGATGTCTTTAGAGATGTTGGGCTACTGCGTGTCTCATCCCAACTCGCAAATCTATCCAGCCGGATTGAAGTATTTCTATCCCAACCAGGGCAACTTTATTGGATTAATTGGTAACTTAAAATCGCTTCCAGATTTGATTCACTTACGACGCAATATTCGTCAAGCTGGAGTCGCCTGTGAGTTGCTTCCAGTGCCCAATAACGGCAAGATTCTTCCATTAACTCGTCGAAGCGATCACGCCCCTTTTTGGGATCGCGGCGATCGGGCAATCATGGTCACCGATACCGCAGATCTTCGCAATCCCAATTATCACAAAGCGAGCGATCGGTTGGAGACCCTCAATCTTGATTTTCTAACCAAAATCTGTCATGGATTAATTGCAGGAATTCTCAGTTTGTAAGTCAGAACTTTAGGGCTTGTGAGGGGTCAACGAAGCACCTAGCAGTTGAGAAAGCCAAACCTCAAAGGTATGGACTGGGTAGCGTCGGACGGCTTCTGTTGGGTCTACCATCGGCTTGACCAAAATCGTAAACATTCCCAAACGATTTCCGGCTAAAACGTCTGTAAATAAGCGATCGCCTACCATTCCAACCTGTTCGGGGGGCAGATTCATCTCAGTTAGGGCGCGTCTTAGCTTTCGACGAGACGGCTTTGCGGCTCCGGTGATATAGGGCAAACAAAGCGGGTCAGCAATGCGTTTGATTCGAGGCTCACTGATATTGTTGCTGACCAACCAGAGCTTTGCCACCTGCTGCACCGCTTCAACCCACGGCTGTAGCTCCTTAGACGCATGAGCCGATGTGATAGGCACTAGCGTTTCATCTACGTCTAACACAAGACCTTTGAGACCAGAGCGCTGAATCAGTTCAGGAGTCAAACTGAGAATAGAGCTTTCTAAGATGAGATCAGGTTGTAGGAGTTTGCCCCAAGACATAAAGCGCAGCCCGGTAATCAGTAGGTGTTCAGTGAATGAAAAGATTCTCTGTTAGAGAATGGTTGAAGCGTCATTTTGCGGGTAGAAAGATGTGGGAGATCCCCTTTTGCAAGAAGGACTTTGAATCCGCTTCTTCCCTTTTTAGGGTGGGTTAGTAGAGATCGCCTCTCTGTACATCACAACCAAAAACGTCTCAAATACTCTCGTAGATGCCTATGCGCAGAAACGCAGAATTTATCATCATAGCAGACTTCTCGGTTCATCTTGCAGTGGAAATCAAACCCTTCTCTCTAGTTCGTGTCGATTAACGTTCGATCGCGACCCGGCTAATTGCCAGATTTTTTAGGCTGTGGCTTTTGTGAAGGTTGAGCAGGTTGCTTGGCATCGATCGTGTCTCTAATGGTTCCCTGCGCTGCCTCGTGTTCCCCTAACGTGCGGCTAAAGACATGAGTGCCATCATATTTCGCCACAAAATAGAGATAATCGGTCGATTCGGGTTCTAAGGTCGATTTGAGGCTAGCAACCCCAGGGCTGGAGATCGGGGCGGGTGGCAGTCCCGCATTCACATAAGTGTTGTAAGGAGACGCAACTTTCACTTGCTCTAAGGTAAGGGGCTGCTCTTTGGTTTGTTGAAGGCCCAACGCATACTCAACGGTAGGGTCAGAACCTAATGGAATGTTTCGCTTTAACCGATTTATAAACACACCTGCAATACGAGGGCGTTCTGCCGCAACAACAGCTTCTTTCTCAACGATGCTTGCCAAAGTCACCCACTGCGCCAGTGAGAATTGTGTGCGATCGCGCTCCTGATTATAGAGAGGTAACGCGACTTGCTCAAAGCGATCGAGCATTTGAGCAATCACCTCAGCGGGGGTTACGTCTATACCGGCTGAAATTTGATAAGTATCTGGGTAGAGAAAACCCTCTAAGCTGGCAAATCCAGTCGGCAGCCAGGGATATTTTCCGGTCGGGAACTGACTAGCAGCATTGAGAAAATCTTGGGCTTTAAAGAAGCCCTGCTGCTCGAAATAGCTTGCCATTTGCTTGAGCGACCAACCTTCAGGAATAGTGAAACTGCGTTGGGCAACTTCACCAGTCCAGATTTTTTGAGCGATCGTTTGCAGCGGCTCTGCTGTCGATAGCTCATAGTTTCCAGCTTGAAACCCCCCACTGGGCTGTCTCCACATCAGCCAACGTGCCCACAGTTCCCAGGCTTTTGCCGATTTAATGAGTCCTGCCGTTTCTAATTCTTGCCCAATCTGCTGTGCCGACGTTCCAGATGGGATTTGAATCATGACTCGCTTACCCTGCTGGGGCAAAGACTGGACAGTCGGCGCACTTGCCCAACTCCACCAAGCGTGCGCCTGCCAAGCCGATAACCCAACCGCCGACCCAATCAACAGCAGATAGAACGACGATTTTAAAATTCTCTGGACAGCTTTCATGTTGAGTATTTGAATTGAACACGTAGCGATCGCTTGAGTCAGAACAAATAATCAACGCTAAAGAGCTACGAGTCAAGATTTATTAGAAGTTCTGATGAGTGAAGGGTAAAAGATGTTGAAATCAATTCACCCTCCACCTGGGTTAGTTATTCCATCTCATCAAAGAGTTGGTCTTCGATCATGGGCAACATCGGCTCGATCTTTTTCAATTCCTCTGGTGAGAGTAGATGAGGCTGACCTTCGTCGTCCATTCTCGCCAAGATAAAGAAAGGGTCGAGCGGTGCATAAATGGCATACTCCTGCTCTTCGTGGTAGAAGCTAGACAAGAGTTGGAGCTCTTCTTGCTCATCGTCTGAGTCTGGCTCAACACCTGCCCACTCATCTTCATCCTCTACAAAGTCGGGCAAATCGCCCTCAACCGTTAGCACTACAGCCGTGCGCTTGAGAGTTAAATTTTGCTCTTCTAACACGGCTCTAGCGGTGGGAAAGACTCGATTGAGTTCTTCCTCATCTTCGACTAAAACCGCTTCGTCTTCCTCTCCGTCTTCTTGCCAAGCAAAAATTTCTACAGGAGAGTCCACTGGAAGCAGCAAGACATACTCCTGCTCTTCGACTTCTAGAGAATGCTCGATGTAGCAGGTAAGGGTTAGCCCTGCCTCATCGGTCAGGGTGACGGTGGGAGCATCCATATCAATGCTATCTTCATCCATTGGACTCTCTCTATCTCGATTCGACTTAGGCATTATTGATCCTCGGCGCGATCGCACTTAGCTCTCAGAAAAGTATCCCTCAGAATGGGAACCTTAGAAAGGATGAGGAGTGAAGGATAACAATCAGAGTTACCCAATCTGATTTGATTCCTCAGTTCCCAGCCGTTTCTTAAGTCGCCGTTCATCTAACCATTGTTGCAAAATAAGGGACGCAGCTTTGCGATCGATCAGCCCTTTGTTGCGGGAAGGTGAAATATTTTCGGCGCGGAGTAGCTGTTCGGCTTGATAGCTGGTTAAACGTTCGTCTACATACTCGATCGGAAGGTTGAGCGCATGAGAAATCGCTTTAGCAAACTTTTGCACCTGTTTTGCTTGGAAGCCTAATGACCCATTCATGGTGTAGGGCAACCCAATAATTAGGATTTGAACCTGGCGATCGTGGATCATCGCCTGCAGCTCATCGATGACCTGCTGAAACGATTTGCGCTCAATGGTCGTCAGCCCAGTTGCGATTAGCCCTGTGCCATCGCATCCTGCAACCCCAATGCGCTTTTGACCGACATCTAACCCCAAGGCAGAGACAAATCCCATACTCACACCTAGAGGGTTAAATGATTTAACAGCAAGGATCTTCCCCGTGAGGCTCTTTCTTAGACGGTGAATCTGGCTTAGGCTCTTCTCGTTTCACCGACTTTAGGAGCGAAATGCGTCCAGGTACGGGTTTACGAGAAGGTTGTAGCCCTTGCAGAACGTCAGAGAGCTGCAGCCCTTCCATGGCGGCGGGTTTGGCTTCTCGGAGCTTGTGCCAAACCGATCGAGACATCACCAGCGTGTGGGCAATACGATCGGCTCCAACTCGCTCTAGATATTCTTCTCGCTCGGGCTGATAGTCAGAGGATGATAGGTGTAGCGCTTGAGCTGGGACTTCTTGCGTCACTCGTGCCATTTGAGCCATGAGTTCGGGGTAGAGCCATGTGTAAGCAGGATTGACGGTAAGCTGTGCGACGTGAGGCTGAGAGCCGTCTCGACACAATCGCACCTGAAAATAGCCGATCGCAGCTTTGCGCTGTGGCTCAAACACATAGCCACTCACGAATTCAGAGCGGCTAAATAGCTGTTTAATTCCTTCGGCGACAGAGCCAACCAAGCTAGTTTTAAAGTCTTGAACGTGACGATCGAAGACCTGGCGCACGAGAGGGGGCATTGCCATGGTGTCGAGTTGATAGAGCAACTGAGCATCGGCATTGCTAATAGGCAAAAGGTTTGGCAGGTCTGGCTCTCGGTCTGATAGCTCTTTGAGACGCTCAGGAGAAATGCCCCAATAGGTCATGTGTGCCAAGCGCTGAAACCCATTTTTGCGGTAGAGCGCTAAAGCTGGCTTGTCGTTGATGTCGATTTCTAAGATCCAGGTGCGGGCTTGCCAAATTTTCTCTAGGCAATAGCGCAGCAGCAACGAGCCAATATCGCTGGAGGTTACTAGAGACGATGCGGCTGGAGCTTCTGCATCCTCTACTTCTTCTAGCTCTGCGGCGTTTTGAACCATGACAGCATCGACAGCCACCCGATCGACGCGCCAGGTTGTCCCCGTTCGGTTGAAGGGTGATACTTGAATAAGCCCCTTAATCTGCTGATTGAGGTCGGCAACGTGAATGCAAAATGAATTTTGAAAAGGATTTGGGAATAGACTCAAAACCTTAAGAATTCCATACCAACGTCGAATGGCTAACGGCTTTTCCCTCACCATCGAGCAATCGGGACTTTCGGCATCTTCTGCCTCCTCGCAAAGCTGTTCGACCGACTCCAGATCACGGTACTGGATAGGACGAATCACTATTGGGGTAGATTGGGGGAAGGCTCGAATCATGATATTAAAGCGGCTATTCACCCTCAGGGTACGGGTTTGGCAATGAGTCTGAGTCAACCCTAAGAGGGATTCGTTGCCAAAGCTCAGACGAATCTTTAAAGGGTGCCAGCATCGGGTTTAGCAGAAGAGCGATCGAGCAGCGATTCAGTTGGGCGGATTAGCACCACAGGGGTTTGCTCGTCAGCATTTCCCGCAGGGTTAGTAATTAACGCCTGTTTGAGGAAATTTGTCTGTAAGTCAGAGGTCGCTGCCAATATCTTAACCGCTTTCAAGTCGTTCACGTCTACGATCGCGGCAGATAGTCCTGTCTCTCGCTGAATCTGATCGACGATGCCTTGAGCATTATCAGGTCCAAGCACGATGAATTTGTCATAGGGAGGCAGGGTTCCGGTTACGTCGTCAATCAGGCGAGCTTGATCCCCAGCGACTCGATAAAAGAAACCTGGCTGACCAAAGACTTTTCCGATCGCGCCTGCGACAAATGCCAGAAATACGCGCACAGGTCCGACGATGTTAATGAGGGTCTGCAATCCGCACGCTGTTGCAAGGCTCGAAGTCGGCAAAAATAGATAGCACAGCCTTGTCGCTAACCAGCCCGGTTTAATCTCGCTGGGGTGGATGAATCGCCCTTGCATGATGGCGAGGGGCGATTCTCCGATCGTCACCACGTCGCCGGGTTGAGCGTGGGGCACAACGTAGCGGCGCACCACTTCAATCGGATCGTCTAACTCGGTTAGCAGATGAGTCCGAATGGGCAGCACGTCTGAGTTAGCGGCAGGTCGCCAGCGTTTAGAGTCATCGGTGTTAGGAAACTTCAGCGGCACGACAATGTGACGAGTTTTGGGAATTCGTCCTTGAGGTCCATAGGTGACGTAGTGAATTTCCACCCAGGCAACTTTGAGATCGCTGAGGTTTTGTCCCTGTACGTCGATCGAGATCTCGATCGGGTCTTCTTCTTTGACGGTGACGATCCGACTTTCCCAGTAGCGATCGTCTCTAGGGGTTGCGTTTGAGTGGCGCGGCGTGATGCGGGTATCGGTGGTGATTCCTTCTAGACTGCCAGATGAGAGTAGCGTGACGTGTGCTCGAATCTCTGGCACCATCACTTCGAGGCGGCGAGTGCGGTTGCAAAACTCTAGAGTGCCGACTAGCAAATATTGCTGTGGCTCATAGAGGTCAAACTCCCACTTTCCAGAGGTCAGTTCTAAATCGTTGCCGGGACGCTGCCGATATTGCGCTTCGAGTGCTAGAAGGGTCAGCCCGATCAAGCCGATCGCGCTGCCGATGATGCCAATGATGACGCTCTCGATAATTGCCACGAGTTCTGACTCTCAATAACGCTGTAACAAAGTCTAGAGCAAAAGGGGAAACGGGAAAGGATTTTGACCTTTGAATTGGTCAATTGCCCTTTCCATTACAGAACTTGTGCCGTCTCATACAGTCGTCTTAGAATCGCTGTAATTTTCGCCCCATATTGCAAATCGGCTGCCCAACGTCCACTCAACTGATCGACGAGAGGCGCAACTCCGCGGGTGACAAAGTTAAATCGAGGGTTTACGGTCTCTTGAGCCAGTGGTGCAGTGCTGGCATAGGCTTTGAGAAGCTGAATGTGTGCTCTGACCCCGATGCGGGCACTGGGAAAGGAAGCGCCTGCGGGAGTGCCCGCCACATCGCCTAGCCCCGCAAAATTGTTTTGACTCGGTTTGATTGCCCCCCCAAAGCGCAAGAAGTCTGTTTCTAAACACATTTGGGAAAAGGCGATATCGTAATTTACGCCTTCAATTTTGCCTTCTTCTCGATAGAGCTTGGCAATGTCTGGAAACTGAGTCAGAGCCGCTGCATTGTTATTTTTAAGAAATAAGTTGAGGTTGGCTTCGGTGGTGACTCCGCTACTCATGATCTGGTCAAGCGAACCCGCGCAAATTTTGAGAATCGATCGCAGCAGGACGGTGCGAGTTTGAGCATCCCAGCCGACAACTATGTTGAAGTTTCGCAAGTCAACGGCTCTGATAAACACGACTCCACGATAGTTGAGGCGGCGCGTCGTTTGGTCGGTCGAAAGATCAACGCCGAGCTGGTCAGCTAGATCGATCGGGATGTAAGCATTGCCACTGACCAGAATTCCTTTTTCTCCATAAATCTGACCGTTGAGGCTAATGGTGATGGACTCGTAGGTGTCAGTCGGGGTTGGAATTGGAGTTGGAGTTGGGACAGGCAACCCTGCGATGGTGCGACTCCAAGCAATCAGACCATCTGCGATGCCTGCGGCGAGATCGCGACGCTGATTTTGCAAAATGAAGCGATCGTCAGGGTTGGTGAGAAATCCTACTTCCATCAACAGTGACGGGGGAACGGGTTGCCGACAAAATGATAAGCTGCCGAGCGGCGTTGCAGTGTCGGGTTGAGTGCCGCGACTCGGCAATTGAGGAACGCGACGCACCAGCGATTGCAGCACCAAGTCAGCGTGACCTTTGCGCTCGTTGTTATTGGCGATGTAGTAGACGGTGGCACCGCGAGTCGAGGGATTTGAGAAAGCATTGGCGCGAATTTCTAAGGCGACATCACTGCGGTTACCTCGGGCGTTAATCCAGGCATATGTGGCGCTAGGGCTGAGTTCGTCGGGCACTGACAAGACTTCTGCCCCCCGCGATCGCAGTTCTGCCACCACGAGATCGCGCGTCAGGATCATTTCTCTGGCTTCGGTTGTGCCTGCAACAATGGCTCCTGGTTCGCTTACGCCATTGATGCGATCGCCGTGTCCGGCTGAAAGAAAGATTCGTCCCATCAGATATCCGTGATTAGTGAGTGAGGTCGCTTAGAGTTTGTAACTCATAATTCGCTGCTTAAACCTTATATCTCAAATGACTCATCTGAAGTGATAGCGGCTGGGTTTTCTCAGTTCATCCTTCTTTTGCCAGAAATCCTTGTCTTAAAGCGTCTTGAATGAGATCTTCTGCAAATTTCCCCAGACGCGGTGAGCCAAGGGCGATCGGAGCAATTCGCTGCCGAACTTTGGAGATCGTCACCCCTGCCTTTTTCCAGGTGCCGCCTTGGGTGTGGTAGTTGTGCAAAATGGGCTGCAAGCGATCGAGGGCGGCAGCAAATCGCGCATCAGCAGATTGTTTAGCTTCAAATTCTTCCCAGAGCGATCGCAGTTGATCTGTTTGATCGGCTGGAAGTAGCCCAAAGATGCGATCAGCAGCGGCTTTTTCGCGATCGGCTTGGGTTTGAATGGCTTGCTCGTCGTAGCAGAAGGTGTCTCCAGCGTCGATTTCAACGAGGTCGTGAATCAAAACCATTTTCAGCACCCGAACTAAATTCACCTCAGTTTCTGCATATTCAGAGAGTAAAATCGCCATCATTGCCAGATGCCAAGAGTGTTCTGCGTCGTTCTCTCGCCTGGATTTGTCGATTAACAGGGTTTGCCTCAAGACGTGCTTGAGCTTATCGATTTCGACGATGAACTGAAGTTGTTGATGCAGTCGCGTAGGATCGGGTTGCATTGTGAAATTTAGTGACTGAATTTCTAAAAAACCTTTATTCTAAATGGCAGACTCGGACGTGTTTAAAACTCTCTCTCGTCGATTCTGCCTCGCCCTGAACTGAAGTTCGGGCTAGTTTAGGAAAGTCCGTTCAAACGGACTCAGGAGTTGACATGACTTGCGTTTAGTCCGTTTGAACGGACTTCCCACTATCAGCCCGAACTTCAGTTCAGGGCGGGATAACAACGAAGACCAGAGTTTTAAAACACACCTAGCCGCCGGATCGGATACAAAGTATGTATGTACTACCTCTAATTGAACCCTCGCTGCAACGATTCATCTTATCGTGACTTTTTATGAACGTCCCTCGCCTCCACCCTGACACGATCGAACAGGTTAAACAGCGACTCGATATCGTCGATATTGTCTCTGAACACGTCGTGCTCAAAAAACAGGGCAAAGATTTCACGGGGCTGTGCCCGTTTCATGATGACAAATCGCCGAGCTTTAGCGTCAGTCCGAGTAAGCAGTTTTATTATTGTTTTAGCTGTGGGGCAGGCGGCAATGCGATCAAGTTTTTGATGGAGTTAGGGAAGCGATCTTTTAGCGAAGTCGTGCTCGATTTGGCAAAGCGCTATCAGGTTGCCGTCCAAACTCTCGAACCCGAACAACGGCAAGAATTGCAGCGTCAACTCTCAGTCAGAGAGCAGCTTTACGAAATTTTGGCGCTGACAGCACGATTTTATGAACACGCGCTCAATCAGAGTCACGGAAAATTTGCCCTGGAATATTTGCAGAACGATCGCAAGCTCAACCAAGCTACGATTCAGCAGTTTCAACTTGGCTATGCTCCTGGCGGATGGGAAACGCTCTATGGATATCTGGTTGAGCAAAAACACTATCCTGTGGCGCTGGTTGAGAAGGCAGGACTGATTGTGCCGCGCAAAACGGGAGATGGCTACTACGATCGATTCCGCGATCGCCTGATGATTCCCATTCTCGATTTGCAAGGACGGGTGATTGCCTTTGGCGGACGGACGTTGAGCGATGAACAGCCCAAATATCTCAACTCGCCCGAAACGGAGCTGTTTGATAAAGGAAACACGCTGTATGGATTGGATAAGGCGCGAGCGACGATCGCCAAAACCGATCAAGCTGTTGTTGTCGAAGGCTATTTCGATGTGATTGCTCTTCACGCTGGCAAAATCACCAATGCCGTTGCCTCATTAGGAACTGCCTTAAGTATTGGTCAAGTTCGACAACTGTTGCGCTACACCGAGTCGAAGCGAATTATCTTTAACTTTGATGCCGATCGTGCTGGAGTTCAAGCCGCAGAACGGGCGATCGGGGAAGTCGCATCGCTGGCTTATCAAGGTGAGGTGCAGCTACGAGTCCTCAACATTCCCGATGGGAAAGATCCCGATGATTTTCTCAAAACTCACTCGGCTGCGAGTTATCAAGATCTGCTAGACGACGCGCCTCTGTGGGTTGATTGGCAGATTCAGCAAGCGATCGTGGGGAAAGATCTGAAACAAGCGGATCAATTTCAGCAAGCCGTGGTTGAAATCGTGACGCTGCTGGGCAATTTGCCAAACCCGACGATTCGGACTCACTACATCCATCACTGTGCAGAGCTTTTGAGTCAGGGCAATAGCCGAATGCTGCAACAGATTGAGGAGAATTTGCGGCTTCAGGTGCGGGGTCAGCGCTGGCACGGTCGATCGCAAAAATGGCAAACCCCGGGCGAACGCACGCTTTTAGAGCAGTCTGAAGCTGATTTGCTGAGAGTCTATTTGCATTCTGCGTCGCATCGATCGACGATCCGAGCCGTCTTGGATGCTCAAGATTTAGAGTTTAGTTTGTCCCATCACCGCTTTCTCTGGCGGCAAATCATTAGCTCAGAATCCGACCAGAATGCTCCTGATTTGTTGGCATATCTGCGCGATCGCTGCACCGATTTTCCGCGCGAAATGTCACAAGTCTATTCGCTACTTGAACTCGATGAAAAAACAAAACTCGATATCCTGAGAGCGGATTTAGTGATTCGATCTGCAGCAGCAGCCCTCGAAGAAGTGATGTGCGAAAAGCGTCGCCGCCACTTCTCAGACCTGTGGAAAACCACCGATTTTGTCATGAATCCCGAACTTGCTCACCACTATCAACAGAAAATGCAATCGGAAGTAAAACGCATTCAAGAACTCAGACACCAACGCGAGGTGAACTTTGTAGATTTGGCAAAAGTCCCGATCGTGGGTGAGTTGTCTTAGCTCGACTTTATCCAAAACGGGGTCGATGAATAAGTCAAAAGGGAGCCGATTCCAAAGAGGTCATTGCCGACTCCCTCATGCTCAACTCTTTAAAGTTGAATGGTGGTTTTGTCGTGCAACTCCTCCAGTTGAATTAGGGAACCAGTACCGATGACGATATTGAACTTCACGAACGATCGTTCAACTTGATATCCCGGCAACGCTCGAACAATCTGAAGAGACATGGATTAAATCAGGTCGGATTTTTGCCTAGACATGGCAAAGCCTCGTCAAAACCAGTCACCCCCTTAGGCTTTAGATGCGCTTGCTGATGTCTTTGCATGAGCTTAATCCCAATAGGTCTAGCGAATTCTATAACTTTTATTCTCTGCTGTGGCGCTGCCATAAAGTATAGTTGCCAACCTTAAAGCGATCGTGGTTTCCACTCAAGCGGACGTGACGTTTGCTCAAGCAGTTGTGATTTCCATTCAAGCGGAAGTGACGTTCATTGAAGCGGAAGTGAGTTTCACTGAAGCAGTTGTGACTTCTGTTTGAGCGATCGTGGCTTGCGTTTAAGCGGAAGTTAGGATGCTCAAGGCTTTGCTGCTTCTATTAAAGTTAAAGTCTTGCACCAATGGCAATGCCCTGGCTTCAATTGGGTTATTCATTCACGACGATCGCTCCTCACACTCGCCAAACTGCAATTACCCAGGACAATGTTGAACTTCACTAAAGAACGCTCAACTTGATACCCTGGTAACACTCGAACAATTTGATACTCCGTCGTTAAATCACTCGTGCCATCCCACTTGAGTAATGCCAGTTGATTAGACGCTATCTCACTCAGTTGTGAAACAAAGTCTTTAATAGAATCGCTAATGTTTGGAATAACACCAGACGATGTGAATATGTAACGCTCTTGCAAATCCAATGTAGCGCTAACTCGATAACGCCGCTCGGTTGAGCATCGCAACTCAACGGTGAACGAAATCGAGCTAGGCACGATCGTTCTAACTTCCATGTTTTTGTCCTCTCGATTAATTCAAAGAGGACAAAAACAGGGAGTTCTCAGATATTCGGTAGGGGTAAAGACTGGTTGCAGAATCTTGATTCCAGCCTTTCAAGATCCCATAGCAAAGCTGACGGTGTACAATCATGAACGCCTTCTGAGTTATGAACGCTAACTAGGGATGGAAGTCCTCGGAGTCTGATCGTCACATCAGATTTCCGGGGTACAACTTCATCACTGCGATGTACTCTACTAGAGTTTTTTGTTTTTTGGAATGCTGAGTTTTTTGGAAGGGGCGTGTTGCCTTCGGCTTTTGCAAGGGAGGGGCGATCCCTCATTCAACGGTACGCAGGGCAAACGCATACAAAAGTACATATTTCAACAAGCGCCAATTCTGACTGCTTTATTGCGAATGGTCTCATCAATCAGGGCTTATTGCGAAATGAATTGACTACTTTAGCGTTGTATAAGTCTAAATTGTGCTATCCCT
>JBBRPT010000017.1:0-74742 GCA_038227635.1 Leptolyngbyales cyanobacterium | reverse complement strand
TGGTAAACAATCGGGCTTAACAAATCATTCAAGTGTGCCTCAACCACGGTGCTGCTTGGAGCAGGCATATTCCGTCGTCGAATGTGATCCGGATTGCGGTAGGCTCGGTTTCCCATTGGGTCAATCTATCCAGTCTCAGCAAGTCTTATTTTGAAATAGTTGGACTGCAACCAGAGCGTCTTCAATACTTTTTTGGACTCATTGTGCTAGGGCTTGACAAATGAACGCTTTTCTTAAGTTGTCACAAATGCACCTACCCTCAAAAATGCTTACTAGATCAGGGAACTTTAGAATAGTCTGCAACCAATTTTCGTCAACTAGCGTCTTATGTCTAGACGGGTTGCTCCTGAGTTGGTTTGAGCGCATCACACTCTTCTTTATCTGAACTCACAGTCTTATGGTTAATCAACGTTTTCAACGACTCTATCGCCGCTGGTTTTATCCTCTTATTTCTCTCTTGGTTGCCGTCAGCATTTGGATAGGTCAACCCCTTGCCTCTCAGGCTTTTTCCTGGGCAGATTTACTTCTGCGAGGCATTCAAGTGGTGCAGTTGTCTCGCCTCAACGATAACCAAGAAATTGCACTGGGTCGGCAAATCAATGACGAAATCACCGGAAGTCAAGTCAGAATTCTTCGTAACTCTAGAGTCACAGACTATGTGAATCAAGTGGGGCAGCGTCTCGTCGCTAACAGCGATCGTTCTAATCTTCGCTATACGTTTCAAGTGGTAGATGATAGCAGCGTCAACGCTTTTGCGACGATGGGCGGTTATGTCTACGTCCACAGTGGTTTATTAAAAGCTGCTGACAACGAGGCACAACTCGCCAGCGTCATGGGTCATGAAATTGGTCACATTGCTGCCCGCCACGCCATCAAACAAATGCGAGAAAAGTCAGTTGCTCAAGGGTTGTTGGGTGCCGCAGGACTCGATCGCAGCACCGCAGTCAATCTCGGCGTTCAACTCGCATTAAATCTTCCCAACAGTCGCAAAGATGAATACGAAGCCGATCAAAAAGGATTGGTCACGTTGGGTCGAGCGGGATATGCCCAATCGCAAATGCCTGCCTTTATGCAGAAACTAGTGACGGGTAAAGCGTCAGCACCCGCTTTTTTAAGCAATCACCCCGCAGCCGCCGATCGAGTAGTGCGATTACGTCAGCTCGTTCAGCAAAATCCCACAACTGGCACCGACGGCTTAAACAGTGGAGATTATCGAGCCAAAGTTCAGGGAGCCTGATACATAGAACGGCGGCACATGACGGGAGGTAATAGTTCAGCGTTGCTGAATGCAGATATGAATTGCCCTCACCCCCAACCCCTCTCCCGCAGGAGAGGAGCGCTAGAAATCTTGTTCCCTCTTCTGCGGGAGAGGGCTAGGGTGAGGGCAAAATCTGTGTTTCATAGATCACATTCAGCAACGCCGTAGTTCTATACCTCCCCCTCCTCTAGACTTTATAAAGCGAGCAGTCCTACAAATGCAGAGCGTGTTTACGCGACATCGCTCGGCTCGACTCAATTTGAATGGTTGCTTCTTCTAGCATCAAAGTCCGCACCGACTGCGTATAAACGTTCACCTGATGAACTTTGCCGTTATCGACATCTAACCCAGTTAGCCAACCGCTCTTAGGGTGATAAGCGCCCGTATCGATGCCTAGCCAACCCTGCCCTTTAGCGATCGCACCCGGAGTCACCCCTGGAAATGTAAACGTGATCGTGTGACCCGTAATAATCAGTTTATTGGCAAAATAAGGCTGAGGGCTACTGTGGAACTCTTCTCGAATCCAACAAAATTCATGAGAGGTTTGTTGCTCAAGGGGCAAACCGGGATGAACGCCTGCATGAACTAGCCACAGATCACCTAAGTCAAGATAGGTCGGCAGCGATCGCATCCATTCGATGTGGTCTAGCAAGATTCCAGCATCACCATAGCTAGCGACGGTTGCGCGCCCACCGCTTTGCAGCCAAGCCTGGAGCGCTGGAGCGAAAATCTGCCCATCGGGAAACGACTCAATTAATAGCTGCTCGTGATTGCCGAGTAAGCATTGATACGAGCCTTCTTTAACAAACTCGACGACCTGAGCACTTTGAGGACCTCGATCAATGAGGTCACCCAGAAAATAGACTTGATCATCAGCACCGGGCGCGACCTCATCTAGCAGAGTCATCAACCCTTTGTAGTGACCATGAACGTCACCAATCACAATGCGACGAGAAGGAGTGGGGGTCATGCGATCGCCTTTCTTGAACAAGAGGGAACGTTTGGGGAAAACGACACCTGAATTTTGGGAGCCGATTGCTCTACCGTTCGGGTAGCCGTTTAGAGAGGCATCATTCGTCAAATCTACTGGCAGAGCGTCAGTTGACTGTGATTTTGGTTATCTGAGTCGATTATGCCCTGATAATTTCTGCTGCTCACAGTTTGAGAGGCAAAAAACACAGGAAATCTTTGAAAGCTTCATCTTCCTAAAGCTCTTAAAAACTGCTGCAGATTTGAAAAGAGACTTTGTTTTGGTGCTTGCCCCCCTAGGGCTTTGGCAAAAATCTCATCCAGTTTTTCAGAGTCGGGTCTTTCGCGTTCTTCAGCGATCGCCTGATACACTCCGTCTGTTTGAAGCCAAACCTGCCAAGGTGATGGATAGAAGCGCGTCAGAGCGGTTTGGTCATCTAAAGGACGCAGGTAATAGCACGACTCAAGATTGCTGAGAAAACGATCGCGCAGTTGTCGCCCTGCATAGCCAATGCCGATAGTTGCGACATCTTCTAACCGGGGGTTAAGTAGAACAATCGGACGATCGCCAACTGCGTTGCAGATCTGCTCAACGGGAGCAACTTCTACGGCACTTGGCGCAATAAACAGATAAAGTTGGTCGTCTGGGTCAACATACTCTTCAACTGATGTGGTTTGCCGCCCTCCTGCTACGTCTAGACTGGAAATCTGAAAGGGCACATCACCCCAATCTCGCTTTGCCAAGGCTGCGGTTCCGGCATCGGTAAAAAAAACTTTGAGACCTGCGCCCAATTCTGCAAATGTAGAAACAAACTTTTCTGCTACAGGCAACGGTTTGAGTTCGGGAAACAGCAGTTCGACTTGCAGTCGGGTATAGCCTGCTGCGATCGCAGCCTGAGTAGCCGTTTGAGCTTGAGCGATCGCGTCGTCAAGAGTTGAGGGGAGTTGAGCCATTGCAAAAAGTCAGGAGTTACAAACTGAGACAACAAAGCAGATTTCTCTCGACAAAGAACGATTAAATGGTGGAGTGAACTGCTTCTTCCTACACTACTACACCCCTATCCTTATGCTGAGTTCGACCAGAGAATTATTAGAGACAGCACAGCGAAATGTTTATGCGATCGGAGCATTCAATATCTATAACCTCGAAGGGGTGAAGGCAGTGATCGGTGCAGCAGAGGCAGAACAAAGTCCGGCAATGCTGCAATTGCATCCAAGTGCGTTGGTCTATGGGGGCGTTCCCCTCGTCGCGCTGTGTTTAGAAGCGGCACGATCGTCAACTATGCCCATTTCAGTTCATCTTGATCACAGCACTTCTGCTGACGATATTCGCATGGCGCTAGATGCCGGAATTAGATCGATCATGGCGGATGGATCTCACTTGCCCTACGAGCAAAATCGGGCGTTTACGGAAAAGATGACGGAGTGGGCACACGAGAAAGGGGCGATCGTGGAGGCAGAAATCGGCAGAATTAGCGGCACCGAAGATGGTCTAAGCGTTGCTGAAAAAGAGGCTAAGATGACCGATCCTGAGCAGGCAGTGGAATTTATCAACGCGACGAATGTCGATTCTTTAGCGGTGACGATCGGCAATGTCCACGGAGACTATAAAAGCGAACCTCGATTAGATTTTGTCCGTCTCGAAAAAATTCGTCATTTGGTCAAGGTGCCTCTGGTGCTGCACGGTGCATCGGGGCTACCAGAATTTATGATCAACCGCTCGATCGAGTTAGGGGTTTGCAAGCTTAACGTCAACACTGAAGTGCGTCAGGCTTACCTGCAAACTCTCAAAGACGGACTCTGCTCGTCATCTCTCAAAGACTTACTAGACTCAATGGGAGCAGCGATCGAGTCCATGCAATCTGTCGTTGTCGAAAAGCTGCGGGTGTTTGGCTCGTCTGGCAAAGCGCACCTGCACTACTCACCTTACGCTGAGATGTTGGCAAAGGGACATGATTAATTTTGGTCAATCCGCCGTTTATGGTGAACTTCACCAGGCAGGAAGATTTTCTACTATGTAGATATGACTCCGAATCAGACGTTATTAAACTACATCAATGGCGAGTGGTGTGACGCAAACGCCACAGAGTTTCTGACCATTTTTAATCCCGCGACGGCAGACGTTTTGGGCAAAGTGCCGCTTTCTCCAGCTAGTGAAGTCGATCGAGCGGCTCAGGCGGCGGCGGCGGCTTTTAAAGCGTGGCGGCGAGTTCCGGCAACTGATCGAGTGCAATATTTATTTAAGCTCAAAGTCCTATTAGATGAGCATTTTGAGGAGATTTCTCACACGATCACCCAAGAGTGCGGCAAGACGTTAGCCGAGGCAAAGGGTGAAATGAGACGGGCGATCGAGAATGTCGAAGTTGCCTGTGGGATTCCGATTTTGATGCAGGGCTACAACTCTGAAGATATCGCCAAAGGCATCGACGAAATGATGATTCGTCAACCGTTAGGGGTCACGGCGATGATTACCCCCTTTAACTTTCCAGGAATGATTCCGTTTTGGTTTATGCCCTACGCGATCGCCTGCGGCAACACTTGCCTTATCAAACCGTCTGAGCGAGTGCCGCTAACGATGCAAAAAGTGTTTCGGCTACTAGAACAAACGGGCTTACCAAACGGCGTAGTGAATTTGGTCAACGGTGCCAAGGCGGTCGTTGATGCGATTCTGGAACATCCCGCTATCCGATCGGTGAGTTTTGTCGGCTCAACTCCGGTGGCGAAATATGTCTATACACAGGCGGCGGCGAATGGCAAACGCGCGCAGTGTCAGGGTGGTGCAAAAAATCCGGTGATTGTCTTGCCCGATGCCGATATTGCCATAACGACCCGAATTATGGCAGACAGCGCCTTTGGCTGCGCGGGGCAGCGATGTTTAGCGGCTTCAGTGGCGATCACGATCGGAGATGCCCAAAAGCCATTCACGGACTCAATTACAGAAGCGGCTCGATCGCGCAAAGTCGGATATGGACTAGATTCCGGCATTCAAATGGGTCCTGTGATCACGGCTCAAAGCAAAGCCAGAATTGAAGAGTTAATTCAGCAAGGTGAAGCAGAAGGGGCAACGGTGTTAGTCGATGGACGGCAACCTAAGATTTCGGGGTACGAGAATGGCTATTTTGTGCGTCCGACAATTTTGCAAGATGTGAATCCGGCAGGAGAAATCGCGCGAACTGAGATTTTTGGTCCGGTGTTGAGTTTGATTCATTTAGAAACGATCGATCAGGCGATCGCCTTGATCAACGGGGGGCAATACGGCAACATGGCGTGTCTCTTCACCTCTAGCGGGGCGGCAGCTCGAAAGTTTCGCTATGAAGCCGAAGCTGGCAATATTGGCATCAACATCGGCGTAGCTGCACCGATGGCGTTCTTTCCGTTTAGCGGCTGGAAAGAGAGCTTCTTTGGCGACTTGCACGGGCAGGGGCATCAAGCGATCGAGTTCTTTACCCAAACCAAAGTGGTGATTGAGCGCTGGCAAGATTGGACAAGGCAATTTTAGAGTTTTTTGAATAAACTTTCCTCAAGCGGTTGCCTATACGCAGTATACTGTCACGGTGTTTGTGCGCGATCGAGCAGTCATGGCAGAAGAAAATAAAGAGCAAAGACATCCACAGTGGAGTAGCGATCGTCAAGTCACTGATGCCCTTCTCAATGGCGAACCGACTGACTATAATCTGGCTGAGTTGGCGCGGCTCAAGATTCGCTACAAAGGCTTTCCGGGAGCGCGAGATATTCAATCAGACTTAGAGAAGATTTTGAGTCAGTGGCATCTCACCGAAGAGACTTTGTATGAAAAGACTCGTGAGATCCATGCAGTGGCTCAGGTTTACAAGGGTCGTGGCGCAAAGCGAGACGACTGGAGTTAGAAGGATTAAAAAATGGAATCACAAAAAACCGCAATTATCACAGGTGCTTCATCAGGCGTAGGCTTAAATGGGGCAAAAGCACTGACGCAAAAGGGCTGGCACGTCGTCATGGCATGTCGCGATCTCGAAAAAGCTGCTCGTGTTGCCCAAGAGGTCGGAATGCCGCAGGGAAGCTATACGCTCATGCCCATTGATTTAGCGTCTCTAGAAAGTGTCCGGCAGTTTGTGAAGACGTTTCGGGAAAGCGGCAAATCTCTGGACGCGATCGTGTGCAACGCTGCCATTTATATGCCTCTGATCAAAGAGCCACTGCGAAGCCCCGAAGGCTATGAGTTAACCGTCGCCACCAACCATCTCGGTCACTTCCTCTTGTGCAATCTGATGCTAGAGGACTTGAAGCAATCCTCCGATCCGCGACTGGTAATTTTAGGAACCGTCACCCACAACCCCGACGAATTGGGTGGAAAAATTCCGCCTCGCCCGGATCTGGGCAATTTTGAGGGCTTTGAGGCAGGGTTTAAAGAACCGATCTCAATGATTGATGGTAAGAAGTTTGAGCCTGTCAAAGCCTATAAAGACAGCAAAGTGTGTAATGTGCTGACCATGCGAGAACTGCATCGCCGCTATCACGAAGCAACCGGAATTACTTTCACTTCACTCTATCCGGGCTGCGTTGCAGACACGCCGCTATTCCGCAATCACTATCCGCTGTTTCAAAAAATCTTCCCGTGGTTTCAGAAAAACATTACGGGGGGATATGTGTCGCAGGAGCTATCAGGAGAACGGGTGGCGATGGTGGTGGCTGACCCTGAATACAAGCAATCTGGCGCGTATTGGAGTTGGGGCAACCGTCAGAAAAAAGAGGGCAAATCGTTTGTGCAAAAAGTGTCTCCTCAAGCTCGTGATAATGAGAAAGCCGATCGGATGTGGAATCTGAGCGCAAAACTTGTCGGGTTGTCGTAGCGATAGAGGATTAAACAATAGGTAAAGAAGGCGATAAAGTCGGCAATTTTGATAGTTACTAGAGGCGTTGCATAGTGGGAGTATAAATTATCCTCCTCACGCAGTGAGGCTAAGGTGAGGGCAAATTGGTCGATTCATACTCGATCGGGCTAATCAAATCCTAAATTGCCGTTGCCTTATGTACGATCAATTCGTACAAAAAGCTCGATTGTTCGTGTAAAAAGCTCGATCGTTCGTGCCTCAATCTGATGTGTCTTGTAGTTGTTGGAGGAGCGATCGAGTCCTCGGATCATCCGAGAGTTCGTCTGTGCGATTCTCTTGAATCACTTGTTGTAGAAACAATCGAAAGTTGCTCCAGAATGTTTCGGTGTTGGGATGGGCTTCTCCTAGTGATTGAAGGGCGATCGCCAACGCTTGCCGATAGAGCGGTTCCGCGTCGCTGTAGCGTCCCTGCGAGTTATGCAGGAGTGCCAAATTGTTGAGGCTGTTTGCCACATCGGGATGGTCGTCTCCTAACTGGCGTTGCAAGATGTCGAGTGCCTTCAGGTAGAGCGGTTCCGCTTCGCTGTAGCGTCCTTGCGAGTTATGCAGTCCTGCCAAATTGTTGAGGCTGGTTGCCACATTGGGATGGTCGTCTCCTAACTGGCGTTGCAAGATGTCGAGTGCCTTCAGGTAGAGCGGTTCCGCTTCGCTGTAGCGTCCTTGCGATCTATACAGCAATCCCAGGTAGCTCAAACTGGTTGCTAAAAGGGTTAAGTCAGCGAGAGTTTCTCGACGGACGATCGCCGATTTAAAGGCAGCGATCGCGTTTGCTTCTTCCTGCGGGCGATCCACTGAAATGCCCTGTTCTAGACGCTGATAATAGGCTTCGCCCAAACTCTCATACAAACTTTCTAACAGGGGAGAATCGAGATCTTCAGCTTGCAGATCGGCAATTTGCTGCGCCAACGCATCGGGGTCTGCTATAGACGTAGATTGATCCGTTAGTTCACTTCTATCAGTTGAGCCGATCCTTGACGCAATTTCCAAATCCTCCTTTGGTGAACGAAACGACGCTGCGATCGGCTGCACAAACTCAAACACCCCACCGCGCCAACTCCAAAAATCGGGAGCCTGCTGCGCTAACCCCTGCGAGATTGCTTGCGTCACCCACAGCACGAGCGGAACCTGAAAGTCTCGCAACCCTTCCCGCGTCCACTGTACCGAAAAGAAAAACCGCTCTTGGGCAGACTTTGATTCCTGCAAGCGCACCCCCAATAGTTCATCCCCACCGCGTATCGTCACAATAATTGGCGTTTCGCTTGGTCGATCGTCAAGGTGTGCCTGCCAATCAATTAAGCTCTGCTTGAGGCTGGGCTGCTGACGATCTAACCGCACTTGGTCGCAGATGATTCCGTTTGCGGTTAGCTCTGCCTCATAAGTGCGAATCAGCTCATCCCGATATCGAGGGTTATCGCAAACCGCAATCAATAGATTTAGCTTGTGCAAACTTGCCTGCACCGACAGCACCAACCGCCGCAAATTACGCTGGTTTGAAGCGGCTTGCTCTAAAGCATCAGTCATGGCTGGCTGAGACATGAATCTCTGTCCTACTCAATCAGTTTCTTCTGTCGCAGCAGATCCACGACGATCGGATGCACGTTGTACCACAAATCGTCATTCTGATATTCCAGCACCATCAGTCCGTGCAGCAATTTCACAAACGCATCACCGTCTGCATCTTCATTATTGAGAGTGTTATAGACCTGCACCAAAACCGGAAACAGATTTGTCCCGATTTGCCGAGCAAAATCATTGCGGAGATTCCGCAGCGCCTCCTTGAGAATTGCATCATCAATCTTCAAGTCAGTTCGATCTGGTTCAAGCTCCAATTGCACCATACATTCAGTGCAGCATTCTCGCGCAATTCGCACCAGTTCACGCATCACGCCCCCACTTTTAAGCACCACGTGGCGGGCAGTATCTGGCTCAATCCGCTCAGCAGGAATGCGCTTGTTTAACACCTCCAAAAAGGTTTGAACTGTTGTGGAGATCGGCTCTGCCTCAGGATTATGACAGTCTTGCTTAGGATAAAACTTCGCCACCGGAAACAATTGCGGACGCACAATGCCCTCAGAAGTCAGCGCCCCCATCACCTGCGGCTCCTGAATAGCTGAAATCGGAATCGTAAATACAATCCGAAATCGGGGTGAAAACAGCACTTTGATGTTTTGGCGATAGATCGACTCGACTAGATCTAAATCCAGCTTATCTAAATCATCAATCACCACTAGCACAGGCTTTTTCATCGTGGTTTCGATCGCAGCAGCAATGCGATCGGCTTTGCCCACCAAATCCGCTACATTCTTTTCATAAACCCGCTCGATCTCATCTCGAAATGCCTGTTCTTGCTGAAATTTCAGAGTAGCCATCTGGAGCAATTTGTCTACTCCCAGCCCCACTTCAGATTTGGTCGTTTGTTCGGATTTTTGCTTGTGAGTGGTCGTCATCCAGCCCAACAAACTTTCTTTGATATCCTCGTTAACTGAAACCTGCTTTTCAGTGGCAGCGCTCAAGAGTTTTATGGCGATCGCATAAAGAATTCTGCGATGGGTGACAGCCGACGGCTCTATCAGATCTGCAATAGAGAAGAACACAACAAAGTGCTGAGGCTGCATCTCAACCGCAAATCGTTTCAACAAGGTAGACTTGCCACAGCCGAGATGCCCTGCAAACACGAATTTTTGATCCTTGGTTGAAGCATTCACTTCCTGCTTCAGCCGCACCATCACCCCACCTCCATAGTTCACCCGAAATTTTTCAATGTCCTCTGACTTGATCAGGGGAACCAAAGCAAAATCTCGATAGGCTTTTTGAAAAGTAGCGAGGATGGATTCTGTCATTGCACCAGAAAGTTTGACTTTAGCCTCCATCATACCGAAACACTTGATAAGTAATGCCTCAGAGCATTGGGCTAAGCGAACTGATCAGCCGATTTTCAGAAGAATGATTGTTGTGCGACGGTTTTAGAATTCGCTGCTTTATGGCGAAGTCGGTGCAGGAGCTAGTGCGGGCGATCGAGTGATGCCAAACGCAGGTTCAGTCACCTCCAAAGCCGCAGGCTGAGGCAAGGTCGTCGCATAGGGGGCAAGCACTTGGGCAACCTGCGCCTGCTGCTGCAATTGCTGAGTCGAAGACGTTAACCCACTCAACCCTTTAATCAACTTTCGCAAATCGTCTCGCAGTTGAGGGTCACCCGTCAACTCGTCTAAGTCTGCTGTGATTTTTTGAGCATTTTGAAACGTGGCTCTGGCAGAATCGAGCGTCTGCTGCAAAACTGTGAGATTAGCAGGATTGTTGAGCCTAACTGACGCATCTCGCAGATTTGTCGATGCCTGAGCCGCGTTTGCAGACAGCGTTTCTAGATTTTGAATCAATTGCCCCTGCTGAATGCGATCGAGCGTCGGACTCAGCCGAGTCACCGTTAGCCGCAACTGCCCACTGGTCTGATTGAGGTTATCTAGGGTTGAAACCAGAGTGGCTCGATTGGCAGTGACTAAGCTGTTGACCTGCCCGATCGTCAACCCAAACTGATCTGCTGCTTTGCTAATCGATTTTGCGGTGCCAGAAAATGTGCCGATTTCTTGTTTGGCTGATTTCACCAAACCTGTCACTTCTTTACTCAAAATGACAATTTGAGCGGCAGCATCACTGCTGTTTTTAGTCAGAGCGGTGATATTGCCTGTAAACTTCGGGTCGCTGTAGACATTGGCAAACTTGATGCTGGCTCTGACTAGCTCATCGGTGCTGATGCCCAACGCACCATTGATCTGAGAACCTTCACAGAGAATAATTTCTTTATTGCAGTCTCGATCGAGAGGTTTTGCTGCAACTACTCCATCGGGCAAAATCTTACGAGGAACAATGTCCAGAACCGTCTCGCCAAGCAAGCCCGACTGATTGATCGTCACCTCTGAATCACGAGGAATAATCAAATCAGCAGGTGCGATATCGATTTGAATCGCTACCCCATTGGGGTCAGGTGAGATGCGGCTAATTTTGCCAACCGTCACCCCGCGATAGCGTACAGGTGACCCGGGCTGAACGCCCCCTATCGTCGCAAACTCTACTGTCACCGAGAAACTGCGATTGCTCGGATTGAAGCCCCGCAGCCAGAGAATTAAGCCTCCAAATAGCCCTATGCCTCCTAAAATCAGCAGCCCTACTGAGCCTTCTCGAACCATTCGCGATCGCATACGCTTATCCAACCACTTGTATGGGTCCTTCCACGCTACCGCTAAAAAACTGACGGATAAGTGGATTGTCTGTGCTTTCAATCTCGTGAACGTTACCCTGCCACTGCACCTTGCCCTGATGGAGAAAGAGCACCCGATCGGCAGTTCGACGAATCGTGCTTTGTTGGTGAGTCACCATTACATAGCTCTGACAGCCTCCCTGCACATTGAGATGCCTGACTAAATCTTCGATCACGGTGGAGGCGATCGGGTCAAGCCCCGCTGTTGGCTCATCGTAGAGTAGCATGTCTGGCTTATCCTTGGGGTTGTCTGGGTTTGAGATGATGGCACGCGCAAAGCTGACTCGTTTTCGCATTCCGCCAGAGAGTTCTGAAGGGTAGCGATCATTAATGCCTGACAAGCCAACCATCTCCAGACATTGCGTGACCAGTTCACGAATCCGACGACGGGGAAGGCGCGATCGCTGATAAAGCGAAAATCCGACGTTTTCGCCAACCGTCAGCGAGTCAAAGAGAGCCGCCTGCTGAAACACCATGCTGATATTGATCGGATCGGCTACATCTTCGATCAGACCCTGCCGCAGTCGTCCTCCAATATAAACTTCGCCTGCATCAGGAGCCAACAATCCGGCAATAATTCTCAGCACAGTCGATTTACCTGTGCCTGAAGGTCCAATAATAGCGAGGGCTTCTCCTCGATAGATAGACAGGTCAGTGTGGTCTAGGACAACGTTTTGTCCAAAAGTCTTGCACACTCCTCTCAGTTCGATCAACGGCTCACTCATTCGTTTGAGAATTAGACCACAGAGTTGAGGGAAATTGGGAACAGACGGGCAGACGATTCAGGTCTTAAAACTAGAAATCGCTCGATCGAGGTCATGATTTCTATGATTGGCTTTTATGACTCTATCAGAATCCTTCTTCTTCCTTTTCTTAAAGTGAAATCGACGTTCTCTGTTCCCTACTTCTTCCTTTCCTATTGTCAATTAGGAATGAGAAACTTGAGTTATCCTGCTGTCAAAGGCAAGTAATTTCTCTACCATTCTGGTCAGCCTTTTTTCTGTTCCGAGCATAAAGCACTAATGACAACAAACCGTTTACTCAAGCAGGCAATGCGGACAATCAGGCGAGAATCTCACCAGTTGGCTCCGATCTGGCTGGGGCAGTGGTTTAAGTGGCTGGCTCCGGGTTTGTTTGTTAAGCGCTGGATGTTAATCAGTGCTGGAGGAGTGCTGCTCGTCAGTTTGGGGCTAGCGATCTGGGTAAAGCTGACTCCGGTCTTTTATCTGCTGCAGTTTTCTGCTGACTTGTTAGAGACATTAAGCCGTCTCTTGCCGAGCTATGTGAGTGGTCCACTCGTTTTGATTACAGGGGTGCTGCTGATCTTGTGGGGACAAACTCGCACCTTTGGTTCGCTGACTAATGTATTGATGACTGATCGTGACGAAGAGTTAGTCGATGTGCTGCTAACCGCACGCCGCTTAAATCGGGGTCCTAGAATTGTGACGATCGGGGGCGGCACGGGGCTGTCTACTTTACTGAGAGGATTAAAGCGATCGAGCGCCAACATCACAGCGATCGTGACGGTAGCAGATGATGGCGGCTCGTCAGGGCGACTGCGACGTGAGATCGGGGTGTTACCTCCGGGAGACATTCGCAACTGCATTGCGGCGTTAGCCGACGAAGAGAAATTGCTTACAGAACTGTTTCAATATCGATTTAAAGCCGGAGATGGATTAGTTGGGCACAGCTTTGGCAATTTGTTTCTCACCGTTTTAAGCGACATCACCGGAGACTTTGAACAAGCCATCACCGCCAGTTCTAAGGTTCTCGCCGTGCGGGGTCAGGTCTTACCCGCGACTCTCAGCGATGTGCGCCTATGGGCAGAACTCGAAGACGGTCGCCGCATTGAGGGCGAGTCAAGCATCACCGAGGCAAATGGCAAGATTGTGAGAATTGGCTGCACGCCTCCCAACCCGCCTGCGTTGCCGAGAGCGTTAGAGGCGCTGTATAAAGCTGATTATATCGTGATCGGTCCGGGGAGTCTCTACACCAGTGTGATTCCTAACCTGCTAGCGCCCGAAATTGCGGCAGCGATCGCCGAGCGACAAGTCCCCTGTGTGTATGTGTGCAACATTATGACTCAGCCGGGAGAAACTACCGGATACAGTGTGGCAGACCACATTCGCGCGATCGACCTGGCGTGTGGGAAGCCGTTGTTTGATGCGGTCTTGGTGCAAAAGCAGCCGCCTTCTGCAAAAGCCTTAATTCGCTATGCTGAAGAACACTCTCATCCGGTGGGGGTCGATCGCGACGCAGTGATGAAACTCGGACGACGGATCATTCGGGCTGATGTTATGCACGAAGATGAAGAAACAGGATTAGTGCGTCACGATTCGGAGCGGTTGGCGCGGGTCTTGCTGAAATGGTATGGGCGGCGATTGCGAGAAGCCTAACGCTAGACTCAGCACCCAGTTTCAGAGAACTTCTGTAACAACTTTCTGGACTCTGTAGAATCTCTCATGGTTCTCTAAAGATAGGTGTTGGAGAGACGCAGGATGGCTGGTCAAATATATCGGAAATGGTGGTGTCAAGTTGGGGCAACCTTGGGAGTGTTGGTCTTGGTGGCGGCAGATTTGCCCATCACAAAATTGGTGGCGGCTCCTAACCAAACAATTCCGTCGCCCCAAGAAGCAGCAAACCAGGCAGAAGGGCTGTCTCCCTCTAAGCTGACTCAGATTGAAGTCGATGATGTGATGCGCGATCGTCTTCGATTTGATCCGCAGTGGCAGCCGATTTTGCAGGCGGTTCGTCAAGATTTACTTGAGGTCAAATGGGGAGATAGCAAACTCACCAATCCGGTTTGGAAGCAATATGGCGCAAAGGCTTATCCTTTACTGGAGTATTATGCGCGGTCTCGCGATGGCGTTCGACAAGCCTATGGAATGGCAGGAATTCGCAGTTTAGGTAAGCCTTACACGACACTTTGGTTGACCAAACAAGTGCAGCGTCGATCGTCTACTCCTAATTTCTATTTACTTACAAGCAAATTAGACACCTTATTAATAGAGTCGGGCTACGAGTCAGAAGATCAAAAAGCCTGGGAGCGAGAATTTGGACTCGATGATCCGCAGGTGCGATCGCGACTGATTCAACTCGCTAAACAGAATCTAGAGCCAGAAAATTCTCCGAATTTCTATAATCAGTTCAATTTTGATTTTCTAGTCAATCTCTTGGGATATGACAAGGTTTTTCCATCGACAGGAAATCCAGTCAAGCCCATTCCTAACTTGTCTGAATGGACAAAATTTGAACAAATTTCCCAACCGAATCAAACTCAGATTCAGGCAGCGATCGCTTATTATCACGCGCTTCCTGCTGCATCTCGCGAGTATTTGTTGGTCAACCGTCTAGGAGTGGTCAAAGCAGGTCAGATTTCGCCGATCGCCAAAGCGTTATTCAAATCATTGGCGATGGATGGGCAATCTCCCGATCGCGTCTGGGCAATTGCAGAACTCGATCGCCACAACGATCCGCAAGGTTCAACATTGCTGCAACAAATTCTTAACGGCGATTCGCGTCCGCTCTATAGCCTGACGCGCAGCGTATTTTATGGCTTTGGCGGAGACGATGCCGATCGCGGTGCCCACGCTTACTATCTGCTGATCGGCATGGCGACGAAATATCCGCAATCCAAATTCATTCAAGCCTGCCGTGAGTATGGAGATTTAACGGGACACTCCTACTTTGGGGGCGAGGATCGGAGTCAAAAAATACTCGATCGCAACGCCAAAAAATCCGCCGCCGATCAGGTTCGAGACTGGCAACAGTGGCTAAGTCGATATCCCGATCATCCAGGAGCAGATGATGCAACTTATTTGCTAGCACACAGCCTGCAAGATCAGGGCGATATCCTAGGGGCGATGCGCCTCTGGTTAACGATGATGACGAGTGAGATCGGCGATCGAGATGCTCTCTATCTTGCCTATCCCCATGTCAGAACGCTGCTAGATGTCGGACTCTCTGCCGAGCAAATTCAGACATTATCACAAGAGCCAAATTATCAGGCGATCGCACCCTTATTGCGCTATGCGGTGGCAGTGAAAGCAGCCCGATCGCAAGATTATGCCAAAGCGCTGCAAACCTCTGAGAATTTGAATTTAAAGGCAATGCCTGCCAAGATTCTAGAAAGCTATTACAAAGCAGGTTGGTCGTGGTGGACAGGTGACAAAACCGCCGAAGTGCAGCAAGAGATGCAAGCCATGCTCACCGAACAGCGTCAACGCTGGCAGCAGCTTCTGACGTTGAAGACAGCAAATACTCCCGACTCGCGCTATCAGTTGGCATCCAATTGGGCAGGCGAAGGCGGCTGGAAAAATGGCTATCTGCCGATTTGGGATGGCTCCAGAACTTACTACTTACCCACTAGCTACAGCATGAGCAAGCGCTATCCAGTTGAGGCAAACGATCGCTATGATTGCCGCTTTTGGTGGGTCTGTGACCTTGCAAAACGAGGCGAGTCAGGCGTGCACCAAGCGTATCAGAGCGCCAGTCAAAATGGAGTGGCATTATTGCTCTACCAACAGTTGTTAGATGATCCCAAAACGCCGCCTCAACTGCGAGAAAAAACGCTCTACATGGTAGCGATGACGCTGCTTTGGCAATGGGAAAATCATGAGCCAGGTGAAACCACACGCATTCATCCCCCCGCAGGAGTTCCCACAGGTACACAGCGATTTAACCCAGACACAGACCAGATTTCTCCTGACATTGGCGGTGCTTATCAGACTCGAATTGATGGCATCTTGACCGAGCTACAGGTCAAATTTCCTAACAGTGCTTATCCAGATGACTTGCTGTTTTCAAGCTATTTTCTAAGCAATCAGCCCCGCTATCTTCAACAACTCGTGCAGCGATATCCCACTAGCGATCGCGCCACCGAAGCTCAGTTTCTTTTAGCGCACCGAAAAGCCAAACCAGAATGAACTCACTCCTGCTTCCCACTGCAACGGCAACCCGCGAGTTAGGCATTCAGTTGGGGCAAGCTCTCTCGGCGGGCAGTGTGCTATTGCTCGAAGGTGACTTGGGCAGTGGAAAAACCACCCTCGTACAGGGAATTGGCAAAGGATTGGGCATTAAAGACTCGATCGAGAGTCCTACCTTCACGCTCATCAACGAATACTTAGACGGACGCATCCCACTCTATCACCTAGATCTCTATCGTCTAAACCCGTCCGAAACCGTCAGTCTCTACCCAGAAATTTATTGGGAAGGAGTCGAGGTCGAACTTGGAATCGTGGCGATCGAGTGGGCAGAGCGTCTATCTTACAAACCCTCCAATTATTTAGAGATTCGGCTGGAGTACGATCGTGATTCTGGTCGTCAAGTCACCCTCAGTTCTGTGGGTCACTTTGATCTAGAGCCAATTACTTTTGAACTGTAGAGGCAGAATCAAGCATTCAAATTGAGAGGGGTTTAGTAGTTGTAGAGATTGAAACGACCTATGCCTAAAAACAAACCGGAATTGCTATTGCCAGATGGGTAAGCGGTGACTCCATATTGGTAAACACCGCCAAGTGCAGGATTGCGCTCCACCTTGAGAGAAACTGTCACTGTCTGCCCCGGCACAATCGGAGGATTAAATACAAATGTCGCTTCACCAGGGATTGTTTCTCCTCCGATCGCAGCTAAAGACACTGCCGCACCGCCATCCCCCAGAGAGGCATAGCTCTGACCTACATTCAAAGGAAGAGTTTCTATATTTTTCTCCTGCACTAATTTGATTGCTTGCAGCGAAGCGCCCGCATCTTCAGGAACTCGAACCGTAAACTCGTAATTAGACGGCGTATAGGCTTCTGCAAAACTAGCTGCCGTGCCAGTGAGACGAGGTGCATGGTCAAAGTAGCTTTGACCTCCTAACTGACCCGCATTTGCAGAAGTGACGACTAAAGAACTGGGAACTAAAACGCCTAGCGCGATCGCGCCCAACCGTGAAGCGATAAAACGAAGCTTGAAATCCGTGACTTTATAAACCATCTTTATGACCTCCAAAGAAAATTCCTTGGCGAATAAAGGCGTTTGTACAAATTTGAAAGACTTTGAATCTTCAGGTCAAATGCCTATTCAAGGAATTCTGTCAGTATTCTAGGTCACAGTCGTCTTTTAAATTTAGAAAAGAGAAGAACCTTAATAGCGGTCTCATTTCCCAAACTTCAGTGCCTGTCCTCGCACGTCTAGATTGAGTTTGCCGCGATCGTAGACCACTTGACCTCCGACGATCGTTACCTGTGCCCAGCCTGTCAGACTCCAACCTTCAAACGAACTCCAGCCACATTTAGACAAAACTTCCTCTCGCAGAACCGGATGATAATTATCCAGGTCTACCAGCACCAGATCGGCATCATAGCCGGGAGCGATCGCACCTTTATGGGGAATTCGATAGGCTTTTGCAACGGCGGTAGACATCCAGTTTGCAACTTGAGCGACGGTGCAGCGTCCTTGAACGGCTTGAGTTAACATCAGCGCCAGCGACGTTTCGACACCGGGCATCCCAGAGGGCGTATTTGGGTAAGCTTGAGCCTTTTCTTCAAGAGTGTGAGGTGCATGATCGGTGGCGATAAAATCAATGACTCCATCTAACAACGCTTGCCAGAGCACCTCGTTATCGTGGGGCGATCGCAAGGGCGGATTCATCTGTGCCATCGTGCCGATCGTCTTATACGCCTCTGTGTTTAACAGCAAGTGCTGAGGAGTCACTTCTGCGGTGACCCACGCAGGCTTATCGTGCCGCAACAAGTCAGCTTCTTCAGCCGTAGATAAATGCAGAATATGGAGACGACGCTGATATTTTTTAGAGAGTTTTAGCGCTAACTGAGTCGCATTCAACGCCGCCTGGTTGTCCTGAATTTGAGAGTGAACGGCAGGATCAGTCTGTCCGGCAAATTGAGCACGGCGATCGCGAATTCTCGCCTGGTCTTCAGCATGAACCGCAATCAAGCGATCGCCCTTGGCGAAGATTGGATCTAACGCAGTTTCTTCATCCACCAGCAGATCGCCGTGCATCGAACCCATAAAAATTTTGATGCCCGGGGTTGGATTTGCCTCTAACAGGTCGGGCAAGTTTTCAGCCGTTGCGCCAATAAAAAATCCATAATTGACGAGACACTTCTCAGATGCCCGTCTGAGTTTATCGTCGAGCGCGGCTTGAGTCGTCGTCAACGGACGAGTATTAGGCATCTCTAAAAACGAGGTTACGCCACCTCGCGCACAAGCACAGCTCGCAGTAAATAAGTCTTCCTTATACTCCAGCCCCGGTTCTCGAAAATGAACTTGAGGATCAATCACTCCTGGCAACAAAGTCAATCCTGCTGCGTCTAGGGTGATAGCCCGATCGTCACCAGGCGAAAGACCTGCTCTAACCTCAACGATTTTTCCCTCTTGAATCTGCACCTCTCCCAAAATAAACTCGCCATTTGGTAGCAAAATCTGAGCGTTTTGAATAACTAGAGATGGGGAAATCATGATAAAAATAATGATTCTGTGGACTGGAAGGATCTAGATTATAGGTGGATAGCAGAAAGTAAAAATGCCTTGTAAACTTTGTATCATTACAGGTTACTGGTTCGATTTGGCTTTTATTGAATAGACTAGATGGGCAACTGTTGCCCGTCTACTGTTTTGACTCTGCACTTAGTAAACTCCTATGAATCGCGTAGAAAACCCGGCACCCAATGACAAACCTCAATTAAAAGAGGAGAATCCCTGGTTTGAAGGACTTAAAACCATTGGGCTGAGCGCAATTTTAGCTATCGGTATTCGTCAGTTTGTTGCAGAAGCGCGTTATATTCCTTCTGGCTCAATGCTGCCGACACTGCAAATCAACGATCGCTTAATCGTAGACAAACTGAGCTATCGGTTTAACACGCCTCAACGGGGCGATATTGTGGTGTTTTCGCCCACCAGCACCTTAGAAAAGCAAAACTTTCACGACGCGTTTATCAAGCGGGTGATTGGGCTACCGGGTGACAAAGTAGAGGTCAAGGGCGGACGCGTTTTTGTCAACGACCAGGCTTTGAGAGAAAACTACATCGAAGAAGATCCGCAATATCAATGGGGTCCGCAGACGGTTCCCCCTGGCTCTTATCTAGTGTTGGGTGACAACCGCAACAATAGCTATGACAGCCACTATTGGGGCTTTGTGCCTCGTGAGAAAATTATTGGTCGTGCCGTTGTGCGGTTTTGGCCTCCTAATCGAGTAGGAGAAATCACGCCAGAACCAAACTACAAACCGCAGTAGTCGGCTTTAGTTCTCAACATGCTAGGGGCACCAGGTACGAATCACCCGCCCAGTTAACGACTTACCTAACCAAGGGGTGTTGAGCGATCGAGACTTCAAACTCTGTCTGTTCACAGTCCACGATGATTGTGGGTCAAACAGGGTGAGTTCTGCGGGCTGACCCGGATCGATCGCGCCTATTTTTTGTCCTAAACACGCAGCGGGACAGGTGCTGAGACTGCGCCATAGCTCTAAGGCTGACCACTGTTGAGTGTCCACCAGCGTTTGCCATAGCAAAGGGAGCGCGAGTTCTAGCCCGATCGCGCCAGGTGGGGCTTCTGAGAAAGCAACCGTTTTTTCTTCGTAGGTGTAGGGTGTGTGGTCGATGGCGATCGCGTCGATTACTCCTTCTCGAACAGCTTGCAAAAGGGCAACTTGATCGATCTGATTTCCTAGCGGTGGCTCTAGTCTTAGATTCGGATCGTAATGCTCGATCGCGGTTGTGTTGAGCAACAGGTGCATCCACGTCGTGCTAGCAGTAATCGGCAAACCGCGTGTTTTTGCGGCTCGAATCAATTCCACACTCCGCACGGTAGAAATTCGCATTAGATGAACGGGTGTCCCGATCGCTTCAACACATTCCAAGAGAGCCGAAAGCGCAGTCGTTTCTGACATTGCCGGATCTCCGGGCAACCCAAACCGAACCGACTCAACGCCCTCTCGGATCACGCCATTTCCCACTAGAGATCGGTCACACGCCCATAGCGCCACAGGTTTTTGTAGGGGTTGAAGATATTCCAATAATCGTCTTATTAGGACAAGATTAGCGATCGGCTGCCCGTCTGCAAAACCGACGACTCCTGACTTCGCCAGTTCTGACAATTCGGTCATTTGTTGACTTTTGATCTGGAGGGTTAAAGCTCCCCAACATGAGAGCTTTGAGTTTTGATGGAGCCAGTTGACAACAGCAGGATTATCGATCGCAGGTTCTGTATCGGGGAGAATATTCAATCGGGTAAAGCCACCTGCGATCGCCGCTTGACTGAGCGACTCTAACGTTTCCCGTTCTTCAAATCCCGGTTCTCCAGAATGGCTGTAGAGGTCAACCAGTCCTGACCCTAAGACTAAGCCTTGACAGGGTTGAATCTCAGCATTAGAGGGAATCTCATTGATTTGAGGCTCGATCGTCTGAATTATTCCATCTTCAATTAGGACATCCACAACTCGATCGACCATCACGACCGGATCGAGAAGACGGACTTGTTGGAGCAGTTCGATCGTCATAAAACTTTTCTAAAGTGCCCCAGCTGCGGTCTTGTCTAGAACGCCTCCTAAGTGCGTCGTGATGTTCATCGCTTGCAAGAGGGGAGCCGCCTCAACCCCGTGCGGATAGTCGATTACGCTGACGGCTCCGTTGCCTTGCTTAAAGTTCCAAAAAGACTCGGCACCCACCCCAGCGACGTGACAGAGAATCGCTTTGTTGATAGCATCGTGAGCGACGACCAAAACCGTATAGGGTTTGTCAATCGAATGCGCTGCCGCCCCATTGAGGATGGCTTGCCAGCCAGCGATCGCCCGATTCCACACATCCTGCAAATTTTCGCCTTCGGGCATTTGCACGGTTTCAGGCTGCTGCTGCCACTGATGCAATAATCCGGGATAGGATTGCTCGATTTCAGCTTCTAGCTTGCCTTCCCACAGACCGTGACTGATTTCTCGTAAGTCATCTCGCAGGTTGAGTTGAAGCTGAAGATGATGCTGAAGAATAATTTCTGCGGTTTCTTTAGGACGCAGCATTGAGCTACTGATCGCTTGATCAATTTGTACTGATTTGAGAAACTCACCCGCTTGAGCAGCTTGCGATCGTCCATTCTCATTTAGAGGCACGTCGATTTGTCCCTGAAAGCGTCCTTGCCGATTCCACTCAGTTTCACCGTGGCGCACCAATAATAATCGGAGCGCCTTTTTAGACTTGCGCGGCGGCAGCGGATCACCCAGATGAGACGTGATGTTCAACGACTCGATCTGCACGGGTTGCCCAAATTCACCCGAAAAATTGAGAATGCTAATGCCACAGTTTGAGATTTGGAAGCGCTGATAGTCTTCGGGGTGAAGTCCGATCGCCGTATTGATCAACGCGCGATTAATGCCACTGTGCGCCACGACTAAAATCGTTTGTCCGGCATGGTTGGGCAGAGTGGTTTGCCAAAACTGACGCGCCTGCTCATAAATAGCTGGAATCGGAAAAAAATCGACGCTGCCGTTTTCATCCGACAGGCTCATCTTCAGCAAGTGGGGCTGCCTTCTCCAAGCTTGATATTCATCGGGATATTTCTCTTCGACTTCGTTAAATAGCAGCCCCTCCCAGAGAGGCAGACTAATTTCTTTTAAGTCTGCGCTGGTTTGAAGGTGAGGAGCCTGAGCAGAATTGGATAAGATTAACTCCGCTGTGTGCTTTGCTCGCATTAATGGGCTGCTGTAAGCCGCATCAAGAGAGATTCCTTGCAAAGCAGTGGCGACCTGTACCGCCATTGATTCCCCTTTAGCAGTCAGCCGCGACAGATCACAATGTCCTTGCACTCTCTGCTCAACGTTGTAGCTGCTCTCGCCGTGACGGACGATGATGACGCGAGTAGTCAAAGGGAATCCTCCATTGGGTAAAGTTTCGAGTCAGAAAGATTTTACCCTGTCCAGCGTTCTCCTCGTCAATTCTGCTAACGTTTGACCATGAGGCATCGATGCAAAGAGAGTGAGGGAATTCATGACGTTGAAGCGGTTGGTTTTGGGCGCACTGACGATTTTGGCGATCGTCTTCGTGGTGAGCGATTTAGTCAATAGCTGGAGCAAACCCCAGTTCAACAATCGCCTGGAACTGTATGAGACTGATTTGCTGCTGCAATCGTCTGAGTGGCAGGGTGATCCGCCTAGTGCCCGTAAGCCTCTCCCAATCGATAACCCAGTCAAGTCAGCGCTAGAAAGCTATGAAAAAGCGCGAGACACCGCTCAAACAGACATCGCTAATACAGAAGCAAGATTAGAGAAATTTCAGTCCAAAACGCCTATAGTGGCTGACTCCGACACGGTAGCTAAGCAGGTCATTAAGCAAAAATCGGTGCTTAAAGAGTTAAACCTGCGAGTTGGGCTTCTACAAGCGCAGCAGAAACAAATCAATGAAGCGCTGAAAACCTGGGCTTCTATAAAAGAGGGTTCTGATGCGACAGCAATTACAGCAAAAGTTCTGTCAGGGTTGTGGAGTCAACCTCCTCAATTGTTGCCTAATGCAGAACCGCAAATCAATAAAAATCTAGATGGATGGTTTCGTTATCGATCGCTCACCCAGCTATATCAGCTGCAGCAGCGATCGGATGCACTCGATCAACTTCAAACCACCGAACAGCAGACTGCAAAACAGGCATTTACCCGATGGGCAACGGCAAATGCAATTCCGGCGATCGCCATCTTTTCAGGCGCATCGTTGCTGATTTTTCTGATCGGGCAGTGGGCAGTCAAAGGTAAACAAGCCCTATTAGCAGGCACTAATGACATTCAGTGGTCAGTGCCGTGGGATGGCGAAATTGTTTGGCAGGTGTTAGTGGTTGGCTTTTTTTTGGTGGGACAGATTGTGTTGCCGATCGTCAGTCAATCTGCGTTGGCAGCACTCAACATTAATCCTGCAATCTTGGGAGAGCGGGAGAAGGCGACTTACTATCTGGTGACTTATGCCCTATTAGCGGCAGGCGGCTTGAGTGTTTTGTATCTGTCGATTAAATCATTTTTGCCGTTGCCGGATAAGTGGTTTCACCTCAGTCTCAAAGGCAAATGGTTTTGGTGGGGCTTGGGCGGATATTTAGCGGCGTTTCCCCTTGTGATTGTGGTGTCGCTAGTCAATCAGCAAATCTGGCAAGGACGCGGCGGGAGTAACCCCATTTTGCCGATCGCCTTGGAAGGAAAAGACAGTCTCGCGATCGCCATCTTTTTTGTCACGGCAGCGATCGCGGCTCCGTTTTTTGAAGAGATCTTCTTTAGAGGATTTCTTCTGCCCTCGCTGACCCGCTATTTTTCAACGTGGCAAGCCATTCTCCTCAGCAGCTTTTTGTTTGCGGTAGTTCACCTGAGTCTCTCAGAAGTGATTCCCCTAATGACGTTGGGCATCGTTTTGGGATTTGTTTATACCCGCACTCAAAATCTTCTCGCCTCAATGCTGCTGCACAGCTTATGGAATAGCGGCACGCTATTGAGTCTCTTTATCTTAGGAAGCGGAAGTTCGTAAGCTCTGAATCACCCCGAATTTCTAGGAGATGTTTTTTTGTTCGTTGCGTGCTATCAGTGGGCACCCTGAGGGAGAACTCTCACGATTAAGGGCTAAGACGGTGACAACTGGAACTTCTAATGACGCGAGCAAAAAGGTCGCGGCTGGTATCTGCGGAATTTTGATCGGTGCGCTGGGCATCCACAAATTTATTTTAGGCTACAAGACAGAAGCGCTGATCATGCTGTTAGGCAGCCTTTTAACGCTGGGTCTCGGAGCATTTGTCTTTGGCATCATCGGCTTTGTTGAAGGAATTATCTATCTGACCAAAAGCGACGACGAATTTATCAGCACCTACATCACGAACAAAAAAGGCTGGTTTTAAGATCTGCTGACGATCTACGACTCTCAAAATCCTGGTTTTTGCGACTATTCTTAAGCGTTTCACCAGGATTTTTTGATCTCACTCAACCTTTATTTAACTACCCCATGCTAAAACCTAAAAAAATTGCTGCGATCGCTTTCTTCGCTCTTTTGGGCGCAGGCTATTTCACGACATTCTCAAATCTAGAGATTAATTTCTTCGTCAGAAACTACCTGATTTTGGTTCCGGCACAGTTGGGTGTCTTGATTTACCTATTTGGATGGCGACGTATTTCTCCTTCGGCGATCGCTGAACCAGAAAAGAATTAAAGTTTTTCGGTCGATCGTACAAAACTTCATCTACCCTCAAGAAAGGAGTCTATGAATTTACCTTGCTTGAGTGTGCGATGCAAACAACATCAGAAACGGCAGTCAACCCCTCTAGTCTAGATCCCATCACCCTAGACGTGAGCGGTATGAAATGCGCAGGCTGTGTCAAAGCAGTTGAGAATGCCCTCACTCAAGAGCCGGGAGTGATTTCTGCCACGGTGAATCTTGTCACCGAGTTGGCAACCGTTGAATGCGAATCAGTCATCAACCCCACACACTTAGCCGAAAAATTGACCGAAGCCGGATTTCCTAGTCAGCCTCGCTATCCCGAAGGTGCGTCAGACGATTTAGGCTTAATTGACCTGGCAGAACGACGGCGGTTAGACGCTCAACAGCAAACTCGTAGTCTGACGATCGCGATTCTTCTCCTAGCGATCTCGACGATCGGGCACCTCAATCAACTCGCTGGCATCACCATTCTCGGACTCAGCAACATCTGGCTGCACTGTGGGTTAGCCGCGCTCGCGCTAGCAGTGCCGGGACGATCGATGATTATCGACGGCTGGCAAGGTTTACGCCGCAACGCTCCCAACATGAATACCCTGGTGGGATTAGGCACTGTCACCGCGTTTACTGCCAGTTTAATTGCGCTCTTATTTCCCCAACTCGGCTGGGAGTGCTTTTTTGACGAACCTGTAATGTTAGTCGGCTTTATTCTCCTCGGTCGCACCTTAGAGCAACGGGCAAGAAGTCGTGCTGCGTCGTCTCTTCAGGCGCTTTTAGCCCTTCAGCCCCAGACTGCCCGACTGGTCAAAAAGAACGGGCAAGAACCTCTTGATCCTTCATCCTTTGTCCCTCATCTCTCGACCGAAATTTCGGTTGATCGGATTCGAGTCGGTGAGTGGCTGCAAGTGCTGCCGAGTGAGAAGATTCCGGTCGATGGGGAAGTGGTTGCTGGGCAAACCACGATCGACGAATCGATGCTGACGGGTGAGCCTGTCCCGGTGCAAAAGCAACCTGGTGATCGTGTCTCAGCGGGAACGATCAATCAGTCGGGCGCGATCGCGATTCGAGCCAATCGCATTGGCAAAAACACGACTCTGGCACGCATTATCAATCTCGTAGAAGATGCCCAGGCACGCAAAGCCCCCATTCAGAAATTAGCAGACACGATCGCGGGTTATTTTACCTATGGCGTGATGACGATCGCCACGCTCACCTTCCTATTCTGGTATTTCATCGGCACTCACGTTTGGTCACAGGTTTTGATGGCAGGTCAAGCCTTGGGCAGCGAACACGCCATGCACCATCTAGACCCGTCAGCCGCTATCATCCATCCTTCACCGTTATTACTCAGCCTTAAACTCGCGATCGCCGTTCTGGTCATCGCCTGTCCCTGTGCCCTCGGACTTGCCACCCCAACCGCGATTTTAGTCGGGTCGGGCATCGGTGCCGAACGAGGATTATTGATTCGAGGAGGCGATGTGCTAGAGCGAGTTCATGCGTTGACGACGATCGTGTTTGACAAAACGGGGACGCTCACAACTGGGTGCCCGATCGTCACAGACTGCATTTCGTTCAAACCGCCCGATCAAGAAGAACTCAATCTGCTGCAACTCGCGGCAACCGTCGAAAGTGGAACCCGTCATCCCCTTGCAGATGCGATCGTTCGGGCAGCCAATCAGCAAGAACTTTCCCTGCTCTCCGCTCAAGATTTCTATACAGAGCCAGGTTTAGGAGTGTCTGCAACAGTTTTGCTGCACTCAGAGCCGCAATCCGTTTGGCTCGGAACCTTCACTTGGATGGAGCAACATGCAGTCGTGGTGAGTAAAACGGCACAGGCACAGGCAGAAATGTTAGCACAAGACGGCAAGACGATCGTGTATGTCGCCGTTGATAAAACTTTGATGGGTCTAATTGCTGTCACCGATACGGTGAGGTCGGATGCTCAAGAAACCGTTGACTCATTGCAGAAATTGGGCTTGCGCGTGATGCTGCTGACGGGCGATCGTCGCGAAACTGCCCAAACCGTGGCAAAAATGCTTAACATTCCATCAGAAAACGTATGGTCTGAAGTCCGCCCAGAGCAAAAAGCAGACGTGATTCGCGCTTTGCAAGCTGAAGGGATCAACCAGGTCGTCGCAATGGTTGGAGACGGCATTAACGACGCGCCTGCACTAGCTCAAGCCGATGTCGGAATTGCCCTCAAATCAGGAACCGATGTCGCAGTCGAAACAGCAGGCATTATCTTGATGCGCGATCGCCTCACCGATGTGGTCGAAGCTTTGCACCTAAGTCGCGCCACCTTCGGGAAAATTCGTCAAAACTTGTTTTGGGCATTTGCCTATAATTTGCTGGGCATTCCGATCGCCGCTGGCATCTTGCTACCAAAGTTTGGGATTTTGCTCAGTCCTGCCGCCGCAGGTGCTTTAATGGCTTTTAGCTCCTTCAGCGTAGTCACAAATTCGCTTCTATTGCGTCGAGCATTTTCTGCGCCTCATGTCTGAAGCCTACGGCACTGCCTCTACTGCTCAACTAATTTGATTTCATCAGGGTTTATAAAGCGTCTCAGGGCTGTGTTCTAATAAACTCAGAGGTTTTTTCAACGGTTGCAAAAATCCCTAATTCGTCTAGCGCTGCTAAATCGTCTAGCGCTGAGTCCTTTTCAAACCTGTCAGGTAGTTTAGCTAGATGGGTTGTAGGTCATCTGTCACTCGCCCATTCTTCGATATTTCATGCCTTCAGAACCGCATCAAAATCATCTCTTGATCATCGAAGACGATAAGGGACGACGAGAATTTATCCTTGACGCACCCGTTTATTCGATCGGGCGAGACCCAAAGTGCGATATCCGATTAGTGTCTCAATTTGTGTCGCGTCGTCATGCCACCCTGCTTCAGCTACCCAATGAAGACGGCACCTACTATTATCGAATTGTCGATGGTAACCTCAAAGGTAAACCCAGCGCTAACGGCTTGCTAGTCAATGGGCGAAAGCTACAAAGTCATGATCTTAGAAACGAGGATGAAGTGGTGTTTGGTCCTCAAGTGAGGGCAATCTATTATCTATTGAGGCGTGAGGCAGTGCTCACCATTCCGCCTGATGAGTTTGACATCACTCTAATCAGCCCTAATATGATCGGTGACCCAGAAGATCAAGTCTGAGGTTCACTAAAGGGCACTCTTTGTGAGTTTGCATAGCGATATATAATATCACTCGATGTGTTCGATTTTGATCAGTCCTAGTTTCCCCCAAGTTTGCGATGCCTTTCGATCCATACCAAAGCCATTTTCTGATTGTGAAAGACGACACCGGAGAGCGGGAAGAACGGCTAGAAGAGCCTCGCTACTCGATCGGTAGAGATGCCGACTGTGATATTCGGTTGATCTCTCAGTTTGTCTCTCGCTACCATGCCACGATCGAGCAGCGAGTCAACCCCGATGGCACCTGCTCTTATCACATCAAAGACGGTGATCAGACTGGCAAACCTAGTGCCAACGGGCTTTTAATCAATGGTCGGCGGTTGCGATCGCATGAGTTGCGAGATCGAGATGAGGTGATTTTTGGTCCTCAAGTGCGAGCGATCTATCACTTGCTCAGACGAGATGCCTATGCAACGGTGCCTCCCGATGAGTTTGACATCACCTTAATTAATCCGGGCACAGCAGAGCTAGACAGTCTAGACGAATAGCCCCTGCGATCGTGCCTTAGCCTCCAATTGCCTCAATCAATTGCCAGTGCTTGTTGTGGCTGATAGCTTGGCTGACCTGCGTAAACACTTGGCGACAGTGATTGTCTACCTGAAGCGGAAGTTCTTCATTTTTAATCACAAAATTCATCCGGACTTCTTCTTCACTCACGATCGTTTTATCGACGAAAACCTCTACTGTCACCAGCTTTGGAAAAGACACTCGCCCTGGAGTCTCTCGCGCCATAATATAGTCGCCAGTGTCATAAATGATATCCATACTGCAAGACTTGAGCGTCTCATTCAGAATGGGTTGGAGATTGTTAGAAGCGATTCCAACCGTGATTAGACAAGTGTAACGAGCCATAGCCAACCCCAAGCGTGCAACGAACGAACTTTTCTATGATACGTTCCCAAAAACCGTTAAAGCGATACTCTGGTTTGGTGTCATACCAAAGTTCAGTTTAAGCTGAAGTGTTTTCCTATGAAAGTCCTTAAGACATTTATACCGGATTCCTCTCAGGTTGACTGACTCGGCGAGAGTTTAAAAGATGGCTGCAACCGCTCGGTTTTGTCCACTAACTACGGGTGATCATGGACGGCAAATTCATTGTGTTTGAAGGGGTTGAGGGCTGTGGCAAAACCACTCAGCTTCAGCGTGCGCGTCAGTGGTTGTCAAACAGCGGTTGGATGTCTAGTCTGCAATCAAAAAGATTCGTGAAGCAACTGCTGGCTACCCGTGAACCCGGTGGCACTGATCTAGGATTGGGAATACGCCAGTTGTTGCTCAATCCTGCTAAAGAGCCTATTCACGATCGAGCAGAATTATTGCTATATGCAGCCGATCGTGCCCAACACGTAGAGGGGGTTTTGCGCCCTCATTTGGCAGAAGGCTCAATGATTTTATGCGATCGCTATACTGATTCCACGATCGCCTATCAGGGCTATGGGCGAGGACTCGATTGCACGCTCATCGATCAACTCAATCACGTAGCAACCAACGGGCTACAAAGTGATTTAACGCTATGGCTCGATCTGGATGTAGAACAAGGGTTAGCCCGAACTCAGACGCGAGGAGCCAGCGATCGGATTGAGCAAGCCAGCCTAGAATTTCATCAGCGAGTGCACCAGGGATTTGCTCACCTGGCGGAGAAAAATCCCGATCGCATTGTTCGCATTGATGCCAGTCGCAGCGAACTAGAGGTGGCTGAACACATCGAAGCCGCTCTCAGCCAACATTTGACTCGCTGGTATGGAGCCATTCAGGGCTGACGGATTTAAATATCGTCACGATGAACCTATGACTAGTTTTGATTTATTAATTGGACAGCCTCAAGCCGTTGAATTGTTGACCCAAGCGATCGCTCTACATCGCGTTGCTCCCGCTTATTTATTTGCAGGTTCTCCTGGTGTCGGCAAACGACTGGCGGCTGAGGCATTTGTCAACCTGCTGGTTTCTGGCTCGCGCCATCAAGTCGCGCAGCGTAATCATCCCGATGTGTTTTGGGTAGAGCCGACGTATTTACATCAAGGAAAACGCGTTTCACCCGCAGAAGCCGAAGCAGCCGGAGTCAAGAAAAAAACGCCGCCTCAGGTGCGCCTCGACCAGGTGCGAGAAATCTCACTGTTTTTAAGCCGCCCGCCTTTAGAAGCAGATCGCTCGATCGTGATTATCGACCAAGCCCAGACCCTGGCAGAACCCGCCGCTAATGCCCTGCTTAAAACATTAGAAGAACCGGGACGCGCAACGTTAATCTTGTTAGCGCCCAGCGCCGACTCTCTGCTGCCTACGCTAGTCTCTCGCTGTCAGCGCATCCCGTTTTATAGATTAACCTCAGAGGCGATCGCTCAAGTTCTAACCACCGCAGGCTTTGGCGAAATTCTATCTCATCCGCAGGTTTTGGCGTTAGCTCAAGGAAGTCCGGGAGACGCGATCGTCCATTGGCAAAAGTTCCAGACGGTTCCGCCAGAGTTGTTACACACCCTAACCAACTTGCCGAAGTCACTTCGAGAAACATTAGCGATCGCTCGTCAGATCGCGAAAACCCTAGACAGTGAAGCCCAACTCTGGTTAGTAGATTATTTGCAACAGACCTATTGGCAACAGGCAAAACTAAGTGGGCAATCGACTCTGCCGCTACACCTTCTTGAGAAGGCGAGAGGTTATTTGCTTGCCTACGTTCAATCACAGTTGGTCTGGGAAGTGACTCTGCTAGGAATGATGCAGGTCTAATCAAACCAGCTACAAGCCTTTGGGTAACTCTGATCGCTGAAAAAGCTCAATATGAGACAGTGAAAACGCTGAAGGAGCCGGATCAGCCACATCAAACCGGATGGTTTTGATTCCCTTTGCAAGGAGCCATCGTGGTGCCGCATCTAGAGGAACGATCACCTTGCCCTGTTTGGCAGAAAAGCGGATGACTGTCTTTTCACTCAGGTTTCCGCCCGATTCACTGCTCCAATAAAACTCTAGAGTCGATGCGGCTGATTGACTATCACTCAAAAAGTCAAAGGCTAGAATTCCTGCATCCCGCCCGTTCAGCTTCAAGCTGGAGACATCAAAATCGATATGAGGATCGCGACCCGTAACTCGGTAGGTTGTCCCCGTTCTTTCGACAGAAGTCAGGACTGGAATGGCATCGCTGATCTGCTGAACAAGCTGCAACTCTGATTTCAACGTGTCGAAAGACTGCCCCCACGATCGCGGAAGTCTCAGCAAGTTTTGGGTCAAAAACGCTTGGTCGAGAAGATTTAATGCTGCACTCGGCATCACGTCACTAGGCGAGGAAGGCGTTAAAAGTGACTGAAGCCGCGCTAAGCGATCGGGATACACCCCATAAATCAAGCCCTCAATCTTCACCGGGACGTAATGAGCGACAACATAGCGGTAGAGCAAGTGAGAGCGCAGCGCTAGAGTGCCGCCATCGTGCTCAATGTTTTGGGCTGCCATTAGCGCGATCGGGGGTGGAGCAGCGTCTAGATTTGCGATGGCGCGTAGCTGTTGATTGCGGTGAGGAAGGTTATAGACTGCCCCTGCCTGGATCGGCGGCGGATAGCCCAAATAGAAATAATCAGCACCGTGATTGGTTAAATCTAGATAGGTTTCTCCTGGGTTTAAAGCCACCTGCAAGACTCGCTTAATCTGCCTCAGACGCTTTAGCTGTTTAGCAGAATAAATGATGACGCGATCGCCCATCATCGGGAAGCCCACCTGAGAGCCATTCACAAGCGGCAACGAACTGACCTCGATCGTTCGGACAGGTCTGCTCATCAACGGTTCAGAGCTGGGTAGCCCAACGAGCATTCCTCCTAAGACTGCGACTACCATCAGCGAAAGTGCCTTTCTGTGAGGTTCTAGGGCAGTGATCAGCACAATTGGCAACAAGAGACAAACCGACCACACGCTGGCAATGCCGAGGCGCGAGAACACACCCGGATCAATTCGTCCCGCCGCACGAGGAATAAACAGCACCGTCAAGAGGACGATCGGGATGGCAAAGACAGCATAGCGCCCTCGCACAGCCCAGGTTTTATCGACGATCGCTCTAAACAGCAGCAAGCCTGCCACCAGTCCGACTAAAATCCAGGAGGTTCTCATGACTTCCCAGAGCGAGTAGCTGAGATTGGGGTTAGTGTCATGACTACTCGCCCAGCGAATCCCATAGGCAATTGAGTTGATCGACGACTGCTCGATCGCATACCGCAGCGCACCGAAGAGCATTTTCCCTAGTGGGGTCAGCCAGAGCAGCAACCCTAGCAAAAAGCTGCCTCCGCACGTTAGAGAGATCAGCGATCGTCGCTCTTTGCGAAGGGCTTGAACCAGAGCAAATGCAGCTAAAGGCGAGGTGGACAACAGCAACAGTCCGGCTTGACCGGGTGCAAACAGCAGGAACGCAATCCCAGTTACTGCCCAAATCGCCAGCCAGGGCGACCACTGCCGCTTGAGGAATAAATTTCCCCAAAGACATAAACAAACCGTTACTACTGTGTCAATTTCTGAAACACCATTGCTGCTGGTCATCAGCAAAAATGCTAAAAAAGCAGGCAATGTGCCGATCGTTTGAGAAACGACTAAGAAACCAAGACTGAGATAGGGAAGCAATAGAAACGGATTGGCATAAATTCCGGTCGTCCAGCTAAAAGCAGCACCAAAGAAAGCACTGTTCCCAAAAAACAAGTTGGCGAGAAATCCAGGCACATAATTAATCAATCCTCGTGCGGGTTCATAGTCCCAAAACGGGATGTAGTGGAATGATTGAAAAAGCCACCACGGAAGCAAAAACTCTCCCCAGTGATAGTCATCTGCCGGAATCGCATTCACTTCAGTTGCTTGAGATTTAATAAACAGCAGAAGGGCAATCAGACAAAGAGGAGATACGACTGAGAAGACAGAAGTTACATCAGAAATGCAAGCGGATTTCTTAAATCGAAGAAACCAATCAATATACGCAACTACTACCATCGCAGTTAACAAAAATATCAACGGTAACGTGATAGGTTGCCCATAGTATTTGCCATCGCTCATAGACCAGGGCGTAGGCACCAGAATGAAGAAAAATAGCGGGAAAAAGCCCTGCACTGCCCATAACAAGAACCGCAGTCGTGATAAAAACACCGTCGGTTCTGCTGATAACCGCCCCCAGACTTTGACAAGCAACCCACCCAGAAGAGCGAACCCAACACCAGAGACGATCGCCACTTGCCCACTCTTATCTAGCTGCCAGCCTAGGTTGACCCGACCTACAAACAGAGTCAAAGCGCTCCCCGCCAGCAAGGCAAAGAGAAGATAGAGCAGACTGCCGCCCACCCCATTGAGATAGTCTTGATTGGATAGATTCTGCACTCGCTTAACCGCTAAGGCAACGGCAAACCCGATCGTCAGCAGCACAAACAGCAGTGACAAAATAACGACTTCTAAAGCAGTTTCTAAAACAATCTTATTGGGATCAACAAGCACTCCACCGAGTAAGATGCTAAACGGTAAAAGTGAGTAGATCAATAATTGGCGCAGCGATCGTTCGGCAACGGCTCCATTTGCTCTTAGCACATAAGATGCCAGCGAACGAAGCCCTCCATAAATCAAAAAGAAGCTAATGACAAAACTAAATAAAAGAACATAGTCGGGTTGCTTTGATCCCAGTCTCCACGCCAGGTTGCCTGCAATCAACTGAGAATAGCGTTGGGGCTTCAAGCTCGCAATCATAGAGGCAATGGCAGCCACGACTCCTGATAAAAACAGAGCGGTGAATATATGCTCCCAGTGAAATATAAATTGATTGGGGCGATCGCAGGGCTGATCAGAAGTCATAGTGAATCCTTGATAAGGAGTCTTGCCATTATTCGCCAGGGTCAGGTTCTTCGCAATCAGTAGTAACTTGAGCGCGGCTGCTGACCACATTAATCTGCTGTTTGCGAGTCAAAACTAGACTTCTACTTTCTTTTTTAATGATATAAAATGGACGATTTTGATTGGTCATCATCAGACGCGATGTATATTCTGACAAAATCGCCAAAATCATGAATAAAATAAAGAACATAATTGAATTTTGCATCGAGAGAGTTGTCCACCCTTCTGCAACATTCGATTTAAAGATATTCACTAACACGATCCAAACGCTGTAAAGAACATTGAGAAAGGCTCCGATTAATGCCAAAGAAGAGAGCAGCCGCAAGGGATGGTGAGACGATAGAAACACGAGGCGAAATGCTCGTGTAACTGCCAAGCCATAGTCTCGCTTAAATGGAATACCTGTGCGGTTGATTGACTGATGATAAAAGGTTTGATAATTGAATCCAGAAAACGCCGCAATCACCAGAAATAAGCTATAGCGATCGCCGTTATCTAGAAACGCATTGATCGCTCGTCGCGTGTAAAGTCTTAACGTTGACGCTGAAATTGGTAAATCTTCATGGGTGAGGGTGCGATAGACCCGAAAAAACGTTCGACGCAACCAGTTATACAAACTGAATCTGTTCTTCACTCGATCAACCCGGAGACCATAGACAACCTCTGCATCCATCTGATAGAGACGAATCATCTCAAGCAGTGGCTCGATCGGATCATAAGCTGGGTCAAGCGTAATCACGACATCTCCGATCGCTTGCTCTAACGCCACGACAAAAGCACCCTCGTCAGGAATCAATCGAGCCAGACAATAAAGCTGAATATTGCGAATAGAGGGCTGAAGACGCTCGATCGTCTTCACGGTTTGATCGATCGAGGCGTTATCTACTAAAACAATCTCATAGTCATAAAAAGCAGAGTCGAGCAATGCAGAAATATCTCGTAGATAGCGTTCAATCCACTCGTCACCATTTCTCACGGGTGACACGACTGAGACCAACAACTCTGACTTGTTTGTAAACTGATTATTCATTGGCTACTTCTGCGTTATGACAATAGAGTTGGGATAGCCGTCTTTGATCGGATCAAGCGATGAACCTGAGACCCAGACTTTGCTGTCCTGGATAGCAATGATTTTACGCTTCTCACTGTGAGCAAACGTGACGCTATCCCCTACATAGATGGTTGAGATTTGGGAGTCGTTAGTCATAAAGCCAACCTGATTAGGAGAGGCGATCGAGATGCCGTTTTTCCAAGATTGATTAGAGATATCTGCTGGCTGTAACTTTTTGGTTACGGTAAATGCACTCAGGGGTAAAAACATCTGAGCCTGACAACGGTCGATCGCCAGCGTCGTTCGGTCTTCTGGATAGCCAACCAGCCTCAACACCGACGGAGTGCCCAGACGGTGCTCGATCGGGACGTGCCAGTCTTGATGACGAGGTGGTAAGCCATAAGCGCGGCTGTTCGGATGACCCAGCGACTTTAGAGACGGCGTTTGAATCTCGATCGCGTTGATTAGCCCTCTTCCAAATAGTGGCACCCAAGCATTTTTGACATTCAGACGATACTTTAACGCCAGGTCTATAAAATAAACATCGTCTTCTTTAGTCGGGTCGAGCGAACGGGTTCCCCGCACTGGAGGTGTTCGTTGAGTGTTGATAATCAGATCAGCAGAATTGTCGCTGTTCCTGCGAACCGTACATTCAGCGGTGGGGATCTCGATCTCCTTAGCCGTTTTTGAACGCCGCCAAATGATGTTGTAGTGACTCGCTGCGATCGGTCTATAGACAGTGGCAAAATTGCGGTAAAACCACCAGTTTGTGCGGCGCACCCAAGCTTCCCAATCAGTGAAATCTTCTCGGATCGTCGTGATATATTCTGGCATTGCGGCTTTCCAGCGATCGAGGTAACGAGTTCGCGCTCGATCGCCCAACGCATGAATAATGTAGTCCACTCCAGTCACGTTTTTTGACCCGACCACAACATCCATCATGGAAGAATAAGTCGAGAGCATTCGCTGAGTGGGGGGAAGGGTCTGAGTTTGCTGTCGAATGCGTTCTGCAACTTCATAAGCAGGGGCAAATCGCTTGTTTAGCCAGCCATTCAGTTCTGCCGTGTAAAAGAAGTTGTGAGTCTCGTAAGGGCGGAACGAGATAGGATGAACAAACGTTACCAATAGAATAGACGCAACGGAAAGGGTCAAAAAACAACCCGCAAATGATGCCTGAATGACGCGAATTAGCCTTGGGGGCAACCGATAATGCTGCGACCTGAAGCGTTGAAGGCGAGAGTTAAGAGCCGCTTTTCTAATTAAGATACGGAGTGCCACAAACACAACAAAATAGGAAACAACGCTGGTTGGAATGTAGTATCTCCAAAAGAAAGTACCTCCTAGCGAAGAAAGCGTTCCTGCTCCAAAAACAGTGATGCCGATATACATCAGCAGCAAATGATCAATGTTTTCCTTACCCCACAAAACAGACAGACTGACAATCGTCAAAGCGCTCAGATAGATAAAGAAAAAAGGATGAATGAAATAATTCATCACATCTTGTAAAGCGAGAATCTTTCCCGCCTGTAGCCCTTTCATGTTTGCACTGTTGAACTGGCGCACCTCGAAGTACCAAAATTGATCGGCGGCAACCCCACGAGTTTCTCCAAGCCATTGCAGCAGATGCCCATGAGTCAAAACAGAGCTTAAGAGCAGAAACGTCAGCATTGCTGAGATCAGCACACCTCCTATCTGCGGCAACTTTCTCCCCGGATTGCTTTTAAAGAGGTGAACTAGCACGATGGCAAACAAGGCGATCGCTGATGGAATTCCATAATCATTAGACCAAAGCGGTTGAGCACCAATTAAGGCACCCAGAAAGCAGAATTTTGCTCTAGGTCTTTTTTTTAGATAATGAAATCCAATCAGGCTGATGCAACAGGAAATTGCAGGTAACGCACTTCTCAACCCAAGGTTACTGTTTCCTGGAAGCATTAACTCGTGCCATCGGTAAACCAAACTGTAATTTAATGATTGATTTACGTCATTCAACAGCGGCAGCACAGATGGCTCAAACAGCGCGATTAAGAATAAGATAATAATACTAGAAGAAAAAATAATTGAGCGTTTTGAAGAAAGTCCGCTCAGCTTAAATAAAACCCAGTAGGTAAGCCAATGAAAAAAGATTAAAAGAAGTTGATTAGCTGCTAGAGAAGCAGAAAGATCGCAGCCAAAGAGTGACGTTAAAAGTGCGGTGACTTCAGTCGTTCCCAATCCAAGATAAGGATTGAAGTCTTCTCCCATTATTTCACCCGTACAAATCCGCCGCAATGGATTAAAGGTTTGAAAAGCTCCATTAATCGGAAAAAAAGCGAGGTTTAGCTTGTGCTGAAAGACATAGATATAACTAACGAGAAAAACACTCACGAGAGAAGTGATCGTCACCACTCGTTCTAAAAATGGAGCGATCGAGGCATAAGCAGGATTCGGCGATCGAAGTTCTTCTGAAGACATGAACTATTGGTTGGATTGGTTGGGCGAACGCATTAAAGCAGTCTGTCGAAATAAGAGTCAACAGCGGCTAGAGCATCGTAAATGTTGTCGATTTTAGATCCCAACACCGACACAATACGGGGCTGTCGAGGATCTGCTTCAAACAAAATTGGACGACCATCATCACCCTCGTTTTTGACTAAAACGGTTTTAATCTCCACTAACGAGTCATGGCGTTGAGTCTCCTTTAGACACGGGATGTAGCGTTGAGCATCTCGGATCATATAGCCAAACGTCGATCGCACATCAGTTGCCGCTAGCACATCATAAGCAGTCGGCAGGGAAGGCGGCGATGATTCTAGCCAAGACCCGTGAGGCGTGTAGCGGACGTGGGTAAAGGTGCAAAGATTGCGATCGGGAAACGGCATAAACGAAAAGAACGGACCATCCATCACTGTGACCGACACGTCTTGCAGTTCTGGGGGCAACTGCACCAGCGCCAATTCAGTAATCTCGTGCTTTAGTTGCAGCCTCGTCGGTGAAATACCTTGAATCGTGTTGAGTCCTGCATAGGTGCAGTTAAACACATAGCTGGCTGAGTGACAGTCTCCCTCGTGACATAGCACATTTAACGTGTCATCTGTCCGACTTTGCACCGCCGCAACCGTCGTGTTTAACTGAACTTTGACTCCTACTTGTGCCAGTTGCTCAATCAGCAACCGCCGCAGCACCGTTGCATCAAACGCATATTCCTGCGTCTCGTAGACCGCCGAAACTAAACGCGGCGAAAACAGCTGCGACCACTGGGGTTTGGCTGGGCGCAGGGGCGCTTCGATGCTTCGACAAAAGAATTCAAATTGGTGGGGGCTGACTTTAGAGCCAATTCGAGCGATCGCATACAGCTTTGTGAATTGATCGACGATCGCCGGATGGAAGTCTCGCAGAAACCGCCTAAAATTCAGCCGACTGCGATATGCCGTGCTAAAACTGCGTGGATAGTGATAGCCGCCGTGCAGTCGTGCCTGATTGTGATAGGAGGCGCGAGTCAGCAGATCAGAGGCTTGCTCTAACAGCACTACTTCTGCCCCCTGACTTGCTAGATAAACTGCAATGCTACATCCGTAAAATCCGCCACCAATGACCACGATCGGTTCTGTCATATCCTCTACCTCTACCGTCGCGTCGATGGACGATATAACCCCAATGCCGCTCGGAAGAGTTGTCCCAGCATGTGAACGTGGGTTTTGAATCCTTTAATTTTGCTGGGGATTTTTCCGGTTTTTGGATAAACACGAGTCACCGGAAGTTCCTTAACTCGGTAGCCAAGTCTGGGTGCCATCACCGAGAAGTAGTAGTGCAGATTGTAGGTGTCAAAGACGTGGCGGAAGGGTTGGAGCTGTGGATCGAGCAGGAACGATCGACTCAGAGCGCGAAACCCATTGGTAGTGTCGGTATAGCGGAACCCAGATGCCAGCGTAATCACAGGCGCATGAATAAATTCGACTGCGAGTTTACGAATCAGGGGTGTGTGTTCTTCAAATCCACCGGGAATATAGCGAGAGCCTTGAATATAATCAAAGCCTTGCTCTAGGGCACTGAGAAAGTTGGGAATGGCATCCACTCCATCTTTGTTGTTGCCGTCGATAATGATGGTGCCGTCATAGCCTTGACTGAGCGCATAGGCAAAAAACATCCGCAGTTGAGCGCTGAGTTTGCCACTGCCCGTCTTAGTCAAGAGCGTTCTCACCCCAACCGGAATCAACCGATCGGGCAGGGTCGAGCCATCGGTGCTTTTGCCATCGGCGATCACGATGTCTGCCAGTTCGTGTAGCCCCAGATCATACATTCGCTGCAACTGCGCCCGAATTCTTTCTCCCTCGTTGATGATGGGGATGCCAATGCAGTAGCGAGTCCGACGGGGTGCAAACTCGGTCACGACAAAGGTTGGCACTTCCCAGTCAGAAGGAATCGGCTGAGGAACGTTATTTGAAGGATTGCTATTCAAATTCACAAGGTCTCCACTCATAGTCCCTGATAGAGTTCTTGAACGATCGTGATTGCTTGCTCGACACTTTTAATCGGGTGAGCCGATGCCCGCATCTCGATCGAGATCCACTGATCCCACCCGATCGCCCGCAGCCCTTGAGCCATCTGATCATGAGCCACTTGAGGAACTGCAAAATCACTGAGATTGGGTTCGCTGATGTGAATGTGCTCTAACACGTCGGCTGCCGTCTCTAACGAGCGAGCGATATCATCTCCTGCGAGGTGCATTCCCGCCGCATCCAGGTGCAGCCGAAACCCAGGAGAGTTAACGGCTCGGACGAGATCGATCCCCTGTTGACTGGTCGTGACAAAGTTGCAGCCATAGACAGGCGGATTCGGCTCAATGCACAGACAGACTTGGTGCTGGGCGCAATAATCTCCGACTTCTGAGAAAGCATCTACGGCAATGCTAAAAGCAGTTGGCTCATCTAAGTCACCCCGATCGCGATTTTTGGGCGCACCAAACACCATCGGGCGTGCTCCTAGAGAGGCAGACAGATCGGCAACTCGCTTTAAGTGTTCGACAAGGGAGACCCTTTGATCAGGCGTGCCAAAGAGCTGTAGATCAGGTTTGCCAAAAACGATCGCTTGTAGAGACGAGCACACTAGATCGTAAGCCTGTAGGGTCTTCAGATAGTCGGCAACGTCAACCTCACTAAATTGCCAATCTGACCACAGCCGCGTTGGGGCAATTTCGATCGCCAATCCCTTAGCCTGCAAGAGTGACAACATCGTGTCATCTGAGTCTGATGTCCATGCAATGTTAGAAATTGCCAGTTTCACGTCGATTGCTGCCTCTCATGCTGAATGAACTGCCCAATGTCGTCAAGGATTTGTGATTTCGACAATATATATCCAGACTGCCCACTAAATAAGTCGGCATAGCAGGTCTTAATGTTATAAAACACAGGAGCAGTCGCCTCAGAGCCAATCGCTAAGTCAGGAAAGAACCGCGACTGAATGCTTTGGGTTGCAACTGGCTCGGTCGCCATCACCATCAGACGCACATCGTTGTCTAAAATCACTTGAATGTCTGCCCACAGCCGAGGCAACCCATACCACTGGAACTGGCTGTCGGGATGAATCTTCTCTAGCTGATTCACGTTCAGCAAATCGAAAATCACATTTTTTTTGAGTCCTGAACCGAATAGCCCCGGCAGTCTAATAATGTGAGCAATGGGAAACTGGTCAGCCACAAATTGTTCTAAAACTAGGCGGTTTTGTCCGTAAGCGTGATTTTTTTGACTCGTGCAGTCAAACGACTCGTCAGCATCAGTGATGCGGGGGAAAACGTCGATCGACGAGATCAGCACAAACCGTTTTGCCCGAGTCTGCTTGAGACAGTCAATCAACTGCTGCACCATCAACTTGTCTTCTTCTGGATGCTGATTTGCCCACCATTTTTTTGCCTGAGGCGCAGCACAAACCAGCAGATCGAATTCTGTTCCTCGAATCTCAGCGATCGTCTGCGAGTTATAGCAAGCATCAAATGAGGCAAGGCGGGTCAGATTGCTGCCCACAAAGCCTGTGTGTCCGATCAATCCAGTAGGCGACATAGATACCCCGTGACCAACATCCCTCAGAATACTGCCAGGGACTCTCTGTGAGATGATGTTATCGCTGCCCAGTAACAATATAAGCGACTCGTTTGCCAATATTGGTGGCGTGGTCAGCCATGCGTTCTAAATGGCGAATTAGAAGAACCAACAGCACGATCGGTTCAACAACTCCTGGCACATCTGATTGCTGAGCCAGCAGCGTGTAGAGAGTTTCGTAATCTAGATCAACCGCATCATCTTTGTCGCGCACTTCTAGCCCAGAGACAGCATCAAGATTGGACAGAGACACGAGACTCATCGCTAACATGGCACGACAGCGATCGAACATCAGTCGCACTTGCCCCATATACGGAGAAATGGGATAAGGAAACAGCCGCACTGCCACTTCTCCCAGATTTTTGGCGTAGTCTCCGATCCGTTCTAAGTCGCGGACGAGCTGCATCAAAGCGCTGAGAAGTCGGAGATCTTGAGCGACCGGAGATTGCAGCGCGATCAGATTGACACAATCTAGCTCGATTTGTTTATAGAGGCGATCGATTTGCTTATCCTGCAAGATAATCTGGTCGGGGGCATCTAAATCTCTCTCAAACAACGCCCGTCGTGCCATGTTGCAAGAGCTTTCAACCAGTGCGCCCATTCGCAAAACATCTCGTTGGATGCGCTTGAGTTGCCGTTCAAAGTGGATGCGGATGGGTTCTTGACCCTCTGAAGACAGGGTTTTATGCATTTCTGAGTATCTGATTGATAAAGTTTTTTGTTTTAAGCGCTTCACTATAACAACAGCATGGGGAGGACGCTGGTATCGTGAAAAACCTTTTGAATGGTTTCAATGATAAAGCGATCAAAGTCTGGTATATTTTCAAATTTTAGACTCTTTCAGATTGAGTAAGCCACGATCGCCACTCTTGCGGTAAATTGCCAGTGTGGCAGTTGCCCATAAATGGACTGCTTTCCCTACCACCTCCTAAAATGATCATGAATGCAACCCCTCTCACACTGAACAATTCTCGTTTTACCATGTCTGATGATCTGACTCCTTCGTCGCTGTTTGCCGTCCGTGAGTCGTCTTTGAGCGGTGCGCCGACCCAATCTACCAGTCACAGTCTGTTTGCTCAGTTACGCAGTCAATATCCGACTGGGGCATTAACCTCAGAGCTTGTGCAGATTCACGACGGACAGTTTGTAGTGCGTGCCTTAGTCCAAGTCGGAAATGCAATTTTAGCGACAGGAATGGCGGCAGCCGATCGGATCGAAGTCGCCGAAGATCGAGCAAGAATTCGGGCGATGGAAGTGTTGGGCATTGCGCCGACGGCTCCCTCTGCTTATGAGGTTCAAGCGCAAGTGATGACAGAAGCTCCGAGGAAAACAGAATTTTCGGCTGCGTCGTTGAGTGCGCTGAAAGATGCCAAACTCCCAGAGTTGGAGAGTCAAGAGATTGAGGAGATTGCACCCCCTAAAGCCATTAGTGGGCGGAAGAAGCAAGAGGCTCCTGAGAAGCCTGCATCCATGATCGGTGGCTCAGATGACTTCCTCTCTACGTTTCCTGGGTTAGACCTGCCTGAAGCGGTGCAAGCCCCCGTTGAGGTTGACTATGATTACAGCCAAGACGGTGAAGCAGACTTGCCCGAAGAGACGGTTTCTCAAGCACCTGAAGAAACCGAGGCAGTGAAAGTCAGCGTTCCTGATATGGCGTTTTCTAATGACCCGATCGACCTGTCAGACGCGATCGCGCAAATCGGCACCGAGATCGAGCGCATCGGCTGGACTAAAAAGCAAGGCAGCAACTATCTGCAACAAACCTACAGCAAGAAAACCCGCGCCGAACTGACAGAAGACGAGTTGCTGGAGTTTTTGCACTACCTCAAAGCACTGCCCTCTAAAGGACATCCTTCATTGAGCCAGATTCCGTTTTAACCGAGGTTAAAGAGAATGGATCAGCCGGAGTTCTAGCTGATCCATTCTCGTTGATTGACTAGGGCGTGTTATCAACCTCTCTCACTACGATGCTGCCTCGCCCTGAACTGAAGTTCGGGCTGATAGTAGAAAGTCCGTTGAAACGGACTGAAAATCTGGCAATGACTCGCTTTAGTCCGTTTTAACGGACTTTCTACTATCAGCCCGAACTTGAGTTCAGGGCGGGATAGCAACGAAGACCAGGGTTCTAAACCACTGACTAAGCGTGAACAGCTACGGGTGTCACCGCCGAGGGGCGACGATCGATCACTTGATCGATCAGTCCGTAGTTTTTGGCTTCTTCAGCAGACATGAAGAAGTCGCGCTCGGTGTCTTCTTGAATCTGCTCTAGCGGTTTGCCAGTGTTGTCTGCCAAAATCTCGTTTAAGCGCTGCTTAATATAGAGGATCTCTCGTGCCTGGATTTCGATGTCGGTAGCTTGACCTTGAGCACCGCCGAGGGGCTGGTGAATCATGATCCGCGAGTGAGGAAGGCTCATTCGCTTGCCTTTAGTGCCCGCACTGAGCAGAAATGCGCCCATGCTAGCGGCAAAGCCAACGCAAATTGTGCAGACATCAGGACGGATTTGCTTAATCGTGTCGTAGATGCCCATCCCGGCTGAGACCGAGCCGCCCGGAGAGTTGACGTAGAGATAGATGTCTTTTTCAGAGTCTTCAGAGTCGAGAAACAGCAATTGAGCGACGATCAGGTTTGCTACCTCAGCGTCGATCGCAGATCCCATAAAGATAATTCGCTCTCGCAGCAGACGAGAGTAGATATCAAAGGCGCGTTCGCCTCTACCCGACGTTTCAATAACGGTAGGAATCATGGAGGCTTCCTGTCCTTAGATAATTTTTTCCATTGTAACGAGTTAAGGTGCAAGGCTGTTGGCGCTTCTAGCTAACCCTCAATAAAGAATGCCTGAACAAACAAACGTCTCTCTACCCCGAAGCGCGATCGTGGGTTGAATTCTAGGCGACGTTGGACGCTCTGATCGTGACTAGATTATCAGTCATGGTTGAGTTTCTCTAGGGTTTGACGGCGTTGCAACATTTGCTAGAGAAACACTGAATTTCTTCAAGTGATCCACTAGATACCGCTAAGAGGGTGTTTGAAAAGTAGTTGTTGATGGCATGACCCGCCCGTGATTGAACATCACGGTCTAACGGGGTCGAAGTCCACTAAAGGGACTAAAAGCCAGTCAGTACAGCGTCTTCAGTCCCTTTAGTGGGCTTCGCACCGTAAGCCCCGTTGCCGTTGCCAAAGGCACTTGCGAAGCTATTATCAGTCCGGGGCGGATCAGCAACGATCGCGCAGAGGCTTTCTATACTTTTCAAACACCCTCTAAGGGTCGCGACTCTTAAATTCAATCAATCCTGTAAAATTGGTTGTAGTATCGTGGGGCAAGTTAGGCAATGGCTCACATCACTTTAGAGGAAGCTCAACTTCGCTTACCGGAGTTAATTGCGGGACTGCAACCGGGAGAAGAAGTGCAGATTTTTGCAGAGAACCGAGCAGTGGCAAGACTGATTGCGGAGGTGCCGTCAACTCGAAAGCCAAGGCAGCCTGGAAGTGCTGTGGGGACGCTGGTGATTGTGTCTGACGATGACGATCACTTGAAAGATTTCAGCGATTATATGCCATGAGATTGTTACTCGATACTCAGGCGTTTTTATGGTTCGTGCTGAACGATCCTGCACTCAGCACAGTTGCTTGTGATTTGATGCTTGATCCACAGAATGATCTGCTAATTAGCCCTGCGTCTTACTGGGAAATCGCAATCAAGATTAGTATTGGGAAGTATCAATTGCCAGACTCTTTTGAGAGTTGGATGCAGCAGCAGCTTCAGGTGAATGATTTCAAGATTTTGCCGATCGAACTTGCTCATGTAGCAGCAGTTATATCTCTGCCTTTTCATCATAAAGATCCGTTTGACCGCCTTCTGGTCGCTCAAGCGTTGACGGAGCAAATTCCGATTATTAGCGCGGATGCTGTTTTGGGTGCTTATTCGATAGTTCGATATTGGTAAGGCGATCGACAAATACAAGTGGCGCGATGAGAAGGACGATCGCGCAAGACCAGAGACAACTTTTATAAGTTCAGCATTTTTTGGCTTCTGCCAAAGAGATGGCGGGGTTTCTTTTTCAGAGGATGCTTTAAAAGTAGTCGTTGATGGCATGACCCGCCCGCGATTGAAAATCACGGTCTAACGGTGCGAAGTCCACTAAAGGGACTAAAAGCCAGTCAGTAGACCTCTTGCAAAAGTCCATTTCTTGAACGAATTCCTAACAGTTTCAGCCTCACATTCTGCTACTTATGCAAGAAGTCTAGTACAGCGTCTTCAGTCCCTTTAGTGGGCTTCGCACCGTAAGCCCCGTTGCCGTTGCCGTTACCAAAGGCACTTGCGAAGCTAATGGCACTTGCGAAGCTATTATCAGTCCGGGGCGGATCAGCAACGATCGCGCAGAGACTTTCAATACTTTTCAAACACCCTCTAACTCTATTGGGAGAATGACACACCCGATCTGAAATGCTAGCGAGATCGCAGCCACGCGACCAGAAGGACGATCGCCACACCAACGCCGAACCAGAGGCAAATTTTTATCCGGCGATCGCGGCTTTTGGTGGCAATGCTTTGTTTGAAGTCGTGAATGGCTTTGTTGCATTTCTCGACCATATAATCGAGCTTCAATTCTGTATAAATTGCACGGACTTGCTGAATTGTGGCGAGAGCTTCAAGGCGGCGAGGTTCACATTTAGCGAGGGATTGTCCCTTTTTAAAAAGTAAGTCTGCCTCGCCTCTGTAATCGCCAATATCACGCGCAATCTCCGAGGACTGTTGATAAAAGTCAATCGCCTGTGTGTATTGCTCCAGGGAATCATGTGTAACTCCTAAACCCCACAAAGCGTTTGCCTCAAACTGACGATTGCCCACTTCGCGGCTTATTTCTAACGAGTTGTGATAGCAGCTAATCGCTTTTTGATATTCTTCTAGAGACTCATACACATTTGCTAAATTGCAGAGCGAAGCACTTTCGCCATTACGGTCTTCTATCTCACGCTCAATTTCTAAAGCTTTCTCATAAAGTGCAATTGCCAAGTGGTATTGTTCCAAGGAGTTGTATGCATTCGCTAAACCATCGAGAGAACTGGCTTCGCCGCTTCGATGACCAATTTCGCGTTCAATCTCTAAGAGGATGTCTGAGAAGTCTACTGAACTCCGGTTCACCTACGGTGGAATAAGCATTTCAGATGTTGTGCCCCGACGAAAGAATACGGGTTTCAGCTCTCTCACTTACCTTTTAAGACATCCTCTAAAGATTTATTGTAGAAGTCAAGTGCCAATTCATATTCCTCTAAGGAATCGTACACACCGCCTAAATTTCCTAACGTATTGGCTTCAAATTGACGATTTCCTACTTCACGAATGACTTCTAGTGATTGCTGATATAAGTCAACTGCCCTATGGAAATTACCTAACGAATCATAGATAAGTCCCAAATTGCAGAGAGAACCCCCTTCACCGTTACGATCTCCAATTTCGCGTTGTATTTCGAGGGAAGTTAAATGGCAATTGATAGCCACCTGATATTGTGCTAAAACCCCGTGTATATCTCCTAGACGTGCCCAAGCTATGCTCAAGTCCTTCCGCTCTGTAGTTTTGGTAGAAATTTGAGTGTTCCACTCGCGGGTGAGTTGCTCGTAAATTACCAGCAGATTTCGATAGTATCCGCGTCTCTCCAAAAAATTGACGCAGATGTCCATGATTTGGTCTGCAAGTGCGTACTGTCCCAACTCACAGCGATGGTGAAAGATTTCTATCTCTTCAGCACAGTCAGCGATCGTCTCTGCGGAAGGCTTAATATTTGCAGTGAAATAAGCGATCGCTCTCTCGTGCGCTTCCCGTTCCTGATCCTCCTTCCGTAGCCGTTGCGCTAGATACCGTTTCACCAGCAGTAAAAACTCAAATTGCCACACTTCTCCTATTCGCTGTTCTTGCACAAATGACGATCGTGCCAACCTTCGCAAATGCTCTAGTTTTAGAGGTTCATCAACCAAAGCTTGAGCGATCGTCAATCCAAAACTCCCCCGCAACACACTCAGCCGCAGCAGCAACCCTTGCAGCATTGGCTCGAGATAGCTAAAACTGCGATCAAGAACTTTTCCTACACTTGCAGATGGTTTGCCTCGATGCGCTCCACAAATCTCTTGAAGCAAGGTCAAATCATCCCGCTTCAATCGATAAATTGCGGCAACCTCATAATCTTCCTCAGACTCCAAAATCAACGAACTCGCGGCACATCGCAGTAACAACGGATGCCCCTCGGCAATCTCAACAAACTCTCGTAGTTCTTCCTTGTTTCCTTTAATGCCAAAGTCCAGCAGCAGTTGAACGCCCTGACTCGTCTCCAGTCCACCTAACCGCAACCACTTCCAAACCTCTGCCCGACCCAGAGATACCTTTGCCTGAGTCGTCAACAAAATCTTACTGGTGATTTTTCCGTCTCCCAGACACTTCTCCAAAAAGTCTTGAAACGGTTGCCACAAGTCATCTTGTTGCACCGTCTCCAGGTTATCTAGCACCAGCAAATAGCGCCCTGATTGTAATTGTGCGATCGCTGCTTCCAACAGTTTCTCAGGTGGCTGAGTCTGATAAAGCTCCCGCACCTTTTCATATTTTTCATCGCCCATCAGCTTTCTGAGCAACCACAGCGCAAAGGTAGAAAACTCTACAGGCTCTTCAAAATTTGTCCATAGCTTTGCATCAAATCCTTCAGCAGCTTCCATCATTTGCGATGCCAAAGCAGATTTGCCATAGCCAGCCGCGCCTACCAGCCCGATCAACCGAGTGTTTGCGTTTGCCAGATATTCTGTGATCGCTTGTTCTTCCCCGTGGCGTTTCTGCCAATGATCAACAGGCGGTCGTCTTTCACTAACGATTGTAGAGATTGCCTGCGATCGTACTTCAGTTAGTCATATATTTTTGTTCCCCAAGACTGTATCACCGCTACCAGAATTATTTAGAACACCAACAGTATTAGCAGTGCTGTTGTCACGGGTTTCAACTTTGATCGCTGTCGTACTCTGCTCTTGCTTGCCAATATTGATCACCTGCTGCGCTAACTGCTGCAACGTCTGAGCAAACTGCGGATCACGCATTTCGTAGTCAAGGGAGATTGCAAGCGTAGTCAAAGCTTCGGAAGATCCTTCTTTCTCAATCTGTCCGATCGCTTCCTGCCCTTTTTGATTTTTCTCAAATCGCTTCCGGATCGCTGAACGCAACTGCTCGATCGCTCCACCAACAGCTTTCTTAGCGACTTCCCCGGCTCCAGATTTGACAAACTCATCAAACGCTAATTTAGCGATCGCCGCCCCAGTCAAAACATCCATAGGTCACACTTAGATAAATTCACTCTTGTTGTAACTAACTTCTTTCTGCAATGTGGGGCAAATCCTGCAACATTACACAATTAATGGATAAACTCATCATGGAGTTTTACTCACCGTCATGACCAATCGCCTTGCCCAAGCCCAAAGTCTCTACCTTCGCAAACACGCCGAAAACCCGATCGAGTGGTGGACGTGGTGCGAGGAGGCATTAGAAACGGCACGGCGAGACGACAAACCGATCTTTCTGTCGATCGGCTATTCAAGCTGTCACTGGTGCACCGTCATGGAAGGCGAAGCGTTTTCGGATGACACGATCGCCGATTATCTGAACGCCAATTTTCTGCCGATTAAGGTCGATCGAGAAGAACGTCCTGACCTCGACAGCATCTACATGCAAGCGCTGCAAATGATGGTCGGTCAAGGCGGATGGCCCCTCAACATCTTTCTCGCACCTGACGATTTGGTGCCTTTTTATGGCGGCACTTATTTCCCGATCAACTCTCGCTACGAGCGACCCGGATTTTTGCAGGTGCTTCAGACAATTCGACGCTACTATGATTCTGAGAAAGGCAAACTTGATGGCATCAAAGCCGAGATTCTCAAAAACCTTCAAAGCTCTGCGATGCTGCAACCTGCTGCACTGAGCGGAGATTTACTCAAAGAAGGCTTAGAATCCAGCGCAGGGGTTCTGTCATCCAGGGCACCAGGACCGAGTTTTCCGATGATTCCCTACTCTCAAGCGGCGTTGCGGATGACTCGTTTTGCTTGGGATTCGCGCTATGACGCGAGAGAAGTCACTACGCAACGCGGCTTAGATTTAGCCCTCGGCGGAATTTTTGACCATGTGGGCGGCGGTTTTCATCGCTACACGGTTGACCCGACTTGGACAGTGCCTCATTTTGAGAAAATGCTCTACGACAACGGGCAAATTGTTGAATATCTCGCGAATCTATGGGCAGTGGGCATTGAGGAGCCAGCCTTTGAGCGATCGATATCTCTCACCGTGCAGTGGCTCAAACGTGAAATGACTGCCCCGCAAGGCTACTTCTACGCGGCTCAAGATGCAGACAGTTTCACTACGCCCGACGACGCAGAACCCGAAGAAGGCGCTTTTTATGCGTGGAGTTTTGACGAGCTTCAGACCCTGCTCTCTCCTAGAGAGTTGACGGAACTGAGTGAGCAATTCACCCTCACCGAAAAAGGGAATTTTGAAGGGCTGAATGTGCTTCAGCGTCAGCATTCAGGTAAACTTTCGGCTCAAGTAGAAGGCGCGATCGCCAAGCTATTTCTAACTCGCTATGGTGCCTCGGCTGATGATCTGACGACCTTTCCGCCCGCTCGCAACAATCACGAAGCCAAAACAACCGATTGGTCAGGTCGCATTCCGGCGGTGACTGACACCAAAATGATCGTCGCCTGGAACAGCCTGATGATTTCTGGATTGGCACGGACTTATGGCGTGTTTCGAGAATTGGAATATCTGGAATTGGCGAGTCAGGCAGCCGATTTTATTTTGCAAAACCAGTGGATCGAAGGGCGATTTCATCGCGTCAACTACGAAGGCATTGTGGAAGTGTTGGCACAATCTGAAGACTATGCGCTGTTCATCAAAGCGCTGTTAGATTTGCATCAAGTGACTCGCAGCCTTCAACCAAGCGCACCCGAAAATCAAACCCACTGGCTAGACCAAGCAATTCGAGTCCAAGAAGAGTTCGATGAGTTTTTGTGGAGCGTAGAAATGGGCGGCTACTACAACACCGCAAAAGATGCGAGTCAAGGTTTGTTGGTGCGAGAGCGGAGCTATGTCGATAATGCAACTCCAGCAGCCAACGGAGTCGCGATCGCCAATCTTGTCCAGTTTGCCCTGCTCACCGAAGACCTCGATTATCTCGACAAAGCCGAGCAAACCTTGCAGGCATTTGGCAGCGTCATGCAGGAGTCGCCGACTGCGTGCCCCAGCTTATTTGTCGCGCTGGATTGGTTTCGCAACTGTACGTTAGTGCGATCGAGCAGTGAACAAATCGCACAACTTGAAACTCAATATCTTCCAACTGCCGTGTTTTTACACGAGTCGAATCTCCCAGAAGGAGTAGTTGGTTTGGTGTGTCAGGCACTCAGTTGCAAAGAGCCAGCCCGAAGTTTAGACCAGCTACGATTGCAACTACAGCAAAGCTTAATTCGGCAGGGATGATATCCTTCCCGTTCTGGAGTTATCTCGTTTACAACGTCTACAACATTTACCAGAAGCAGGTTTCACGCTGCTAACAGTTTCTACAGCGACAGCGTTTAGCATATTCAGTTTAAGCAAAACAAGCTTTCTGGAATTCTCTAATTCTGCTTTCAACATCCCAAATGTGAAAAACCCAGTTTTCTAGTTCCTCATACAATCTTGGGGGTTTCTCGCTTGTAGCTGCGACATCAAAAATTGTGCTGTCGCCCAGTAAAATTGGTGGCAACTTCAAACTTCTATCTGCTAAACACAATGATTTAAGACAGAGGTCGTGATTTCCATGAATCTCCCTTTTCTGAAAATTTTCTCTCCCCAACTCCAACAGTACATCTAATTTAAGTAATTCGGGTCCTTTCAATATTTGCTGCTTCAAGTTAAGCATCTCTTGCACAGCAAGTTCTTCCAACTCATTGATGGAAGGCAATCCGGCAGCATGAATTGTCGCTTCGAGCCACTTCCTTACATCAGAGTAATCAATTTTAGAACTATGTCTTGACAATAGATAAAAAGCAAAGCCACGGTCGCGTTGAGAGAGCAAATCCAATGCTCTTTCACCCATTTGCGTTTGAATATCAACAGGAATCTGCAACTTGTAAAACACTTGACTAGGTAGATTAAGGCAAAGTGTAGCCAAAGCAGAAGATAGCTCATAAGCAGTGAAGATCTCATCAATGCCCAAATGATTTGCGAGGCAGTGAGTAGCGACAGAGTAAACCGTTAGATTAGGATTATAGAGATTTTTATTAAACCTTCCTGCCAAGAGGCGAGACTCAACTAAAAATTCAGTATCGCTCATTTGCTTCCGTGTTATTGGAATAATGAATGACTGTTCAAGATTAATCTCTGCGGCAATAGCACTTGTTTCGAGTAATGAAGCAACAGACAATGGGACTCTACTAACTAGAATATCCTCATGATTCTTAAATGATGTGAAGAAGATCGGATGTTCTTTGCATGGTCTACCGTCGCTTCCATACTGCAAGCCACAAGAGAAATGATATTGCCAAGGCTTGCCATCCCAAGGTATCCTAGCTGCTGATCCTTGGAAATGATAGTAATCAGCAAAGTGAATTCTACCTAATTCAGAAAACAATTTAGGGATACGCCATAAATCATCTTCGCTCTGATTTTCAAAAGCGTTAATAGCATTAAAAATGGTGATGAGGTTGCTTTGTCCCCATAAAGTACTTGTATGATCTAGCCAATGAGTTAATTCGTGAATAAAAACACTGTAAGTTTTACGAAGTAATTCTGGATTTAAGGGGTTTTCACCCAGTTCCATGACATGCTTCATTTCTACTGAATCAGCAGACACAGTTTGAGTCAAAAACTCATACTTTCCTGCAACTGTAGTGTTTGGAAAAGAACGCCAATTACTTGATATATTCTGAATAGCTTGAGTTGCTGTTAAATCCTTCATGACTTAGTTTTATAGCCCAAATCAATACTCTGGGCAATTTTTCGGAAATTTATACAACAATAGTCCGGACAATTTTCGAGGCAGAGGCTGAACCCCGCATTCTACCGTCAGCATCTGACTGCGCCGAGGAGGCTCAAACCCGCATTCTGCCGTTGGCGACTCAAAACTGTCCGGACTATTGATACAAGGCTTCCAGATCTTGTACCTCAAAGATCGAGCTATTTTTCAAAGGGTAGTGTTTCAAAGATGTTGCTGGATAGTCTAGATGCTTGACTGGGTAGACTTTCTGCAGAACAGAACAACACTTCTAGAACACTACCAAGTTAGCTCTGCCCCCTGACTTTGAAAAAAGATCTTACTTGCGGTGAGATCAACGCTTGAGCCTTAAAATCTGCTCAAATTAAAGAATGGCGTACTCCTCCATCAAACACATACTGCTGCTCATCGTCACCAATCCCGTCACTTTAGCTAAATCAAACCAGTGATTGAATAATTGAAACGGAGATATCAGAGACGTTTTAGACATCCTCTAGATTCTAGGGGCTAGGAGCTGGAGTTGGAATCGTCATCGGTTGACTCGGCGGAATTTTGTCGATCGTAATCAACGTTTCGATCACAGATTTGACGATCGGAGCCGCCACCGTGGAGCCAAAGGCATCTTCGCCTTTCGGTTCATCAATCACGGCAACTACCACATAACGAGGAGCCTCGATCGGAAAAATTCCCACAAAGCTCGTAATCTTGGCACTCGCTTGATAGCCACCACCCGAACTCGCCTTTTGCGCCGTTCCCGTTTTTCCACCAATGCGATAGCCCGGAACTTGAGCACCTTTCCCTGATCCCTTTAAAACCACAGACTCCATCATTTTCAGCACGGTCTGAGTGGTAGTCGGCGAGAAAATTTGCTTTGGAGCAGATTGCTGGGGCTGCCAATAGGGTTGTCCGCTGTTGTCATATAGCCCTTGCACCACGTGAGGAGCCAATAATTTTCCGCCGCTCGCTAAGATTCCGTGAAGCTGAAGCAGTTGAATCGCGGTGAGCGAAAACCCTTGTCCAAACGCAGTCGTAGCAATATCAACCGGAGACTCGACAAACGTCTTATGGTCTTTCAGTTGCCCTGCCACCTCAAAGGGAAAGTCAGATCCGGTGATCTGTCCCAGTCCAATCTTCTGGAGCCAACTGTAATAAACATCGGGCTTCATCTGCTGCACGATATGCACCATGCCCACGTTGCTAGAATGCTCTAGAATTTGCGTAACTGAGAGCGGTCCTCGTCCTCCCACATAGGAATAGTCAAAGTTTTGAATGGGCCAACTGTCAATGTGAATTTCACCTTCGTCATTAAAGACTTGATCAGGCTTGATTGCTCCCGATTCTAAAGCGATCGCCACATTCAGCGGTTTAAACGTTGAGCCGGGTTCATACAAATCAGTGAGTGCCCAATTCTTAAACTGCTCAAGTTTTGCCTTGTAATATTCATTCGGGTCATAAGACGGATCGCCCACCAATGCTCGGAGAGAACCGTCTTGAACATCCATCACCAGGACAACGCCTCGCTTAGCGGCGTATTTTTTGACCTGTTGCTGAACAGCAACCTGAGCGGCTCGTTGAACTCGACTATCGATCGTCAACTGCAACTGCAAATCGTCAATGTGCAAAAAGCCACCCGGAACCTGATCGGGCATCACAGCACCCATTCCCGTTCGGCTGAGGCGCACTGATTTGACCGATCGCTCCAGCAGATTCTTATGGCTATATTCCACACCCGCTTGACCGACTTGATCGACATCGACATATCCGACCACATCCGCCGTTAGATTTTGCTGAGGGTAGAGCCGTTGCTGCTGTTGGTTTAAATCCAGTCCATCAAGCTGCAAATCACGAATCCGAGCGGCAGCGTTTTCTGCCAGCGAATATTCTAAGCGGATGCCGCTCTCAGCCGAATCAAGCTTGCGATTTATCTCAACCGCAGAACGACCGAGAATCGGAGCTAGCTTCTCGGCAACCGTAGGTTTTGGTAGCTTAAAAGCGTTCGGGTGAGCATAAAGCGTATAAACCGGGTGGTCAATTGCCAGCACATTGCCATTGTGATCAACGATCGGGCGACGCGGAATAAATGGACGCAGATACGTCATCTGCTGCGATCTAGCTTGTTTCAACAGGTCAGGAGACCGCACAACTTGCAATCTCACCAAATTGAGGGTCAACAACACTGATCCGGTGACCAAAATCGCCCACACTACCAGTAGCCGTCGATAGGTCGATTTTGCCTGAGGAATAGGCATTTGCCGCAGCGACTTCACCATAGCCGCCAAGCGACGAAACCGTTTAGATCGAGACGGGTAGGAGGGGCTGCCCATAAAATTAGAAAAAATAAAGGGTGAGGAATGCCAGGATGAATAGGAACAACAGTGGCTGCTCACCCTTCATCCCTCATCGGTTGTCTAGTAGCCGAGTGGAGCGATCGGAGACGCTTGAGGAGCCGGACTCGCACCCGGAGCAAGATTTCGAGCCGGAGCGGGTTTGAGAAAAATTAGACTGTCGGGAGTTTGAGGCACCAGTGTCGTTCCAGGACGCACCGCTTGATCAGCAATCTTATTTTTTAAGATTTCGCCATTGGTAGTCATCTGGCGCTCGTCGCGCCGCAAATGCTCTAGCTTCTGATATTCTTTGCCCCAAAGCTGTTGGGCATAGACCGTCCAGCCATAGACGATCAGCACAGATCCTGCCAGAGTAAACGTAGCGATCAGCGAGGCTTGCTGCATTCTGACCAGCGATCGTAACCAGCGAGGCGGAGCATCAGGAGAAGGTAGCCTCCTGACGGTTGCTGGATTGACCGACTGAAGCGGTCTTCTTGACGAGCGCTGAGGGGGCGGAGATTTTGGAGAGGGCAATCGCGATCGATTGCGCTGAGCAGGAGACGAGTTTAGCGCAGCAGACATAGACTTTAGCAGCACTCCGATAGCAACACACTCACACCCAAATTCAATAAAACTAGGGCTTGAATCTCAGTCACTTAAACCAAACTTAATCTCAGGGTAGAAATGACTCAGAATGCCCCTTATTGTATCTGGAGTCTCCTAGTTTGGAGACTTTATTTGGGAAACCGTCCACTCACTACTGGCAGCACTAGCCGACTCATGATTCGGTTATCGTCTAGCTGATAGAGATTAAATTCTGCACCCATCTGCTTCATAAGCGATTGGCAAATTGCCAGATGCAACCCTGGCGGTTTGTCTAGTGTCGAGGGAGCCAGAAGATCAACGGCTCTCCCAGCTTCTAAGTCTTCGAGAAGACGCGGCTCGATCGTGCCATCATCTGTGATCGATAGCTCAATCCAACTCGAATCAAGTTGACGACACCACACGTCAACCCGTCCTCCAGTCTGCAATCGATGACACGCCGTCAGCAGCAGTTCATAAAGCACTAGCTCGATTTTGACGATATCCCCTGTGATCATCGCATTGGTTTCGTTATGAACTTGCGACCAAATCTGGCGCTGTTTAATCAGAGTGTCTACGCGATCGAGCACTCGTCTCAGCAAACTAGCTAAGGGAACAGTTTCTGTTTTGACCTGCAGCTGCCACTGCTCATCACGGATGACCTGCTGGATTGGGTCGATGGTATCGCTCAACTGACGCAAAATCTGCTGCTGACGAGTGGCTGCCAGCGCATCTTTTGGAGTTTGGACTTCTCCTAGACGCTTGACCCCAGTTCTGACCGATCGATAGAAATCTTCGAGACGACGTTGCTTATACCAACTCAGCCGCTCTAACCGTTCTCGCTGCGCTTTGAGGCTCTCTGACAGCATCAAATAGCGACGCGACCAGGCAAACTGGCTGACCAGTGTGCCCAAGGCGTTAAAGTGACGATCGACCCAGCGACGATCAAGATGATCGGCAATGATTAAGATGGCGGTTGGTTCGTGCTCAGGAGCGGTTCGCAGTGCCATCACTAAAAGTTGACCAATGCCGGGAGCGTTAAGCCAATGCCGCGTTTCTGCCGGAACGTCATCGATCGACAGCGGCAATAACCCCTCATGCTGCAATGCCCGATTGACTAAAGTATCGGTGTAGATCGAGACTTTGAGGACAGGATGAAAGCTGAATTGCTTTTCGAGGTTTCCGGGCTGAATCAGTCGCCCTGTGCCGTGACCGGGAAACCATGAAATCAACGCCGCGATCGGAGCTTGAAGAATTTGTGCAATGTATTGCAGCGCCGATCGCTCTAGCAATTCTAACTGCTGGGTTTGCTGAATCGCGGTCAACCCCCATTGGATGGTCTGATAAACCTTTTGCTGCTGGTCATTTTGCTTTTGTAGCTGCCACTGCCGCAAAATCAAGCCGATCTGCTGAGCTACCACTTGAGTCAGTTCGCATTCTGAGCTGCTCCATGAGCGGGAGGCATCGTGACAGACTAAAACGACTCCTTCAAGCGTCTGCCCTATAGCTGTGTTGCAGACTAGAAGCGATCGTACGCCCAACTCTAGCAGCAGATCGCGCCAGGCTCCCAAACGCAAATCTTCCTCTAAGTTCTCGATTGGAATGACCGCTAGCGTGCGTTCGAGCATCTGCCAGTCGAGTTGAGTCAGCCGCTTGAGCACGCTAGAAAGCGGACGGCGGTTGTTGGGATGACTTTGATAGCAGACTTCAAACTGATCGACCTCGTGGTCATACGCCAGCACGAGAAAGCGATCGGTCTTAAGCCGCTTACCTAAGATCTCGGCAGCGTTTTTCAACGTCACCTTCCAATCATCGGCACTGTAGATAGCGTGAGCGATCTGGGCGGTTAACACTTGGTCAAGTTTGGTTTGCTCGACCGTGGATTCCATTTCTTCTAAGGGAGCTACCAAAGCGATGAGCTGCGCCGCTGCCCGCAGGTAGTTCTTCTCTTCGGTCTGCCAAATTCTAGCGTCGTTGCCTTCTGCGGCAAGAAACCCCACAAGCTGATTTTGGTAGAGAATCGGAGCCGCCAGCAGCGATCGAGCTCGAATCTGCTGCATCAAGCGGCTGGTCATATCTGCCTTGAGCGAACTCTTCGCCTCTCCAATCGCCACCACCTGATCAGAGACCAAAGCTTGATAAAAGCTGCTCATCTCCTGCACCGTGATCCCCGAGGCAGGTTGGTTGTCTTCTAACGCTCTAGAAGCTGGTTTAGAGTTAGCGACTCGTCGCCAAAAATAGCGCTGTTGCCGCTCAAACCAGTAAATGCTGGTGCGCGACGGAGTAATAAATCGATGGGTTTCTTCGACAACCACTTCGAGGCGTTGACCTAGATTGGGCAGTGATCGCAACTGACCCAATAAGCTGAGTAACGGCTTTTCTGGACGCTTGATTTGCTGCTGCTGCCATTCGATTTCGACTTTGTCTAAGCTAGCCGCTAAGCCGCCCAGCACGATCGACATCTGAGCTTTCTCCTCGGTGCTGGGAAAGTTTCCCCACAAGCGCGATCCTAAGATTGCTACGCCAAAACAGCGATCTTGAAAGGAAATCGGAAACATCATCGTGCCTTGAATGGTGTGTTTGCGGGCAAGCTTGCCCCATTCACCCGCTCGCGCTTCTTGCCGTAAATCAGCGATCGTCACCGGACGCTGCTGAATCACTACTTGCTCTAATAAATCGCCTGACGAGAGCGAAAACCGTTGTTTAAGGAAGGTTGGTTCTTCACCTTCGAGCAGCTTGCCACCTTTGCCAAACAGACGATGATCAACTCGATCGTAAAACCCGACCCAAATCAACTCATAGTTAAAACTACTTTTGAGATAGGTCAACGCCGTTTGGACTAAGACATCAACGTCAGTTCCTTCGCGCAAGATTTGCAGCACACGACTCAAGGAAACGAGTTGCTGTTCATAGACATTTGGCTCTTTCGACTGACCCATGTTACGCACTGCGGAGATACAAAGGTTCAAAACCTAGAGTGCCCTCAGAATAGCCCGTTTTCACGCCGTGATAAGGTTGCTGCTGACTGGCACCCAGCAAATTTTAGACGGAGGAGGACTCCAATCACCGTCAAGCCGTCACAATGATTAAAGTCCTTATTAAATCTTCTCCGTTGACAGATCTTTATCAGGCAGTCATTCGCCCAATTCTTTTTTCTGGTATTAAAGCCGATCCTGAGTGGCTTCATCAGCAGACCCTACGATCGCTGAACTGGCTAGATGAGGGAGTTTCTCCGATCGCCCGGAAATGGGTGATGTCTCAGCTAGATCGATCCTATTGCCTGAGCGACGATCGACTCAAACAAATTCTGTGGGGGCAAGAGTTTTCTAACCCGATCGGGCTGGCGGCTGGATTTGACAAAGACGGCATCGCAGCAAACCTTTGGTCTAGCTTTGGCTTTGGCTTTTCAGAATTGGGTACCGTTACGTTTTACCCTCAACCGGGTAACCCACGCCCACGGTTGTTTCGTTTACCCGATGATCGTGCCGCCCTCAATCGGATGGGCTTCAATAACCAAGGAGCCGCCGCTTTAGCCGATCGGCTTCAGGGATTGCGCGACACCAGCATTCCACTAGGGGTAAATCTTGGCAAGTCTAAAGTTACGCCGCTTGATGAAGCCGCAGACGATTATCTAGGCAGCTTTCGGTTGTTAAAAGAGGTAGGTGATTATTTTGTAGTGAATGTCAGCTCGCCCAACACGCCGGGGTTACGATCGCTCCAGTCAACCGACCAACTCAACCCAATTCTATCTGCTTTACAGCAAGAAAATCAGGGGCAAAAGCCTTTGTTGATCAAGATTGCGCCCGATCTAGAGTGGGAAGATATCGCTGCCGTAGTCGATCTGGCTCAGCATTACAAGCTCGCTGGCATCATCGCCACCAATACCACCATCCGTCGCGACGGACTCCAGACCGAAACGCTGCAAGCTACCGGAAACTCAGTTGCTGAAGAGGCAGGTGGCATCAGTGGCGCACCGTTGCGACAGCGATCGACCGAGGTGATCCGGTTTATTTATCGGCAAACTCAGGGGCAGCTTCCGATCATCGGGGTGGGTGGCATCTTCACGCCAGACGATGCCTGGGAGAAAATTACGGCGGGGGCGAGTCTCGTTCAGGTTTACACAGGCTGGATTTATGAAGGTCCTGGAATGGTGCGTCGAGTCTTAAAAGGACTGTTGCAGAAATTAAACGATCGCGGGCTTCATTCTTTGCAAGACGCGATTGGACTTGCTCATCTGACCTCTGAGAGCTAGGGTTTAACCACCTTAAATTCACAGAGATTTTGTCAACACGTTCCGTTTCATGACAGTATTGAAAAGCAACCCATTTTTGGGAACTCTAAGCCACGATCGTTAGAAACGACCTCTAGGTCAGCTTGGGGACTTAAAAATTGCGGTTGGGCTATCTGGTTTAAGGCATTCTAAAAACCACTCGGCAAGCATTCAGAGGGCGGTTTTTTAGCAGTTGCCTTTGGGCAACTAAGCAAACGGTAGCATTACGCCAAGTTCGGTCTTTAAGAGAGTTAGAGGCTGAGATGACATGGGTCACAGACTCCCAACTGTTGAAATGGGAAAAATTCACAGGCTGGTGCCGGGTTGCCATTGTGTGAGCCGGGGTTTAGACAAGCTTTGTGAAAGAGCAACGCACTAGAGAACAGAACGAAGAATTACGAGGACATATCGCTGCATGGAATTCTCGATCGCCGACCTACTGGCAAACTTTATAGATGACAAGCTAGTGGCACCGAAGGCTCTAGAGAAAAAGCTAGAGTGCTACGATGAAGCTAGTCTTCGGAAGCTGCAAATCGCTCTGGATGCCTTAGAAAAGGTTGGAATTTTAGTCAAAGAACGAGGCAAATATCGTCGAGTCGCTGAAGAGGGCGTAGTCGAAGGCAAACTGCGGTGCTCTAGCAAGGGCTTTTGTTTTGCGATTCAAGATGTCGAAGGCTCAGAAGATATCTACATTCGCGAAAGCCAGCTTAGCCATGCGTGGAACGGCGATCGTGTGTTAGTCCGGGTCACCAAAGAAGGTAGCCGTCGCCGCAGCCCTGAAGGAGAAGTCCGCTTAATCTTAGAACGATCGAACCCCTCAGTGCTAGCGCGCGTCAAAAAAGCAGATACAGGCGACTTTCGTGCCGTGCCATTAGACGATCGCTTGCTGTTTGAACTCAGCCTCAAAGAAAACGGCAAAGCCTTAGAAGACGCGATCGACCATCTCGTTCACGTTGAGGTAGAACGCTACCCCCTCGGACAACACGCTCCCCTCGGCAAAGTTGCCAAAATTCTCGGCACCGACTCAGAGGCGGCAGATGTTGATATTGTGTGCTGCAAACATGACTTGCCTCGTGGTTTCTCTGAAACAGTGTTGGCAGCAGCAAAAGGTTTGTCCAACAAGATTACCAAAGTCGAGCTGAAAAAGCGGTTAGACCTGCGAGAGTTGACCACCATCACTATCAAGTCTCAGGCGACTGACAGCGCTGATGATGCGATCACCCTCGACCAAACAGACGACGGGCACTGGCAATTAGGCATCCACATTGCCGATGTCGCCCACTATGTCGAAGCGGGTTCACCTCTCGATCGAGAGGCACAAAAGCGAGGTGTATCGGTCTATCTAGGTGATATGGTGCTGCCAATGCTACCTGAGCAGATCACCGATAATCTCTGCTCACTCCAGCCTGAGAAAGATCGACTTGCTGTGTCTGTCCTGCTGATCTTAGATTCTGAAGGGCAGGTAGTCGAGTTTGAGATTCAGCCGAGCGTGATTCAGGTTAACTATCAAATCAGCTATCACCAAGCAGAGCTAATTCTGGCAGATCAGCACACCGAAGAAGTGCAAGCATTTGAGCCTGTGTTTGCGATGATGGCTCAACTCAATGCTTTGAGTCACGCCATTAAAGACCAACGCTATCAACGAGGAGCGTTTGAACTGAACCTGCCAGAGAAGATTTTTGCGCGATCGGACGGGTCAGAATCTCCTGAAGAAGTAGGCAAATATACCTTTAGCAAATTTCACTACGATGATGAAGGGGCTTTAGGAGCGGTCGTTGTATCATCCACTCTGCCGATTCACTCCATGATTGTGGAGTTGATGCTGCTGACCAACCAAACCGTCGCGACCCATCTGCAATCGTTGGAGATTCCTGCGGTCTATCGCGTTCACCCGACTCCTGACCCCGACGACGTGCAGGAGTTAATCAAACTTGCCGTTAGCATGGGTATCGAGCTGAAGCTAGAGCAAGAAGATGCCGTTCGTGCCCAAGACTATCAGAACTTTACTCAAAAGTTTGCTGAATCTGACTCAGAGCGAGTCTTGACCTATTTGCTGCTATCTACGCTTAAGCCTGCGTTCTACAGCACAACTTCAAAATCACACTTCGGCTTGGCATTAGAGCAGGGCTATACCCATTTCACGTCACCGGTTCGCCGTTATCCGGATTTGCTGGTGCATCGGGCACTTCATGCTCTGTTTGAAGAAGGGCGCGATCGCCGCTCAACTCGCGCCAAAGAAAGCGTTAATTTGCGTCACAGTTCCGCCGATGGTCAAGTCAGCTGGAACGTGCTGCCACCCGACATTCAGCAAGAACTAGAAAATCATTTTAGCGCCGTGGTCGTTCATCTCAGCGAACGCGAAAAACTGGCTCAAGATGCTGAAAACGACTTAGAAGGGCTGAAAAAAGCCGAACTGATGAAAGAGCGCACAGGCGAAGTCTTCCACGGTCTGATTACAGGCGTTCAGTCCTATGGATTGTTTGTCGAAATTGAAGAACTGCTGGTGGAAGGACTGGTGCATGTCAGTTCTCTTAAAGACGATTGGTATGAGTTTCGGTCTCGTCAACAGACCTTAGTGGGGCGCAAAAATCGCAAACAATACCGATTGGGCGATCGCATCGAAGTTCAGGTCAAGAGCGTCGATTATTATCGTCAGCAAATCGATCTGATCGCAGTGGGCGGCGGCAGCGAAGCGACTGAGGAAGATCTAGAGTCTGAAGAGGTTCAGTCTGATCAGGAGTTTGACGGTGAGGAATAACGAAGCCTCTCCCTCTCGACCTCTAATTCTTGGTATCTCCGGGGCTTCTGGACTGATTTATGCAGTTCGGGCGCTGAAATTTTTGCTGGAGGCAGATTACTCGATCGAACTCGTTGCCACTAAAGCAACCTATCTGGTGTGGCAAGCCGAGGAGGGCATCCGAATGCCGCCCGAACCGATGCAACAAGAGGCATTTTGGCGGCAGCAGTGCGGAGTTGAAGCCGGGGGCAAGCTTACCTGCCACCCGTGGGGAGATGTGGGCGCAAATATTGCCAGTGGCTCATTTCGCACGATCGGAATGTTGATTATGCCATGCAGCATGAGCACCGTCGGCAAACTCGCAGCCGGACTCAGTTCTGATTTGTTAGAACGAGCGGCTGACGTGCAGCTTAAAGAAGGGCGCAAGTTGGTGATCGTTCCTCGCGAAACGCCCTTCAGTTTGATTCACCTTCGCAACTTGACGACGCTTGCCGAAGCAGGGACTCGCATCGTTCCTGCCATTCCTGCCTGGTATCACAGTCCCAAAACCATTGAAGACTTGGTTGATTTTGTAGTCGCTCGCGCTTTGGATCAACTAGACATTGATTGTGTACCGCTCGATCGCTGGAAAGAAGGATAGGATCAGTCTTGAATTCAAACGTTTGAATTCTGAGTTCACCTCTAACTCAAAACTCCCACCCTCTTTGTCAAAAATGCCGATTCTTCGTCTGATACTCCTGCTGGGAATGGCAGCCATTCTGCTCCTCTTTACGTTGCAAAATTGGGCACCCTCCATGCAGCTAGTATTTTTGGGAATGAGATCGCCTGCCTTTCCTCTAGCGCTGTGGATTTTGAGCGCGATCGCGGCAGGCATCCTGACTACCCTGGCTATTGCTGGACTGTTTCGATTGACAGGGTTCACCGCCCAGAGACAAGGGCGCAGACAGAACAGAAGATCTGCATCCGCTGCACAGAGTTCTTCAACTGACTATTATCAAGCTCCTAGAGAACCTGAATCTGCTCAAACTCGCACCGCTTGGCAAGCTCCCTCAACCTCTCAAGAGGGTAGGTCTGATTGGGAAGAAGACGCATCAGACTGGTTTGACGAGTCAGACGATCGCCCCCAAAATTGGGAGTCAGACAGACAACGCACAGACTCTCAGCAGTCCCGATCAAGCCGCTCAAACTATTCGTATGGTGCTCCTCAAGACTCGGAGTCTAGGAAGCCTGAATCAGTCGTGGATGCAGACTTTCGAGTCATTGTGCCACCCCATCGGAATCTTGACCCAGACAAAAGAGATGACGACTTTGGCTAATGGTGAACATGATAGGAATGACTATCTAATTTTCGATGGCAACTTCCAAACTCTCTCTAACGTTTCGACTTTGTTGTGATGAATCGCGCTGCGGTAATCGAGATGCTGTTTATAGGCAGCACGCCCTAAGACAGGAGTGATCAGCAGACAAATTGCTAACATTCCTAAAAGTTGATCGGTTACAGCGTTGTCGTCCGCATCTAGTTTGTTATTTTGCTTTGAAGAATCTGGTTGTTTAACTGGAGCGATGGTTGCTTGAGAAGGAATAGTCGCGATCGCTCTCGGCGAGAAAGCAGAGAGTCCGATGCCAAGTAGCGAGATAGCAAGCATACGAGAAATCATGAGCGATCTCCGATGAATTTTTAGCTCTCACAGATTAACCTGAATAAATCAATAAAGAATCACTGGAAATCAGTATTTATTGATACTTTATAGTGTGATTATTTGATTAAGAATTATTAACTAAACTCTGACTATGGGATATGACTTGCGTCACAGCAGAGCAGCTTAACGTTAGTGTGGTGGTAGCAAGCTTATTCATTTATTTAGGAAAGTCTCTTGTTGAAAGGAGTCAATATTTATCTCATTGGCATGATGGGAGCAGGCAAGAGCACGATCGGGTGCTTGCTGGCACAACAACTTGGGTATCAGTTTTTTGACACTGATTCCGTAATCGAACAGGCAGCCGGACAGCCAATCACTCAAATTTTTGCCGAATCTGGAGAAGAAACCTTTCGGCAGTTAGAAACTCAAGTTTTGTCCCAGTTATCGCCTTACACGCGATTAGCGATCGCCACAGGCGGTGGAATCGTCTTGAAGCCTGAAAACTGGAGCTATTTACGACATGGAATCGTCGTTTGGCTTGACGTTTCGATCGAGCAATTACACCAACGACTACAGCACGATACCAGTCGTCCAATTCTTCAAGATCAAAACGCTGAGCTTAAAGAGAAACTGAGAAGTCTCTCAGAACATCGTCATTCTCTCTATTCTCAAGCTGATATACGAGTCACTGTTTTAGCAGACGAGTCAGAAACTCAAGTGGCTATACGAATTTTGGAGGAGATCGCTCAAAAGTGTCAGGAAAAATTGCAGATTGATGAACGTCTCAAGCTGATGAATCAAGAGACTCCCTACCAAGTTGAGAACTAAAACCAGCGATCGGGCAACAGCAAGAAGGTTACCGATGCTCGATCGCTGAGACTAACTAACTCAATGAGTCTTCATCTAAAGCAGACGGAATGCCCAACACAGGGCAGGGAAACGTCTTCCCTAGCTGCTGCACTAATGGATGCTTAGCAGATTCACAGCCCAAAATCAGCAGAGACGCTGATTCAGCTTGAACGACACTGGTTAACTCTTCATCAACAGAGCCAAACCGCAGGTGGGTCTTGAGAGAACCGCGCCACTCATCAGCCAAACAACGAGCCTGCCAGAGAATCCGATCGGCGTATTCAAATACATCTGCCATGCCCATCTCAAGATTAGGACTGCCTAACTCAAACAAATCAGGCAGCTCAGCCAAGGCGGTTCCGGGTCGGTCGTGAGGCTCTATACAGAGAAGCGTAGAGTGGTCTTGTAGATCTCTTGCCCGTCGCTGCGCTAGGTCTGCCGTTGTTGCAACCCTCGATCGCTGATGGCTCGCTCGACTATCAACTACATAAACAACCTGCACTGTGACCTGTTTTCTGGTCGCCAACCGGGTTTGGTGAGCAATCCACAACGTTAGATCGAGTGCAGTTTGACTGCGAGGAGAACTCGAGTAGCCCACGACCAAATTGATGTCTTGCCCAGAGTTAGTCTGAAGCGATTGCGCTTGTGGTAAAAGTACCATTTGGTTCACTAAGTCACCTCGACCTAGTGTGCTTTGAAGACGCACAAGCATAGATAGAATATTCATGATCATGACCTCTCAATGTCAGGGTTTGCGAGAGGTGGGTCAGGGGTTTTGCCTCCAGCGCTTCTTCGATAAGCAACGCTAAGAAATCAACCAGGAGACACCAACGACCGTTGCTTATAGAAGCATAAGTCTTGGGCACTCCTCCCATTGCCGACGGAGTTAGCTGACGGGCTAAGACTGGAAGGTGTCTCTCTCAGAGATTCTGAGACTCGCCCCAAAATAAGGTTGGTTCCTCCGCTTTGAATGAAATGGTTTACCAGATTAAACCGATCAACCCTCATTCAGATTAGGCTACCCACTCGAATTCATCCAAAACGCTCTAAATTGGTCAGCCAGTATAGGCTGGTACGCAACTCATCAGAGATCAATCTACGATAGTTGATTCGTAAATCTCTGATACTTTGAAGACAAAATCACGATCAGATTCGCTTTGTCATCAATCTTTGATCAATCTAGCAAACTTTAGAATTATAACAGTACTGATTAATCCTCTAAACGTTTCTTTAGAGGGGCATAGGAAGTTATACCTATTACTTTTGACAACTTTGTAACCCAATGTCCAGAGAGAAGCTTGGGAACAGCATCTTTTTAACGATAAAATTTAGGAGTTCGTTTGGCTTTTAATAGAGTTAGGCAGAGTCTCTCAATTCTGCAACATCGAAGAACCCCACCTAATTTTTAGAAATAGTTACACATTAGCAGGGCTGAGAGTTGGTGGTAGCTTCCAGCATTTTCTTATACAGGCGAGTCGTTCTTGCAGATTTTTGAAACTTGCCCAGAAGTTCTAAATAAGCAAAGGGAATCACAATAGGCCATAAAATCGTAGCGATCGCGATCGCTCCCATTGAAAGCTGCTTTTCTTTCTGAGTTAATTCTGTATCTTCCTGAAAAAGACCTAGCCAATTCATAAAGAGAATCGGCATTAAGAGACAATAAAAAGCAGCGGAAAGAAGTAAGAGTGGCTGCATTGCAACAACGCTCCTTATAGATGGTTCAACGGGTCAAGCGTGCCTGTTCTGTGAGTGGTCTTTTAGCTCATCTATCTCATCCAGACGTGGCTAAAGTGCCTTCTATACAAATACAGGTCAGTGGACAGAGTTTCATGAGCATGAATACCGAAGTATCATAAACGACTTTGCAGGAACAAGTGTTTCTACGCATCAACTAAGAATCCTAGTTGTACTGAGTTGAATTTATGGCAGTATCAACAGCGATGAACACCCTCTTCTTAGGGAACTTTGAGGTACCAGTCTCTAGATCTTTCAGCTTTACAGTGTGCTTAATAACATTTAACCACATTCTAAAGAATTGGACAAAAGATGAAATAGCAATCAGTTGTGTGCTCAATATATATCTTGCAAGTCAACTACAAGTCTTCTGACCACCGGAAGAGGTGAGTCTGACAGATTACCTATGCCCTGTTAAACAGCAGCCAAACGCCTATCAAAGTCAGGGCGACCCCCAAGATGGCTCTAAGACTGACTTTCTCACCCATCCACAGTGCGATAGCGAGCATAAAAACCGGACTGGTATTAGTCAAGGCTTGTGCCACTCCTGTGACTGCATACTTTAACGAAATCTGTTGTAACCAGATGCCTAAGTAGGTACTGACAAACGCAGTGCCTGCAACAATCACAAACAGACGACCAGACCTCACAGGTTTTAATAGTTCTCTAGAGGTTTGCCGAACCGCAATCCATAGCGCCAGTACGATCGTGCCTCCTCCTAGGCGAATGAGCGTACTCCAAAGCGGGTCAATTTCGGTTCCACTTAAAGCAGCTCTTGAAAGCACCGCTCCGATCGACTGACCCAATGCAGCCAGTAGCCCAAACCCAAGTCCTCGCCAGAGGCGAAAATGAGTGTGAGCCGACTCAGGAACCCGTTCAGCAACGACCCAGAACACGCCAGCGAGGGTGAGTCCGATGCCCCACCAAGCTGTTGATGGGAGATGTTCTCGCAAAAAAAGCGTGGCTAGCAAGGCAGACAGTGAAGGGGCAAGTGTTTCGAGTAACAGCGTTCGTCTTGCCCCGATGCAGTTGAGCGCATTGAAGTAAGCCGTGTCCCCAAAGCCAATGCCTAAAATTCCGCTCAGGAGCAACAGACCGCCATTAGTTGCGTTGATTGAGGGTAAAAACTGCCCTCGCAGGAAGAGCGTGCAGAGAAGGAAGATCACTGCGATCCATCCTTTCGTAAAATTTAGAATTAGAGGAGAGAGCTGCTGCCCGACTCCAACATAGATTACAGAGGCACTTGCCCAGATCAAGGCAGCACTTAGGGCAGCAAGTTCTCCTTTAAAGGAGAAGAGGAAAGACGGAAAATCGAGGGACATTTGCGGCGATCGCAGTTCGTTAACGTAAACCCTAGCGCCTTTCATCCGATTAGAGATTACAGAAGTATTTAGATCGTGCCCGTTTTTCAACTAGACCGTTAGAGTGAAAAGTGTTCTAATCCGACTAAAGGAACTTGGTGACGATCGCACGTCTCCTCTATCGTTGAAAATTAATCACAATCACATCCAGGAGCGAACGCATGGCACAGTTACAAGCGCAGGCACAGCAAGGTGATACTGTTCGAGTTCACTACACGGGAAAGCTAGATGACGGCACAGTATTTGATTCGTCCACTGACGGTGAACCCTTAGAGTTTACGATCGGAGAAGGAAATATTATTCCCGGGTTTGAGGGTGCTGTTGTGGGAATGAGTCCCGGTGATTCCAAAATAGAGACGATTCCGATCGAGCAAGCTTATGGTCCCCATCGAGAAGAAATGGTGCTGGTCGTCGAGCGCGACCAAATGCCACCTGAACTAGAACCAGAAGTGGGTCAACAACTTCAAATTCAGCAGCCTTCTGGTGAAGCAATTCCGGTCGTCATCACTGACATTTCTGACTCAGAAGTCACTCTTGATGCCAATCATCCTTTGGCTGGCGAAGATTTAGTCTTTGAAATTCAACTCGTTGAGATTGCTTGAGTCGGATAGCTCGATGTAACGTTGGTTAAGCTTTGCAGGTCGTCACGCACGAAACTGCAAAGCTAATTTTTTTGACTCATTTCCGTAATCGATTTCTATCAAACTGAAGACGATCGCTGGATAAGAACTCGTTTATATTGCTTCCTGTAACAGATAAAGATCTCCAAAGATTGTTGTATTCTTGGGTAATCTTACCCATCTACCGTGGGACAGGCTGCATCAGGATTTGAGCGTGTCAAATCCTAAATCTTAGTGGCTTAATCTCTGTTTAATATTTGACAAGGCTGCTTGTGCATGGTTTCTATCTATATGGACTCGTTAATAGTTAAAAAATTATGAGGAAGGGACTGCTGCACAAGCCCATCGTTGTTTTTGGTCCTGTTCTTGACAAGGTAATCTTCACTCATGTGGTAGTGCTCGGGTTGCCGACCATTCTCTATTACTGCATTTTGAAAGGCGGATGGAATCTGCTGCCGCTGCATCTTCTCATCCCGATTCTCTATTTTGTGACTTCGGTGGTGGTGATTGGTGAAGCGATGTCAACGGCGATCGCCTACTCGTCTCCACGCACACAGAAGCCCCGATTAGGGATGCTACAACGATTTCTGCGGATGCCTCGTACTTATGCTCTGCAACGCGAGAATTTGTCTGAGCCAAACCGTCCATTGCCCAGATGTTCGCTGATTGTGGTCGCTTATTTGCCCAACGAGCAGCACATTATTCTCAGCACACTCGACTATATTCTCAACCATGTCGATCGTCCTGAAGCAGGGCTAGAAGTGGTTCTGGCTTACAATAGCCCGATGAGGCTGCCTATTGAAGATGACCTAGAACGGCTAGCAGATCGACACCCAGAGTTACGACTGCTCCCGGTTGAAGACAGCCATTCTAAAGCAGAGAACTTGAATGCTGCACTAAAAATCGTCACAGGTGAAGTTACGGGCATTCTAGATGCTGATCATCGCCCAAATTCAGATTGTCTTCGCCGTGCTTGGAGTTGGCTAGCTAGCAATCGCTATGCCGTCGTGCAAGGGCGTAACGTCATTCGCAACAGTCGTACTAGTTTTCTGACCCGAATGATTGCCGTAGAATTTGAGTGCATGTATGGAGTTAGTCACCCTGCCAAGTCTCTGTTAGCTGACACGGGGATGTTTTGTGGCTCAAACGGCTATTGGCGAACGGCTGTATTAAGGCGCATCCGCTTTTCACCCACGATGATGACTGAAGATATTGATGCCACTCTGCGAACGCTGCTGAGAGGACACAATATTGTCCACGATCCTGGAATTATCACGACGGAGCTTGCCCCGATCGACCTGCGAGCCTTCTGGTTTCAGCGCAAGCGCTGGGCACAAGGTTGGCTCGAAGTGACGCTCAAACACCAGCTCCCGCTGCTGCGCTCTCACAAGCTAGATGGGTGGCAAAAAACCTATTGGTCAATGCTGCTGATCTATAGTGCGGGGTTTCATTTTGTGGCGCTTCAGATCTTTCCGATGTTGTTTAGTTTGTCGCTAACTCAGACAGAGCCACCCGTGATTCCGCAAGGTTATGTTTGGGCAACGACGGTGTTAACGCTGTTGAGCGGTCCTTGTCAGACGCTCGTGGCGTGGCGAGTCAGAAATAAAATCGTGAAGAACCCATTTCGAGATTTTATTCTCTACTGTTTGTTTATCCCGTTTTATTGCGTGTTTAAAAATGTGATTGCCATCATCGCGATTTATGATCACCTTCTTGGAAACACGGAATGGGTAGTGACGCGACGTGGGTTTAGAGAGTCTATGCCAACCGCAACTTCGAGCCGTGCAGTTTTACGTAAAGCCAGCTAATCAAGTTTTAGCGGTTCCTCAATGGCTCCTCCACACACTCTGAGTCATGAATCTCTTCAACATCAATTTAATCTCTGAAGGTCGTTTGATATGCCACGTTTTGAATCGTCAATAGCGGTACTTGATAGAAATATTGACGCTGAAACTGTTCTTCTTGAATTGCCGCAAAAAAGTTCTCAATTGCTCTTTTAGCTGGGGGGGCTGACGCGATCGAGTCCTCTACAGCCTCCCAGGTTATTTGAAAGCTGTGGTTTGAATACGTCACCTGAAAGCCGAGAAACTTCAGGGCAAGAACCCCATTCTTTAACGCCAAGTCGCCAATGTCTAGCTGCTGACAGATCTGCTGGCGCGTGGCAGTTTTTTCAGTTCGGCTGAGATACTTAGCGATGCCTAATAAAGTTTGCCAAACTTCGCTCGGTGGAGATAGCTTGGGAGCCGGATACACGATCGCCAAACTCTTCTGTTCTCGAATGGCTCGACGAAACCAGACTTGTAGCTCATTCCAACTCGTGGGACAGGTTTGAATCTTGAGACAATCCGACGGTTCGCCGGAGTTGCCCTGCCGCCAATCGACAACCCAATCAATTTGAGTAGCCCGACTTTGAATCGAGTCAGCACACGGGCGAACAGCTACTAAACGAACTTCATACTGCTTTCGGTAGGTGTTGTTTTCGAGTTCGACGATCGCATCACACCGTCCTTGAGGAATCTCATAGCTGTAGTGCCCCCACCAAACCCCCGGAAACCCAACTGATATGGAATCGTCAAGAACTGTGAATCGGGTTTGAATGTAGCGAACTTTCTGCCCCCGCCAGTCTTGAATGTTGCGGTGTTTGCCAACTTCAAACCAGCAGTTTTTAATCAACAGCTTGGGGATCGGATTTCCCATGCCACAGGGTTCGAGAAAACGGAGTTCTTGATAGAGAGGTGCGCCCAATTCTTGAACGGTGATGGCTAGATCGGCTTGAATCGAAGGAGCGATCGCGTCAACGCCGCCCATTTGCTGCCGTAACCGCTGATTGATCGCCTGCGTAAAGAGGGGCAGATTTTCGATTTCAAGACTCAACCCTGCTGCGAGGGGATGCCCCCCAAAGCGATGCAGAAGATGCTCTTGATCTTTGACGAGCTGATAGAGATCGATTTGATTCACCGATCGAGCCGAGCCACGAGCGAGAGCGGGCGATGGGAGTGAATCGCTTAAGGGTTGCTCAGTTGTTAACAAAATGGTCGGTCGCCCATATTCTTGAGCGATCTGTCCCGCGACCAGCCCTAAGACTCCAGCGCTCCACTGGTCATCGGCTAAGACAATGACGCTAGTCGTCGAGAGATCAAGGTGAGCCAGTTTAGCGGTAACTTGTTGAGCAACGTCTTTTTGCAGGGCTTTGCGGCGAGAATTGGCTAACTCGGTTAACTCCGCAAGGTCTCGACAGCGTTGGGCATCTCGACTGGTGAGCAACTCGACACAAAAATGAGCATCGCCCTGAATGCGGCTGACAGCGTTAATTCTAGGACCTAACCCGAAGGAAATATCAGTGGGTCGATCGCCCGATCGCTTACACAATTCCAAAAGTCGGGTAATACCGGGACGGGTTTGCTCACTGGGTTTGCGCTGTGAGTGAGTCTGAAGCTGCTGAATTCCTTTTTGTGCCAGATAGCGACAGTCTCCTCTAAGTTCGACGAGATCGGCAATCAGCCCGATCGCCACCAAATCCAGCAAATGCGCCAACGGCTCACGAGGAACGTCTGGCAACGTCTCATACAGCGCCTCAACCAGTTTATAGGCGACCGCAACGCCCGAAAGACTCGCAAGCGGGTGAGTTTTGGGAAAGTAACGAGAATTGACGATCGCCCAAACCGGGGGACGAGTAACGGGTAATGTGTGGTGATCCGTAACAATCACGTCGATTCCTAAACTGTTAGCGTGGTCAATTTCATCAAGATTTGTACTACCCGTATCGCAGGTCACTATCAATCGACAACCCTTCTCTTTTAGAAGAGATATACCCGTTTGAGATAGCCCGTGAGACTCGGTGAGACGATTGGGAATGTAGTAAAAAAGCCGCTGATTTTGAGGGAAAAACTGTCCTAACCCATCCCACAACACTGCGGTTGCGGTGACTCCATCTGCATCAAAATCGCCCCAAATCGCGATCGTTTCCCCCTCTTGGTGGGCGGTTTGTAGTCGCTCAACTGCCCAGCGCATTTCTTGCCCAAACTCAAACGGACTAACAGGCTGATACTCATCAGGATTCAGATAGCCCGCCAACTGCTCAAGATCGCGGATGCCTCGACTCCACAGCAATTGCGCCACATAATCTCCTGTGAGTTGGGGAAGATGAGACGCGATCGCTGCCGCAAATTCTTCTGGCGGCACGTCGGACGGCAGCACCCAAGATGCAGGTTTAAGAGAATTCGCGCGATCGAGCAGCTCAGACATCTAGAATTCCTTTAGGATTTTGCATTGGGGCGACGACGAGGACGCTTCCAAATTGCCCGATCTGCCTTTTCTCGCTCATAGGCAATGAGTCTGCCGTAATAGTCGTGTTCGCTCAGATTCATTGACAAAAAGACGTGTTGCCGCATATTGCCAAACCCTTTACGGGTGAAGAATTTGAGAGCTGGAAGATTTTCGGGGTCGGTGTCTACCATCATAAAGCGCGCCCCATCATCGATCATGCGTTCTACTAACTTATCGACTAATTTGTCTGCCACTCCGCGCCGTTGAGAGTTGGGCGCAACCCCTAACCAAATGATGTAGCCATAGACCAAGGTGGACTTGTTGATGATAGTGCCCAACACAAATCCGGCAAGCTGCTCGCCGATTTCAGCCACCAGGCAATATTCTGGATCGGTGTTGTAGAGTCCAATGACTTCCCACTGATCCCAAGTGCGATAGATGTAGGGATAAAGCTCACTCGTAAACAATTCTTCGCCTAAGTGATAAACGGTGGCGAGGTCATCAATTTCCATGTCTCTGATGTCAACCGAAGACACAGAAACGTCTAGATTTGAAGAGTCTGTCATAGGAGACTAACGCGATGTGCGACTAGAACTACTGTGCCATACGCTGCTCGAACTAGAGGTTGTTACCCAGATTAAACAGGCAAACCTATTCATCTTCTTACGTCAAGTGCAACAGAAGATTTTTGATGAGGCGTTTCAACCTGAGTTAGATAAGAAAACTCGCAAACTAACAGAACTCAAAAAGCTGTTTAACCAAAGACGCTAAAGCACTGAGAAAATGAACCCTAGCAAAAGCCAGTTCAGCACAGTGCGAATTATCATCATTAAAAATACGCCTAAAGCTACCACGCGATAGCCTGCTGCCCAGTCAACTCGAAGATCTTTGACCCACATCTGAGTTAACCCTAGCGCTAAACAGGTTAGAGGCACCCCGCCAAAAAGATTCAGCGTCGCCCCTGACATTATCAGCAATAGTGTATCTAAAGTCCCTAGAATAGAGGCTGTCCGCCATAGCCCCCCGAAGGAGTAGATTTGAAATCCTAAATTAAGGATAGAGGCAGCAAATAGCCCGATCGCAGTAAACAGGGTGCCGCCTCCCAACAGGATGATGATCTGATATGCCTTTAGCGATCGCTGCATTGGCTCTAATTCTTGCTGACCTTGGTAAGGCTCTTGAGGCCAGCCATTCGGCAAGACGACATTTTTGAACAGTTCTACTTGATTACCATTTCCGACAAACAAGCAGGCAGTCCGAAACACGGTCACGTCAGATTGGGGAGACGCTTTTAGTTGCGTGTCCACCATCATGATTCCCGGAAAGAGGGGTTCTGACCTAAACGCGGGAGTGTAGCGGGTTTTTTGCCTCCCTAATTTCCGTTGCAGTTGTAGGTTAGAATCCTCTGTACAAAAGCTCAACCCTTTCTCTTGCAGTTCAAGGGTCAAGGGCGTAGCAACAGTTTTCAGATTATGTAGAGTTTGTTCACCTGTCATTTGCACCGCAAGTTGACAGTAACCCGGTGCTCCTGCTGCATCCTGACATACTTCTGCGGCAGCAGGCGGTTTGGCTAGCAACTTGATGCCTCCAATCAGCACCACCACAAACAACGCTACCAACGCAATCATCACAAATTTGGACTGTTTTGCGGCTTGAGAGGTTAGCTTTGTAGGCTGAACCTGAGCCGCAGGACGATCGGGCAAGGGAAGCGACTCGGCGACGTTTACAACAGCTTCGGTTTGGGTTTGCTCGCGGTAGAGGGTAAACTCTTTGATTTTATAAGGGGTGTTGCTGGTTGTTTTTTGTTTATAAAGTTGAACTTTATCAATGTCAGACACGTTGAGCGGCAGCAATAGGGTTTGAACCGCTTTGGCAAAGGTGTCACCCTCTAAGATTTGGTTAGTTTTGGCAGTGAGTCTGAGGATGCGATCGTCCAGGCTTGCCTCAAAGACCAGTCCTTCAGTTGCCAGTGCCTGATTTAGATGAGTGGCGATTGTATCTAGATTAGCGACTGAAGCAACGTCTGACTCCCCAGTTGAATTGTTTTCTGGGTTGTCTATTAAGTCATCTTCTCCTTGAGATTCAGATTCTGAAGGATCTAGTGTTTGCTTTCTATCAGGGTTATCTGGCTCTAGATGAGTTGGAGGCTTTGTACTCAACTCTAGGTCTGCCGTCGTGAGTGCGAAGGTCTCGCTCCAAGCGGATGTGCTCGTTCCGTGTACTCGCCCCAAGATACCCAATGTGTGTAATTTTGGGATTTGCAGAGTCGAAATCCCTTTGTAGACGTAAGGTGCGAGCACTTTTTGGTCGGGGATCGTTTGCCCTTCTAACAGCACGCGCAGATGCCCGTTTTGGTGAGCAACTCTAACTACAATCCCTTTGGGTTGCAAGGCTCGATTCATCAAAGCGGCGATCGCGGCGAAGTCTCCCTGTTTTGCAAGAGTGGTTAAGCTAGGCTGTTGAAGCGTCATACAAGGTGAGAAGCAAGATAGAAAATCTCCTGCTAGAGTACCCATCTCTGAAAGCAAAACCATTTTGGTGAGGGGCTGTTTAAAGCGCTATGCATTAGGCAGAAGTCGGTAGAACGCAGGCAGGGCTTAGGCATGAGTCGCCAGACGTGCTCCTTCGAGCAAATCATGGAACTTTCCTAGTCCTCGCCAGAGCGTTTTCAATCCGGGTTCTCCATCGTGCTTACGAG